>NZ_JBHTUR010000012.1:0-286253 GCF_042793755.1 Nocardia sp. NPDC056564
CCGCTGGAAAGCGGAGCAGGCCCGGCGTCCGGGTTGGGACTACTCAGTTGGTCGGTTCGAAGGCTTCGGCGACGATCTCCGCCTGTTCCACCGCGTGCACCTTGCTCGAACCCGAAGACGGGGCGGACATGGCGCGGCGGGAGATGCGGCGCAGTTTGCCGAGGCGCTCGGGGAGCAACTCGGGGAGGTTGAGGCCGAAGAAGGGCCAGGCGCCCTGGTTGGCCGGTTCCTCCTGGACCCACGCGATGTCGGTCGCGTTGGGGTAGCGGTCGAGCGACTCGTTCAGGCGGTAGGTGGGCAGCGGGTAGAGCTGCTCGATCCGCACGATCGCGACGTCTTCGCGCTTCTGCTTGGCCTTTTCGGCGGCCAGCTCGTAGTAGAGCTTGCCGCTGGTCAGCAGGACCCGCTTGACCTTGCTGCGGTCGCCGATGCCCTGCTCGTAGGAGGGCTCGTCGAACACCGAGCGGAACTTGCTCTCGGTGAAGTCCTTCAGATCCGACACGACGGCCTTGTTGCGCAGCATCGACTTCGGGGTGAAGACGATCATCGGGCGGCGGATGCCGTCCAGCGCGTGCCTGCGCAGCAGGTGGAAGTAGTTCGCCGGGGTGGACGGCACGGCGACCGTCATCGAGCCCTCGGCGCACAGCTGCAGGAACCGCTCGATGCGGCCGGAGGTGTGGTCCGGACCCTGACCCTCGTGGCCGTGCGGCAGCAGCAGCACGACGTCGGAGAGCTGGCCCCACTTGGCCTCACCGGAGGAGATGAACTCGTCGATGATGGACTGCGCGCCGTTGACGAAGTCGCCGAACTGCGCCTCCCACAACACGAGTGCGTTCTCGTTGCCCAGCGAGTAGCCGTATTCGAAGCCGACGGCGGCGTACTCGCTCAGCGCGGAGTCGTGCACCGCGAACCAGCCCGGATCCTTGCTGCCGATGTTGTGCAGCGGCGTGTATTCCTCGCCCGTCTTGCGGTCGATGATCACCGAATGCCGCTGGGTGAAGGTGCCGCGCCGGGAGTCCTGACCGGTCAGGCGCACCGCGCGACCCTCGTCGATCAGCGTGCCGAAGGCCAGCAGCTCGGCGAAGGCCCAGTCGACCTTGCCCTCGTAGGCCATCTCGCGACGCTTCTCCAGCACCGGCTTCACCCGTGGGTGCACGTTGAACCCGTCGGGCACGTTCAGGAACGCGTCGCCGATGCGCTGCAGGATGGTCTTGTCCACGGCCGTCTGCACGGTGGTCGGCACCCGCTGGTCGTCCTCGACCGACTCGCTCGGCTCCGGGGTGTACTTCTCCAGCTCGCGGACCTCGTTGAACACCCGCTCCAGCTGACCCTGGTAGTCGCGCAGCGCGTCCTCGGCCTCTTTCAGCGAGATGTCGCCACGGCCGATCAGGCTCTCGGTGTAGGCCTTGCGCACCGAACGCTTGGTGTCGATCACGTCGTACATGGCCGGCTGGGTCATCGACGGGTCGTCGCCCTCGTTGTGGCCGCGGCGACGGTAGCAGACCATGTCGATCACGACGTCCTTGCGGAACTTCTGCCGGAAGTCGACCGCGAGGCGGGCCACCCAGTCGCAGGCTTCCGGGTCGTCGCCGTTCACGTGGAAGATCGGCGCGCCGATGAACTTCGCGATGTCCGTGGAGTATTCGGTGGAGCGGCTGTTCTCCGGCGCCGTGGTGAAGCCGATCTGGTTGTTCACCACGATGTGGATGGTGCCGCCGACCCGGTAGCCACGCAGGCCGGACAGGTTCAGCGTCTCCGCCACCACACCCTGACCTGCGAACGCGGCGTCACCGTGCAGCATCAACGGCATGACGGAGTAACCCTCCGGGCCGTCGCCCTTGTCCAGCAGGTCCTGCTTGGCCCGGACCAGGCCCTCGAGCACGGGGTCGACCGCCTCCAGGTGCGAGGGGTTGGCGGTGAGCGAGACCTCGATCTCGTTGTCGCCGAACATCTGCAGGTAGGTGCCGTGCGCGCCGAGGTGGTACTTCACGTCGCCGGAGCCGTGCGCACCCGCCGGGTTCATGTTGCCCTCGAACTCGGTGAAGATCTTCGAGTAGGGCTTGCCGACGATGTTGGCCAGCACGTTCAGCCGGCCGCGGTGCGGCATGCCGATGACGACCTCGTCGAGCCCGTGCTCGGCGCACTGGTCGATGGTCGCGTCCATCATCGGGATGACGGCCTCGGCGCCCTCGAGCGAGAACCGCTTCTGTCCGACGTACTTGGTCTGCAGGAAGGTCTCGAAGGCCTCCGCCGCGTTCAGCCGGTTCAGGATGTACTTCTGCTGTGCGACAGTCGGTTTGACGTGCTTCTGCTCGACCCGCTCCTGGATCCACTGCAACTGCTCGGTTTCCAGGATGTGGGTGTACTCCACACCGACGTGGCGGCAGTAGGCGTCGCGCAGGACCGAGAGGACCTCGCGCAGCTTCATCTGCTCCTGGCCGTGGAAGCCGCCGACGTTGAACGTGCGGTCCAGGTCCCACAGGGTCAGGCCGTGCTGGGTGACGTCCAGGTCGGGGTGGCTGCGGAACTTGTCCTTGACCAGCCGCAGCGGATCGGTGTCCGCCATCAGGTGGCCGCGGTTGCGGTAGGCCGCGATCATCTCGAGCACCCGGGTGCTCTTGTCGACGCCGCGTTCGCGGATGTCCTTGCGCCAGCGCACCGGCTCGTACGGCACGCCGAGCCCGTGGAAGATCTCGTCGTAGAACTCGTCGGAGATCAGCATCTGGTGGATGGTGCGCAGGAAGTCACCGGACTCCGCGCCCTGGATGATGCGGTGGTCGTAGGTGGAGGTGAGCGTTATCAGCTTGCCGACGCCGATATCGGCGATCCGCTCGTCGCTCATGCCCTGGAACTCGGCGGGGTATTCCATCGCGCCCGCGCCGATGATGGCGCCCTGGGTCGGCATCAGCCGCGGCACCGAGTGCACGGTGCCGATGGTGCCGGGGTTGGTCAGCGAGATGGTGACGCCGGCGAAGTCGTCGGAGGTCAGCTTGCCGTCGCGGGCGCGGCGGACGACGTCCTCGTAGGCGGTGTGGAACTGGCCGAAGGTCATCGCCTCGGTGGCCTTGATGGCGGCGACGACGAGCGAACGGTTGCCGTCCTTGCCGGGCAGGTCGATGGCCAGGCCGAGGTTGGTGTGCGCGGGGGTGATCGCGTTCGGCTTGCCGTCGATCTCGGCGAAGTGCCGGTTCATGTTCGGGAACGCGTTGACCGCCTTGACGATCGCGAAGCCGAGCAGGTGGGTGAACGAGATCTTGCCGCCGCGGGTGCGGGCCAGGTGGTTGTTGATGACCAGCCGGTTGTCGATCATCAGCTTGGCCGGGATGGCGCGCACGCTGGTCGCGGTCGGGATGGTCAGCGACGCGGCCATGTTCTTGGCCACCGCCGCCGCCGCGCCGCGCAGCACCTTGGCCTCGTCGGCCGCGGTGTCGGTCTTCGGGGCGCCGGAGGTGGGGGCCGCGTTGGAGGTGGGCGCCGGGGTGGTCTGCGGTGTGCGCGCGGTGGCCTTCGCCGGCGCCTGCGCGGCGGCCGCGGGCTTGGCCGGTGCGGGCGCGGCGGCCTTGGGCGCCGCGTTCGACTTCGGAGCCGAGTTCACCGACGCGGGTGCCGGAGCCGGGGTCGGCGCCTGCGCGGGAGCGGCCGCGGCCGGAGCGGCCGAGCTGTTACCGGAATCACCCGTGGCTTCGGGCGTGTAATCGGCGAGGAACTCGTGCCAACTCTCATCGACCGAAGATGGATCTTGCTTGAACTTCTGATACATCTCATCGACTAGCCACTGGTTCTGTCCGAACTGGGAAGTTGAGCTGCTCACAGCAGGTGTTCGCCTCATTTCGTTCTTCGCGCTGCGACGTTTGTGACGTGCCCGGCACGGGGATCAGCGGATGCGCGCCGATGCGCCCTATCTGAGGATAGGCCCAGCAGCAAACCGACGGAGCGACTGACCACCCGACAAACCTCACCTCATAAAAGACGACTTGTCCGTAACCAAGAATATTCCCCCGGTTTCACGTGCCGCCGACCACAGTGCGGCATACGGTCCGGCCGCGGCGAGCAGCTCGGCGTGGGTCCCGATTTCCGCGATCCGGCCGTGCTCGACGACGGCGATCCGATCGGCCCGTGCGGCCGTACCGAGCCGGTGTGCGACGAGGACGGTGGTCCGGCCACGGGTCAGCGATCGACTCGCGGCAAGCACCGATGCCTCGGCGTCCGGGTCGAGGGTAGCCGTGGCCTCGTCCAGCAGGAGCAGGTCGGGGCGAACCAGCTCGGCGCGAGCCAGCGCGATCAGCTGCCGCTGACCCGCGGACAGGCCGCGGCCGCGCTCGCCGACCGGCTGCCGCATGCCGTGCGGGAGGGCGGCGATCATCGCGCTCGCACCGACCGCAGCTGCGGCTTCGGCGACTTCGGCCTCGGTCGCGGACGGTTTCCCGAAGGCGATATTGCTCGCGACGTCGCCGCTGAAGAGGTGCGCCTCCTGCGGGACGATGCCGAGCCGGGCGCGATAGTCGGTGAGACGGTAATCACGGATGTCGGTCTCGTCGACCAGGATCGCGCCGGTGCCGTCGGCCGGGAGGTCGTAGAGCCGGGCCAGCAGTTTGACGATGGTGGACTTGCCCGCGCCGGTCGGGCCGACGAGGGCGAGGGTGCTGCCCGCGGGAATGGTGAGCGAGACGTCGTCCAGGGCGAGCGCTTCGACGCCGGGGTAGTGGAAGCGCACGGTGTCGAGGACGACCTCGCCGCGCAACTGCTGCTCGATCGGCACCGAGTCGGGCCGATCGGTCGCGATGGCCGAGGGCGTGCGCAGCAGCTCGCCGATCCGGCGCAGCCCGACGCGCGCCTGCTGATACCCGTCGAACACCTGGGACAGCGCGAGCACCGGCATGAACAACAGATCCAGATACAGCACGAAAGCGATCAGGGTGCCCGCCGTCGTCGTGCCCGCCGCCACCTCGCGCGCGCCGACGAAGATCACCGCGGCCAGCGACACACCCGACCAAGCGGTGACGAACGGGAAGTACAGCGCGATCGAGGCCTGCGCGCGCATCCGGCTGCGCCGGTAGCGGTCGGAGTACTCGGCGAAGCGCCGGGCCGCGACCGGCTCGTGCCGATTGGCCTGCACCGCACGCAGTCCGGCGACGTTCTCCTGGAAGTCGGCGTTCACCGTGGAGACGTTCTCCCTGGACACGGTGTACGCGGTCGACGCGAACCGGCGGAACAGCGCGGTCGCCACGAACAGCGGCGGCAGCGTGGCCAGCACCACCAACGCCAGCGACAGATCGATCACCAGCAGTGCGACCGCGATCCCGGCGAAGGTGAGCGCGCCGATCAGCGTGGTCGCCAGGCCGGTCTGCATGAACGTGGACAGCGAGTCGAGGTCGGTCGTCATCCGCGTCATGATCCGGCCGGACAGCTCCCGCTCGTAGTAGTCGAGCCCGAGCCGTTGCAGGTGCGCGTAACTGCGGATGCGCAGGCCGTACAGCACCCGTTCGCCGGTGCGCGCGGTGATCAGCGTGTTCGCCGCGCCGACCAGCCAGCCCGCGGCGACCAGCAGCAGACCGAGCCCGGCGGCGATACCCAGCGCGCCGGCGTCGGCGTCGCCGACCCCGCTGTCGATGGCGAACCGCACGATCGGCGGGAAGGCGACCCCGACCAGCGCGTCCAACAGCAGCAACGCGATCGCGGCGAACACCAGCGCGCGGACCGGCCGCAGCAACCCGGTCAGCCGGAACTCGGGGTCGGGCTGCCGCATCCGCTGGGCATCGAGTCGCGGCTGCTCGGTCGCGGGCGGCAGCAGCGCGATATTCCGGCGCAGCTCAGGGGTTTCGGTGAGATCGGCGGCCGCGGCCGCGAAGGTGCGGCCCGCGCTGCCGTTGGCGACGGTCGTGGGAATCGCGGCGCTGACGCCGTGCGTGGGCAGGTGCGCGCTCTGTGGGGCGGGTAACCGGATCACCCGATCGGCATGCGCGAGCGTCGATTCCCGGTGCGCCAGGATCACGGTGGTGCGCCCGGCCTGATCGGGCAGCGTGCCGAAGATGGCGGCCTCGGTGATCGCGTCGACCGCGGAGGTCGCGTCGTCGAGCACGAGAATGCGCGGCTGCGCCAGCAGCGCTCTGGCCAGCGCGATGCGCTGACGTTGCCCACCGGACAGCGTCAGCCCGCGTTCGCCGACGACCGTGTCGTAGCCGTCGGGGAGTTCGCTGATGAACTCGTCCGCCGCGGCGGAGGTCGCGGCCTGCCGGATCTCCGCGTCGGTCGCGTCCGGGCGGCCGATGGCGATATTGGCCGCGATGGTGTCGGAGAACAGGAACGGGTCGTCGAACACCACGCCGATCGCGGCCCGCAGCTCGGCGGCGCGCAGATCCGCGAGGTCGACTCGGTCGTCACCGGCACCGAACAGGCGGATGCGGCCCGAGTCCGGCGCGTAGAACCGGGGGAGCAGCAGGGACAGCGTGGTCTTCCCGGAACCGGCCGGCCCGATGATCGCGACGGTCTCGCCGGGCCGCACGGTCAGGTTCAGCTCGCGCAGCACCGGCTGCTCCGGGTCGAATCCGAAAGTCAGCGCGTCGATGTCGATGCCGAGCGGACCCGAGGGCAGCGGCGTGGGCTCGGGCGGATCGGTGACGCTCGGCGACGTATCGATCACCTGATACACCCGTTCGGCGGCGGCCCTGGTCAGCTGCGCGAGCACCAAAGCACCGGCCATGATCCGTGCGGTCCCGGTCATCGTCGCGACATACGCGGCGAACGCGACGAAGGTGCCGATCCCGATCGTTCCGTGCAACGCGAGCAACCCGCCGAGCACGATGACCCCGACCATGCCGAGCTGCGGAATCGCGGCCACCGTCGGCGCGAACCGGGAGTCGACCGCGGCCGCGCGCATCCGTTCGGAATAGAGGGTGCGACTGTGCTTTTCGAGCACGTCCACCATCCGGGCCTCCTGCCCGAATCCCTTCACCACACGAACGCCGGTGACGGTCTCCTCCACATGCTGCGCGACATCGGCGGCCCGCTGCTGCGCGGACCAGGTGGCCGCGTAGAGCTTCGGCCGGACCCGATAGACCACCACCGCGATCGCGGGCACGACCAGCAGCGCCAGCACCGCGAGCGGCGGCGACAACCACAGCATCACCGCCGCGGCGAGCAGGAACTCCAGCACCGCCATGCTCGACAGCGGCACCATCGCCAGCAGGCCCTGCACCAATTGCAGATCGGTGATCGACCGCGACACCACCTGCCCGGTCCGGATCGCGTCCTGCCCCGCTCCGTCGAGCCGTTGCAGCGACCCGAGCAGGTCCACCCGCAGCGCATGCTGCACATCCAGCGAGAGCTTGCCCGCGAGCAGCCGCCGCCCGAATCCGGCCGCGAATCTGCCCAGCGCCAGCGCCAGCAGCAGCCCGGCGACCACGCCGATCACCGCGGTCGCACCGGTGCCCGCGGCATCGACGGCGCGCTTGGTCAGCAGCGGCCCGGCGATCTCCACCGCCGCACCCGCCAGCACGGCCGCCGCCAAGCCCGCCAGCGTGCCCGGGTGCGACCGGCTTTCGGCCCAGAGCCGGCGAATCCAGCCGGGACCGTCCGGGCCGCGTTCAGGCGACTCGGTGTGTGCGCTCGCTTCGACAACCCCGCCCATAACCATCCACGGTAACGACGCCCACCGACACGTCTTTTGTTCCCGCGGTCCGCAGGCTCAGAGGTCGAGGCGACGCAGATTCCACCAGCCCGCGCCCCCGATGCCGATCGTCCACAGCAGCAGGACCACGACCGCGGCGGGTGTCGGCGCGAGGAAATCGCTGTCCGGGTAGGAGCCGACGGCGACGGTGCTGATCGTGGCGGAGCCGGGGAAGAGGGTGACGAAGCCGGTCGCGCCGACGCCGTTGGCGATCAGCCAGAGCAGCGGCTCGGCGATGACCAGCCAGCCGAGCAGCACCGCGATCGCGGTCGACGACGAACGCAGCAGCAAGCCGAGCCCGGCGCCGATCACCGACCAGCAGACCGCGGCGAACAGTCCGCCGCCGAGCACCGCCGCCAGTTCCAGGTCGACGTCGAATTTGCCGCGCCCGAACACCACCAGCGTCAGGCCGGCGACCACCTCGACCGCGAGCGCGACGGCCACCGCGAACACGCCGGTTACCAGCAGCTTCGCCGCGGTGAGCCGATCGCGGTCCGCGGTGAACAACGCGGTCACCGGCATGCTCTGATGCCGGTACTCGCCACCGCTGCCGACCGCGCCGAACACGGCCGCGGCCAGCACCGCCACCGCGATGCCGACGTAGAGCCCGATCGTGGCGGCGCCGGTGACCGGTTCGCCGCGCGGATCGGCCTTGCCCGCCAGCAGCGCGCTCGTCACGCTCGCGAGCAGCGCGACCACCAGCGGCCCGCCCGCGAGGATTCGGCTCAGCGGCAGCGTGCTGACCTTGCGGACCTCGGAGTTGATGGCGGGCACCAGATCCGGGGGCACAATCGTGATCATCGTGGAATTCCGTAGGGCGTCGGCGTCGGATGATGAACGGCCCCGGACAGCCCGGGGTAGGGCGGGGCCGCCGGAGCCTGCGGCTTGGTCAGCGACGCGAGCACCCGGTCGGGATGGATCAGGTCGGGGATGACGCTGTCCAGCCGCACCTGCGCCGCCGTCGCCGCGTCCCGGATATCGGACTCGGTCGCCTCGGCTACCGCGAGCCGCCCGTCCGGCCGGATCACCGCGTCGGTGAACCCGCGCGCGGCCAGCGTGGTGGCCAGGGCGATCGGCGTGGACGCCGCGACGACCAGGCGATCGGGATGGCCGCGCCGCAACCGAGCCGGCGTGCCCTGATAGACCACCGCGCCCTCGCTCAGCACGATCACACTGTCCGCCCCCGGCAGCACCGCGGCGAGGCTGTCGCTGGTCACCAGCGCGCTGCCACCGCGCTTGGCATGCCTGCGCAGAAAGTCTTGCAGCCAGCCACGTTCGGCGGCGTCGAGGCCGTTCATCGGTTCGTCCAGGACCAGCAGCGGCGGATCGCCGAGCACGGCGGTCGCCAACGCCAGCCGCGTCTGCTGACCGGCCGACAACGCGCTGCCCTTCGACCCCGCCTCCTCGCCGAGCCCGACCAGATCGAGAACCTCCTCGACCCGCCCATCCGAGACACCGACCGCCGCGGCGTACACCCGCAGATGGTCGCGCGCGGTCCGGCGGGGATGCAGTCCGCGGGGCGCGAGCACCCCGCCGACCACCCGCGCGGAACTGACGTCGCGCTCGGCGTCGCCGGGCGCGCGTTTCGATCCCGGCCCGCCGACCGACGCCGTCCCCGAGGTCGGCGCGAGCAGCCCGAGCAACGTCCGCGCCACGGTGGTCTTGCCCGCGCCGAGCGGCCCTACCAGGGCCGCGGTGCTGCCGGACGCGACGGTGAAACTCACGTTCTCGATGGCGGAAACCAGACCGTAGCGCTTGGTCAGGCCGCGCACGGAGAAGGCCAGCGACGACACCGGGGTCACTGCGGCTCGGCGGGTGATTGCGGCTTCGTCGGGTCGATCGCGGTGAGCGGATCGGCGTCGACGATGAGGTGCCGGTCCGCAGGCCAGACTACCGGCGCAGGCCCGAAGGCCTCGCGCGCGTTCTTGATCGTGGCCTTGCCCATCGCCCGGTTGCCCACGCCACCGATCACCGCGCCGATGCCTGCGGGCACGACCTTGCCCGCCATCAACGCGGCGCGCCGGGTGATGAAGCGGACGATGAACCGCTTGAGCAGCGAGTCGTTCATCGAGGAGAGCCCGGGGATCCGGTTGGCGAACACCGTGCCCCAGTTCTTGGCCGAGCTGCCGACGGTCTTCTGCACGATGTCCATGCCGCCCTCGCCGAGCACCACGGCCAGCACCAGCGCCCGGCGCTGCTCCTTGTCCTCCGGCGAGATGCCGTGCACCGCGGCCACCGCGAGGGTGAACACGGCCGAGGCCTCCATGAAGAAGGTGGTCTCCGCGCTGACCGCCGCGATCGCCGCGACCGTGCCGACGCCGGGCACCGCCGCGGTCGCGCCGACCGCGCCGCCGCTACCGGTCACCGCGAGCAGGTACTGGTTCTCCAGCCGCTCGATGATCTGCGCGGGACTTTCCGACGGGTGGGAACGCCGGATCCGGTCGACATACTTGGCGACCGCGGGCCCCTGCAGGCGAGACCCGGTATCGAGTAGCTGGACCACCGTCTTCTCGAACGCGCCTTTGAACATCGGCGGCACCCTCCTCTTCGGTCTGCTGGATGAACTGTATGGCACCGGCGGGAGCCGTATCAGCACAGCCGAGATCAGCTCGTCATGACAACGATGTACCCAGCCCGATCGGTTCCATCAGTCCGGTTGGCGCAGCGCGGGCACCCGCTCGGCCAGCACCGGCGGCGGGGGCGGCGTGCCGTCGCCGAACGGGCGGCCGCCCAACGCTTCCCGGCCGTGCGGGGTCAACCAGTTCTCCAGGTCCGGGCCCTTGGGCACGATTCCGGTCGGGTTGATATCGCGGTGCACCACGTAGTAGTGCTCCTTGATCTGCCCGAAGTCGGTGGTGTCGCCGAAACCGGGGGTTTGATAGAGGTCGCGCGCGTACGCCCACAGCACCGGCATCTCGCTCAGCTTGGACCGGTTGCACTTGAAGTGGCCGTGATAGACCGGGTCGAACCGGGCCAGCGTGGTGAACAGCCGCACATCGGCCTCGGTGATCGTGTCGCCGACCAGATAGCGTTGCGTCGCAAGCCGTTCCGTGAGCCAGTCCAGGCGGTTGAACAGCCGATCGTAGGCGGCCTCGTAGGCATCCTGGGAGCCGGCGAAACCGCAGCGGTAGACGCCGTTGTTGACGTCGCGGAACACCGCGAGGTTCACCTCGTCGATCTCCGCGCGCAGCGCTTCCGGATACAGCTGCGGCGCGCCGTCGCGGTGGAACGCGGTCCACTCGGTGGAGAAGTCCAGGGTGATCTGCGCGTAGTCGTTGGTCACCACCTGCCCGGTCGGCACGTCCACCACCGCGGGCACGGTGATGCCGCGCGGATAGTCCGGGAACCGGGCCAGGTACGCGTCGCGCAGCCGGGGGATGCCGAGCACCGGGTCGACGCCGCCGGGATCGAGATCGAAGGTCCAGCTGAGCTTGTCGTGCGTCGGCCCGCACAGTCCCAGCGAGAGCACCCCCTCCAGCCCGAGCAGGCGCCGTACGATCAGCGTCCGATTCGCCCACGGGCAGGCCCGCGCCGCGATCAACCGGTAGCGGCCCGGCTCGACGGGGTAGCCATCGCGGCCGTCGGCCGTGATCCGCGTGGTGATGTAGTTCGTATCCCGCTTGAACTCGCCAGGCTCGACGTAGGAGCCGCTTTCCACCGACTTGGTCACCTGGACAGTCTCGCAGACGCAGCACCTAGTCTGGCCACATGAGCGAGCGCAGCGAGCGAATCGAAGACACAGCCCCTCCGGCCCTGCCGGAACCGAGCGCCGGCGAGGTGCGGGCATGACCGATACGAAGGCCACCCGCCTGGAACGCGAAATCACCGACGGCGGCGCGGAGGTGGCGACGCTGACGCTCGCCCATCCGCCGCTGAACCTCTTCGACCGGGCCATGCTCGACGCGCTCATCGAGGACGTCGCCGAGTTGTCGGCGAACCCACCGCGCGCGGTGCTGCTGCGCGCCGAGGGCAAGCTGGTCTCCGGTGGCGTGGACGTGCACGTCTTCGACGGACTGTCGGTGGAACAGGGCGCCGAACTGTGGCGGACCCTGTTCGCGCAGATCATCCACCCGATCGAGGCGCTGCCGTGCCCGGTGGTGTTCGCCGCGCACGGGCTCACCCTGACCGCCGCGTTCGAGATCGCGCTGGCCTGCGACATCATCCTGGCCGCGCCCAAGGCGAAGTTCGGCCTGGTGGAGACCGTGGTCGGGCTGACGCCGTCGATGGGCGGACCGCAGCGACTCGCCGAACGCGCAGGCTCGGGCCGGGCCCGCGAATTCGTGATGACCGGCGACCTGTACGCCGCGGCCACCATGGCGGACTGGGGCGTGGTGAACGCCGTGCACGACGACGTCGACACCGCGGCACGGGAATTGGCGCACCGGCTGGCGAACGGCCCGACGGCGGCGCACGCCGCGACCAAGCGGATCATCGAGGCCTGGCGTTCCGGCGGTGTCGCACACGCGGATTCGGTGACACCCGAGGTGTCCGGCGCGCTGTTCGACACCGCCGACCTGAAGGGCGCGGTGCGCAGCTTCCTCGACGTCGGTCCGGGGAAGGCGACGTACACCGGCCGGTGACAGACCGGACACGTTCGTCGCCTCTCCCGGCTAAAATGTGACTCGCGTCATATAGTCGCAGTGCCTGCTGACTCGAGGCGCGCGGAGGACGAATGTCGCAGTTGCTCGTCGAATACCCCCTGACCCGCCCGTATGCCAGCGCTAACCCGCTGGCGCGCGGGGCCGACGGCGTGCTGCGCTACGGCAATCTCACCCCGGCGCTCACCGAGTTGCTCGACCTACAGGTGCACGCCTTCTCCCAGCGCGAGGCCGTGGTCGAGATCGGCGGCCCGCGGCTGACCTATCGGGAGCTGTGGCACTCCGCCTCGCGCATCGCGGGCGGATTGCAGGAGCACGGCATCGGTTACGGCGACCGGGTCGCCGTGCACATGCCCAGCGGTGTCCGCTGGGTGCAGGCGTTTCTCGGCGCGCTGCTCAGCGGCGCGGTGCCGGTGCTCGTGCACGACGGGCTGCCCGACGCGGTGGCCGAGCGGGTGATCGCCGACAGCAGCGCGGATTTCGTGCTCGGCCGGGAGATCGCCCGCGGCGCCGAGCTGCCCGATGGCGCGGCGTTCATCGATGACGGTGCGGCACTGGGCGATCTGGCGTTGCTCAGCTATACCAGTGGCACGCAGCTCAGTGCGACCACCGCGCCGAAAGGCGTGGAACTGACCAACGAAAACCTGTTGTCGGCAATACGTTCGGTGGTCTCGGCGCTCGACCTGCCGACCGACGGCCTGCGCAACCTGGTGTTGCTGCCGCTCGCGCATGCCAGCGGCTGCGTCGATCAGCTGCTGCCGACCTTCGCCGTCGGCGGCACCGTCGTGCTCGCCCAGGACCGCCGCGGCCTCGCGGAAGCCATTGTGGCCGAACGGATCGACATGGTCTCGGCGACGCCGCGGATCTTCGCCGGCCTGCTGCCCGAGCTCGCCGCGTTGCGCGCGGACGGTGTGCGCACCGAGGGCATCGCCAGGCTCAGCAAGGCGGGCCACCGCGGTGAACGGGCCGCCGCACCGGCGACACCCGCCGACCTGGCCGCCGAACTGCGCGAAATGTTCCCCGCCGCACGGCAATGGTCGATCTGGGGCGCCACCGAGACCAGCGGCATCGGCCTTGCCGTCGACGACGCCGAACCGTCCGCCGATGCCGACACCGTGCTCGGATTCCCGTTCGGCGGCACGGAATTGGCGCTGTGGGGCCCGCGGGCGCAGGCCGGTCACGGCGAACTGCTGTGCCGCGGCCCGAACGTCTGCCCGCGCTACTGGAACGACCCGACCACCACCGCGGCCCGGTTCACCGGGACCTGGTTCCACACCGGCGATCAGGTCACCATCGACGCCGACGGCCTGGTCCGCCGGGGCCGCGCTCAGGACGAATGATGCTGTCTCACTCCAGCATCCGCTCGCGCAGCCGGTCCCGTAGCGCCGGGGTGACCCCGGCGGCCGTCAGATAGGCGTCGACGTCACCGTGCAACTCGTGCATCGACGCGGTAGCGGTGCTGAGGTACTCCTCGCGCACCCCGAGCAGGTCGATCGAAAGTTCCTCGCCGCCCAGCAGTTTCGTCGTCATCATGGCGCGCAACGCCGGGACGGCGCCGTTGCTCTCCAGGTAGTCGGCCCGCACGTCGGCCTCGGACACCCCGACCGCGCGCAGCAGCGTGGCAATGGCCCAGCCGGTGCGATCCTTGCCCGCCGCGCAGTGCACCAGCACCGCGCCGTCGCCGCGCGCGATCGACTCCGCGAGCGCGGTGATCGCGGCGTGCGCCTCGGGCAGCGCGGGGAACATCCGGTAGACCTCGAGCATGTGCGTGAACGCGCCCTGCGCGTCGGTGTGGTGCGGCGGCGCCTCGGCCATCCGCGCGTCGAACGGGGTGACGTTCACCCGCACGCCGTCGGGCACCCGGTCGTGGCCGATGTGGTCGATCTCGCGTTCGCCGCGCAGGTCGTGCACGTCGCTGACCCGCAGTGCGCGCAGCGCGGCCAGGCCCGCCTCGTCGAGACCGGTCAGCTGTGCCGAGCGCAGCAGCACGCCGGGGCGGGTCTTCGCGCCGTCGACGGTGCGCAGTCCACCCAGGTCGCGGAAGTTGAAGGTGCCGGAGATGAAGTACTGGTCGGCAGGCGGCGAGAGAGTCACCGACCAAGGCTATCCGCCCGTCGGTATCGGGCGGGTGTCGTTCGCGGATCGAACCGCACACCGGTAGATGACCGATTTGCGCGGTTCGGCTGTGTGATCGGCCACAGGATTCGGGGCACGTTCGAGCCCGCCCGTACAGTGGACAACGGTCTGCTGGTCAGCCGGGCAGGGCTGAGAGTGACCCCCAGGGAGGGAAATCCGGGCAGGGCGGAGTGGTTCCCCCACCATTCCGTTTGGGTAACAAAACATTCTTTCGGTCTGGAATTACCCATTGAACCTGTTCTTAAACCCCGGAAACCCTCTACCATTGATGAACGTTGGACCGGGCAGCCTGGGGTTTCCAGCGAATTGCCCGCCATGTTCGACGAGTCGCGCCGACGAGGGTGCGCGAGATCTTTTCGCCGAGGGAGTCGTCGTTGAGCGTACGAGGAGACACCGCAGTGGTTCGGCTGCGGCCGACCATCTGCGAGGCCGTCGAAAAGGCGGCCGCGTCACTGGACCACGGAGGGGTGCGCGCGCTACGGGTGCTGTTGCATGCCGGCGTGAGCGCGTACTGGCCCCTGGTCAAGGCCGCGCCGGCCAAGCAGGTCCAGGCCTACGAGGCGACGGTGCAGACCCTGCGTGAGCGGTGGGCGGTGCAGACCGACTGCATAGCCGACCCGGCCGCGTCCGCCGTCTACCGGGAGATGGACACCGAGGTCGCCGCCTTCCTGCAACTGTGCGCCGATCGTTCGGGCGCGCAGTGGCTGGAGCCGGTCGAGGCCATCGCCGCCTACGCGGTCTCGGTGCTGCAAGGCACCGTGTTGCGCTGGCTGGCCGACTGCAATGACGAGACGATGCTGGTGGTACTCGATGATCTGGTGAGCAGCCTGGCGACCAGGGCCGCCGAGGTCTAGTCGGTCCACCGGCCGCGGTGACCTCGGGAAACGGGAAGTCCGCAAATACTGGACGTTTGACCAGTTTGATGGTTGGGTGGCAATGTGAGCGAGACATCTCCCATTGCGGGGCTGCACGCGGCCACCGCCGAGCTCGACCCGCCGCTGGCCGCGCTCGACCTGACCGCTCTACACGCGAACGCCGCCGATCTGGTGCGCCGCGCGAACGGTGTCCCGGTACGGGTCGCCAGCAAATCCGTGCGCTGTCGCGCCATCCTCGAAACAGTCCTCGGTGACGAGCTGACCGCCGCGGGCGGCTTCGCCGGCATCATGTCCTACTCGCTGGCCGAGGCCATCTGGCTGGTCCGCTGCGGCGCCCGCGACATCCTGCTCGGCTACCCGACCGCCGACCGCGCCGGACTGGCCGAACTCGCCGCCGACGAGACGCTGCTGCGGTCCATCACCTTGATGATCGACGATGCCGACCAGCTGACCCTCATCCGCGCCGCCGTCGGCACCGACCGGGTGCACCCCCGGGTGTGCCTCGATGTCGACGCCTCCCTCCGCATCGGCCCGCTCCACCTCGGCGTGCGCCGCTCGCCGATCCGCACGCCCGAGCAGGCGGCCGCGCTCGCCGGCGAGGCGCTGCGGCGCAAGTTCGAGGTGGTCGGCGTGATGACCTACGAGGCGCAGATCGCCGGCATGCCGGACAGCAATGTCGCGCTGCGCCTGATGAAGCGGGCCTCGGCGGCCGAGATCACCAAGCGCCGCAAGCGCGTGCTCGACGCGGTGCGGGCGGTGACCGGCAAGCTGGAGATCGTCAACAGCGGCGGATCGGGTTCCATCGAGGTCAGCACCGCCGACCCGGACGTCACCGAGGTCACCGCGGGTTCCGGGCTGTACGTGCCCACGCTGTTCGATCACTACCGCTCCTTCACCCCAAGGCCCGCACTGTTTTTCGCGACGCCGGTGCTACGTCGCCCGACCCCTTCCATCGCAACGGTTTTCGCGGGGGGCTACATCGCGTCCGGTCCGACCGGAGCCTCGCGGGTGCCGAAGCCGGTGTGGCCGAAGGGATTAGGCCTGATCGGCACCGAGGGCGCTGGCGAGGTGCAGACCCCGCTGACCGGCGCCGCGGAACTGCGCATCGGTGACCGGGTCTGGTTCCGGCACGCCAAGGCCGGCGAGCTGTGCGAGCGTTTCGATCAGGTGTACCTGGTCGATTCCGACGGTACCCGGACCACCGTTCCCACCTACCGCGGCGAAGGAAAGTGCTTCGGCTGAGCCGGAATTCGTCAGAGTCGCAGGAACCCGGCCAGGTCGGGCAGTTCCTCCGGCGCCGCGGGCAGGTACTCGCTCAGCAGTGGTGAGCGAATGATGACGGCCTTCCACATCGCGCGGCACAGCGCCGCGTGAATCAGCGCGCGCGACAACAGGAACGGCATCCCGTACGGCGCGTCGGCCGGGCTGGACGTGGTCATCGAGAGCAGCACCACGGCCGCCTCCCGTCCGCGGAACCGGTCCGGCGTGCCGACCAGCACATCCTCGATCTTGGCCCGGGCGAGCAGCGTTCGAATCCGCCCGACCTGCGCCGCGTACGGCGCGACCACGAAGATGTCGTGCGGATGCAGCCGCCTGGTCGTCGTGCCGATGGTCCAGTTCATCGTGAGCAGCGCGCGCACCCGGCGGACCACCTCGCGCGCCTCGGCCGCGGATTCGGTGGCATTGCCGTGATGCGGGACCAGGACGGTGCTCACCCCGGGCGCCTCGCCGTCGAGTTCGCGTGCGAGCGTGACGGTTTCGTTGGACCGCAGCCTTCCGTCGTAGTAGAGGCGGGAGATCGGGTCGCACACCCGCGGATGCATCCGCCAGGTGCGGTCCAGGAAGTAGCCGCGTGCGCTGGGCAGCGTGTGCCGTCCCTCGGCGAGCCAGCCGAGCACCGACTCGCCGACCGGCTCCGGGTGCGCACTGTGCGTGACCGGCGGCACGGGATCGCCGAGCAGCAGCAGATTTCGCGCGCTGACCCCGACCGCGACCGCGTCGGCCAGCGGGAACCGGCCCGCGTCCGCGATCACCAGCAGGTCGAGCGCCTCCCGCGGCACCATCTCCTCGTTCGCGAAATCCGTTGGCGTGCCGCCGAGTACGCAACCGCTGATGGCGTTGTCGAGGAAGCGCGCGAACCGGGAGGCATCGATGACGACCCATTCCGGCGCCACCGACTCGACGTCCTTCTTCGCGACGAGCTCCGGCAGCACGCCCACCCGCACGAGCGCGTCGAGCAGGTTCTCCACCGTCGAATGCGTCTGTCCGACAATGCCGATCCGCCACTTGTGCCGGGTCACCAGGCGTTCCAGCACGCGGGCGGCGGTAGCGGTCTTGCCGGTGCCAGAGGGGCCCTGCACGGCGAGATAGGAGTGGTCGAGTTCGCGCACCGCGGCGGTGATCGCGGCGGCGTGATCACCGTGCACTTCGGGCAGCGCGGCACCGTCGCGCAGGCGCGGCGGGCGGCGGGCGAGCAGGTCGAACACGGCGCCCTCGGGAATCTCCGGGAGCGCGACAAGCAGCTGCTGGGCGGCGAATTCGACCGCGGTCTCGGCATTCCAGTCCCATGCGGGTAGGCCGGGAGCGATCGCGGTGGGTAGTTCGTCATAGGGTTCGCAGCCGTCGGGCAGCAGTTCCTCCAGCCGGACGGTGTCGTCGAATTCGGCGTCCACCGAGCAGCCGAGCACGGTCGCGACGGCGGTGGCCCGGCGCCCGATCGCGGTGACCATGCCCGCGGCGGCGGGCCGGTCGTAGAACGTGTAGACGGTGGCCCCCGGCGTCAGCACGGTCGCTGGTCCCGGCCCGCCCGCGCTCCAGCTCGACCCGATCCGTCCGGTCAGCGTGAGATACCGGCGCATGGTCGGCCGGTCCGGGCTGCGATGCCACTTGGTGTCGACGGTGCCCCACTCGGCGACCAGCACCCCCGGCGCGTCGGCCCATTCGTCGACCGGATGACTGAGCCGATCGACGTGCGCCCACCACAGCGGCTGCCGTTCCCGGCGGTGATATCCGAGCGCGGCGGCCATCATGGCGGCGGTGTGACGCGGTTCGTCCTGCGCCGCGGCGTATTCCGCGAGCGCCGCCTCGAACGAGGACGGCCGCGACGGCGGGATCGGTTCCAGCTCGTCGGGTCCGGCCACCTGGCACCAGGAACCGGCCCGCTCCAGCGTGATCGCCTGCGGATCGATGCGCTGCTCGGCCGCCCGATCCAACAGCCAGTCCCGCAGCCGGAGCACGGTCAGGCAATCCCGTTCCGCCGCCGGCGAATGCGCCGCACCGGGTAGCAGCCGCGCCAGCCTGCTCAACCGGTAGGACCGCTCGCCGATGATCAGCGCGTTGCGCACGATCGGATACAGATCCACCAGCACGCCGTCGCAGAGCAGCTCGTCCACGATCTCCTCGCCGACACCGGAACTGCCGGTGCAGTGCAGCAATGCCGAGCGCACCGCGGAGGTGTAGTGGTAGACGTGCATGTCCGGATACATCCGCCGCCGCTGCGCGAGATAGTCGAGCACCTCCTCCAGCGCGCGCCGCTGCCCGGCCGCCTCGCTGCCCGGCTCGCCCTCGACGCCGAACGGTCCGCGGAAGGTGAGGTGCACGGTGCCGGGCCCGCCGACGTCCACGGCCAGCGGCATGCGTCCGCCGCCGTCGACGGTGAGCGAGAGATCGCCGGGGGAGGGCGGCGGTAGTGCGCCGAGTGCGATCGGATCGATCAGGCTGTGCGTCGGCAGGCCCGAATCCTCCCGGCGCAGCTGGATTTCGGCCTGGCGGCGGAGCGCGGTGAAGGTGCGCGGTGGCACGCCGCGGACGGTGTTCTGGGTGCTGACCAGCCGGTCGATGGTGCTCACGCCGGCCTCGCGGAGCCGGGCCCTGATCGTGGTCGGCATGCCCGCGACCAGCAGCAGATCCCGTGCGGCCGCGGCGGCCGCCGTGCAGGTTCCACAGCGCCCGCAGGCGAGATAGCGGGGATCGCCCCACTGCACGGGTAGCAGCTCGCTGAGTTTCTCGTCCAGGATGCGTTCGACTCTGCGCCTGCGCGCCCGGTACACCGGGATCAGATCGCTGAGCGCGTACGCGGTGTTGTCCTCGCCGAGATGTAGCCGTAGCAGCGGGCCGGTCAGCGAGCCGCTGTGGTCCACCGCGTCGGCGCAGGCGGCGAGTTCCAGCGCGGCGCCGACCCGGTCGCCCCTGCTGTGCGCGGTGCCGTGCACCGTGTAGCGCACCCGATGACCCGCCCGCACCAGGAAATCGCCGGAGCAGTCGAAGGTTCCGTCGAAGAAGGTGGCGCCGTGGATCACGTGCACCCCGGCGCGCAATGCCGCGACGGTCTCCGCGTGCGCGGCGGTCAACGCGGCGATCAGCGCCTTCGGGCTGTCCGAGTTGTGCTGCGGGCGTTGGATCTCCACCATCGAGCTGCCGAACCGGTCGCGGAAGTCGCTGAGCCTGCGGTCCCGCGAATCGTCGAACCAGGTGCGTGGACCCGGCGCCCATTCGGCGGCGGTCTCCGGATCGGCCGCGATCGTGCCGAGTTCGGTGTCGAGGGCGCGAAGCAGCGCGAATTCACAGCGCGCCGCGCGCACGAGGTCGACGGCGGAGCAGACGACACGATCACCGAACACGAACAAACGCGGCCCTCCTGTGTCTTGCGGGACACCCGCACCCGATCGATGACGAACGGGCTGCGCAACTGTCGCCCAGAGCAGGCTGCGCCATTGTCGCTCATCACGTCTCGAGTTTTCGCGGGACACCCGCTGCCGTCGGCACTAATTAAGCCCGGACGGCAACACTGTAGCTAGCGCCGCTGACCTCGGGGAAGCCTCCCCGGCTCAGGAGCGTGGCTTACGCCGCTCCGGCCGCTTCGCCGGTGCGCCCTCGCGGCGCGGCCCGCGGGTGAACGAGCGCTGTCCCGGCGGACCCTGATCGGGGGTCAGCTGGATGAGCACGCCGCTGATCCTGGTGCGGCGCAACGCCTCCAGGGTCTCCGGCGGGAGGTTCGCGGGAAGCTCGACCAGGCTGTGGTCGGGCCGGATGCTGATGTGCCCGAAGTCGCTGCGGCGCAGGCCGCCCTCGTTCGCGATGGCGCCGACGATCGCGCCGGGCACCACGCGGTGCCGCTTGCCGACGCTGATCCGGTAGGTCGCCAGCTCGGTGCCGTTGGCCCGGCTGTGCTGACCGAAACCGGAACGGTCGTCGTCACCTTCGAAGCGGCGCGGGCGGTCCGGGCGTTCGCGGCGCTCGCGCACCGGCTCCGGCGGCTCGGGCTGCATCAGGAAGTTGTCGCCGTCGCGGGACAGCACCGCGAGCGCCGCGGCGATGTCGACCAGCGGAATGTCGTGCTCGCGTTCGTAATCCTCGATGAGCCTGCGGAACAGCGCCAGGTTCGACGAGGTCAGGCTCTCGGTGATGTTGTCGCCGAACTTGGCCACGCGCTGCGCGTTGACGTCGTCGACGCTGGGCAGCTGCATCTCCTCGAGCGGATGCCGGGTGGCCCGCTCGATCGACTTGAGCAGGTGGCGCTCGCGCGGCGCGACGAACAGCAGCGCCTCACCGCTGCGCCCGGCCCGGCCGGTGCGGCCGATGCGGTGCACGTAGGACTCGGTGTCGTGCGGGATGTCGTAGTTGACCACGTGCGAGATGCGGTCCACGTCCAAGCCGCGCGCGGCCACGTCGGTGGCGACCAGGATGTCCAGCGCACCGGACTTGAGCTGCCCGATGGTGCGCTCCCGCTGGTTCTGCGCGATGTCGCCGTTGATCGCCGCCGCGGAAAAGCCCCTGGCGCGCAGCTTTTCGGCCAGCTCCTCGGTGGCCTGCTTGGTGCGCACGAAGATGATCATCGCCTCGAACGACTCCACCTCGAGCACCCTGGTCAGCGCGTCCAGCTTGCGCTGATGCGAGACCTGCACCCAGCGCTGGGTGATGTTGGTGGCGGTGGAGGTCTTCGACTTGACCGTGATCTCGACCGGATTGTTCAGGTACTGCTTGGAGATCTTGCGGATGGCCGCGGGCATCGTGGCGGAGAACAGGGCGACCTGCTTGGTCGACGGCGTGTCCTTGAGGATGCGCTCGACGTCCTCCTGGAAGCCCATCTTCAGCATCTCGTCGGCCTCGTCCAGCACCAGGTACTTCAGCTGGGAGAGGTCGAGCGTGCCCTTCTCCAGGTGATCGATCACCCGGCCGGGCGTGCCGACCACGACGTGCGCGCCGCGGCGCAGGCCGGACAGCTGAACGCCGTAGGCCTGGCCGCCGTAGATCGGCAGCACGTGCAGCCCGGGGATGTGCGTGGCATAGCGGCCGAATGCCTCGGCCACCTGGATCGCTAACTCGCGGGTCGGCGCGAGCACCAGGGCCTGCGGAAGTTTGCCGGAGGTTTCGAGACCCATCAGGATCGGGATCGCGAACGCTGCGGTCTTGCCGGTGCCGGTCTGCGCGAGGCCGACCACATCGGCGCCGGTGAGCAGTGGCGGAATCGTCGCAGCCTGGATCGGCGACGGCGACTCGTAGCCCACATCGGCGATGGCCGCGAGCACGCGGTCATCGATCCCGAGATCGGCGAAGGTCGGGCCGTCGGTGTCCCTGTCGTTGTCGCCAGGAACGCTGTCGACCTGATTGGTACTCATTGACCAGGAGTTTACTGCCTCGTGCTGGCTTGCCCGGCCACCGCCCCAATACGGTGAGACCTATGCAACTGGATAGCTCCGAAACGAATCAGACCACAGCACCGAACCAGCTGGACGTCGCGGTCGTCCAGTTCGCCCCCGGCACCGACCCGTCGGCCAACCTTTCCGCGCTGCGCGAGCACGTCCGCGCGGCGCGCGATCGGGGCGCGTCGGTGGTGGTCGCGCCGGAATACTCGATGTTTGCCGTCACCCGGCTCGACGACCGCGTCGTGGCCGCCGCCGAACCTCTGACCGGGCCGTTCGTCACCGGACTCGGCGAGATCGCCGGTGAATTCGGGGTTCATCTGGTGGCCGGAACGGTCGAACAGATCGCGCCGGACAGTAACCGGATCCGCAACACCCTGGTCGTCCTCGGACCGGATGGAAATCTGGTCACCACGTATCGCAAGGTTCACCTCTACGACGCCTTCGGGCACCTGGAATCGGAGGTGATCGAGGCAGGCGCGATCGAGCCGCCGGCCACCTTCACTGTGGCGGACGTGACATTCGGCTTGCAGACCTGCTTCGATCTGCGCTTCCCGGAGGGCATCCGCCGGGTGGCCGCCGCGGGCGCGCAGGTGCTGGTGCTGCCGGCCCAGTGGATTCCCGGTCCGGCCAAGGTCGATCAGTGGACGACGCTGCTGCGCGCACGGGCCATCGAGAACACCGTGTACGTGGCCGCGGCCGATCAGGCCGCCCCGCTCGGCGCGGGCGCGTCGATGATCATCGATCCGACCGGCGCGGTGCTCACCGAACTGGGAGACGAACCGGGCGTGTTGACCGCGGGCATCGATCTCGCCCGGCTGGCCGAGGTCCGCACCGCCAATCCGAGTCTGTCGCTGCGCCGATTCGAGATCGCGGAGCGCGGCTGACCGGCACGCCGAGCGACCCGGCGCAGTATCGCGAAGCGGACAGATCGGGCGACCGGTCGGCGTAGCGTTTCAGTGGATGATCTACCCCGATCGGACGGCCGCCGGTCGCGCGCTCGCCACGCAGCTGGACACCCTGCGCGCGGCCCATCCGCTGCTGCTCGGCCTGCCGCGCGGCGGGGTTCCGGTGGCCGCCGGGGTGCGCGAGATCATCGGCGGTGACCTCGACATCCTGCTGGTCCGCAAGCTCGGCGTGCCGTGGCAGCCGGAGCTCGCGATGGGCGCGATCGGCGAGGGCGGGGTCCGGGTGCTCAACGCGGATGTGTTGTCGCACATCGAGGTGACGCCGCAGGAGTTCGCCGAGATCGAAGACCTCGAACGGGTGGAACTGGATCGCCGCCGGATGATGTGGCGGGGCGACTCGGCGCCGATCCCGCTCGACGGCCGCACCGTGGTGATCGTCGACGACGGAATGGCCACCGGCGCGACCGTCGTGGTGGCCTGCCGGGTCGCCCGTCGGCATCGGCCGGCCCGCATCGTGGTCGCGATCCCGGTCTCCTCGGCCGAGGCGCTGCGCCGAGTCGCCGCGGAAGCCGACCAGATCGTCTGTCCCCTGGTCCCGGAGACCCTCGGCGGCGTCGGCACCGCCTACGAAGACTTCCACCAGCTCGAGGACGACGAGGTCACCACCCTGCTCGCCTGAGTCCGCGGCGGTCAGACCTCGGTGATCCCCTTGCGGTGGCGTTGCGCGAGTTCGGCGTAGAAGGCGGGGTTGAGTTGGATCCACATCTGGGCCTGGGTGCCTTCGATGGGGCGCTTCACCACGGCGGGGGAGCCCGCGGCCAGCACACCGTCGGGGATCTCGGTGCCCGGCTGCACCAGCGAGTGCGCGGCGACCATCGAGCCGGCGCCGATCTTCGCCAGGTCCAGCACCGTGGTCCCGTTGCCCACAATGGCTTCCGCGCCGACGGACGCGCCGTGGAACACCACGCTGTGCGCGATGGTCGCGCCCGCTCCGATCTCCATCGGCACGTCCGGCGGCACGTGCAGCACCGCGTTGTCCTGGATGTTGGCGCGCTCGCGAATGATGATCGGCGCCAGGTCCGCGCGCAGCACCGCGCCGTACCAGATCGAGGCGCCTGCCTCGACCCGCACGTCGCCGATCAGGGTCGCGGTCGGCGCGATGAACGCGGTCGGATCGACTTGCGGGCGTTTGCCTTCGAATTCATAGAGGGGCATCCGCCCACCGTAACGCCGAGAGCACGCCGCGGTCCGGGACGGATTTGGCGGGACCGACCGCATCCCGGTCCGTGACTACCAGCGGTCGGCGTAGGCCCCGGCCCGCTCGGCGGCGGTGACCATCGGGCGCAGCTGTGCGATGAATCCGTGTGCGGTCACCGGAATGATGTCCACGTCCGTGCCGGTGCGCACCGAGTAGCGGCCGTCGTCGACCACATCGATCCAGCAGAGCACCCCGAACGGCCGCAGCTCGCCCGCGCCGCGCCGGGCGGACACCACGATCTGACCGATGCCGTCGCGCGGCTGCCGCAACATTCTGCGGATCCGGCTGGGCACGGTCGGCCCGGCGACCGGCACCGTAACCAGGTCGCGGCTGTCCTCGCCGACCCGGGCCAGCGGCGCGGTCAGTCGCGGGGTCTTGCCGGGCGCGCGTTCCGGCAGCATCGAAACGACCCGGGCGGTCAGGCTTTTCACACTCCCGACGAACAGCCGGATGTCCCCGCCGCGATCCGCGGTCGCGCCGGGACGCTGCGCGGCCACCACCGCGACATTGCCCGCCGCGGCACCCAGCACCCGCACCGGACGGACCGTCCCCGCATCGGAGTCCGGCGCCCCGCCCCGCTCACCGATATCGCCGGCTGGGGCATGGGGCATCCGCTCCGTTCGCCCGGCCGGCCCATCCGAACTCGGCGGGCCGGTGCGCTCGCCGAACACCTCGATCCGCAGTTCCGGCGCGCCGAGCACGCGCAACGCCGCCTCCAGATCGGGGTCGAGCACCCGATCGCACCAGTTCTGTAAGGCCGGTAGTTGCGCGTCCCGTTCGTCGGTGTCGCGCGCGGACAAGCGAACGGCCAGCGGATAGGGGATCCGATCACCGTCGGTCCGCGCCCAGGCCAGCGCGAACTGGTCCGGCGTCAGCGTCCAATTCACTCCAGCTCGGTCCACTCGCCGAGCACCGGCGGCGTGGTCGGATCGATGGCACCGATCAGCTCGCCGTTGTCGTCGGCCGGTTCGAGATAGGTCGGCAGGTCGTCGAAGTGGAAGTCGTCCTCGTCCTCATCGTCGAAGCGCGGGGCGCGCGCGTTCGCCGCGGCGCTCGCGGCGACGCTGGCGCCGTGCCGAGGCGCGTCACCGACGGCCATCGCGCCGCCCATCAGGCCGCCCATCGCGCCGGCGCCGAGCCCGGCGACCGCGTCGCCGCTGCTGGGCGAGTTGCTCCGGCGTTCTTCGCGTTTGCGTTGTTCGTCCGGGGTGCCCGCGCCCGCGGTGCCCGGCACGCTGATCGGTGCGCCCGTCGAGGCGGTGGTGGTGTTCGGTGCCGCGGCGGCGGCCGACGTGGGCGTGGTGTGCGGCCGGATCGCGGCCGGGGTCAGCGAGAGCGGAGTGTCCGCCGCGGCCGCGGTGACCCTGGGTGCCGCCGGGGTGGCGGGACTTCCGGCCTCGGTGACCGTGCTCGACGCGGCCACCGTCGCGGGTTGGGTTTCCGCGGGCTGCTGCTCGGCCGGCGTGGGTCGCTCGGCCGCCGACGCGTCGGCGGCGGGCGCGTCGACCGGTTGCGTCGCGGCGTCCGATATCTGCGCCGGAACCTGTTGCGCGACCGGCGTTCCCGCGTCGATCCCGGCGCCGGTGAGCTTGGCGGCAGGGGTGCCGCTCGGCGCGGCCTGCACATCGCCGAACTGCTCGTCCAGGAAGGCGGGCACGTTGTTGCCGGTCGGGATGAACACCCCGGCGTAGATGTCGTTCATCGAGCGCACGATGTCCTGCCGCGTGTGCTCGGTCGTCTTCTGATCGGCGACATTGCTGGTGGCCGCGGTCGGATCCAGCAGCGCGGCACCCAGATCGGGCGCCTTCCCGGACGGTGCGGACACCGCGGCCCGCAACGCCTCCGCCGCGTCGCCCGCCTGGCCGAGCCGCTGCGAGACCACCGCGAGCACGTCCGCGAGATCCTGGCCGGTCTGTTCGAACGCGTATACGGCCTCGACCGCCTGCTGGGCCGCGCTGCCGCGCCAGCCGTCGGCGATATCGGCCCGAATCTCGATATGCGCCTGCGAGATCGCCTCGGCCAGCCCCGCCGCCGCGTCACCCCAGGCCTGCCGGCCGCCGCTGAGCACCGCGGGATTCAGCAGCTGGACCTTGTCGTGGATTTCCTGATGGGTCAGGTTGTCGAAGACCTCGACATTCGGCGCGTACGCCGGGTCGTTGCGCCGGGCGAGCAGCCGCTCGGGCGTGCGGGGCAACTTACGCATGCGCCGCCCCCTCCGCGTCGATCCGGCCGACGGCCGAGGCGAGCACGTGATCGGCCCGGTGGTAGGCCGCGCCCGCGGCCCGGAAGGTCAGCGCGAGTTCCCTGGCGGCCTCGGCGTATTCCCACATCCGGGTCAGCGCGCCGTGCGCCTTGGACTCGAAGCCGGCGCGCAGCGCGTCACCGGAGGCGAATCCGCCGAACCCGGGCAGCGACGAGGCGGCGCTGAGCGTGCGGATCTGGTCCTCGATCTGATTGGCGAGCTGCTCGTAGCGGCGCGCGCAGCGTTCGTGCACCCCGTCCGCCACGAGCACCCGGTCGATCCACAGGTCCCCGTCGTCGACCGCGCTGTGCAGTCCGGCGGCACTGGCTCCCGGCGCCGCGTAAGCCGAAAGATCCGGGCTCCCGACCCCGTTGGCGTTCTCGTCAGCTGGCATCTGGCGTCCCCCTTCCTCATCTCTGAGCAGGCTCAGTTCACGGGCGCCGGGCCAACCCCACGACGGCACCCTGCATCCAGTCCGCGATGTCGGCAGCGACCCGCGCGTGCACCGGCTCGTGCAGAAGATCGTGCCCGGCATCGGTGTACTCGCGTAAATCTACCGACTCGTGGCGCTGAGTCCATACCCTTACCGCATCAATCGGTGCCCGCCGGTCCTCGACGCCGTGCACCGCGAGGATCGGAAGACCGCGTGGCAGTGGTGTTCCCAGCGCGTCCGGGGTGCCGCCGCCGAGCGCCCGTTTCGATACGCCGGACAGCACCAGGCCGCGCACCGCGTCCGCCGGGATCGCCGGCCGCAGCGGGTAGGCGCGTTCCACCGCGGCGGTGTTACCGGTCGTCCCCGGCGCTTCCGGTACCGCGGCGCCGAATAGGCCGAGCACAGTGGCCGCGCCGAGCGAATGTCCCATCAGGACCAGCGGCGGTCGCGGTTCCGTGGCCCGGACCAGATCGACCAGCATCCGCGCATCGGCGACCAGCTCCAGCAGGTTGCCGGGATCGCCGTGATCGCCCTCGCTGAGGCCCTGCCCGTAGGTGTCCAGGGCCCACGTGCCGATGCCCGCGGCCCTGAGCGTGCGGGCGAAGCGGTGATAGTGACCGCTGTGCTGACCGACGCCGGGGAGCAACAGCACGGTCGCGACGCTGTTTTCGACCGGCCACCGCCGATAGTGCATCCGGCCGCGCTCGCCGTCGAAAAATGGCATTCCCCGATCTTGCCAAATATTCTGTCGCTCAGGGGACTTCATGCCGCCTCCGGGCGGGCGTGGGAGGTCTTCGCCCCGGCCACACGCGGTGTGAGAACGGACCGCTTCTGTTCAGGTGGCTAGACTGCCAGCCGATCGTCGTGCCTGCTTACCGAGACCCGAGGTGCCCGTTGAGAACACTCCGTCGCCCAGGTTCGTTGCTGTGGCCCGCCGTGCTGGCCGCCCTGGCGTGCACCGCACCGATTGCCGCCGCGGACCCGATCGCCGCCGCGGACCCGGTCGCCGCGTGCGCGCCCGCGCTCGCCGCGACCGCGGTGCCCGCCGGGGTGCCGATGCTCGACTGGTCGGAGAACGTCGGCTACGACGCGCAGGGCAACCTGTGGGTGTCTCGGACCTACCGCAGCGAGGTGCAGCGGTACGACCGTTCGGGCGCCCTGACCGCGACCGTTCCCGTCGAGTTCCCCGGCGCGGTGCGCAGCGGACCGGACGGACTGCTCTATGTCGTCTCCGGCGACTCGCCGACCAGCGCGATTCGTCCCGGCGGTGTCGTCCGCTTCGATCCGGCGGCCGTGCACCCCACACCCGAGGTCTTCGTTTCCGGATTCACCTTTCCCAACGGCGCGGCCTTCGACGCGACGGGCGATCTCTACGTCGCGTCTACCGTCGGCGTGATCCGCGTGCGCCGAGACGGGAGCGTCGACACCGGCTGGACCGAGAAGGCCGCGAAACTGGGTGCCAATGGGATTGTGGCGCAGGGGCGTTCGCTGTATGTGACGGTCAATGGCGGCCCGCTCGGCCAGATTCTCCGGATCTCCATCGATGACCCGAGTAACCAGACGGTGATCGCTAACCTCGCCTCGGCGCTGCCCGGCGTCCCGGATTTCGCCGACGATCTGCTCGTGGACGCCGACGGGATCCTGTACGTCACCACGCTTTCCGGCCAGTTGGTTCGCATCGACCCGGCCACCGGCGTGGCCTGCGCGGTGCTGTCCGGTGAGCCGATGACGTCGGTCGTCGCCACGCCGGGGCAGCCGAACGAACTGCTGGCCGGCACCGAGGGTGGCGCGGTGCTGCGCGTTCAGTTGCCGCGCTGACCCGCCGGGCCGACGGCGCGTTCGATTCGCGCGGAGACCGTGCGCAGCGCATGGATCAGCTCCGGCGGTTCGTGCACGGTGAACTCGGTGTCGAGCGCGATAAGCCGGTGCGCCAACCACTCCGGGGCGTCGTCCCGGAGCGTGTCCAGGCGGCAGGTGTTCTCGTCGATCGCGACAACGTCGCCCGGCCCGTCACCCAACCGGCCCGTGATCCGTTGGGCGGCCGCGTGAAAGGTGACCGAAAGCCGGAAAGTCGGTGTGCCCCAGTCGGTCCGGCGGCCCGCCACATACGCCGCAGGGTCGGTGGCGGGTAGTGCGCGTGGCGTGAAGCGCGCTGCCGTCGGCCGCGGACCTTCGATCCGGTCGACCCGGTAGATCCGCCAGTCGTCGCCGTCGACGTCATACCCGACGAGATACCAGCGGTGCCGCGACGGTGCGAGCCCGACCGGTTCGGCATGCCGCCGCGATTCCCGGCCACTCCCGTCGCGATACCCGAAACGCACTCGCTCCCGGTTGGTTACGGCCGCGGCCAGCGTCGTCAACACCTCCGGATCCACCAGCGGACCGGTATCGGCGGGCAGCGCCAGCGCGGTGCCGAGCACCCGCACCCGGCGGCGCAGCTTCGCGGGCAGCACCTGCTCCAGCTTGGTCAGCGCCCGCACCGACGATTCCTCGATGCCCGCGACCGCGTAACCCGCGGCCGCCCGCAGCCCGACCGCGATGGCCACCGCCTCGTCGTCCTCGACCAGCAGCGGCGGCAGCGCCGACCCGGCGACCAGCCGGTACCCGCCCGCCGCCCCCATCGTCGCCTCGACCGGGTAGCCCAGCTCACGCAGCCGATCGATATCGCGGCGCACCGTCCGGTCGGTGACGCCGAGCCGTTCGGCCAGTTCGCTGCCCGGCCATTCGCGCGGAGTCTGGAGCAGGGACAGCAGGCGAAGCAGTCGTGCCGGTGTGTCGTTCATGAATTCGAGGATTCCAGATAACTAGGACATAGATAGTCCTATATGGGTTCTAGCGTGGTGCACAGATCGCCAGCCCCACAGGCAAGGAGCCGCACCGATGACCGACCACCGCACCGCCGTTCGCCCGTTCCGCATCGACATCCCGCAGGCGGACCTGGACGACCTGCACGACCGGTTGCGCCGCGCCCGCTGGTCACCGCAGCTGCCTGGCTCGGGCCGCGACCGCGGGGTTCCGGTCGACTACCTGCGCGAGCTCGCCGACTACTGGCGCACCGAATTCGACTGGCGCGCACAGGAGGCGGCGCTCAACGAGTTCCCCCAGTTCCGCACCGAGATCGACGGCCTCGACGTGCATTTCCTGCACGTGCGCTCGCCCGAACCGGACGCGGTGCCGCTGATCCTGACCCACGGCTGGCCGAACACCTTCGTCGAATTCACCAAGACCATCGGGTTGCTCGCCGATCCGCGCAAGCACGGCCTCGACCCGGCGCAGGCATTCCACGTGGTCGTGCCGTCGGTGCCCGGTTTCGCGTTCTCCGAGGCGCCGCACGACCTGGGGATGACGCCACGCCGGGTGGCCGAGATGTGGCTGGTGCTGATGGACCGGCTCGGTTACCGGCGATTCGGCGCCCAGGGCGGCGATCTCGGCGCGTATGTGGTGCCGGAACTGGCGATCGCCGCGCCGGACCGGGTGCTCGGCGCGCACATCGACGGCGGCATCGGCATGCCGAGCGAGGCCGACGTGCCGACCATGACGCCGGACGAGCGGGCCGAATGGGATCAGATGCAGAAGTGGATGACCGGGGTGAACCACCACGCCCTGCTGCACGCCGCGCCGCAGACCTTCGCACACGCGTGGACCGACTCACCGGTCGGCCTGCTCGGCTGGCTCGTGCACAAGTTCAACGAATTCGCCCCGCTCGTCGACCGGGCCGAGGACGCCATCGACCGCGACCACCTGCTGACCAATATCAGCCTGTACTGGTTCACCAATACCGCGGCCACCTCGTCCTGGCCGATGTACAACGGCCTCGGCGACAACGGATTCGCCTGGCCGAAGGGCCAAAAGCTGGTGCCGACCGGTGTTTACGCCGGCGGCTCGGCGCTGATGCTGCGACTTGCCCAGCGCGACAACGACATCGTGCACTGGCCGGCGGGCAACACCGGCAATCACTTCGTGGCGATGGAAGTTCCGCGGACGCACGTCGCCGACATCCGGGCCTTCTTCGCCGGGCTGCGCTGAATCAGCCGGTGCGGCACCGCCGTTCGCGGCGGTGCCGTCTGGTCAGTTGGCCGGGGCCGGCTTGGTGAACTCACCGTGCACCGCGGCACCCGCGGGCGCACCGGGGGCGGACGGTGCGGGCGGCGGCGCCGGGGCGGGTGCCGGGGCAGGCTCGGGCGACGGGGGAGCGACCGGGGCCGGAGCGGGCGCCGGCGCCGGGGCGGGCTTCTGCTCGGTGGTCGGCGCGGGCGCGGGCAGCGGGCCGGTCTCGGTTCCGTTCGGTCCTGGCGTGACCAGTCCGCCGGGCGCGTTCGTGTTCGACGGCGCCGGATGGGCCACCGGCTGGTCGGGCACCATGAAGGTGCCGACGGTCGGCGTCATCAGGCAGTGCGCGAACGGGTAGTCGATGATGCCCCACATCGAGGCGATCACCGTGCCGGGTCCGCTGTTCACCGTCTTGGACAGCGACGGCAGGCCGTACTCGGTGATGTCGTCGAGCGAATCGATGCCGCTGGCGCCGTTGTTGATGTTCACCCAGGCCACCACGAGGCCGGAGGCCAGCGGCGTGCCGGTGTGCGCGGGGGTCGCGCTGAACCGCAGCGAGCCCGGCGCGACATTGAGGTCCTGGCTGTTGCCGACGCCGTCGGTGGTCGCGGCCGCGATGATCGTGGTGACCGGGCCGATGCTGCCGCAGCCGAAAGTGGGTGCGGCGTAGGCGAAGGGGGTGAAGGCGCTGGTGACGTGGCGCAGTCCGGCGACGTCGGCGAGCTTGGTGTACTGGGTCAGCGCGGCGACACCCGCCTGCGCGCTCGGGTCGGGGCCCGCGGTCTCGTTGAGGTAGGTCAGCGCGGCGTCCAGCGGTGACGGTTCGGGATCCGCGCCCGCCGTGCCACCCATGGTCAGCGCCGCGCCGATGCCGAGAGCTGTCACGGCCGTGGCGGCGCGTGCGATGGTCCTGCCGTTCACTCGAACTCCTCGATACGCAAAGTCTCGGGGTCCCCAACCCACGTGCAGCAACGTACCAGTTCGCGCGGAATACCGCCCAGGTAGCGCTGCCGTTCACCGGTGTCGATGCCCGCGAGCGTGTCCTGCCGGTGTGATCCACTCGACAGTAGAGGATTACTGGAGGGTAGGTTGGACTCGGACGTACGAGACACAGACGGAGCTGCGTATGAAAATAAGCCTGTCCCCCGATGATGTCGCCTTCCGCGACGAACTGCGAAACATCTATCGGACCGAGATCCCCGCGGACATCCGTGAGCGCGCCAAGTACGGCCAGGAGCTGTCCCGCGCCGACATCGTCCGCTCGCACAAGACCCTCAACGAGCACGGACTCGCGGTGCCCAACTGGCCGGTCGAATGGGGCGGCAAGGACTGGACCCCGATGCAGCGCCACATCTGGCAGGACGAGATGCAGCTGGCCTCGGTGCCCGAGCCGCTCACGTTCAACGCGCAGATGGTCGGCCCGGTGATCGCGCACTTCGGCTCGCAAGAACTCAAGGAGCGCTTCCTGCCGCCCACCGCCGCGCTCGACATCTGGTGGTGCCAAGGCTTTTCCGAGCCCGACGCGGGGTCGGACCTGGCCTCGCTGCGCACCACCGCGGTGCGTGACGGCGACTCCTACATCGTCAACGGCCAGAAGATCTGGACCACCCTGGCTCAGTACGCGGACTGGATCTTCTGCCTGGTGCGCACCGACCCGAGCGCGCCGAAGAAGCAGGCGGGCATCTCGTTCCTGCTCTTCGACGTGAAGTCGCCCGGCGTCACCATCCGCCCGATCAAGCTGATCGACGGCGGTTACGAGGTGAACGAGGTGTTCTTCGAAAACGTCCGCGTCCCGGCCGATCAGCTGGTCGGCGAGGAGAACATGGGCTGGACCTACGCCAAGTTCCTGCTCGGCAACGAGCGCACCGGCATCACCGGCGTCGGCCGCACCAAGGTGAAGCTCGGCATCGCGAAAGAGTATGCGGCGCAGACGAAGTCGGGTGACGGCACGCTGCTGTCCGATCCGCTGTTCGCGGCCAGGATCGCCGAACTGGAGAACGAGCTGCTGGCCCTGGAACTCACCCAGCTGCGCGTGGTCTCCAATTCCACCGACGGCAAGCCGAATCCGGCGTCCTCGGTGCTGAAGCTGCGCGGCTCGGAGCTGCAGCAGGCCGCCACCGAGCTGCTGGTCGACATCGCGGGCCCGGACGCGCTGCCGGTCGGCGCCGAGGGCATCGCTTCGCCCGGTTGGGCGCAGCGCAGCGGTCCCGGCTACCTGAACTACCGCAAGACAACCATCTACGGAGGCTCCAGCGAGGTGCAGCGCACCATCATCGCCTCCACGATCCTCGGATTGTGAGGCGCCGCCATGGATTTCGATCTCACCGATGAACAGGAAATGCTGCGGGACACCGTGCGCGACCTGCTCGCCCGCAACTACGACCCGGAGACCCGGCTGAAGGTGACCGACACCGAACTCGGCTGGAGCCGCGAGGTGTGGGGGCAACTCGCCGAGCTCGGCGTGCTCGGCCTGACCTTCACCGAGGAGGACGGCGGCGTCGGCGCCGGCCCGGTGGAGACGATGGTCGTGCTGCACGAGGTCGGCCGCAGGCTGGCGCCCGAGCCCATCCTGGACGCGGTGCTGGTGCCCGGTGCGCTGATCACCGCCGCGGGCAGCGCCGAACAGCGGCAGCGAGTGCTGCCGGAGGTGGCCGCGGGCAGCAAGCTGCTCGCCTTCGCGCATGCCGAGCCCGGCGTGCGCTGGCCGTCCACCGACCTGGCCACCACGGCTGTGCCGCAAGGTGATTCGTACGCGTTGACCGGCATCAAGAACCCGGTCGCACACGGCGACTGTGCCGACGAGCTGGTGGTCAGCGCGCAGCTGCCGGGTGGCGGGACCGGGCTGTTCCTGGTCGGCGCCGAGGCGGCCGGCGTCACCCGCAAGTCCTACCGCACGGTGGACGGGCAGCGTGGCGCGCAGCTCGAGTTCGAGCAGGCGCAGGCGGAGCTGCTCGGCGGCGATGGCGACGCGGCAGATGCGATTCAGTCGGCGCTGGTGTTCGCGCAGGCGAGCCTGTGCGCGGAGTCCGTCGGTGCGATGGAGGAGGCGCTGCGACTGACCACCGATTATCTGAAGCAGCGCAAGCAGTTCGGGGTCACGCTGTCGAAGTTCCAGGCGCTCACGCATCGGGCGGCCGACATGTACGTCTCCCTGGAACTGGCGCGCAGCATGAGCCTCTACGCCACCGCGGCCGTCGCCGATGGTTCGAGCGACCCGCACGTCGCCTCGCGGGCCCGGCTCCAGGTCGGCCGGTCCGCGCGGCACATCGGTCAGGAGGCCATCCAGATGCACGGCGGCATCGGCGTCACCGCGGAATACCCGGTCGGGCACTACGTGGCCCGGCTGACCGCGATCGAGCGCACGCTCGGCGGCGGGCTCGAGCACCTGCGGGTGCTCAGCGCGCGGGTCGGCGAATACGCCCTGCCCGAGTTGTAAACCCTTGCGGTGGTGCGCGATCCGCGCACCACCGCGGGTCACTCGTCGTCGGTGGACGGGCTGCCGTAGGGATGGGTGGTCGGCTCGTCCGGGGTGGTCGTGGTGGGCCGGGGCCTGGTGGTCGTCGGCCGGGGCGTGGTCCGCCGCGGCGTGGTGGTCTCGGTCGTGGTCGGCGACTCGGTGGTCGGCCTGGCGTCCTCAGACGGGCGCTCGTGCGGCGGATTCCCGTTCGGCAGGGCGCCCGGCGCCTCTTCCGGGGGCGGGGTTTCGCCGGGAGTCGTGGTGCTGAATCCGGTGAACGGCGACGCGTGCGGCGCCTGGTAGGGCGCGATCTGCCAGGTCGGTGACGGGGGAATGGCCACCTTGGGCACGGTCAGGGTCGGTCCCTCGTGCGCCACCGGCGCGACGTTCGGGTCCGACTGCAACGGCGGGGGCGCCACATAGGTGTCCTGCTTGCCGATTCCGCAGGCGCCGATGAGGATGAGCCCAACCGAGATCGCGCCTGCGGCGATCGCCGGACCTGCGATCTTGGTCCTGGTGCTCTCCATCGGTGATTCACTCCTGCTGCGGTTCGAGTCGGGATCACCTTACTCGAGCGCGGGCCACGCAGCCAGACGAACGGTCGCCATCGGTGCGCCGACCAGGCACGATTTTAAACATCGGTAATTCAGATCTCGAATTGATATCTTCGGCGTGTCGTGGGCACGTGTCGCCATTATCCGGCGCGACAGGTCGTAGCGTGTGAGCAAAGTTACGCGTGAGACGCCTGTACCCAGATGAGAGAAGCGTTGTGTGATGAACGCGGCATTGGTTCTCTGATCGGCGTCATCGAGGAGTAGATGATGGGAGCTTACTCGACAACGTCGCAGCGGGAGTCGTCGTCCGCAGCCGCCAAGGACGCGGTCTCGGCTACTTCGCAGCAGCTCATGTCGAACAAGTCAGCGCGCTCGCTGTCCACGATCATTTCGCGGACGTTCGCCTGGCTATTCTTCGTCGGTGGAATCGTCGGGGCTGTCCTCGGCATCGCCGGCTTACACGTCGAAATCACCGTCGCCGGATTGATTCTCGCGTGCACCGCAGGGCTGATCCTGCTCAAACTCCGCACGGGTGGCAGTGGCGGCGGCGAAACGGACTGACGCCGGACAGCTGAACACCTCGATCGTCGCTACCGGTCGGTCGGTTGCCCGGCCGTCCGCGCTGGTCGCCGAAAAATACGGGCGCGCAACGTTTTCGACGCCTACCGTGGATGATCATGAGGATCGAGATCACCACGGACGCGGCTGAGTTCCGCTCGCGCACCGAGTCGTTCCTGCTCCGTGATCCGCTGCGGCACACCGTGATCACCACGAGCATCGCCAACCAGGTCGCCGGCGTCCAGGCCGCCGACGGATCCTCCCGGTTCCTATCGTTATACGCCGACGACGCCACCGTGACCGGCGTCGCGATGCGAGTCGAAGGCCGCGACGTGTATCTCGGTGAACTGCCCGCGGGCAGCGCGCCCGCGGTGGCCGACGCACTGGCCGAGATGCTTCCGGAAAACAAGGGCGTGGAAGGACTCGTCGCCGACGCCACGGCCTTCGCCGAGCGCTGGAGCGCCCGCTTCGACCTCGAATTCCAGCCGTCCTACACCACCCGGCTGTACCGGCTCGGCGCGCTGCGCATCCCGGACGTGCCCGGGAAAGCCCGCCGGGCAACCGAATCCGAGCTGCCGCTGTGCCTGGAATGGGCCGCGGCCATGCACAGCGACGCCGGGATACCGGCGGCCGCGCTGGACCGGGCCGCCCTCGGCAAGCGGGTCGCCGCGGGCATGGTCTGGTTCTGGGAGCGCGACGGCCGTCCGGCAAGCTTTGCCGCCCACCAGATCCCGGTGCACGGCTGGGCCCGGATCGGCCTGGTCTACACCCCGCCGCAGGAGCGCGGCCACGGCTACGCCAGCGCCGTCACCGCGCACATCTCGCAGGTCCTGCGCGCCGACCGCCTGGACGTCTGCCTCTTCGCCGACCGGGCCAACCGCACCGCGGGCAAGATCTACCAGGCCATCGGCTTCCATCCCACCCACGAATTCGTGCACCACGAATTCGGCTAGCCGCCTTGGGGTTCCGCCGCCGGTCCGGGTGAACTCAGTTCAGCGGGGCGGCGGTCCACCATTGCATGAGTTCGGCCTGGTCGGCGATGAAACCCGCGCTGTACATGAGCATGGCGGTGCGCTGTGGGTCCGCGGTGAACTCGGTGACCATGCGCGGGCGCCGCTCGTCGCTGCCGCGCAGGGTGTAGTTGGTGTATTCGTGGCCGTGGTTGGCCGCTGTGCTCCGGTCGTTGGCGGGTAGCCCGTCGAGCGCGGCGCGAGCGTCGGCAGGGGAGTTGTACAGGTAGAACGAGAACGACGCCTTGTTCGGGCCGCCGAAGCAGCGCCACAGCACCAGCCAGTCGCCGAGGGCGGGATCGTCGTTGTCGAGCGCGGGTGCGGCGCCAGGGGCATAGGCGAAGCAGCCCGCCTTGTTGTAGCCCGTTCCGGCCTGAACCGATTGCCGCGGCGTGGTTTCCGGCAGCATGGCGGAGAACTCGTTGCTCAGCGCCGCGGCGTTGGCGCTCACCTGGCTGCGGTCGGGTGCCGGACGCGGCGAGGTCGACGGGGTGGCGGCAGGCGTGCTCGCGCTGGTGCGCGTCGTGGTCGGGGCGGTGCTTGCCGGGGTCGTGGCGGTGGGCGTCGGGCTCGCGGAACCTGTTCCACCGCGCGAGAATACGGTGAGTGAGGTGATCAGACCGGCGACCAGCAGTACGCCGATCACCCCGCCGATCAGGACGGTGGAGCGGGAGCGACCGGGACCACCGGCGCGCGGCGCGACGGGAGCGGGGGTTTCGGTGCCACGCCCCCAGTGCTGTGCCACCGTGGGCGGTTGCCGCACCATGGACGGCTGATCCACGGCCGAGAACGGCGCGAACTGTGCTGGCGCGGTGAGCGCGTGCCACGCGGCACCGGCGAATTCGGCACACGTGTCGAACCGATCCTCGGCTCGCTTCGCCATCGCCCTGGCCAGCACCGCGTCCAGCGCCGCGGGCAGGCCGGGGCGCAGGCGGCTGACCGGCGGCGGTGGCGCCTGGAGGTGGCCCTGGATCACCGCGACCGGGTTGGTGGTCTCGAACGGCACGGTTCCGGTCAGCAGCCGAAACAGCGTGCAGGCCAACGAGTATTGATCCGAGCGGTGATCGAGAATCGCCCCGGAGAGCTGCTCCGGCGACGCGTACGCCAGTGTGGCGGTGAACGTTCCGGTCTGGGTGAGCCGCCCGGTCTCGTCCCGGAAGCGGGCGATGCCGAAGTCGGTGAGGAACACCCGCTCGGCGGTCCCCTCGGCGCCCTCGAGCAAGATGTTGGCGGGCTTCACATCTCGATGCAGCACGCCGCGGCTGTGCGCGAAATCGAGCGCCTTGGCCGTCTCACCGATGATCCGCACCGCCCGCTGCGGCGCCAGCGACCAGGCGTCCACCGCGGCGGCATCGGTGCCATCGATGTACTGCATGGAGATCCACAGCTGCTCGTGCTCGAGCCCGCGGTCGTAGACCGTGACGATGTTCGGGTGGTCGAGCCGGGCCACCAGGTCGGCCTCCCGCTCGAACCGGGTGCGGATCTGCTTGTCGTGGAACACTTCCGGATTGAGCAGTTTCATCGCGGTCAATCGCGGCAGGCGTGGGTGCCGCGCCAGGTACACCGATCCCATGCCGCCCCGGCCAAGGAGGCGTTCGATGGTGTAACCGGCGAAGATTTCTCCGGTGTGCAGCATTGTCAGTTCAAGGGTGCCGAGCGCCACCAGCGCAGGGTCTGGTCGATGGAGCCGGTGCCGTCGGTGAACATCAGGTACTGGGCGCGGTCCGGGTCACCGGTGAAGGCGGTGACGATCTTCGGGCCGCCGGTCTCGAATTTGTAGTTGGTGTAGGACTTTCCGCCGTTGGAGTCCGTCGACTTGCTGTTGCTCGGCAGTGTCTTGAGCACCGCCTGCACATCCGCCGCCGACTTGTAGACGTAGATGCGGTACAGCGGATCCGAGTTGTCGCCGCCGCCGTAGCAGCGCCACTGCCATTGCCAGGCGCCGAACTCCGGGTCGCCGTCGCTGGGGGATGGCGTGTAGTTGGTATCGGTCTCCCAGCACTTCGCGCCGTTGTAGCCGACCGTCTCGGTCTTGGTGGCAGGCACCATGCGCGGGAATTCGGCGCTGATCGAGTCCGCGGTCGCGGGCACGGTGGTGCCCGGCCCGGTTCCCGCCGAGGTGGTCGTGGTGCTGCCTGCGGACGAGCCCGAATCGCTGACCGCGCCGATGATGGCGAGCACAACGACCAGCAGGATCACCACGGCCACGCAGATGCCGATGATGAGGCCGGCGTTCGACTTCCGCGGCCGCTGTCCGGCGACTCCGACCGGGGACATGGGCGGTGGCGGGGTGTAGTTGTACCCCGACTGCGGTCCCTGGTGGTACCCGCCCTGCGGTCCCTGGTACGGGTTGGTCGGCTGCGGCGTCGGCCCGGTCCCGCGCGGCGGGGCCACCACGGTGGCCGGTGGCGGCGTCGGGAAGTTCGACCCCGCAAGGTAATTCGGTCCGCTCGGCGGCTGACCCTGACCGTGCGGCACCTGGTAGGGCGCGCCCGTGGTGGGGGTCGGTGGTCCGGTGGTCGGACGTGGCCCGGTGGCCGGGCGCGGTCCGTTCACCGGCGTCGGTGGCGCGGTGAACGGGCGCGGCCCGCCGACCACCGGCATCGAGGGCACGCTGGGGTTGGTGAGCGCGTGCTTGGCGGCCGCGGCGAAGTCGGCGCAGCTGGGGTAGCGGTCGTCCGGTCGCTTCGCCATCGCCTTGGCCAGCACGCTGTCCAGGGCATAGGGCAGGCCGGGGCGATGGCTGCTCAGCGCGGGCGGCGCGCCTTGCAGATGTCCCTGGATGACCGCCGCGGGATTGGTCGCGGAGAACGGCCCGGTGCCGGTGAACAACCAGAACAACGAGCAAGCCAGCGAATACTGATCCGAACGGTGGTCGAGCGCGGACCCGGTCAGTTGCTCCGGGGACGCGTAAGCCAGTGTGGCGGTGAAGGTTCCGGTCTGGGTGAGATGACCGGTGTCGTCCCGGAACCGGGCGATGCCGAAGTCGGTGAGGTATACCCGCTCGCCGCGGCCGCTGCCGGAGCGGGCCAGCAGGATGTTCGCGGGCTTCACGTCACGATGCAGCACGCCGATGCCGTGCGCGTAGTCGAGGGCGTCCGCGGTTTCCTTGATGATCTGCACGGCGCGCTCGGGCGGCAGCGCCTGCGGCTGCACCGAGGCGGCGTCGATACCGTCGATGAACTGCATGGAGATCCACAGCTGCTCGTCCTCGAGCCCGCGGTCATAGACCGTGACGATGTTCGGGTGATCGAGCTGGGCGACCAGATCCGCCTCCCGTTCGAACCGCGCCCGCACCTCCTTGTCGAAGAACATCTCCCGGTTCAGCAGCTTCAGCGCGGTCATCCGCGGCAGCCGCGGATGTTTCGCCAGGTAGACCGAACCCATGCCACCGCGACCCAGTTGCCGCTCGATGACATAACCGGCGAAAACGTCACCGCTGGCCAGCATGTCTGCTCCACTTCCCGCCGCCCGTCGGGACCCACCGACGAACAGGCGCACAGCATAAGAACACGTGATCAGGCACGGGCCGGACCACGGAAAACATCGAAACCATAGCAGTTGTCACTGAACCGGCGGCGGCCCAGCGAAAGCGGGGTAGCGCCAGCGACATTCGATAGCCGATCGCTATCGGCGGAGGCCGCGCGTCCGGCGGCGGCGCCTGCCGCCGGGGTGCCGCACCGGGGCGCATCGGCAGGTCGGGCAGCTCAATCGTGCCGCGCCGGACCGGGCGGCGCGGCGGCAGAAATGTGGCCGGCGGAACCGATCTCCGCTGCGGCGGAACGGATGTCGGCGGTGGTGGCGTGGAACTCGTTGGCGGCGTGGCCGATTCGTGCGACGTGGGTGCCGGCCTGCCGGTCTGCTCCGGCGGAACAGATCTCGGTGACGTGGATCTGGTGGGCGGGGTGGCCGATTCGTGTGGTGCGGGCGCCCGCCTTCCGGTTTGCGCCGGTGGAGCGGATCTTGGTGGCGGTGGCGTGGACCTGGTTGGCGGCGTGGCCGATTCGTGCGGCGCAGGTGCCTGCCTACCGGTTTGCCCCGGCGGAACCGTCGAATGGTTCGGCGGGGGGAATGTGCGAGTAGGCGGTATCGGTCCGGGCCGTGTGTTGTGCACGGGACCGGCGGGGCGGCGCGGGGTGCCGGTGGCGAGCGCGTGCCGAGCCGCGGCGGCGAACTCGGCGCAGTCGGCGAACCGATCGGCGGGCCGCTTGGCCATTGCCCGCGCCAGCACCCGGTCCAACTCGGGCGGCAGTCCCGGCCGCATCCGGCTCAGCACGGGTATCGGCGCGTAGAGATGGCTGTTCACTACGGCAGCCGGATTCGCGCCCGGATAGGGCGCGACGCCGGTCAGCAACCAGAACAACGTGCACGCGAGCGAATACTGATCCGCGCGATCATCGAGCGGCTGCCCCATCAGTTGTTCCGGCGCGCCGAAGGCCAGGGTCGCGGTGATCGAGCCCGCCGAGCCGATCGTGGTGTCGCTGCCGCGCACGCCGGCGATGCCGAAGTCGGTGAGCAGCACCCGCTCCGGCTGCCCGATCGGGGCCTTGGCCAGCAGGATGTTGGCCGGTTTCACGTCCCGGTGCAGTACCTGATTCGCGTGGGCGAAGTCGAGGGCGATCGCGGTGTCGCTGATGATCTGCACGGCGCGTCCCGGCGCGAGCACGTTCACGTCCGCGCAGGAGGCGTCCGCGCCGGGCACGTACTGCATGGAGATCCACAGTTGCTCGTCCTCGGTGCCGCGATCGAACACGGTGACGATGTTGGGATGGTCGAGCCCGGCGACCAGGTCGGCCTCCCGCTCGAACCGCCTGCGGATCTCCGTTTCGCGATACAGCTCGCGTTTGAGCAGTTTGAGCGCGGTGAGCCGGGGCAGCCGCGGATGCTGGGCGAGGTAAACGGTGCCCATGCCGCCATGGCCGAGGACGCGTTTGATGACATAGCCGGCGAAGACATGGCCGGTCTGCAACATGGTGTTCACCCCCGTCTTCGGGTCGACCGCGCGGATACTACCGATGTATCTCGCCGGGCCCGCGCGATGCAACAAACCCCCGTCGGCAATCCGCGCAATGCTGTCGGTGGTGGTCGTTAAGCTGGCCGCATGCAGATTGGAGCACACGTCAGGCAGGACGGCGACCCGATCGGTTTCGGCGAGCAACTCGGCGCCGACGTCATCCAGATGTTCGTCGTCGACCCGCAGAGCTGGGACAAACCCACTCCGCATCCGCGCACCGAGGAGATCCTGGCCAGCCCGATCGATGTGGTGGTGCACTCGTCGTATCAGATCAACGTGGCGAGCCTGAACAACCGGCTGCGGATGCCCTCGCGCAACGCGGTCGCCCAGCAGGCGAAGGCGGCCGCCGACCTCGGCGCGTTCGGCCTGGTCGTGCACGGCGGACATGTGCGCTCCGACGCCGAGCTGGAAACCGGAGTCGACAACTGGCGCAAGCTGTTCGAGCGCCAGCAGGACAAGGGCGGCTTCGCCGTGCCGATCCTGATCGAGAACACCGCAGGCGGCAACCACGCCATGGCCAGGCACTTCGACTCGATCGCCCGATTGTGGGACGCGGTAGGCGATTTCGGCGCCGGCTTCTGCCTGGACACCTGCCATGCCTGGGCGGGCGGCGAGGAGCTGATCGGTGTCGTCGATCGAATCAAGGCGATCACCGGCCGGATCGACCTGGTGCACCTGAACTCCTCGCGCGACGAGTTCAACTCCGGTGCCGATCGGCACGCCAACTTCTCCGACGGGACCATCGATCCCGAACTACTCGCGGAGGTCTGCAAGACCGCAGGGGCTCCGGTCATTCTGGAAACCCCGGGCGAGGGTGTTGCCGACGATTTGAAGTACCTGCGCGAACATTTGGGGTGAGGCTGGTCCGTCCGTCCGTCCGTCCGTCCGTCCGTCGGGGTGGGGTGGAAGGGGTGGGTTGTTGGGAGCGCGTGCGGATGGTGGCGGGTGCTGCGCACCCTCAGTGGAACTGGAGCGGGGTGCTGCGCACCCCGGCGTGGGTGGCGTTGTCATCGAGTCGAGTCAAAAGGTCGCTAGTTGATCTTCCAAAGCGACCTTTTGACTCTGCTCAACCAGGCCGACGACCATTTGACTCGACTCGATGAAGAAGAATCTCGAGAACAGCACCACAGCCGGTCCCCACGCCGATAACCCTCACCTCCGCCGACCCAAGTCGCGGGAGAGAAGGCCGGGGACCCCACCTGACGTGCTCAGCACTATCCGGGCATCGCTATGCCAGGCCGCAACCCGGCGGACCGGGTTACCCCGGGACGTCTCTGCGTGCGCGCACCGAAACGGGGACACCGTCAAACCCTGAGGGATGTGCACCTACCCCGTGCGGACCTCCCGGCTCGTCCCATGTGCACTTCTCCAGTGAAGCTGAAGACCTACCCAGGTTTTCACTGGAGTAGTGCTGAGCACGTCGCCTGCCGTACCCGGCTTACTTCCGCAGTAAAGGCGCGTGACGTCGTGTTCCAGCGTGGTCATCTGGCTGTGGTTGCGTCATCGAGACTTCTTCGCGCACCTGCTTCATCTTTCGCATACCTATTGCTGGGTTGAGAGGTATGCGGAAGATGAAGTGGGTGTGCGAGGTTGGCCCTATCTGTCGGTTGGTCTGTGGGGCGGCGGTTTCGGCATGGCGCCCAGTCGGCTGCGGTGAACCTGGCCTTCGGGATTCGCATTGAGGATGGGGTCCCGGGGTGGGGGCGGTTGGGATCAGGGCGACGAAAAACCTGGTTGGGGTGGGGGATTCGGTGATGTGCTCGGGGGAGCATCAGTCGGGTTCTCTACAGCGAAGGTGATCTCATGACGATCGCACACGCACCAAGCTCTGCCTCGGTGACCAAGCTCGGCGCGCGGATCGGCGCGCGGGTCGACAATGTTCGGCTCGGCGGGGACGTGGACGCGGCGACGGTCGAGGTGATTCGGCGGGCGCTGGTGGAGCACAAGGTGATTTTCTTCCGGGGGCAGGATCAGCTGACGGAGGACGGGCAGTACGAGTTCGCGCAGCTGCTCGGCAGCCCGACGACGCCGCACCCGACGGTCACCTCGCACGGGGTCAAGAGCCTGGCGATCGACTCCGAGCACGGGCGCGCGAACAGCTGGCACACCGATGTCACCTTCGTCGACCGGATTCCGAAGGCGTCGATCCTGCGCGCGGTGCACCTGCCGACCTATGGCGGGTCGACCACGTGGGCCTCGACCGTGGCCGCCTACGAGTCGCTGCCTGCCTCGCTGAAGCTGCTCGCGGAGAACCTGCGCGCCGTGCACACCAATGTCTACGACTACGCGGCCCGCAACGTGGAGCCGCTGCGCCCGAACACCCAGGCCTACCGCGCCGAGTTCGAGTCCAGCTACTACGAGACCGAACACCCGGTGGTCCGCGTGCATCCGGAGACGGGCGAGCGGGCGCTGCTGCTCGGCCACTTCGTCAAGCACTTCGTCGGCCTGTCCAGCACCGAATCGCAGACCCTGTACCGGCTGTTCCAGGACCGGGTGACCCGCCTGGAGAACACGGCCCGGTGGAACTGGGCGCCGGGTGACGTGGCGATCTGGGACAACCGCGCCACCCAGCACTACGCCATCGACGACTACGACGACCAGCCGCGCAAGCTGACCCGGATCACGCTGGCCGGCGACATCCCGGTCGGCGTCGACGGCACCGCGAGCCGCAGCATCGCCGGCAATGCCGAGCACTACTCGATCGTCGAGGACACCCAGCTGCTCGCCTCTTGATCCGGCTCGCCGATGCCGGATGCGGCAGGCCGAATCCGCGGACGACGATCATGCGCGACGGCGGGGGCGCATGATCTCGTTCGGTCGCAGCGAGGTGTCGTCGTGCGCCGCTACTCGGGCCCCTGAGACACTGTTGCGATGAGTATTCGGCCGTTGGACGGTGTTCGCGTCCTGGAGCTGGGCAATTACATTGCCGCGCCGACCGCCGGGCGCATCCTCGGTGACTTCGGCGCCGAGGTCATCAAGGTGGAGCGCCCGAAGGCCGGCGACGAGCTGCGCAACTGGCGGCTCTACGGCGGCGACACCTCGATGCTGTACCGCACGGTCAATCGGAACAAGAAGTCGATCACGCTGGATCTGCGCAGCGAGGCGGGCCGGGCCGTCGTGCTCGACCTGGTCCGCCAATGCGACGTGCTGCTGGAGAACTTCCGCCCCGGGATGCTGGAGAAGTGGGGACTCGGCCCGGAGGTGCTCAACGAGGCGAACCCGGACCTGGTGATCACCAGGATCTCCGGTTACGGCCAGACCGGCCCGCACGCGTCCCGGCCCGGTTTCGCGGCGGTCGCCGAGGCGGTCGGCGGCCTGCGTGAACTGATGGGCGAGCCGGATCGCCCGCCGGTGCGCACGGGCGTATCCATCGGTGACTCGATCGCGGGTGTCTATGCCGCCTTCGGCACGGTGATGGCACTGTTCCAGCGCGAACGCAAGCCGGGCGAGACGCCGATTCCGTTGCGCGAGCGCATCATCGACGTCGCGCTCAACGAGACGATCCTGTCGGTGATGGAATCTCTGGTCCCGGACTATCTCGCCTACGGCATCAATCGCGGCCGGGTCGGCGGCCTGGTCGAGGGCATCGCCCCGAGCAACGCCTACCCGTGTAGCGACGGCGTCAGCATCATCATCGGCGGCAACGGCGACGCCATCTTCCAGCGCTACATGCAGGTGATCGGCCGCCCCGACCTGGCCGCCGATCCGGAATTGCAGGACAACGCGGGCCGCTGGCGGCAGCACGACCGTCTCGATCGGGCGATCGCCGAGTGGACGATTCAGCACACCCGTGCCGAGGCGTTGAAGATGCTCGAGGCCGCGGGGATCCCGTGCGGTCCGATCTACACCGCGGCTGACATCGTCGCCGACGAACAGTACAAGGCGCGCAATATGATTCAGCCGTTCTCGGTGGATGTCGGTGCGGCGGAACCGAAGACGGTCGGGTTCCCCGGTATCGTCCCGGTGATCGGCGAGCAGTCCCTGCCCATCCGTAATATCGGCCCGGATCTAGGTGAGCACACGCGGGAAGTGTTGTCCGGGCTACTCGGCATGAGCGACAGCGAGATCGACGCCTTGGAGGCGAAATGAGACAAGACCGCAGGCGCCCGCCCGGGCGCGGTCCGCGCGACATCCGGTCACCGGGGTTCACCCGGCCGACGGTGCATCCGAACCCGGCCGGTGTGCACGAAAAGCCCTGGGGCGGTGTGATGTGTGCCCCGCGGCCGGAGCGGGACGAACGGTGACCACGGCGCTGCTGCGCGACGTCACGTTGCGAGATGGCTTGCAGCTCACCGGGAAAGTGCTTCCGGTCGAGCGCAAGGTGGACATCGTGCGCCGCCTGCTCGCGCTCGGCGTGCCCGCACTGGAGATCGGTTCGATGGCCAGGCCCGATCTGGTGCCGCCGATGGCGAACACCATGGAGCTGATCGCCGCGCTGAGTCCCGAAGAGCTGCAACGCTGTTGGGTGTGGGTGGCGACGCCGCGGCACGTGCAGAAGGCGGCCGCGGCGGGGGTGCGTAACTTCCAGTACTGCTTCTCTGTCTCCGACGCGCACAACAAGGCCAACATCGGCCGCACCACCGAGGACAGCGTCGCCGCCATGCCTGCGGCGGTCGAGCACGCCGCGGCGGTGGGCGGCTCGATTCAGTTGTGCCTGGCCACCAGCTTCACCTGCCCGTTCGATGGTCCGGTCGATCCGGAGCGGGTGGTCGCCATCGCGAACGATCCGCGCACCGCGGGGGCCGGCGACATCGTCCTCGCCGACACCCTCGGTCAGGCCTATCCGGAGCAGGTGGCCGCGCTGGTCACCGCCGTCCGGACGCGAACCCCGCAGCGGCGCATCGTCTTTCACGGTCACGACACGTGGGGAATGGGGGTGGCGAACACCCTGGCCGCCATTCGGTCGGGCGCCACGATGGTCGACGGTGCGCTCGGTGGGCTCGGTGGTTGCCCGTTCGCGCCCGGCGCCAGCGGGAACACCTCGAGTGAGGACATTCTGTTCGCGACGCGGCCCGACTGGTTCGCCCCGGCCACGCTCGCCACGCTGCTCGAGCTGTCCGAAGACCTGCTCACCGAGCTCGGCGAGGCGAATCGATCGCGCACCGCGGAGGGCGCTCGGTCCGAGGCCGATGCTTTCGAATGGGTTAGCGCGCGGTCTGCTGGGTAAATATTCAGCCAGCGGCCGGTCGGCGATCGTGATAGACAATTCGGTGAACGGGCGAAGGCGCGGTGCGGTTTTCGGCGGAAGGAACGCGGATCCTGCGCTGAGCTAATAATTCCGCGCGAGACGTGGTGTGGTCGACGTCATTGACCAGGAGATTAGTTCAGCACGAACAAAATTGTGTGGTCCATATCACATGTTAGCCGTCGATTCGCCATGGTCGAAAATGGGCGGGGCGAGGAAAAACATCGGTCGCCCGGGACTCGTTGCGCGACAGCGACTTGCGCGGGTTTCCCCGCATGATGGCGAGCGTTGCGCAAATTTCCAGTTATCGCCTCGTTGGCCGTGCGTTCAACAGAGCACACCTGGATGTTCCCTTACCGTGATATCTCTAGCGGGCTGATACCGAGGGAGTGTCGGCTGCTGTTCTCTGAAGGGAAAGTCTTTGAGGAAGATTCGTACGTTCGGTTTCGTGGCGCTCGCCGCCACCTCCATCGCGGTGGCCGGCTCGGGCCTCGCGCTGGCGGCGCCGCCGCTGACCGGTTCGGGGACCGGTTCCATCGAGACCTTTAAGCCGCCGTACACCGGTTCGGCGAACCCGGGCACTGTCGCGGCGCCGCCGTTGACCGGTTCGGGTACCGGTTCGGTCGAGACCTTTAAGCCGCCGTACACCGGTTCGGCGAACCCGGGCACTGTCGCGGCGCCGCCGTTGACCGGTTCGGGTACCGGTTCGGTCGAGACGTTCAAGCCGCCGTACACCGGTTCGGCGAACCCGGGCACTGTCGCGGCGCCGCCGTTGACCGGTTCGGGCACCGGTTCCGCCGAGGGCTCCGGCGCGGCGATCGACGCGTTCCTGAAGGCGCTGCTCGCGGGCAGCTCCGCCAAGTAGTCCGCGCATCGAGGCGCTCGGAGTTCTGCGACCCCGGGCGCCTCGGCCGACCTACCGCTACACCATCCGATCCCGACAACGCCGGGGTCGGATTTCTGGTTTCCGGGGACTATCACACACCCGCCGCACGGAAAATCCGTCGCGCCGAACCGGTCTCGCCCTTTACCCTACCCAGCATGCTCAGCTACGCCATCGCCGCAACGTCCGCATTCGCGGGCGCGATGGCCGCTGTCCTGGCCGCCTCGGCAGCAGTTGCCGCGCAGCTCGACGGAGCCCGAAGCTGACCTTCCCCGGGATGTCCCGGGACCTCGGACGGGGAAGGTCGCCCCGTCGCTGAGGTCCCGCTCGACACCGTCGGGCACATTCGCTCGTGCCCGCCAGGCAAACCAGGAAGAAACATGTCCAAGCAGACCTATGTCCGCACCAAGCCGCACCTCAACATCGGCACCATGGGCCACGTCGACCACGGCAAAACCACGCTCACCGCGGCGATCACCAAGGTGCTCGCCGAGCGGGGCGGCGGCAGCTTCGTGCCGTTCGACCGGATCGACCGCGCCCCGGAAGAGGCGCAACGCGGCATCACCATCAATATCGCGCACGTAGAATATGAGACGGCGACAAGGCATTACGCGCACATCGACATGCCGGGTCACGCCGACTTCGTGAAGAACATGATCACCGGCGCGTCCCAGCTGGACGGCGCGATCCTGGTGGTCTCCGCGCAGGACGGCGTGATGCCGCAGACCGCCGAACATGTGCTGCTGGCCCGGCAGGTCGGCGTCGAGCACATCGTCGTCGCCCTGAACAAGGCCGACGCGGGCGACCCGGAACTGCTCGACCTGATCGAGCTGGAGGTCCGCGAACTGCTCACCGCCCAGGGGTACCCGGGCGCCGAACTGCCGGTCGTCCGGGTCTCCGGCCTGCGTGCGCTGGACGGCGACGAGCGGTGGACGGCCGCGTTGATCGAGTTGCTGGACGCGATCGACACGCACGTGCCGACGCCCGTGCGCTACACCGACGCGCCGTTCCTGCTGCCGGTGGAGAACGTCCTCACCATCACCGGTCGAGGCACGGTGGTCACCGGCGCGGTGGAGCGCGGGCGGGTCCGGCTCGGTGATCGGGTGGCCCTGCTCGGTCTGGACGACGAGCTGAGTTCGGTGGTCACCGGGGTCGAAACCTTCGGGCGCACCATGAAATTCGCGGAGGCGGGGGACAACGTCGCGCTGTTGCTGCGCGGCATCCAGCGCGGTCAGGTCCGGCGTGGTCAGGTGGTCGCCGAACCCGGCAGCGTTGCCGTGCACAGCAGGTTCACCGCTCGGGTCTACCTGCTCGGCACCGCGGAAGGCGGGCGGCGCACGCCGATCGCCACCGGCTACCGGCCGCAGTTCTACATCCGCACGGGTGACGTGGTCGGCGACGTGACACTGCCCGGCGACACGCGTATCGCGATGCCCGGCGACACGGTCGATCTGACCGTGGAACTGGGGCGTCCGACCCCGGTGGAGCCGGGTCTTGGCTTCGCGATCCGCGAGGGCGGGCGGACCGTCGGTGCCGGCACCGTCCTGACCACCGGCTAGTTCGATACCGGGCGCGGGGACCGATACCGGTTCCCGCGCCCGGTCGAGCGGCGCGGCGCGGCGCGGGTCGCCGTCATGCGCCGCTCGCCGCGTGGGTCGGGAGTGCGTGTTTCGCGGGTCTCGGTGGCGCCTCGAGCGGTGGGGTCGCGCCGAAGTGGGCGCGGATCTCGGTGCAGGCGCCGATGATTCGGTCGACGTGCTGGTCGGTGAGGCCGGCGTGCAGACCGAAGCGGACGAGGCAGTGGTTGCGGGCGGTGGCCGGTGGGCACAGCAGGGCGCCGAAAATGCCGCGCGCCTCCAGGAAGTCGCGCATGGCCAGCGCGCGTGCGTCGGGTCCGCCCTGGAGCGCGACGATGTGACTGGCTGAGCCCTCCAGGTCGAATTCGAGCCCGGTCAGTGCGCGGCGCACCATGGTGGACAGCTCGCGTAGTCGCTGTCGCCGCCAATTGTCCAGCCGGACCACCTCGAGCGTTGCCGCGAGGCCGGCGATCTCGTACGGCAGCAGCGTGGCGGAGAACACCGCGGGATGGGATTCCATCTTGAAGTAGTCGACGAAATCGATGCTGTTCGCGCCGACGAATCCGGCGCGGGCACCGAAGGCCTTGGCCAGGCTGGCAATTCGGTACGGCACCCGTTCGGTCAGGCCGAGTGCCGCGACCATTCCGGCCCCGGCCGGTCCGTCGGTGCCCAGCGCGTGTGATTCGTCGACGACGAGCACGCTGTCGGTTTCGTCGGCGGCATCGCAGATCTGGGTCAGCGGGCAGCGGCTGCCATTGGTGCCGTAGATCGCGTCCACCGCGATGATGCCCGGTCCGTGCGCGCGGATCTGCTCGCGCAGATGACCGGGAAAATTGTGCCGGAACGAATATATCTGCGCACCGGCCGCTCTCGCGCCGTGCCAGAACGACATGTGCGCGAATTGATCGATATAGATCGGCGTTCCGGGATCTGCGATCGATTGCAGCAGGCCGACTTTCGCATCCCACCCGGACTGGCAGAGAATCCCGGCGGGCGCGCGCAGCTGGTCGGCGAAGGCGCGTTCCAGCGCGACCTGCGGATGATCGACGGGCAGATAGGCACCCGAGGCGAATCTCGGCGAATACGCCGCCCGCAGCGCCGTCCTGATCGCGTGCGTGATCCGCGGATCGGCGGCCAAGGCCAAATAGTCGTTGCCGCTGAGCACGATATCCCCGAACGCGGGCGCACGACCGTGCAGGATATGCCGCCCGCCCCAGTGCCCGGCAATCCTTTCCGAATGAAATCTCTCGACCCGCAAGCGGATCCGTTCCGCGACCGTCGGCCCCATGACACTCCTTTCGCCACCAACAGCTACTCCAGAGCACACGCATCCCGATTGAACCACCGCCCGATCCACCCCGGGCCATATCGGATAACTTGACGGCCGACCATTTAATTACCCGGTCAAATATCGCCGCCGCCCGGATTGCTGGCACGGGTCGCGCGGCCTGAGCAATGTTTCAGCAATCCGAGGGCGACGTGGCGTCAGCGGGTGGCCCTGGGCGCGCCGGGGCCGGGGTCGATCCGGGTGGGGCCGGCGGAGGTGGGGGTGATGGGGAAATCGAAGATGGCGGTGGGGATGTAGACGGTGGCACAGGAATTGGGGATGTCCACCACGCCGGAGAAACGGCCCTCGATGGGGGCGGCGCCGAGCAGGAGGTAGGCCTGCTCCGGGGTGTAGCCGAACTTGGTGAGGTAGTCGATGGCGTGCAGGCAGGCGCGCTCGAAGGACAGTTGCGAGTCGAGGTAGCGCTGTTCGCCGCCGAGGGTCACCGAGGTACCCGAAAAGGCCAGGTATTCGGAGTAATTGGGGCCGGAGTTGCCGGGCATGAAGATGGCGTTCTCGGCGACGCCGTAGAGCTCCATGCCGTTCTTGATGAGATCGACGCGCAGGTCGATGAATCCGCCCATCTCGATCGCGCCGCAGAAGGTGATCTCGCCGTCGCCCTGGGAGAAGTGCAGGTCGCCGACCGAGAGGTGCGCGCCGTCGACGAATACCGGATAGAACACCCGGCTGCCCCGGGTGAAGTTCTTGATGTCCTGATTGCCGCCGTTCTCCCGCGGCGGCGCGGTGCGCGCGGCATCGGCGGCGACCCGGTCGAACTCGACGCCGGACAGCGAGCCGAGGATGGCGTCGCGCGGCTCGGGCGGCAGCGCCAGCGGCGGCACCCGGTGCGGGTCGGTCGCGATCAGCGCCTCTTCGCGCGCGTTCCATTTCGACAGGAGCGCGGCCGACGGCGCGGTCCCCATCAATCCCGGGTGGGTCATGCCGGTGAACTTCACCCCGGGAATGTGGCGCGAGGTGGTGGTCTGCCCGCTGAAGTCCCAGATCGCCTTGTACGCGTCGGGGAAGTGCTCGGTGAGGAAGCCGCCGCCGTTGTCCGTGGCGAAGATGCCGGTGTAGCCCCAGCCCTGCCCGGCCAGCGGGCCGGAGTCCTCCTGTGGAATGGGCCCGATGTCGAGGATGTCGACGATGAGCAGATCGCCGGGCTGCGCGCCCTCGATCGCGAACGGACCGGACAGGCAGTGCACCGTGCTCAGCGGCGCGTTGAGCACGTCCTCGGCGGAGTCGTCGTTGTGGATGGCGCCGTCGAACCACTCGCGCACGTGCACCCGGAACTCGGCGCCGGGCTTGACCGTCACCGCGGCGGGGATATCGGGGTGCCACCGATTGTGACCGACGTACTTCTGCTCGGTGAACCGCTTGCCGGAATCGAGCGGGAACAGTAACTCGGGCATCGTGTCTCCTTCGGTATCAGGGGCGGGGAAGCTTGCGGTGCAACGGGTTTCGCGTCACCGGCACGGCCTTGCGCGGCGGCGCGGAGACGACCGACGGCTCGCCGGCCGTGCGCTCGGTCGCGTCGATGAGCCGGGTGGCCGCCGAACCAGGCCGGATCAGCGCCGCGACGCCGAACTGGCGCTTGCTGCTCGACGCGCAGTCCGGGCACGGCGCGGCGGCGGGCACGTCGGCCATCGCGAAGGCGAGATCGAAGCCGCCGCAGGCGCGGCAGTGGAACCAGTAGAGGGGCACGGAGACCTCATTATTTTCATTTGAATATGTTTCGTATGATGACGATACAAAGGCAGTCAGGTCGCCGCAGCGAAACCGCAGGGTGAAGTTCGTGTTACGAGACTCAGGAGTTGAGTTCGGCGCGCACGCTGAATTCGAGCAGGTCGGCGTCGGCCAGGTAGACCGGCTGGGTGGTGTGCGCACCGCGCACCCGCACCTCGCCGCGCGGGCCGCCGTAGCTGACCCGCGGCGCGTGCCGTTCGATGGCGCGCAGGTCGAGGCTGCGCGCGGACTCGGCGAGCGAGGCGAACAGCAGCAGTCCCTCGTAGCAGGATTCGCCGATGTTGTTCAGCGCGGGCGCGGCCGGGCCGAACTCGCGCAGATACCGCGCGCCGAAATCCATTCCCGCGGAGGACACGACGCTCTCGAAATAGCCGCTGGCGGTGAACAATCCGCGCGTGCTGTCGGCGCCGCCCGCGTACAGCACATCCTCGCCGATCATCATGCTCAGCCGCAGCCTGCCGTCATCGAGACCGGCCTCGGCGAAGGCGCGGTTGAACGCGGCGCAGTCCGCGCCGACCATGAACAGCAGAACCCCCTGGGCCGGCGAGCGATGGACCAAATCCAGCGCCTGCCGGAAGTCGCGTCCGCCGAGCGGGACGAACGTCTGGCCGACAATATCGATATCCGTCGTCGCCGCGAATTCCATAGCGGCCCTTGCGGTTTCCCGGGGCCACACGTAGTCGTTGCCGACCACGCACCAGCGGCGGATGCCGTGCTCGGCGCGCAGCCAGCGCAGCGCGGGGAACAGCTGTTGCTCCGGCGTCTCGCCGACCATGTAGACGCCGTCGGAGTCCTCGCCGCCCTCGTAGAACGTGGTGTAGACGTAGGGCACCCGGCCCGCGGTGTGCGGCGTGATCACCTTGCGCGCGTTGGACAGATGCCAGCCGACCACGCCGTCGACCGCGCCGGTGCTGACCATCCGGTCGATCGTCGCGGCGAGCACGGGCAGCGGTGCGCCCGCGTCCACCGGGTGCAGCCGGACGGTCCGATCGAGAATTCCGCCGGCGGCATTGATATCCGCGACGGCCAATGCCGCGCAGGCCTCACAGGACGGCCCGAACATGCCCGCGGACCCACTGCGCGGCACCACCAGCGCGATGTCCACCGTGGAGCGACGAAAACCGTAGCGCGACAACGGAATCACCACCGTATATTTCCATTTGAATATTAACCATACGGGGTTGGATATAGTACTGCCGTGGACCATAGCACCGACCCCGCCGCGCTGGAAGAATTGGCCCGGCTGGTGCGCAGGGCGTCGCAGGAACTCGACCGGGCCATCGCGACCAGTCTCGGCGAGAACTCCGTCGTGCGCTGGCACGCCCTCGCCGCGGTGGTGGACGGCGTCGGCTACCCGATGTCGCACCTCGCGGAGGCCACGCTGCTCACCGGCGCCAACCTGACCCGGCTGATCGACGGGATGATCGCGGACAACCTGGTGCACCGCAAGGTCGACGACACCGATCGCCGCCGGGTGCTGGTCTTCCCGACTCGCCGCGGCCTGCTCGCCTACCAGGCGATGAACCGCGCCGTCGGTGCCAGCGGCCTCGACGCGCTGGCCGCGGGCAATGCCCGACTGGCCAAGTCGCTGACCAGCCTGATCGGCCAGCTACACACCGAACCCGTTACCACGTAACTCGTCCGCGCGCATCGATACCTGACGAGTCGGGGAATTCCCTGATGGCGCACCGGCCCGAACGCGGTAAGACTGGTGTGCATGACTTCGCAAGCTTTGGGCTCCGACACCGCTGACCTGGCGGTACCGACCGATGTCGCGGCCCGTGCGATCGACCTGGTCAAGGTCTACGGGTCGGGAGATACGCAGGTCCGAGCCCTGGACGGGGTGTCGGCCGAGTTCGCGAAGGGGGAATTCACCGCGATCATGGGGCCGTCGGGCTCCGGCAAGTCGACACTGATGCACTGCCTGGCCGGGCTGGACAGCGCGAGCACCGGCACCGTCCGGATCGGCGACACCGACCTGGCCGGCCTGTCCGACAAGCAGATGACCCGGTTGCGCCGGGACCGGATCGGGTTCGTCTTCCAGGCGTTCAACCTGGTGCCGACGCTGACCGCGCTGGAGAACATCACGCTGCCGCTGGACATCGCCGGGCGCAAGCCGGATCAGGCCTGGCTGGATACGGTGCTGAAGCGCCTCGGCCTCAACGACCGGCTCACCCATCGGCCGAGCGAGCTGTCCGGCGGACAGCAGCAGCGGGTCGCCTGCGCGCGGGCGCTGGCGGGCAAGCCGGAGATCATCTTCGGCGACGAGCCGACCGGCAACCTGGACTCGAAGGCCTCCGAGGAGGTGCTGTCCATCCTGCGGGCCGCGGTGGACGAGTTCGGGCAGACCGTGGTGATCGTCACACACGAGCCGCACGCCGCCGGGTTCGCCGACCGGGTGATCTTCCTGGCCGACGGCAAGATCGTGAACGAAATGCGTGATCCGACCTCGGATACCGTGCTCGACCGGATGAAGGCGCTGGAGCAAGCCTGATGAGCGGCAGTCCGATGCGGAAGGTCGCGCTACGCAACCTTGCCGCGCATAAAGTGCGCCTCGCCCTGACGCTGCTCTCGGTGGTGCTCGGCACCGCGTTCATCGCGGGTTCGTTCGTGTTCACCGATACGTTGCAGCGCACGTTCGACGGAATCTTCGCCGGTCAGGCGAAGGGCGTCGACGTTCGGGTGAGTCCCAAAGAGCGCCAGGCGCAAGGCGTTCCGAACAACATCGTCGACGAGCTGCAGAAGTATCCCGGGGTACGCACGATCGCGCCGAGCGTGAACGGCGTGCTGGTGCTGCTGACGCCGGACGGGAAGAAGGCGATCCAGACCGGCGGCGCGCCCACCTTCGGGCAGTCCTATCTGCCGCCGGAGCGGGCGGTCGCCGAGCCGAACAAGTTCGTCCAGGGCGTGCCGCCGGCGAAAAGCGGTGAGATCGCGCTGAATACGGGCGGTGCCGAACGAGCCGGGCTGAAGATCGGCGATCACACCAAGCTGATGGTCCCGTCGCAGGGCGATCCGATCGATGTGACCCTCACCGGCATCTACCAGGTGCCCTCGGACACCGGCGGATTCATCGGCGTGCTGTTCGACGACGCGCAGGCGCGCAAGCTGTTCACCGACGGGTTGCACGTGGCCTATGTCGATGTCGCGGCTACCGGGATACCCGGGGATCAGTTGCGCGACAACCTGATCAAGGACCTGCCGAACTACAAGGTGCAGAACGGCGATCAGGTGCGTGCGGACCTGAAGAAGGACGTGTCCAACGCGCTCAACTTCATCAACTACTTCCTGCTCGCGTTCGGTGCCATCGCGCTGATCGTCGGGACGTTCATCATCTACAACACCTTCTCGATGATCGTCGCGCAGCGGCTGCGCGAACTCGCGTTGCTGCGCGCGGTCGGGGCGAGCAGGCAGCAGGTCGGGCGATCGGTGGTGGCGGAGGCGTTCGTCATCGGATTGGTCGGCAGCGCACTGGGATTGGCCGGCGGCATCGGGTTGGCGTTCGGCCTGTCCGCGGTGCTCAACGCGTTCGATCTCGGGCTGCCGACCGGGTCGATGACGGTGTTGCCGCGCACCATCGCGGTCGGGTTGCTCGTCGGTCTCCTCGTGACGGTGCTCAGCGCCTACGCGCCCGCCCGTCGCGCGGCGAAGATTCCGCCGGTCGAGGCGATGCGGGAGGAGTTCGCCTCCGCCGGTGATTCGCTGCGGATCCGGACGTTGGTCGGCGCGGTGCTCGCGGTCGCGGGTGTGGTGCTCGTCTACGTCGGCGCCCAATCGACCGGCGGGAACGCGGCTTTGACCGTAGGGATCGGCGCACTGGCGCTGATTCTCGCGGTATTGCTTGCCGCGCCCGCGCTGTCGCGACCGGTGGTCGGCGGGCTCGGGGTGCTGACTCGTCCGTTCGGGCCGATCGGGCGGATGGCGCGCAACAATGCCGCCCGCAACCCGCGCCGCACGGCCGCGACGGCGTTCGCGCTCACCCTCGGGTTGATGCTGGTCACCGCGATCGGCATGCTCGGCGCCTCGGCCAAAGCCAGCGTCGGGGTGCTGGTGGACAAGGGCGTGCGGTCCGAATATGTGCTGGCCACTCAGCAATTCGTCGGAGTGCCGTTCGGCGCCGCCGAGGCGGTGCGCAAGTCGGTGCCCGGCGTTGCCGATGTGGTCGGGCTGCGTGGCGTCGGTTTCAAGATCGGGGACGATCAGGTCGGCGGCACGTCGCCGGACGGCAGGCTCGATCAGGCGCTGAACTACGAAATACTGCGTGGCTCAGCGACGCTCGGTGACCGGGACATCCTGGTGTCCGAGGACGAGGCGAACAAACGCGGCTGGCGGGTCGGGCAGGAGGTCTCGCCGACCGGTTTCGACGGCAAGAAGGTTCCGCTGACCGTCGCGGGCATCTACCGCAAGACCCCGCTGCTCGGCGCGCTCGTGGTATCGCCGGTGGTCTACAAGGAGGTGGTACCGGTCAACTTCCAGAGCAATGTCGTCGTGCTGGTCACCGCCAAGCCCGGCACGAACCTTACCGAGATGCGGGCCGATCTGGAGCAGGCGGTCGAGCCGTTCCCGGTGGTCCAGGTGCAGGACCGCGAGGAATTCAAAGGCGCGCAGGGCAAGCAGATCAACACGCTGCTCGCCATCCTCTACGGCCTGCTCGCCCTGGCGGTGGTGATCGCCATCCTCGGCATCGTCAACACGCTGGCGCTGTCGGTGGTGGAGCGGCGGCGCGAGATCGGCATGCTGCGTGCGGTCGGGATGCAACGCGCCCAAGTGCGGCGAACGATCTATCTGGAATCCATGCTGATCGCGGTCTTCGGGGCCATCATCGGCATGCTGCTCGGGTTGGGGCTCGGGGTGGGCTTCCTGCGGACCCTGCGGGATCTGGGGCTCGATCAGATCGCCATCCCGTGGTCGCAACTGGTGCTCGTCCTGGTGAGTTCGGCGGTGGTCGGGGTGCTGGCCGCGCTCTGGCCCGCGGTCCGGGCCGCCCGGACCCCACCCTTGGCGGCCATCGCCGACCTGTAAGCGCACGGTTGTCGGCGGGCCCCGATTCCTCGGGGCCCGCCGTTGTGCTATGCGGAATCGCCTGGCCCGCAGCCGGTCCGGGTTCGTGCGGTGAGTTCTGGTGTCTGTCCCGTCACACCGCGATGAAGTCGACCAGGGGGTGATGCTAGGTTAAACGGAGGATATAGCTCCGCTTAATTGCCGGGATCGGCCTGGTTCAACGGGGAAGGAGGCCGCGGGCGATGGTGGCTGTGGGTCTTGGCGGGCCGGGCGTCGGATTCGAGGCCGCGCCGGGCGGGGTCGTCGAGCGGGTGCGGGCTGCCGTGCACGGGCGCGGCGGCGAGGCGATCGGGCAGCTGGCGCTGATCACCGTGCTCTATGTGGGCTATCGGGTCGGCCGGATGGTGACCGCCGACGACACGGTGCGCGCGTTCGGCAACGCCCGCGGGCTGCTCGGGCTGGAGGATCGGCTCTGGTTACCCGAGGAGACGACGTTGCAATCGGTCTTCGTCCGGCACGACACCTTCGCCCTGCCGGCCAACTTCTACTACGCCACCGCGCATTTCACCGTCGCGGTGGCGGTCCTGTTGTGGTTGTGGGTGTTTCGGCCGGAGCACTATCGCTGGACGCGGAACCTGATGGTGGCGTTGACCGCCGCCGCGCTCGTCGTGCACGTGCTGGTGCCGCTCGCGCCGCCGCGCATGCTGCCGGAATACGGCTTCGTCGATCTCGCCGCCGTGCACGGCCAATCCGTGTACGGCTCGGCCGAATCCGGGGGTCTGTCCAATCAATTCGCCGCCATGCCCTCGCTGCATGTCGGCTGGGCGCTGCTGCTCGCTTTCGCCGTGGTCGCCGCGACCCGTACGCGGTGGCGCTGGCTGGCCCTCGCGCATCCGGTGCTGACCACGCTGGTCGTGGTCGGTACCGGCAACCACTACTGGCTCGACGTCATCGTTGCGATCGGTTTGCTGGCCGTGTCCGCGCTGCTGCACCCGAGGCTCGTCCCGGCCGCGGCCACCGCCTGGGGCAGCATGGGCCCGGTGGCCGCGAAACCCCTCGTGACCAGCTGAAAACTTGCCGTGTGCCGGTCGGTCGAACCAGGCTCACCGCCGCATCCCCTGTCGTAGGATCTCCTGAGCTGTCCGGTTCGCCCGTTCAGATAGGAGCCCGATGGAATTCCTCACCACGCTCTCCACCCTGCTCGGCATCGCACTGCAATTGATCAACCTGGTCTCGGCCATCTCCAGCCTGTCCGGGTGATTCGGCCTGGATCAGGGCAACCGGCCCTTGCTGTCTGGAAGCGGATAGACCTTGCCGCCCTCCGCTCGCACCACTGCGGCGAGTGCGGGGTCTGCCGTGGCCAGCGGAAGCTGCTCGGACAGCGCGGTCGCCGCAGCGACGCAGTCCGCCAGGCTTACGGCCATCCGTTCGCGATGGTAGTGCCGAGTGCGCAAACGCCCGGCGAGCACGCCTAATTGAGCGGTCACGGGAGCTAATCGCATGCCGATCGTGGAGAGCAGAGCGATGTCCGCCTCGATGTCGTCCGGGTGGCGCCCGTAGACCCGGGCGAGTTGATCCATCACTTCCGCGGCGTTCGCGGTGGATAAGACGCTGGGCTCGACGAGGAGATTCGCGACTTCGCGGGCCGATGGCTCGGCGCGGAAATACGCGATAACCGCGTAGGCATCGAGGACGGTCATCGCGGCCTGCTCATCGGTTCGTTGGCGCGTTCGGCGGCCCGGGCCTCTTCGCTGTCCGGTCCCGGGCCCGCGTGGGCTCCCATCAGCGCGGTGATCGGATCGTCCGGTATGGGCCGGACGATCGCGTAGTCGCCGCGGTCGATGACAAGTACCGACGAAGCGTCCCACCGGCGGCGTAGATCCGCGGGGAGCGAGATCTGACCATTTCCGGTCACCTTGGCATGTGTAGAACCCATGAGTTCATCTTATATCGCGATCCGCTCATGCAACAGACTGGACATTTCATAGTATGCCTGACGACGGTATTGGATCTCAGCTGTGGCTGGTGTTGGAGTTGGCCCAGGCTTGCAGGTCGCCGCGGTCGAGGGCGACCGCGAGCAGGGCGGGGAACTTGTCGGGGGTGCAGGCGAAGGCGGGGACGCCGAGGGCGGCGAGGGCAGCGGCGTTGTCGTGGTCGAAGGCGGGGGCGCCCTCGTCGGACAGGGCGAGCAGGACGACGACCTGGACGCCGGATTCCTGCATGGCGTTGATCCGGCGCAGCATCTCGTCGCGGACGCCGCCCTCGTACAGGTCGGAGATGAGCACGAACAGCGAGTCGGTAGGGCGGGTGATCAGGGTCTGCGAGTAGGCGATGGCGCGGTTGATGTCGGTGCCGCCGCCGAGCTGGGTGCCGAAGAGGACCTCTACCGGATCGTCGAGCCGGTCGGTGAGATCGACGATCTCGGTGTCGAAGACGACGAGCGAGGTCTTCAGCGAGCGCATGGAGGCGAGCACCGCGCCGAAGACGGAGGCGTAGACGACGCTGGCCGCCATCGAGCCGGATTGGTCGATGGCCAGCACCACATCGCGTTGCACCGCTTGGGCTTTGCGCCCGTAACCGACCAGTCGCTCGGGCACGACGGTGCGGTGCTCGGGCAGATAGTTGGCCAGGTTCTTGCGGATGGTGCGATCCCAGTCGATATCGCGCAGCCGCGGACGAGAGACGCGCGCGGCCCGGTTCAACGCACCGGAGACGGCGGCGACGGTCTGCGCGGCGATGCGCTGCTCGATCTCGCGCACCACCTTCTGCACCACCATCCGCGCGGTCGCCTTGGTGGTCTCCGGCATCACCCGGTTCAGGCTCAGCAGGGTGCCGACCAGGTGCACGTCGGGCTCGACCGCCTCGAGCAACTCCGGCTCCAGCAGCAGCTGGGTCAGGTTCAGCCGCTGGACCGCGTCGCGCTGCATCACCTCGACGACGGTCGAGGGGAAGTAGTTGCGGATGTCGCCGAGCCAGCGGGCCACCCGGGGCGCGGAGCCTTCGAGCCCGCCCGAGCGTTTGCCCGAGCTTCGTTCGTCGCTGTTGTAGAGCGCGGACAGCGCGCGATCCATCGCGGCATCGTCGCCGTCACCGAGTCCGCCGAGCCCCTCTTCGGCGGCGGCGCCGAGCACCAAACGCCAACGCCGCGCCTGTGTTTCATCGACCGCGTTCATACCGGAACTCCTAAGATCGCCGCGGCGGCGCGCAGGGCGACGCGGCCGCGGGTGAGGTCGAAACCGCCGTCCTCGTCGGCGGTTCGGGTGGCGACGGCGCCGCTGTCGCGCACCGCGCGGCCGATCGCGCGTCGCTCGCCCGACTCGAACGCGCCGAAGGTCCGGCGCAGCAGGGGGAGCGTCTCGACGAACTGGTCTTCGCGCAGCGCGCTCAGCCAATCGTCGATGAGGCGCAACAACTCCCGGTCGTGCACGAGCAGCAGCCCGCGCCCGCCGACGAATCCGTCGATCCAGGCCGCCTTCGCGGCGGCGGTATTGCCGACCGACAGGGCGGCGGAAAGCCTACGGGCGGAATCGGTTTCGTCGATGATGCCGACGTCGGCGAGCACCCGCACGGCCCGGCCGACGAGCGCGCCGTGCACGTCGTCGCGGTCGGCGAGTTTGCCCAGCGCGCCTAGCCACTCGGCGGTGGCCCAGCCGTCGTCACGGGTGCTGATGGCGGTGTGGGCCGCGTCGAGCAGGGTGCGGAACTCGATGGCCGCGTCGGTGTCCAGCCCGGTGACGGCACCGGGTAGACCGGCACAGATACGCACCAGCAGGCCGTCTGCCACGTGGGCCAGGGCCTTGGTGTCGGTGCCGCGGACATCGCCGTAGCGCAGCGTCCGGACGAGACCGGGCAGGGCGGCGAGCAGGTGGGTGATGTCGTGGTCCAGCGCGGCCGCCGATTCCAGCCGGGTGATCAGTCCGTCGGTGGCGCCGCCGAGATCGGCAAGCAGCGCCACCTCCAACGCGGCCGACAGATCGCCGACGGTGCTGTCCGCGCGGCTCGCGGTGTCGAGGATCTTCGCCTCGGCGGCGGTGCCGATGGTGGTGCCCCAGCGGGACGCCTCGATGATCGAGATGGCGTACTCCGGGCGCCATTCCAGCGTCCAGGTCTCGCGGAAGGTGCCGGTGCTGCGCACCTCGCTGGTGGTGAGCGTGCCCCACGGGATGTCGAGCACGCGCAGCCGGTGCAGCAGGCGGGAACGCTCCACCTCGCGTTCCTTGCGCAGGTCGAGATCGAGGACCCGGGACAGCGCCTCCTGCTTCATCCGCAGCGTGCGGATCCGGGCGCGCAGGTCGGCGTCGAGCGGGACGGTCGGGGTGCCCTCGGGGACGGTGCCGAGCGCCTCGCCGACGACGAGTTCGTTCACCACCAGCCGCAGCATGGTCTCGTCGCCCGCGCACATCACCGCGCGGGTGGCCTCGGTGACCTCGGACAACCCGGCCAGCGGACGGTCGCGCATGGCGGCGAGGGTGTCGGCGAGCCGGACCGCCTCGATGATGTGCGCGCTGGAGACCGGCAGATCGTGCGCGCGCAGCACGCCGGCCACCTTGGTGAGCCAGCGGGCGATCGGCCGCGCGGTCTCGGTGAACAGGTGGTGATACCAGCCGGGGGAGGTGATGCCCGCGCCGTAGCCGGAGATCGTGGACAGCCGCGAATGCGTCCACGGCACCCAGGTCAGCGTGGCCTTCGTCTTCGGAAGTCCCTTCAGCAGCCGGGTATCCGCGGCCGCGGGGCCGAGCTTGCCCGCGAGCGCGGGCGCGTGCCAGGCCCCGCAGACCACGGCGAGGCGGACCGCGCCGTCCTTCAACGCCCTGCGCATCGTCTGCCGCATGTACGCCTCGCGGCGCAGCGTGTGCGCGTCGATGTGCACGGCGTCGAGCTCGATCGGTTCCAGCCCGATGACCTCCGAGGTCGCCTCGGCGACGGAGTTGACGTCCGCGTCGTCCAGCGTGGCGCCGAGCGGCTCCGGCTCGGCCGCGATCAGCTCGGCGGATTCCCGCAGCGCGCCCATCGCCTCGGTGATCGCGTCGAAAGCGGTGGCGTCGGGCGAGGATTCGACGACCGCGTCCCACCAGCGCTCGGCATCGTCGTAGCCGCCCGCCGCGGCGAGTTCGGTCAGCGGGTCGAACCGGTCGCCCGGCTCCTCCTCGGCGGCGAGCACCATGGCGGCGGGCAGATCGCAGAACCGAACGGGCACCTCGTGTTCGGTGGCGTACCGCAGCGCCTGCCACTCCGGCGAGAACACGGCGTACGGCCAGAACGCCGCCTTCGCCGGTGTATCCGGCACATAGGCGAGCAGGGCGACCGGCGGTGCCATCCCGTCGGCCGCGACGTATCCGACCAGCGGATCGGCGTCCGCGGGTCCCTCGATCAAGATCGTGTCGGGCTGAAAAGCCTCCAGCGCCAACCGGAGTGAGCGCGCGGAACCCGGCCCGTGATGGCGAATGCCGAACACCCGGGTCTGCGCGCCCGACCCGTTCTGTGCGTGCGTCATGGTGTCACCCCCTGCTTCGCTGCCTGGCGCTTGCGTCCGTCACCCGGAGATCTCGCGGCAGGCCCGGTAGAAGTCGGACCACTCCGGCCGTTCGCGGACAACGGCTTCCAGGTACTCGGTCCACACGACGGCATCGGCGACCGGATCCTTGATCACCGAACCGAGCACCGCGCCGGCGATGTCGCCGGCGCGCAGTACGCCGTCGCCGAAGTGGACGGACAACGCGATCCCGTTGGTGATCACCGAGATGGCCTCGGCGGTGGACAGGGTGCCCGAGGGCGACTTGAGCTTGGTACGGCCGTCGGCCGTGATGCCGGAACGCAATTCGCGGAACACCCGCACCACCCGGCGCACCTCCTCGGCCGCGGCGGGCACCTTCGGCAGTTCCAGCGAGGCGCCGAGTTGTTCGACGCGGCGGCTGACGATGGCGACCTCCTCGTCCTCGCTCGCGGGCAGCGGCAGCACCACGGTGTTGAACCGGCGGCGCAGCGCGGAGGACAGCTCGTTCACGCCGCGGTCGCGGTCGTTGGCGGTGGCGATGACGTTGAAGCCCTTGGCCGCCTGCACTTCGGTGCCGAGTTCGGGCACCGGCAGCGTCTTCTCCGACAGCACGGTGATCAGCGCGTCCTGCACGTCGGACGGGATGCGGGTGAGTTCCTCGACCCGGGCGATCGAACCCGCGCGCATCGCGGTCATCACCGGCGACGGCACCAGCGCGCCCTCGCTCGGACCCTCGGCGAGCAGCCGGGCGTAGTTCCAGCCGTACCGGATCGCCTCCTCCGCCGTCCCCGACGTGCCCTGCACGAGCAGCGTCGATTCCCCGCAGATGGCGGCCGAAAGATGTTCCGACACCCAGGTTTTGGCGGTGCCGGGCACGCCGAGCAGCAGCAGCGCGCGGTCGGTGGCGAGGGTGGCGACCGCGACCTCCATGAGCCGGCGCGGGCCGACGTACTTGGGGCTGATCACGGTGCCGTCGTCGAGGGTGCCGCCGAGCAGATAGGTGACCACCGCCCACGGGGAGAGCCGCCAAGACGGCGGGCGCGGGCGCTCGTCGGCGCTCGCGAGGGCGGACAGTTCGTCGGCGTAGGCCTGTTCGGCGTGCGGACGCAGCAGGTCGGGCGTCACGTCGGTCATGGTCACTGCAACTCCTCGAGCATCATCGAGCGGTGGTTGAGGTCGTGGGCGAGCTGATCGAAGGCTCGTTCCCAGGTGGGATCGCCGCACCGGCGGGCCACCACGGTGGCGGCGCTCGCGGCGGAAACGGGCAGGTGCACCGACGCCGCGGCCAGCAGCGAGCGGTGCGCGTTGGGGGTGTTGCCGTGTGCCTCCGGTCGGCGGGCGGCGGCGCGGGCACGTTCGAACAGCAGCAGAATCAGGTGCTGCGCCAACGGCTCCGGCCACGGATGCCCTATCGCGGGCAGCAGCGCCTCGATCTCGGAGAGCCAGGAGCCGTCCAGGTCGAGCAGGTGGCGGGTGCGGTCGGCCTGCGGCAGCAGCGCGAACAACTCGCGCCTGCGCAGCATGGCGACGTCGGTCGGCACGCCGGCGTCGAACAGCGCCCGCGCCCACACCGAATCGCGCTGGGCCAGTGCGGCATCCACCCAGCCGTCGAACACCGGCTGCCGGAAGCGGTCGTCGATGGTGGCCCTGACCGCCTTGTCGGGCCCGCCGAGCAGGTTCGCCCAGTGGTCGAGCGGTGTCGCCGCGACCAGCTGGCGCAGTCGGCCCGCGGTGACGTCGGGAGCACCGCCCCACCGATAGGTGAACTCGACGCTGCGGTCGGTGATGCCGTCGCGATGCGCGGACGGATCCAGCGTATCGGGCAGCGCGACAACGAGTTCGGTGTGCAGCAGCCGATGTTCGACGCGTAGCCACTCGCCGGCCCGCCGCGTCATGCGGTGCGCGAACGCCGAGTCCGGCAGCAGGGTCAGCAGACCGGCGGCGGTCCGCCGGACGTCGGAGCGCCGATCGTCCAGCCCGGCCTCCAGCAGCGGTTCGTCGGCCCGCGAAATCCGGTCGGCGAGTACGGCGAGCAGCTCCGCCTTCAGTGGACCCGATTCCTTCGACCAGGCCGCGGCGAGCGTTTCGCGCGCCGCGTCGGCATCCCGGCGGCGCAACTCGGCCAGCCACGCCCGCCGCTCCGGCGGCTGCCCGAACTGCCAGGCCTCCTCGGTGGGCGCCGCGGCGGGCTGCCCGCGCACCAGGTTTCGCCATTCCGGATGCCGGCTCGCCAGCCAGCGACCGCGGGCACCGGCCAGGCGCAGCAGCGGCTCGCGCAGCTCGGCGTTGCTCTTCGCCTGGTCCAACAGCTGCCCGCAGAGCGCGTCCGGCGCGCGATAGTCGTACGGCGTTGCCGCGGTGAACCATTCGGGCAGGAAGGGCGACTTCTCCTGCAACATCCGCGCCAGGCGGCCGGCGGCGATCCGCGGCAGCAGTCGCCGGGGGTCGTCCTCGGCGGGTTCGGGCGCGGTCGCGGTGGCCGCGCGTACCCCGCCGCGCGTGAAAACGTCGTGCAGCGCGGCGGATTCGAGCAGGCGCAGCGCCGGATCGGCAGGCAGCAGGTCGGCCGCCTCGGCGATCGGCGCGGCGAGGCCGGTGAGGTCCGGCGGCCTGCGGGCCGTGCCGAGCAGCGCGACGGAGATGAGGTCGGCCGCGCCGGCCTGCTGTGCCGCTCGGGCATTCGGCGCGCTCCGGCCGACCGGATCGAGCCGGGCCAGATCGATCACCTCGCCCGCGGTGAACACCGAGACCGGGACCAGGCCCTCGCCGGTCCATTCGGCGGCGACGGTCACCGGGTACCCGCCGGACACGCCGAGCAGTCGCCACGGCTGCTCGGTGGGCGCCACCGGCAGTGCGGTGCCGTCGGATTCGGCGATGTACCAACCGGTTTCGGTGGGCACCGGGACCACGTCGGTGAGCAGCACCGGCCAGCCGCGCAGCCACGGATCGGCGCCGAGCGCCGCCGCGTGCTCGGCGAGCGCTGCGGCGATCGTGCCGGGCCGGTCCGGATCGGTCGGCAGGGTGGTGAACGGCTCCGGCGCACCGTGGCGCTCACCCCACAGCGCGCGCAGCGGCGCGGCGCCGGGGTAGTAGTGCACGTCAGCGTCGGCGAGCAGGCCGAGCGGCGGCACGTCCGCGGGGAAGCCCGGCGCGCCGAACGAGTGGTCGACGACCACGGCCCAGCGCCGAGATTGCCTGCCGTACAACCAGGTTCGCCGGGTGTAGAGGCGCTCGTCCTCGGTGATCCGCAGGCCGAGCACCATCCACCGGTCCCGCACCGCGGGCTCGGTGCGCACGGATTCGGCCGGATTCGGATAACCGACGTGCGTGCGGACGCTGGCGCCCAGCTCGGGCGGCAACTCGTCCAGCCGGCGATGCGCGGCGACCAGCAGGTGCAGCCTGGCGTATTCGCGCAGCACCACGTCCGGCCAGTCCGGCCTGGTCACCACGGCGGCAGGCAGCTGACGCAGGGCCGAGGCGACGCCGGGGGCCTGCGCGTCGACCATGCGCGCGGCGATCGTCTCGAACGCCCGGTACGAGCGATCGGCCTGCGCCAGGCCGGTGCGCACCTGGTCGCCGAGCCAGACGTCGAGCTCGGCCAGGCCCGCGGTGACCCGCGCCCGCCGCTGTTCCGCGGTGGCCGGATTCGAGGTGCGGGCGCCTGCCTTCGCCGCCGGTCCAGTGGCCTTGGCGATCCGGCCGCCGATCCAGCTGCCGGCGAAGTCGACGATCGCGGGCGCGTCCTCGACCCGGCCCGCGGACCACTCGAGCAACAGCGACAGCGCGTGCTTGCACGGGAACTTGCGGCTCGGACAGGAGCACTTGTACGCGGGCCCGGACAGATCGATGATCGTCTGATACGGCTTCGCGCCGCTGCCCTGGCACAGTCCCCACAGCGCGATGTCGTGGCTGCCGGTGCCGCGCCATCGACTCGCCAGTTTCCGCGCGGCCGACAGCGAGCTCGCGTCCGGCGCGAGCGCTGTGACCTGGTCCTCGCTCCAGCGCGTCATGTCTTCCCCCGTTCGTCGGTTGACCGGATTTCTACCGCAGGCCACCGACAAGTGCCGATCCGACCGGTGTATTTCGCACGGAAATTACTGTGGCGTGCCGGTTTTCACCGCTGAAAACCTCTTGCGTACATTGTTGTTCTCTGGCATTCTGTCCTGTTCGGCTCGACCGAACCATCCAAATCGGGTGATACACCATCGAGCTGCCCGCCGGGGCTGGCGAGGGGTGGACATCGAGGCGCGGCCCCAGCCGTTTCGATGGCCATATCCATCCCCGCGGGCAGATTCGCTGGCCACCGGACGATTACCTCCGGTGGGCGAATGCGGTGCGATCGGGTAGCGTTTCGCAGAGCTTCGACAGTGGCGCCGCGCACGAGGTCGGAGGGCGTGTAGCGGCTCGGTGGTGGAGGGGGTCCGACCAACATGCGTCCCGACGCAGACCCGGTGCCGCGATTGACCGAGGTGGTGACGCGTCGGCTCGCCGCCGATCCCTCGGTGACGCCGTCGGTCGCCCGCACCGTCCTGCGTGCCCTCGGCGGCACCGAGACCGATGATCGGGCAACCGAATTCGACGACAGCGGGATCTTCCTGCGCGCCATCCGGGTACGCGGCTTCCGCGGCATCGGCCCGCAGGCCGAGCTGCACCTGCCGCCCGGCCCCGGCCTCACCCTGGTCGTCGGCCGCAACGGCAGCGGCAAATCCAGCTTCGCCGAGGCCGCCGAACTGGTGTTCACCGGCGGAAATCGCCGGTGGGACGGTCGATCCGCGGCCTGGCGGGAGGGCTGGCGCAACCTGCACGACGGCGGCACCGCCCGCATCGAGGTGGAGCTGCTCACCACCGGAAGCAAGCCGCAACTGACCATCAGCAAGGAGTGGGCCGCCGACGCGGACCTGCCCGACGCCACCTGGACCGAACAGCATCCGCCCGGTGCCCCAACGGAATTCGACATGGATCGATGGGCGGGCCGGCTGGAGCTCTACCGCCCGTTCCTGTCCTACAGCGAGCTCGGCGCGCTGGTCGACGGCAAACCGAGCGACCTGTTCGACGCGCTGCACCAGCTGCTCGGCCTGGACGAATTGACGTTGGCGCAGGAGCGAATTCGGCTGCGCCGCCTGGAACTGGAACGCGCCGTGCGGGATTCCCGCCAGGAACGCCTCGAACTCCTGGACGCGCTGGAGACGGTGGCCGACGACCGCGCCGTCCGGGTGAACGGCCTGCTGCGCCCCGCCCAGCCGGATCTCGCCGCGGTCGGGCGCGAGGTGTCGGGCACCTTCGACGACCCGGGCGGTCCGGCGGGCCTGCGCGCGATCGTCCGCCTCACCCTGCCCAGCGCGGCGGAGGTGGCACAGGTGGCCACCCGGCTCGCGGACTGCGGCACGGCATTGGCCCGCGGCACCACCGCCGACGCCGAGGCGGACTGGCGCGTGCTGGAGCTGCTGCGCCGGGCCCGCGACCACCACAAGGCCGTCGGCACCTGCCCGTGCCCGGTCTGCGGCCGCGGCGACCTGGACGACGGGTGGGCGCACGCGGCGGACGACTCGATCACCGAGCTCGCCGCCAGGGTTGACGCGCTCACCACCGCCCGCACCGAACTCGGCGAGGCGTTGCGCGCGGCCCGCTCCCTGCCGGATCTCATTCCGCCGGAACTGGAGTTCGACCCGCGCAACCCGCCCTCGGTCGACACCTCCGCCGTCCGCCGGGCCTGGGCCGACTGGGCCGCGCTCACCTCCGCCGACTACACCGCCGACCTGCCGGACCGGTTGCGCGGCGCGCACGCGCGACTGGTCGACGAACTCGACCTGGTGCAGCAGGGCACGCGCAAGGAACTGGACCGCCTCGACGAGGTGTGGACGCCGCTGGTCCCGCGCATCGTCAGCTGGCTGGAAGGTGCGCGCGAGGTCGCCGCGCACGCGGCCGAACTGCGCACGGTCAAGAAGGCCGAGGACTGGCTCAAGTCCGCGACCGCGGGTCTGCGCGGCGAACGCATGACCCCGCTGGAGACCACCGCGCGCTGGGTCTGGCAGACGCTGCGGCAGCAGAGCAACGTGGAACTCGGCTCGATCACGTTGCAGGGCAACGCCGGAACCGCCCGCCGGGTGCTCTTGGACGTCACCGTCGACGACGTGGACGGCGCCGCGCTCGGCGTGATGAGTCAGGGCGAGTTACACGCGCTCGGGCTGTCGCTGTTCCTGCCGCGCGCCACGGTCGAGGAGAGCCCGTTCCGCTTCGTCATGATCGACGACCCGGTGCAGGCGATGGACCCGGCGAAGGTCGACGGCCTGGCCAGGGTGCTCGCCGCGGTCGCGTGGACCCGGCAGGTGGTGGTCTTCACCCACGACGAGCGGCTGGCCGAGGCGGTGCGCCGGATGCAGCTCGACGCCACCGTGCTCGAGGTGCAGCGCCGGGACCGGTCGGTGGTGGAGGTGCGGGTGTCCAGCGATCCGGTCCGCCGCTACCTGGACGACGCGCGCGCACTGGTGCGCACGCCGCAGCTGCCGCAGGCCATCGCCGACGAACTCGTCGCCACCTGCTGCCGTTCCGCCGTCGAGGCCGCGAGCCTCGGCCGCGCCCGACGCACCCTGCTCGCCGACGGCATGAACCACCGCGAGGTGGAGCGGCACATCGATGCCGCCCAATCCACCAGGGCGAAAGTGGCTCTCGCGGTGATGGGTGTCGGCGGCAAGGTCGACGACCTCAACAAGCATCTCGTCGCGCGCGAGGGGAAATGGGTGGTCGAGGCGCTGCGCGACGCGACGGCAGGCGCGCACGTGCCGATCGGTCGCAGCATGCGCGAATTGATCACGGAGACCGAAAGATTCGTCGCATGGCTCGCGCACTGACCGGGCGCCCATGAGCGAGCGACGGGGACCGCGGCGCGGGCCGAACGGCGGCCGCGGTGGCAACGGCGGGCAGCGGTCGAAGCGCGGACCGGGAAAGGGCCCGAGGCGGCCGCGGCCGTCGGTGGCCGAGCGGCTCGACACGGTCGATCGCCTGCTGGCCGGTTCGGTGACCGACGCGGGCGGCCTGTGGTCCCGCGCCACCGCGTGGATTCTGCGTATTGCCCTGGAGCAGTCGGTAGATGAGCTGTGGGCCCGGCTGGCGCCCGCGCTCATGCGCTGCCCGATGCGCGCCCAGCTCATCGCGCTGCGCACGTTCGCCGGACCCGAGGTGGCGGCGCAGGTCGCCGCGCTGTGGGCCGCGTTGTCCCGAGCCGCGCATCATCACGACTACGAACTCGCGCCGAGCGTCACCGACCTGCGTCGTTGGCGCGAACAGACGGTCGCGATCGCGGGCGCGCTGGCGACCGTCGAGGCCCGCCGGACCGCTCCGGGCGACCCGGCCTGATCTTTGTTGCGGGCGGCGCGCAACAATCGGGGTATGAGTGGGACGCGGATGTGTCCGTGTGGCCGGGGCGAGGCCTTCGACGACTGCTGCGGGCCGGTGCTGAGCGGGAAGCGGGCGGCGGCGACCGCCGAGGCGTTGATGCGTTCGCGCTACACGGCTTTCGCGGTCGGGGACACCGACTATCTCCGTGGATCGTGGCATCCGCGGACCAGGCCGGCGACGCTGGAACTCGACCCTGGGCAGCGGTGGTTGTTCCTGGAGATACTGCGCACCGCAGACGGCGGGCTGTTCGACGAGACCGGCCTGGTCGAATTCGTCGCGCACTACCGGGCCGACGGCACCCGCGGTTCACTGCACGAGGTCAGCCGGTTCCTGCGCGCCGACGGGGCCTGGGTCTACCTCGACGGCGAAGTCGAAGTCTGAGTACGCTCGGCCACTATGTCCCGTGTCGCGATCGAGTACTGCACGCAGTGCCGCTGGCTGCTGCGCGCGAGCTGGATGGCCCAGGAATTGCTCAGCACCTTCGCCACCGAACTCGGTGAGGTGGCGCTGATTCCGGGCACGGGCGGCGTTTTCCGGATCACCGTGGACGGTGAGCAGGTGTGGGAACGCAAGGCGGACGGCGGTTTTCCCGATATCGCGGTGCTGAAACAACGGGTGCGCGATCGGGTCGCGCCGGAGCGTGATCTCGGCCACGCCGATCGGCGCGACTGAACCCCGCTGCGCGCGCCCGCGGCCGCGGCCGGGTCTTGCTCAGCCGCAACACCCTCCGCCACAGCAGCCGCCACCGGCGGGACGGGCCGCCGGACCCGGTGCCTGCGCCGTGCTACCCCGGCTGACCGTGGCAAACGTGGTCAGCAGCTTGACTGTGTCGGCATGGCCGCTCGGGCAGGACGCCGGATCCGACGACTCCGCCATCGGGCGGTTCATCTCGAAAGTGTCCCCGCAACTGCGGCACCGATAGCTGTAACTCGGCATCGGTCAAGCGTACCGCCGAGGTCTCATAATGGTGCGTCGCGTTCCCAGGTGGTCAGCGCCGACGTACTCTCGATGGAGAGATCACGAGGTGCGGGGCCCGCTGGAGCAAACCGGCAGCACACCGATGGGTCCCTGGCAGGAGGTGCGAGACCATGCGCGAGCGCAGCGAGCCGAACAATCCAGCCATGAGCACTCAGCTCCAGACCGAACCCGGTTGGGACGTGGGCGGCCCCGCGCCGATAGCCACCACTACCTCGGGCGATGTACGCGGGCGCTGGGATGGCCCGGTGGCAGTGTGGCGCAGCATTCCCTATGCGGCGTCGCCGAGCGGGGGAAATCGCTTCCTGCCGCCGTTGCCCGCGCCCGAGTGGACCGGAACCAGGGATTGCGCCGTCTTCGGCGACATCGCCCCGCAGACCATGGGCAACATGGTTCCCGTCGACTCCGATCTGCGGATGGGCGAAGACTGCCTGTGGGTGAACGTCTGGTCGCCCCGGCGCGACGTCGGCGATCTGGTGCACACCTTCGAAAGCGGTGAACCGCGCCCGGTCATGGTCTGGTTGCACGGCGGCGCGTACTGCCTCGGCACCGCCGCACAGGGCATCTACGACGGCCGCAAGCTGGCCGAGACCGGTGACGTCGTGGTGGTCACGGTGAACTATCGCCTGGGCGCGTTCGGTTTCCTCGATCTGTCCTCGCTGCCCGGGCCGTTCACCCCGAATCTCGGGCTGCACGACCAGATCGCCGCGCTGGAATGGGTGCGCGACAATATCGCCGCGTTCGGCGGCGACCCCGGCAATGTCACCCTGTTTGGCGAATCCTCCGGCGCCGGTTGCGTGACCGCGCTGATGACCTCGCCGCGCGCGGCCGGGCTGTTCCACCAGGCCATCGCGCAGAGCCCGCCGACCACCACGGTGTTCGGTCAGGAGCGGGCCGCCGCGGTCGCCCGCCGCTTCCTCGAGCTGCTGGAGCTGTCGCCGGAACGGGCCGTCGAACTGCTGGACTGGCCGATCGAGAAGATCGTCGAGGTCGCGGGCATCCTGCTGGATGAGATCCCGTTGAAGGAGCCGGGCCGGCTGGCGGCCGCGCCGGTGGTGGACGGCGACCTGCTGCCGACCTATCCGATCGAGCGGTTCCAGCACGGGCGCTCGCACCGGGTGCCGCTGATGATCGGCGCGAACAAGGACGAGGCGTCGCTGTTCCGGGTGTTCCGCTCGCCGATCATGCCGGTGACGCCGGACGCGGTGAACGCGATGCTCAACGATGTGGCCGCCAGTCACCCGGAGCTGTCGCACGAGCGGATCGCCGAAATCACCTCCGCCTACCCGGATCTGGACAAGACCCGCGGCGCGCTGGCCATGTCCGGCGACGCCGCGTTCCGGATGCCCGCGCACTGGGTGGCCGACGCGCACGCGCAGCACTCGCCGACCTGGATGTATCGCTTCGACCACGCGACGCCGATGCTGCGGGCAGCCAGGGTCGGGGCCGGGCACGCCACCGAGTTGCCCTACGTGTTCGGCAATTTCGGCTCGTTCAACCACGATCCGACGTTCTGGCTCGGCGGGCGCAAGGTGGCGATGGAGGTGTCGGGCCGAATGATGCGGCGCTGGTTGGCTTTTGCCACCCACGGCGTGCCCGCCGCGCTGGACGGCTCGAAACATTGGCCGCCGTACCGTCCGTCGACCCGCACCACCCTGCTGATCGACACCGTCGACCGGGTCGTCGACGATCCCGACGCCGACCTGCACACCGCCTGGGGTGAGCAGGCCGTCGGCTTCAGCTAGACGGTCGTCGGTTCGGGAGCGAGCGCACGGCGGCCGAGCTGGACCGGCAGCCGTTCGTATCCGTGCAGCGTGAACAGCTGCCGACGCTCCGGTGTGCCGTCGAGTTGCAGGTCGGGGAAGCGGTCGAACAGCGACTGCAACGCGTAGACGCCCTCCATCCTGGCCAGGCTGGCGCCGAGGCAGACGTGGATGCCGTTGCTGAAGGACAGGTGCTCCTTGGCGTTCGCGCGTCCGACATCGAAGCGGTCCGGCTCGGCGAACACCGCGGGGTCGCGGTTGGCGCCGGCCAGCGACAGCACCACGGTGTCGCCCGCGCGCAGCTCGACACCGTCGATTTCCAGGTCGCACAGCACGCTTCGCGCGGTCGTCTGCACCGGCGAGTCGAACCGCAGGATCTCCTCGATGGCGTTGGGCCACAGCTCGGGTTCGGCGCGCAGCCGCGCGAGCTGTTCGGGGTGGTCGATCAGCTGCACCACGCCGTTGCCGATCAGGTTCACCGTGGTCTCGAAGCCCGCGCCCATCAGCAGGCTCGCGGAGGCCTTGAGCTCGAACATGTTCAGCTCGCCCGCGCTGACCAGGGCGCTGAAGATGTCGTCGCCGGGGGTGCGGCGCAGGCGCGCGATGTGCTGGTCGAAGTAGTCGTTCATCACCTCCATGGCTTTCAGCGCGCGGCGGTGGGCGCGCCAGGAGATGCCGACGTCGAGCAGCGGGGTCACCTGGTCGCCCCAGTTCAGGAATCGCTGCTTCTCCGCGTCCGGGAAGCCGAGCATCTCGGAGATGATCGCGATCGGGACCTGCGCGGCGAAGGCGCTGATCAGATCGGCCGAGCCGCCGGACGGCAGCGCGTCCAGGAGTTCGGCGGTCACCGTTTCGACCCGGTCGCGCAGCCTGCCGATGGCGCGCGGGGTGAACGCGGCGGCGACCGGCTTGCGCATCCGGGTGTGCTGCGGCGGGTCGATCACCAGCATCGACGGCGGCTCCACCGGGTTCGGCGGCAGCGGGAAATACTTCTTGATCAGCTGCCGGACCGCCTCGGGGACCGCGAAGCCGTCGGTGCTGTGCACACCGAATCGGTTGTCGCGCAAGATGGATCGGCACAGCTCGTGGTCGAAGGTGGCCCAGGCGATGGGGGTGCGGATCAGCCTGCCCTCGCCGCGTAGCCGTTCGATGAGTGGATAGGGATCGGCGAGTCCGGTGGGCCCGCCCATCAGTTCGGCGAACGGCTCACCGCGCCGCGCCTGCAGGCGCAGCACGAGCCGGGGCACGCCTTGAACGGACAACCAGCGGAACCAATACTGCGGCATCATCATTCACCAACTCCGTCGTTGTGCGATATTGCAACCGTACGGAACCCGGCCAAAATGTGGAACGTCCTCTAGTCGGACTTCCGCCTATACCGTGGTAGGAGACCCCCACCCGAACCTGCGAACAACGCACCCCTAAGCCGTCAAAGCTACTGCGCGCCGACCCGACGGCGGACGAGATTGCCGCACACGCCTCGATTTCCCGCAGACCGAATCGCCGGCGAACGGGTCTGCGGGAAATCGGCAGGTGTGCGTCAGGCGCGCTGCGCGGTGACGCGCTCGGTTTCGATGCGGCGTTCGCGCTGGGCCGGGTCGGGGTTGACCACCTGGATCAGGGAGGCGCCGGCGGCGAGGATCGAGACGAAGCCGTCGATCAGTTCGGCGGGGGTGTCCCACGGGGTGCTCGACAGCACCCGGTCGGTCTCGGAAAACCCTTGCCGCATGGCGGATTTCTTCGCCTCGGCGAACACCTCCGCGACCGGCATGCCGTCCAGCGCCGCGCCCGCGCCGCCGGGCAGGAACTGATCGCCGTGCACACGCACGGAGGTGGCGAAGTCGGTCACGCCGATCGGCAGGTCACGCACGGGCGCGCCCATCGCGTCCAGGGACAGGGCCGCGACCTCGGCGATGCCGTCGGCGTCGTCGATCCGGTCGGGGGTCACCAGGGCCAGCTCGGCGTCCTCGTCGGGGCGCAACACCACCTCGGTGCCCGCCCACCAGCAGCCGAGCAGCACCGCGGCGGTCTGCCAGTGCGCGGGCAGCAGCACCGCGATCCGGGCGCCGGGGCTGAGGCCGAACTCGTCGCGGATCAGGTTGGCGGTCTTGGCCGCCCAGTTGGCCAGGGTCAGCCCGGACAGCTCGATCCGGGCGCCGGTGGCGTCGTCGTAGTAGGTGATGCGTGGATTCGCCGGCTCGCGCGCGAGAATCGGATCGAGCACCTGCTCGGTCAGGGTGAGCGCCTGGTCGAATTCACGCATGGTCTAGTTCACGCATTTCGGTCCGTTCTGGCCAGCGTCGATCGGTGGGGCGGGCGGGACTGGTGTCGCGGTCGCACTCGACGTTCCGGAGAAGTCGAACATCCCCCCGGCCGACGAGCCCGGACCAGAATAGTCGCTCGCCAGCACCACGCTCACCGAATCCGGCGACAGCGTCGTATCCGCCAGTACCGGCAGTCCGCCGAGCGCCTTGGCCACCGCCTTGGCTTTGGCGTCGGCGGCGTTCGCCGCGAGCACCCGGCTGCCGGTGACGCTGCCGCCGGTGTAATTGCCGACCACGCCCTCGCGGAAACCCTTACCGCTCAACGCCTGTGCGACCTGACCGGCCAGCCCGCCGACCCCGCTGGCGTTGTACACGCTGACGGTCACCGTGGCCGGATCCAGGGCCGGTTCGTCCGATTCGGCGGGCTTCCCGCCGACCAGCGAGCCGACGTAGTCCTTCACCGACTTGGGATCGACCCGCACCACCGATTCGCCGCTGGTGGTCATGTAGTTCAGGTCGGTGACCGGGATGGTCTCGAACTTCACCTGGCCGCCCGAAAGGTCTTGCAGCTGTTGCAGAAACGCGAGCACGTCCCAGTCGTCGTCGAGCACCACCGTGCGCCCGACCGCGTCGCTGAGCTGCTTCATCCGCCCGGGGTTGCCGAGCGTTTTCGCATTGAGCACCTGCCCGACCAACTGGGCCATGAACACCTGCTGGCGCACGATGCGATCGAGATCACCGCGCGGCAGATTGTGTCGCTGGCGCACGAAGCTCAGGGCGGACGGGCCGTCGAGGCGCTGGCGGCCTGCCGGGAAGTCGGCGCCGGACATCCATTCGTCCACCGCGTTGTTCAGGCACACCTCGACCCCGCCCACCGCGTCGGTGAGCAGTACGAAGCCGAGCAGGCTCACCTCGGCGTAGTGGTCGACGCTGATGCCGGTCAGGTTGGCGACCGACTTGATCAGCGCCTGCCGACCCGCCTTGGTGGACTGCTTGTCCGCGTCGGCCTCCGGCACACCCTGGTTGATCAGCTTCAGCCGCTGGGTCTCCTTGGTCGCGCCGTACGCGGAGTTGATCTTGCCTTTGCCCAGGTCGGGAATGTCGACGTAGGAGTCGCGGGGGATGGAGATCGCGGTGGCGGACCGGCCGTCGTTCGGCACCCGGATCAGCACGATGGTGTCGGTGTTGGTGCCGACCTCGTCGCCCGCGTGCAGCAGCGCGCGTTCCCGGTCGGAGAGCGGGTTACCGTGCGCGTCGGTGCGGCTGTCGACGCCGACCAGCAGGATGTCCACCGCGCCGTCGCGGCCGCCGCCGAGACCGAGGCCGCCGATGCGTTCGATATTGGAGATCAGGCTGTCGACGCTGTGCCAGGCGAAGCCGGTGATGACGAGTACCACGACGGCGAGGAGCGCGGCGAATCCGCGCACCGGACCCCCTGCTGGTAACGGTGATTCAGCGCGACGCGGCCGGGTCACCCGGAACCTCCTGCACCGCAGCTACTTTGTGTCCTCTCGACAACTCGACATCCTTTCGACAAGCTCGGGGCCTCTTTCGACAGCACGGTCTGGAGTGACCACCCCACCTTTCTCATATCCCCGCACCGATTCGGCAAACCCCGCGCAGCGGCGGGCGCCGGGCGAGAGCCACTGACTGAAGGCTAACGAATCGCGGCCCGGCCACCCGCAAACAGCAGGTGTGGCGGCGTGCCAGACTCGACCCTGTGACAGCTTCGACAACGTCGGCCGCCCACCCCGCGCGCCTCCTCGTGACCGGCGCGGGCGGGCAGCTCGGGCAGGAATTGCTCCGCCTCGCACCGCAGGCCCGCGGCGTCGGCCGCCGCGAGCTCGATATCACCGACGCGGACGCGGTGGCCGCCGCGATCGAACCGGGTGCGGTGGTGATCAACTGCGCCGCCTTCACCGCGGTCGATCTGGCCGAGTCCGAGGTGGCGGCGGCGTTCGCCGGCAACGAGACCGGGCCCGCCGTGCTGGCCGAGGCGTGTGCGCGGGTGGGGGCGAGGCTTATTCATCTGTCCACCGACTATGTGTTCGCCGGCGTGCACGATCGTCCGTACGAGACCGGCGATCCGACCGGGCCGGTCAGCGTCTACGGGCAGTCCAAGCTGGCCGGCGAGCAGGCCGTGCTGAAGCTCGCGCCGCAGTCGCACGTGGTGCGCACCGCGTGGGTATATGCCGGGCGCGGAAGCGATTTCGTCGCCACCATGCTGCGGCTGGAACGGGAACGCGACACCGTGAACGTGGTCGACGATCAGCTCGGCGCCCCCACCTATGCCGCGGATCTCGCGGCCGCCCTGCTCGAACTCGCGGGTCGTCCGGATGCTCCGCGACTGCTGCACGCGACCAACGCCGGACAGGCCACCTGGTTCGAACTGGCGCGCGCGGTATTCGAGGGGGTCGGCGCCGACCCGGAGCGGGTGCGGCCGTGTGACTCGTCCGCGTTTCCGAGACCCGCACGGCGACCGGCATATTCGGTGTTGTCGCACCGTGCCTGGGATGACGCCGGGCTGACTCCGCTGCGTCGATGGCAGGTGGCACTGGGGGACGCGCTGGTGAGATTGTCCGACTAGGCTGTGCGGTCGTGAGTGAGCGCAGCGAGCGAACCATAGCCTCCGATTCCGTCCATACCGGACTGGCCGTCGTCACGGTGACCTATTCACCGGGCGAGCACCTCGAGCATTTCATCACCACGCTGGCCGACGCCACCACCGAGAAACCGCAGGTGATTCTCGCCGATAACGGGTCGACCGACGGGGTGCCGGAGCTGATCGCCGAGGCCAATTCGCACGTGCGGCTGCTGCGCACCGGCGGCAATATCGGCTACGGCGGCGCGATCAACCGGGCGGTCGCCGAGATCGACCCGGACATCGAGTTCGTGGTGATCGCCAACCCGGACATCCGCTGGGGCACCGATTCCATCGATCAGCTGCTGGCCGCCGCGCGGCGCTGGCCGCGGGCGGGGGCGCTCGGCCCGCTGGTGCTGGAACCGGACGGCAGCGTCTACCCTTCGGCCCGCCGGGTGCCCGGACTGCTCGACGGCGCCGGTCACGCGATCCTCGGCACGGTGTGGAAGACGAACCCCTGGACCCGCCGCTACCGCCAGGAGAACGAGCAGATCTCCGAGCGCGTGGTCGGCTGGCTGTCCGGTTCCTGCCTGCTGGTGCGGCGCGCGGCGTTCGACTCGATCGACGGCTTCGATTCGCGCTACTTCATGTATATGGAGGACGTCGACTTCGGCGACCGGATGGGCAAGGCGGGCTGGCACAACGTGTTCGTGCCGTCGTCGGAGGTCACCCACGCCAAGGGCCACGCGGCCGGCCGGCACCCCGAGGTGATGCTGCCCGCGCACCACGCGAGCGCCTACCGATTCCAGGCCGACCGGCATCCGCACTGGTGGCAGCTGCCGTTGCGGCTGGCGCTGCGGGCCGGACTTGCGGTGCGCTCCCGGATTGCGGTTCGATCTGCGCTGCGCCAACAGGCGCAAGAAGCGGGCCATTCGGCGCGCGGCTGAGCGACAATGGGCGACGGGCCGCAGTTCGGGCCCGGTGTGTACCGGCGCAGGCCGCGTGCCGTTCGGCGCGCGAGCGACAATTCGATCCACTGTGAACAGGGGACCTTGAATGGCAGGAAATGCAGGCACCGACGCCGTGATCCTGGTGGGTGGGCAGGGCACACGACTGCGTCCGCTGACCCTTTCGGCACCCAAGCCGATGCTGCCGACGGCCGGGCTGCCGTTCCTCACGCACCTGCTGGCCCGCATCGCCGACGCCGGGATCACGCACGTCGTGCTGGGCACCTCGTTCAAGGCGGAGGTGTTCGAGGAACACTTCGGTGACGGTTCCGAGCTCGGCCTGGAACTGGAGTACGTGACCGAGACCGAGCCGCTCGGCACCGGCGGCGGCATCCGCAATGTGCTGCCCAAGCTGCGCGCCGACACCGTGATGGTGTTCAACGGCGACGTGCTCGGCGGCACCGACCTCGGCGCGATCCTCGATACCCACGAGTCGACGAACGCCGACGTGACCCTGCACCTGGTCCGGGTGAGCGATCCGCGCGCCTTCGGCTGCGTGCCGACCGACGAGAACGGCCGGGTCACCGCGTTCCTGGAGAAGACGCAGGATCCGCCGACCGATCAGATCAACGCGGGCTGCTACGTCTTCCGGCGCGAGTACATCGAGAAGATCCCGTCCGGGCGGCCGGTCTCGGTGGAGCGCGAGGTGTTCCCGACGCTGCTCGCCGAGGGCGCCCGGGTGCAGGGGCATGTCGATTCGTCGTACTGGCGGGACATGGGCACACCCGAGGACTTCGTGCGCGGGTCCGCCGACCTGGTGCGCGGCATCGCGCCGTCGCCCGCGCTGCCCGGGCAGCGCGGCGAATCGCTGGTGCATCCCGGTGCGGGCGTCGCGCCCGGTGCGCTGCTGATCGGCGGGACGGTGATCGGTCGCGGCGCCGAGGTCGGCGCGGGCGCGCGGCTGGACGGCGCGGTGATCTTCGACGGCGCGATCATCGAGGCCGGTGCCACCGTCGAGCGCTCGATCGTCGGTTTCGGCGCGCGGATCGGGCCGCGGGCGCTGGTGCGCGACGGCGTCATCGGTGACGGTGCGCAGGTCGGTGCGCGCTGCGAACTACTACGCGGCGCACGCGTCTGGCCCGGGGTAGAGATCCCGGATGGCGGAATCAGGTTCTCCACCGACGTCTGACGGTCGGAAACAGTGTCGGCGTAGCGGTCCTTCTGGCAGGGTGCAGCGCAGGGTCCCTGGCTCTGTCGCGGGATCGCTACGTGTGCTCACTGTTGCCAACTGGACATGGTCGAGGAGAACCTTTATGCGGAAGTCTTTCCCGCGTGTACTGATCGCGGCGGTATTCGCCGGTGCGGTCGGCATCGGTGCGGTCGGTTTCGCGCCGAGCGCCGTCGCCGCGCCGTCGATCTACGAACCGAGCATCACCCCGTGCAGCCATCTGTTCAAGGGGCCGTTCGAATTCAATCGTCCGGACGCGAGCACCTACTGGAGTCCGTTCGGAACCGGTGACATCGTCTGCTACGACGCGGGTTTGGGCGTCAGCTACTACCAGCGTGACCCATCGGGGCAGTGGCATGCCATGAATCAATTGATTCCCGGCAACTACTTCATCAACATCTTCGGCTACGGCCACCTGCCCGCCTGACCCGATCGAACGTCTTCGCGCAGGCCCGTTTTCGAGTGGCCTGCGCGAAGACGTAGGTCACGCTTTGGTTTTCCAGACGTAGCGGGTCTTTGGGCGGCCCGCGCGACCGTAATCCGAACGGCGGGTGACCAATCCGTCGTCGGCCAGCTTCTCCAGGTAGCGCCAGGCGGTGATCCGGGAGACGCCGATGGTGGTCGCGGTGTCCGCGGCCGTGATTCCTTCCGGTGCGGCGCGGACGGTGCGGGAGATCTCGTCGAGGGTTTGCGGCGCAACGCCCTTCGGGGTGGTGGCGCGCTGGTCGGGGGTGCGCAGCGCGCTGAGCGCGCGGTCGATGTCGTGCTGGGAGACCGCGGTCTCGCCCGCGGGCAGGGCGGTGCGGAACTCGCGATAGCGGTCGAGCTTGTCCCGGAACGCGGCGAAGGTGAACGGCTTCAAGAGATAGAGGACAACGCCGTGCGAGACGGCGGTGCGCACCATGGCGAGGTCGCGGGCCGAGGTGATGGCGATGACGTCCGGCCGCGGAGCGAGTCCGGTCAGGGCCGCGGCGACGTCGAGGCCACTGGCATCGGGCAGCCCGATATCCATGAGCACCAGGTCGATCGGCGTGTTCTCGGCCGCGGCGTCGGCGGCCGCGCGCATCGCCTCGCGACCGGTGTGCGCCACGCCGACGGGCGTGAAGCCCTCGATGCGGTCCACATAGGCGCGGTGTGCCTCGGCGATGAGCGGTTCGTCCTCGACGATCAGCACTCGGATCACTGTGCGTCCTTTCGCGGAATCGTCACGGTTACCGCGCTTTCCGGATCTAGTTCGGTACGAATGGTCCCCCCGTGCCGGGCCACCAGGCGGTGGACCAGTGCCAGGCCGAGCCCGTGATGGTCGGCCTTGGTCGAATAACCGCGCTGCGAAGCCCGCGCGAATGTCTCCTCGGACATCCCGGGCCCGCTGTCCGCGACGCGCACGTACAGCGCCGAATGGTGGTCCGGCGAAACAGCTTCGGCGGCCTCGCCGGTCACCTGATCCGCGTGCCGCACGGTCACCTCCACCCAGCCGGACGGGCTCTCGGCGGCGGCGTCGATGGCATTGTCGATGAGGTTGCCGACCAGCGTGACCGTCTCCTGCGGGGACAGCGGCTCGATGGAGTCGAGCGCGGTCTCCTCGGTGATGGTCAACTCGATGCTGCGCTCGGCCGCCTGATTCACCTTGCCGAGCAGCAGCGCGGCCAGCGCGGGCGAGCCGACCGCGTCCAGCAGCCTATCGATAAGTGCCTGGGAGAGTTGGAGTTCGGAGGTGGCGAAGTCCACCGCCGCTTGGTAGCGGCCCAATTCGACCATGGTGACCACGGTGTGCAGCCGGTTGGCCGATTCGTGCGCCTGCGCGTGCAGCGACTCGGCGAAACTGCGCACCGAGTCGAGTTCGCCCATCACCGCGCGCAATTCGGTGTGGTCGCGGATGGTCATGACGGTGCCGATGGGCCGTCCTTCCCAGGTGACGATGTCCTGATTGATCAGCAGGATCCGGTCGCCGGTCACGTGCATCTCGTCGCGGACCACGCCCCAGCTCATCTGCTGTATGGAGGTAGGCAGGTCGCCGCGGCGCACCTCGCCCTCGGGCAGTTCGAGCAGCCTGCGCGCCTCGTCGTTGACCACCTCGGCGCGCTCGCCGGCCATGTTGAACACCACGAGTCCCTCGTGGATCGAGTGCAGCACCGCGTCGTGCTGTTCGTACATGGCGCGCAACTCGTCCGGCGCGAGGCCGTGTGTCTGCCTGCGCAGCCGGCGACTCAGCAGGAACGACCCGCTGCCCGAGACCACCAGCCCCGCCGCCGCGACGCCGAGGATCAGCGGCAGTTGGGTCGCGACCTGGTCGCCGATCTTGGCGCGGGTCACCCCGGCCGACACCAGCGCGACCACCCGCCCGCCGTCATAGACCGGCGTCACCGCGCGGATGGACGGGCCGAGCGTGCCGGTGAAGGTCTCGGTGAACGTCTCCCCGGCCAGTGCGCGGTCGATGTTGCCGCTGAACGGCTTGCCGATCATGTCCGGGTTGGTGTGCGTGTAGCGGGTGCGGTCCGGCGCCATGACGACGATGAAGTCCATGCCGGTCGCCTCGCGGATGCGCTCGGTCACCGGCTGCAGCAGGGCGGTGGGATCGGGGGTGTAGACGGCGCTCAGCGTGGAGCGCGCCTCAGCGACGCTCACCGCGACATCTCGCACTTCTCGGGTGGTCGTCACGTCGCTGTGATGGCGCGCGTCGAGCACCGCGAGGACCGCGCCGACAGCGACCATCAGGGTCAACACGATCAGCTGTAGCGCGAAGGCCTGACCGGCCAGGGATAGCCGACCGCGTCTCACTGGCTGCCTTCCTCCGCTGAACGTAATGCACCAAACCGTGACCGGCGTCACCCGGACCGCCATCATTCTGCCTGGAGGGCGTGAGGCACCTCACGTCGGCACCACCTCGGAGGACATCAACTCGCATGAGCGAAGCAACACCCGAAGCACCCGCACGCAAGCGTGACCGCACCCACTGGCTGTATCTGGCGGTGATCGTCGCGGTCATCGCGGGGATTCTGGTGGGCTGGCTCGCACCGGGGTTCGGGGTCTCGGTCGCTCCGCTCGGCACCATCTTCGTCAACCTGATCAAGATGATGATCGCGCCGGTCATCTTCTGCACCATCGTGCTCGGCATCGGATCGATCCGCTCGGCGGCCACCGTGGGCAAGGTCGGCGGGTTGACCATCGCGTACTTCATGGTGATGTCGACGGTCGCGCTGGTGATCGGGCTCGTGGTCGGCAATGTGATCTCGCCCGGCACCGGGTTGAACCTCGGCAAGACCGTCAACGCGGGCAAGGACCTGGCCAAGACGGCGCACAGTGCCGGCGGCACCTGGGACTTCCTGACCAGCATCGTCCCGACGACCATGCTGTCCTCGCTGACCTCGGGCAGCACGTTGCAGGCGCTGTTCATCGCGCTGCTGGTCGGGTTCGCGGTACAGGCCATGGGCAAATCCGGCGAGCCGATCGTGCGTGGCGTCGCGTTGCTGCAGAAGCTCGTGTTCCGCGTGCTGGTGATGATTCTGTGGCTGGCGCCGATCGGTGCGTTCGGCGCGATCGCCAATCTGGTCGGTAAGAGTGGTCTGGACGCCGTGCTGAAACTGGCAACGTTGATGATCGCGTTCTACCTGACTTGCTTGATATTCGTGTTCGGCGTGCTCGGGGTGATGATGTGGCTCGTTGCTCGGGTGTCGGTGCTGAAACTGGTCCGCTACCTGGCCCGCGAATATCTGCTGATCCTCGCGACCTCGTCGTCCGAGTCGGCGTTGCCTCGGTTGATCGCGAAGATGGAGCACATGGGCGTCGAGCGGACGACCGTAGGTGTGGTTGTGCCGACCGGTTATTCGTTCAATCTGGACGGCACTGCAATTTACCTGACAATGGCGTCTTTGTTCATTGCGGACGCGATGGGCAAACCGCTCAACATCGGCGAGCAGATCGGCCTGCTGCTGTTCATGATCGTGGCGTCCAAGGGCGCGGCCGGGGTCACCGGCGCCGGGCTGGCCACGCTGGCCGGCGGCCTGGAGAGCCATCGCCCCGAATTGCTCGACGGCGTCGGCCTGATCGTCGGTATCGACCGCTTCATGTCCGAGGCCCGCGCGCTCACCAATTTCTCCGGCAATGCCGTCGCCACCGTGCTCATCGGCACCTGGACCAAGACCATCGACGCCGACCGCACCCGCGAGGTCCTCGACCGCAAACTCCCCTTCGACGAACAAACCATGGTCGATAACGACCACGGCACGCCCCCGCAGCAGGACCCCGAGACCAAGGACCTGGTCTCGGCCTAACTGCTCGGTGAAACACGAAGGGCCCGCAGGATCTGCGGGCCCTTCGCCATGTCCAGGGTCAGGACTGCAGGTCGAACGCGGACATGGGCAGTCGACCGATCCTCAGACTGTGGCAGTCGGGGTCAGGATGCCCACTTTTCCGGGTTGAGGTGGTGTTGGGTGAGGGCGGTGGCGTGGCCGTGGCCGAGGCCGTGTTCGGTTTTGAGCCATTCGACCAGAGGCTTGTGGGAGGTCAGACCGGACTCGTGCATCGCGGTTTTCCAGTCATCGATGGTGCGGCCGTATTTGGCTTCGATGGCGGGGAAGTAGGACGCGGGGCCGTGCGGCTTGGTCGGCATGGTGGTCTCCTGTGCTTTGTTATGCGTTCAGGGATATCGACGGCGGTGCGCCGGGGAATTCATCGCGGTGTGTCGTGGGTCACGGAAAGGCCTTCTGTGCGAACGGGTCTGGGCACGGAAACGTCCGGTACCGGCGGGATGCCGGTACCGGACGGGGGATTCGGGGGTCAGGCGGGGACGGCGACGGGTTGCGGGGTGGTCTTGGCCGAGAGCCGGTGTTCGCGCAGGAGGAGGGCGCCGGTGAGGAAAACGAGGGCGGCGGTGAGGCCGTGGATGCCGAAGGCGGCGGCGGTGGAGCCGCTCCAGCTGAGCACGGTGAGCATGTCGCCGACCGGGACCAGGGCGATGACCAGGGTGGCGATGCCGAGCGCGTAGCGCTGCTTCGCGGCGAGCAGGACCAGGATCAGCACGCCGAAGACGGTGTCGCGCACACCCTTCAGGTTCATGAACGCGGCGGCCTCGCCGTCCGGCCAGGCGGGCAGGCCGAAGCCGGGCGCGATGGTGCCGGGAGCGAACAGGTAGCTGATGCCGATGTAGAGGATGAAGGCCGCGCCGGCGAGGGACAGGGCGGTGGCGATGCGCGAGGTGGTCATGGTGCTGCTCCTTGATGCGGTGATGCCTTGATTTCTAGCGTTGCTAGGTTCACGAGCAACCATAACGGAGCTTCGATAGGTTGTCTAGCACTGCTAGTATTTGGGTCATGAGCCCCCAGACCCGCAAGGAGCGCGAACGCGCCGAACGGCATCAGCAGATCATCGATACCGCGCGTGAACTGGCGGAGGCGCAGGGCTGGGAGGCGGTCACCGTGCGCAAGCTGGCCGAGCGCATCGAGTACAGCCAGCCGGTGCTGTACAGCCACTTCGAGGGCAAGTCGGCCATCGTGACGGCGGTGGCCCTGCAGGGCATCACCGACTTGACCACCGTGCTGCGGCGGGCCCACGCCGCGGCGACCGGTCCGGCCGACGCCCTGTACCGCGTGACCCAGGCATACCTGGATTTCGCCGCCGCGAACCCGGCCCGCTACGAGGCGATGTTCATGATGAACGTCGACCTCGTCTTCGGCCTGGACGCGCCGCAGCCGCTGATCGACGCCTTCGCCGAACTCGAGGCCCTGTTCCGCCCGTTCGTCGACGAGGCGGACCTCGGGGCCCGCACCGAGGTGGCCTGGAGCGCGATGCACGGCCTGGCGACCCTCGACCGCGGCGGCCGGCTCCGGCCGGAGCTGCGCGAACGGCGCCTGGAAATCCTGGTCGCGGAATGGCTGGCCGCGGTCGGCGCGGATTCCGCGTAGCGCGGCCGCTGTGATCGGACGCGCATTTCGGTTGCGGCCGAAGCCGGATCGGTAGCGTGGGGACATGCCTGATGTTGTGGTCGTCGGTTCCGGGCCGAATGGTCTCGCCGCCGCGGTGATTCTGGCGAAGGCCGGACTGTCGGTGGAGGTGTACGAGGCCGAGTTCGCCGCGGGCGGCGGATCGCGCACGGCCGAACTGACGCTGCCCGGATTTCAGCACGACGTGTGTGCCGGCGCGCATCCGATGGCGTTGGCGTCCCCGTTCTTTCGCGCGTTCGACCTGGCGGCGCACGGCGTCGAACTGCTCACGCCGGAGGCCTCCTACGCGCATCCGATGGACGGCGGTGCGGCAGGGGTGGCCTGGCACGATCTGGAGCGGACGGCCGCCGGACTCGGTCGCGACGGCGACGCGTGGCGCTCGCTGTTCGGACCGCTGGTGCCGCACTGGGAGGCGGTCGTCGACCTCGCGATGTCGGATCTGCGCCGCCCGCCCAAGGACCTGCTGACCGCGGCGCGGTTCGGGCTGCGGACCCTGGAGCAGGGATCGCCGTTGTGGAACACCAGGTTTCGGGACGATATCGCGCCCGCGTTGCTGACCGGTGTGGCCACGCACGCGATCACCCCGCCGCGACGCATCCCCGCCGCGGGTGCCGGCCTGCTGCTCGCCACGTTGGCGCACGCGGGCGGCTGGGTGATCCCCAAGGGCGGCAGCCAGGCCATCCCGAACGCGCTCATCGCCGAACTCGAACGCCTCGGCGGCCGGGTCCACACCGGCCACCGCATCGATTCGCTCGGCCAGTTCGACGACGCCCGCGCGGTCGTGCTCGATCTCGCGCCCGCGGAACTGCTGCGGATCGCGGGCCACCGGCTCCCGGACCGATACGCCGAGCGGCTCCGGAGTTTCCGCTACGGCGGCGCGGCGTGCAAGGTCGACTTCGCGCTGGACGGCCCGGTGCCGTGGCAGGCCGAGGGCCTGGACCGGGCCGGCACCCTGCACCTGATCGGAACCCGTGCCGAGGCGATGACCGCCGAGCGCGCGGTCGCCGCGGGGCGGCACGCGGAACGGCCCTATGTGCTGTCCATCCAGCCCGGCGTCGTCGATTCGACCAGGGCGCCGGAGGGCAAGCACACCTTCTACACCTACGCGCACGTGCCGAACGGCTCCACCCGTGACGTCAGCGAGGCGGTGATCGCCCAGGTCGAACGCTTCGCACCGGGCTTCCGCGACCTCATCCTGGCCAAGCACGTCTACACCGCGGCCGAAATGCCGTCACACAACGCCAATTACATCGGCGGCGACATCTCGGCGGGCGCGATGACCCTGCGCCAGTTCGCGTTCCGCCCGACCGCCCGCTGGAACCCTTACGCCACACCGCTTCCCGGCGTGTACCTGTGCTCGTCGTCCACCCCGCCGGGCCCCGGCGTGCACGGCATGTCCGGCCTGCACGCCGCCCGCCACGTGCTGCGCCGGCGCTTCGGCATCGGCGCTGACCCGCTGGACCTGCTTCGACAGTCCTAGCGGTGGACGGATTCGGTGCGATAGAGATCGGGTTCGAGGTACATGACGCGCGCCGCCGGGACCGCGGCCCGGACGCGCGCCTCCGCGTCATCGATGGCGGCGGCGAGCTGAGCCACGTCGAGCCCGGGCACCGCGCCGATCTTGGCGGCCACCAAAAGCTCTTCGGGACCGAGGTATTGGGTCTTCAGATGGATCACCCGGTCGATCCGATCGCCGTCGACCAGGTTCTCCCGGATGAGCCGATCCTCGGCGGGCGTCGCGCCCTCACCGATGAGCAGGCTCTGCATCTCGATGATCAGCACGATGGCGATGACGCCGAGCAGGATGCCGATGGCCAGGGTGCCGACGCCGTCCCACACCGCGTCGCCGGTGAGCATGGTCAGCCCGACGCCGGCGAACGCGAACACCAGGCCGATCAGCGCGCCGGTGTCCTCCAGCAGCACCACCGGCAGTTCCGGGCTGCGCGAGTTGCGGATGAACCGCCACCAGCTCGCGTCGCCCTTGAGCGGCGCGGATTCCCGCATCGCGGTCATGAAGCTGTAGGACTCCAGCGCGATCGCGATGAGCAGGATGACGATCGCCACGATCGGCGAACTCAGCTCCTCGGGATGCTGGATCTTGTGCACGCCCTCGTAGAGCGCGTATCCGGAGCCGAGGGTGAACAGCACCAGCGCCACGATGAACGAGTAGAAGTAGCGATTGCGCGCGTACCCGAACGGGTGCAGCGCGTCCGCCTCCTGCGCGGCGCGGCGCTGACCGAGCAGCAGCAGCGCCTGGTTGCCGGTGTCGGCGACCGAGTGCACCGCCTCGGCGAGCATCGACCCCGAACCGGTGATCAGCGCACCGACGAACTTCGCCACGGCGATCCCCGCGTTCGCCGACAACGCGGCGAGAATCGCCTTCTTGCCACCACCAGCCGACATGCCCTGGACGTCCTCTCTCCGAATTGCCCGATCCTGGCTAACTTAGCGTGTGCCGGTGTGCGGAGTACCCGATGCCCGACCGATCATCGCGCTACGCGACCGCTGGCCGGAATCAGACCTTGCCGACGCAGGCGCAGAACAGCTGAGCCGGACCGTTCAGCGCGCGCGCCTGAATGTCGCTGTCGGCGGCCGAGATCCACGCCGCGGCACCGCGTTCCAAGGTCAGTTCGGACGCGCCGTTACCCAGCCGCACCGATCCCGAGGTGCACAGCACGATGCCCGGACCCGCGGCGGTGAGCGGGACCTGGGCCGAGCCCTCGGTGAGGTCGAAGCGGCGCAGTTCGAATTCCGGTGCGGGGGTGCGGTAGCGGACCGAGCCGTCGCCGGCCGGTTCGGGCAGCACCACGGGCAGGTCGATCGGCTCGAAGTCGAGTACCCGCAGCAGTTCCGGCACGTCGACGTGCTTGGGGGTGAGGCCGCCGCGCAGCACGTTGTCCGAGTTGGCCATGATCTCCACGCCGAGTCCGCGCAGGTAGGCGTGCAGGTTGCCGGCCGCGAGGAACAGGCCCTGGCCCGGTTCCAGGGTCAGCCGGTTCAGCAGCAGCGCGGCGAGCACGCCGGCGTCGCCGGGGTAGGCCTCGGCGAGTTCGAGCGTGGTGCGCGCCTCCGGGGTGAACTCGCGCTTGCCTTTTCCGGACAGGTATCGCACGCAGCCGTCGAGCACCTCGGGCAGCAGCGTGGCGAGCACGTGCTGGGGCAGCGTGATCCAGGTGGTGAACAGGGTGCGCAGGCCGTCGGAATCCGGTTGTGCGGCAAGCAGGTCGGCGAACGACGCGAGCCCGTCCACCTGCAACGCGCGCAGCAGTTCGACGGTGCGGTGCGGGTCGCGGAAGCCGGCCAGCGCCTCGAACCGATCCAGCGCCACCACCAGCTCCGGCTTGTGGTTGTCGTCGCGGTAGTTGCGCATCGGCGAGTCCAGCGGGACCTTGGTGCGGTTTTCCCGTTCGAATCCGGCCCGCGCCTGCGCGGTGCTCGGATGCGCCTGCAGCGACAGCGGCTCCTCGGCGGCCAGGATCTTCAGCAGGAACGGCAGCTTGCCGCCGAATTCCCCGGCGGCCGGGCCCAATTCGCGCTGCGGATCGTCGGCGACGAAATCGAGCAGCGAGCGCGAGTCGCCGTCGATCAGGACGTGCGCGGGATCGGCGGGATGCGCGCCGAACCAGAGTTCGGCCTCCGGGTGGGCGGACGGGACGGGCCTGCCGCACAGCTGAGCGAGCGCGGTGCGCGAGCCCCAGGCATACGAGCGCAGCGCACCAACGAGTTCGTGCACTAGTAGCTTCCCCCGAACTGCCCTTGGCTGTCGGTCGCGGTGCCGCGAGTTCCGATCAGCCGTAGGTAGGCGGCGGCCATTTCCAGCCGCACCGCGAGCACGGCGAGCTGTTCGAGTTCCCCGCCGGAACCGGGAACCGGTTCCTCGGGCCGCGCCGGTGCGGGCACGGACGGGTCGATCAGCCCGGTGTGCAGCAGGTCGAGTTCGGCGTTCACCAGGTCGGCGTCGACCAGGCCGGACCCGGTGCCGCCGAACACGGCGATCCGGCGGCGCACGACCGACTGGTCGGCGTCGGCGCTGAGCACGAACACCCGGATGCGCTCCACCTGCACCGGTCCGTCGAGCTCTTCGTCGTGAAACATCGGATCGAAGCCGGGCGCGGATTCGCCTGCGGCCTCGACCATTCGAGACCTGGCGGCGACCGCCTCGGCGAGATCCACCGCGGTGGCGACCCGTCCGGCCGACTGCAACAGCACCTCGGCGCCGTGCCCGGCCAGCTCGGCCGCGGCGGGGGAATCGCCGGCCAGCACGACGCCGCGCTGATGCATGCGGGAGGCGAGGGTCTTGGCCGGGTTGCGGAAGACCTCGTTGGTCGGGCCCGCGCGCAACGCCTCGGCGTCGAGCAGATCGGCCAGGTCGGTGAGGTCGGGCACGAAGGCGCCGCTGCGGGACGGGTCGATCGCCCGCAGCACGGCGATGCCCGCGGCCAGGAAGCGCAGCAGCCGGTTGTGATCGAGCACCTGGACCCTCGGGGCCAGCACGGCCGCCCGGCCGGCCGCGACGGCGCGCATCGGTCCCTCGATGGGTGCCGCGACGACCACCTCGGCGCCGCGGCGCAGCGCCCGGTCCACCGCGTCGGTCAGGCGCGGATCGCCGGCATCGTCACCGGCGACCAGGACGACGTCGAGCGGGCCGACCCAGGGCGGCAACGCGGAGACGGGCACGACCGGCAGGCCTGCCCGATCGCCGAGCGCGGCGACCAGCAGGCTCGCGGCGCGCGCGGCGCGGCCGGAGCCGGAGACGAGTACGAGGCTGCGCGGCCGCAGTCCGTCCAGGCGCGCGAGCGCGTCCTCACCGACGGCCGCCGCGGTGGCACGGACCTGAGCGCCGCCGGAGGCGGCCGAGCGCAGGGCGCCGCCGGTATCGGCCGCCTCCAGCGAAGCGGCGTCATCGAGGTCGAGAACCGGTGTTCCAGCGATCATCGGGCGTCCCACCTCCCCTCATCGCGCTGAGTCGTTTCCGCCCTCGCTCGCTCCCGGGTCAGCTGCCACGCCGGGCCCGAGTCGGGCGAATCCAAGGCCTGTGATTCCACTATTCCAGTCAGGAGCGGACGATGCTCAGAATCTCTGTTACGAGTGCGTCTACTTCTTCCGGCGATCTGGCTTCGACGTTCAGCCTGAGCAGCGGTTCGGTATTCGACGCGCGCAGATTGAACCAGGCGTCGTCGGCCAGCTGGACGGTCACGCCGTCCAGCCTATCCACCGAGATCGTCCGATCCCCGAATGCCTCCACCACAGCCATCGTCCGCTCCTTCGCGTCCGGCACTGTGGAATTGATCTCTCCGGAGGCCGCATATGTTTCGTAGGCCGCCATCAGCTCCGACACCGGCCGGTCCTGCTCGCCGAGCGCGGCCAGTACGTGCAGCGCCGCGAGCATGCCGGAGTCGGCGCCCCAGAAATCGCGGAAGTAGTAGTGCGCGGAGTGCTCGCCGCCGAACACCGCGCCGGTCGAGGCCATCTGCTGCTTGATGAACGAATGACCGACCCGGGTGCGCACCGGGGTACCGCCGAGCGCGGTGACCAGCTCGGGCACCGCGTGCGAGGTGATCAGGTTGTGGATGATGACCGCGCCCGGTTCCTTGACCAGTTCCCGCTCGGCGACCAGCGCGGTGATGGTGGACGGGGACACCGGGTCGCCCTTCTCGTCCACCACGAAGCAGCGGTCGGCGTCGCCGTCGAACGCGAGGCCGATGTCGGCGCCGGACTTGACCACCAGATCCTGCAGATCGACCAGGTTCTTCGGGTCGAGCGGGTTGGCCTCGTGGTTCGGGAACGAGCCGTCCAGCTCGAAGTACAGCGGCACGATGGTCACCTGCGGCAGCGCGTCGAACACGGCGGGCACGGTGTGCCCGCCCATGCCGTTGCCCGCGTCCACCGCGATGGTCAGCGGGCGGACCCCGCCGATGTCGACCAGGTCGCGCAGGAACGCCGCGTAGTCGGCGAGCAGGTCGACGCTGGTCGCGGTGCCGGGCGGCCCGTCGTAACCGGGGACGCCCTCGGCGACCTCGCTCTTGATCGTCGCCAAGCCCGTGTCCTGGCCTACCGGAATGGCTTTGGCGCGGCACATCTTGATGCCGTTGTAGCGGGCCGGGTTGTGGCTCGCGGTGAACATGGCGCCGGGGCAGTTCAGGCTGCCGGAGGCGAAGTACAGCTGATCGGTGGACGCCAGCCCGATGTGCACCACGTCGAGGCCCTGGGCGAGCACGCCGTCGGCGAACGCGGCGGACAGCTCGGGGGAGGACTCGCGCATGTCGTGTCCGATGACCGCCCGCGTCGCGCCCTCGGCGCGCATCAGCCGGGCGAACGAGGCGCCGATGTCCCTGACGAATTCGGCGTCGAGTTGTTCACCGACCACCCCGCGAACGTCGTAGGCCTTGATCACCGCGTTGACGAATTCGGCAGAGCGGGCGACTGTCATGCCCACCACCCTAATGGTTGCGCGGCAACGGTTTGACCCGGTCCCGGGTTCGTCAGGAAGGCGGGTCGGGGAGTACGCGCAGATGTCCCCGGCGCCCGGTGCGGGTGGTGCGCTGCGGCGGCGGCGCGTAGTCGCGGTAGCCGCGCTGATCCTGTTCCGGCGGGCGGCGGCGCAGGCCGGCCTCGCGGACCGCCTCGGCGAGCGCGGTCAGATCGTCGTCATCCGGTGTGCTGGAGGAGAATCCACCCTCGTGGCGGACCATCTCCCAGCCCTTCGGGGCGGTGATGCGCGAGCCGTGCGTTTCACAGAGATCCCAGGAGTGCGGTTCGGCGACGGTCGCGAGCGGTCCGACCACGGCGGTCGAGTCCGAGTACACATAGGTGAGCGTCGCGACGGCCGGATTCTTGCAACCTGGTCGGCAACAACGACGCATGGGGATCACGCCGATGAGAGTAACCCTCCTGGCGTGCCGATGTGGATAGACACGCTCAGGATTCGGGCAAAAACTCCCGCCACGCGGCGGCCACCGCGGGCGGGCGAAGGAGCCTCGGCCGGGTGATCGGCCGAAGGTCGGGTGAGTGTACGGTCTGCGGGCCGCGCACTCGGTGTCGGTAATCAGTTATCGCTGCTCGCAACAACATTCGTTACCGAAGTGCGGGCGGCTTGGTGCGATTTCTATTCGGGTTCCGGGTCGATGATGTCCGGATCGACGCCGAGATAGGTGGCGATCTGCTGGACCAGCACCTCGCGCAGCAGGTCGACCAGGTCGTCGGGATCGCTGGCGCGCAGCTCCAGCGGCTTGCGGAACAGCACCACCCGCGCCCGGGTGGCGGTGCCGTGCCGGTCCACGCCCGCCGGGATCAGCCGGGACAGCGGCACCGGGCCGTCGGCCACCACCTCGTCCGGCCAGGTGACCGAATCGGGATGCAGCGGACGGATTTTCGGCACATCGTCGACCGCGATGTCGAGCTTGGTGAGGCGATCGTGCCAGCGGGTGTCCAGCGGTGCAAACGCTTCCAGCACCAGCCGGTCGAACTTCTGCCCCCTGGTGCGCCAGGCGGGCACCGTGGGCGGCAACATCGGCCCACGCACCCCGCGACCACGGCGGATCACCGACCGGGCGGTCGGCGGACGACGATTACGGGAACGTGCCATGGGTTAAAACCTAGTCAGCCCGTTCGGTGCCTGCGCACCCAGTGCTGCCCCAGTCGGCCGACGGACCGTGGGCAGGGGCTCGGGCGTACCCCCGGAGCTACCCGGCTGTTCGCGAGAACTGTTGTCGCCGTAGCGACTTCTCGCGGGTGCGGATAACTCGGGGGTCAACCCAGGTCGACTAGCCGATGCCGCGCTTGAGGCGGCGGCGCTCTCGCTCGGAGAGGCCACCCCAGATGCCGAAGCGCTCATCGTGGGCGAGTGCGTATTCCAGGCACTCGTCGCGAACCTCGCAGCCCATGCAGATCCGTTTCGCCTCGCGGGTCGAGCCGCCCTTCTCTGGGAAGAACGCCTCCGGATCGGTCTGCGCGCACAGGGCGCGCTCCTGCCACTGCTCTTCGATGGATTCGAACATCTCGTCGAAGCCCGTGACGACCAGGCTGAGCCGGGGAGTCGAGTTCTCGTCGCCCGTGCTGAGCCCGGGCGTCAAGTCCTCGTCACCCCCCTCGCGTTCTATCCAGCCGTTTTCTGCGCAGACGCCACGTGCTGCGCCTGCTGTGGAATCGGTCGGCGAGACCATCTCGTTGGCCATCGCTCCGCCTCCTCACTGTGTGTTAGCGCAGAATGATTCGATCCGTCGGACCAACACGCTTACCGACGGCCATACCCCGCGACGTTGTCCCGCGGACGTCCCCGAGCTCGTCATCTCGATGCGAACATCTGTTCGAAAAGCCGTTCGCGCCTTGCACTCTCGCGCGAACCCGAAATGACATGACTGTGATTAGACACGCCGGACGTGTCGATGGTCAAGCGGCCGTCGCTATTCCGTTACTATCCGCGAACGCTTTCGAAGATGATCTTGAGTCGGAGTAGGGCAAATGACCAGCAACTATAGCCGGAACATCGCCCGGTCCGGCAGCGCATAGGCTGTGCGGATGTGACTTCCCTTCAAGCGGACACCGAACCCGTCGGCGGGCCACGGATTGCCGTCCTGGTCGGGGGTGTCGGCGGCGCTCGCTTCCTCCAGGGCGTCCGGGAACTGCTGCCCGATGCCGACGTCTCCGCGATCGTGAACGTCGGCGACGACGTCTGGATGCATGGCCTTCGGATCTGTCCTGACCTCGACACCTGCATGTACACCCTGGGTGGCGGCATCGATACCGAGCGCGGGTGGGGCAGGCCCGGCGAGACCTGGCAGGCCAAGGAGGAGCTGGCCGAATACGGGGCGCAACCGGACTGGTTCGGGCTCGGCGATCGCGACCTCGCCACGCATCTGATCCGGAGCGAAATGTTGCGTGCCGGGTACCCGCTGTCCGCGGTGACCGAGGCGCTCTGCAACAGGTGGCAGCCCGGCGTGAAACTGATCCCGGCAACCGACGATCGGTGTGAAACACATGTCGTTGTGAGCGACCCGGACAACCCTGGCGAACGTCGCGCGATCCATTTTCAGGAGTGGTGGGTTCGCTACCGCGCGAACATCGAGACCCATGGATTCGCCACAATTGGGGCGGAGGACGCCAAACCAGCCCCGAATGTGACCGAGATCATAGAGTCCGCGGATGTGGTCTTGCTCGCTCCGTCGAACCCCGTGGTGAGCATCGGCGCCATCCTGGCGGTGCCTGGGATTCGCGGCGCGTTACGCACCACAGAGGCCAAAGTGATCGGTATATCCGGTGTGATCGACGGTAAACCTCTGCGCGGCATGGCCGATGAATGTCTGTCGGTGATCGGCGTCGAGACGACCGCCGAGGCGATCGGCCGCTACTACGGCGCCCGCTCGGCCACCGGAATCCTGGACGGGTGGCTGATCCACACCACCGACACCGCCGACGTGCCCGGTGTCGAGGTACGCAGCGTGCCGCTGCTCATGACCGATCCGCCGACCACCGCCGAGATGGTGCGGGAGGCCCTTGACCTCGCGGGAGTGAAGTCGTAATGACCATCGATCACGCGGCGGGCGAGCTGCGCATCCTGCCGATCACCGGCCTGCCGGAGTTCCGGCCCGGCGACGATCTGGCCCAGCACATCGCCGCGCAGGCGCCCTGGCTGGCCGACGGCGACGTGCTCGTGGTGACGAGCAAGATCGTGGCCAAGGCCGAGGGCCGCATCGTCGAGGCGCCGCTGGATCCGGAGGAACGCGACGCGCTGCGCCGCGCCCTGGTCGAGCAGGAGGCGGTGCGGGTGCTCGCGCGCAAGGGCCGCACCCTGATCACCGAGAACAAGCTGGGCATCGTGCAGGCGGCGTCCGGCATCGACGGGTCCAATGTCGAGCAGGGCGAGTTGGTGCTGCTGCCCGCCGACCCGGACGCCAGCGCGAAGGCCCTGCGCTCGGCGCTGGCCGAGCGGCTTGGCGTGCGGGTCGCCGTGGTCGTCACCGACACCATGGGCCGGGCGTGGCGAAACGGCCAGACCGACACCGCGATCGGCGCCGCCGGCCTGCGCGTGCTGCACGACTACGCGGGCGCGATCGACGGGCAGGGCAACGAGTTGCACGTCACCCAGGTGGCGATCGCGGACGAACTGGCCGCCGCGGCGGACCTGGTGAAGGGCAAGCTCGGCGGCGTGCCGGTCGCGGTGGTGCGCGGGCTGCCGGTCACCGACGACGGCTCCAGCGCCGTCGATCTGCTGCGCGGCGGCACCGACGACCTGTTCTGGCTCGGCACCGCCGAGGCGATCGAGCAGGGCCGGCGCGAGGCGGTGCTGCTGCGCCGCTCGATCCGTCAGTTCGCGGACGAGCCGGTCGATCCCGAGCGGGTCCGGGCCGCGGTCGCGGTGGCCTTGACCGCGCCTGCGCCGCATCACACCCGTCCGGTGCGGTTCGTGTGGCTGCGCGAACCGGGACTGCGGGCGCGGCTGCTGGACGCGATGACCGCGAAGTGGCGTGCCGATCTCACCGCCGACGGGCTGCCCGCCGATCGGGTGGAGCGCCGGATCGCCCGTGGCCGAATCCTTTTCGACGCCCCCGAGGTGATCATCCCGTTCTGCGTGCCGGACGGCGCGCACGACTATCCGGACGAGCGGCGGCGGGCGAACGAGCGCACCATGTTCACCGTCGCGGTCGGCGCGGCGGTGCAGGGCCTGCTGGTCGCGCTGGCGACCGAGGGGCTCGGCAGCTGCTGGATCGGCTCCACCATCTTCGCGCCGGAGGTCACCCGGGACGTGCTCGGTCTCGACGAGGACTGGAATCCGTTGGGCGCCATCGCCATCGGCCACCCATCCGAGCCGCTCACGCCGCGGCCGACACCCGCTCCCGGCTTCGGGCTGGTCGAACTGTGACCGCTGATTCGCTGCACGCGTCGGCCACGGCGTTGCTCGAATCCTGGTCTCCCGCCGCGAATTCGGACCAATCGCTGCGCCAGGCCATGCTCGCGTTCCTCGGGTCGGCGCCGCGCGGGTGCCTGCGCGAGCACGTGCCGGGGCACATCACCGCCTCGGCGGTGGTCTTCTCGCACGACGAGCGCGCGGTCCTGCTGACCCTGCATCCGCGGGTCGGCAGCTGGATCCAGCTCGGCGGGCACTGCGAGGAGGGCGACGACACGGTGGCCGGCGCCGCGCTGCGCGAGGCGACCGAGGAGTCGGGCATCGCCGGACTGCGGCTGGAGCCGGAACTGTATGGGGCGCAGGCGCATCCGATCACCTGTTCACTCGGGCTGCCGACCAGGCATCTCGACCTGCTGTTCCGGATCACCGCGCCGGCGGGCGCGGTGCCGGTGCGCAGCGCGGAGTCCACCGATCTGCGCTGGTGGCCGATCGACGCGTTGCCGGCGAACGCCGACGTGCTGCTGCGCTAACCCCGCTGGACACCCCGCACCCCGGTCGGCCACCGCGCTGACCGGGGTGTTTCGTCTGCGTCGGGCAGGTTGCTTTACAAATCAGCTGATTTGTCTAGACAAACGACAAATCGATCTCTATCGTCCATCTCAGAGGTAACGCACGTCACACGTGACGTGCCGCTTTTGGATTGGAGACAACGATGTCGACCGACGCCGACACGTCCGCGAAACCGGTGGCCACCCCGGACTGGCGCGATCGCAAGCGCTATATGTGGCTGTGGGGATTGTTCGCTCCCACCGGTCTTTTCACGATCGGTATCCCACTGATCCTGGCGCTCAACGCCATTGGCTGGCATCGATTGGCGCAGGTGCCGTTCTGGCTCGGACCGATCCTGGTGTATCTGCTGATTCCGTTGGCGGACATATTCTTCGGGCCGGACGGCGACAATCCGCCGGACGAGGTGATGGAGTACCTGGAGCAGGACAGGTACTACCGTTATCTCACCTACCTGTATCTGCCGTTCCAATACGCGTCGCTGGTCATGGCCTGCTATCTGATCACCGCGGATCAGGTGAGCTGGCTCGGTTTCGACAACGGCCTGCACCTGGTGGACAAGATCGGCCTGGCGATCACCGTCGGCATGCTCGGCGGCATCGGCATCAACACCGCACATGAATTGGGGCACAAGAAGGTTCAGCTGGAGCGCTGGCTGTCCCGGATCGCGCTGGCCCAGTCGTTCTACGGGCATTTCTATATCGAGCACAATCGCGGCCACCACGTACGGGTCGCGACGCCCGAGGATCCGGCGAGTTCGCGGGTCGGCGAAAGCTTCTGGGCGTTCTGGCCGCGCACCGTGTGGGGGAGCCTGACGTCGTCGCTGCGTTTGGAGCGGACCCGGCTCGCGCGACTGGACAAGAAATGGTGGAGCCCGAAGAACGAGGTGCTGAGCGCGTGGTTCATGTCCGCGGTGCTGTACGCGGTGCTGGTGGCGATCTTCGGCATCGCCCTGCTGCCGTACCTGGTTCTCCAGGCGGTGATCGGCTTCAGCCTGCTCGAGGCGGTCAACTATCTGGAGCACTACGGCCTGGTCCGGCAACGCACCTCGTCGGGGCGCTACGAGCGGCCTGCCCCGGTGCACAGCTGGAACAGCGACCACATCGTGACCAACATCTTCCTGTACCACCTGCAGCGGCACAGCGATCACCACGCGTACCCGACCCGGCGCTACCAGACGCTGCGCAGCTGGGACGGCGCGCCGAACCTGCCCAGCGGTTACGCCAGCATGATCCTGCTCGCCTACTTCCCGCCGCTGTGGCGCCGGGTGATGGACAAGCGGGTGCTCGCGCACTATCACGGGGACATCACGCTGGCGAACATCCACCCGGCCAAGCGGGACAAAGTGATCGCCCACTACCAGGGCGGCGCCGCGACCGGCGGGGCGCGGGCATGAATCGCTATCGCTGCCCCGTCTGCGATTACGTTTACGACGAGGCGAAAGGTGCGCCGCACGAAGGATTTCGCCCGGGAACGCCGTGGGCGGATATTCCCGACGACTGGTGCTGCCCGGACTGCGGTGTGCGGGAGAAGATCGATTTCGAACCGACGGGAGCCGTCAAATGAATGATTACAAACTCTTTCAGTGCATTCAGTGCGGCTTCGAATACGACGAGGCCAAAGGCTGGCCGGAGGACGGGATCGAGCCGGGCACCCGCTGGGACGATATCCCGGACGACTGGACCTGCCCGGACTGCGGCGCGGCGAAGGCGGACTTCTACATGGTCGAAATCGAACGGTCGTGAGGTTTTGACTGCGGGAACCACCCGTGACAGGGTCGCCGGTATGCCGCGCTCCGGAACCCGCATCCCCTATCAGGAGGCGGCGCGTGAACTCTTGCGCGCCTCCGTCCTCGGGGCGATGCGCGAACTGCTCACCGAACGGGACTGGTCCAAGATCACCCTGGGTGATGTGGCGGCCAAGGCCGGCGTGAGCAGGCAGACCCTCTACAACGAGTTCGGTTCCCGCAGTGGCCTGGCGCAGGCGTATTCGCTGCGCCTGGCCGACGATCTGGTCGATCACGTCGACGCGGCCATCGCCGGCAATGTCGGCGATGTCCGCGCCGCCTTCCGTGAGGGCATGACGAATTTCTTCGTCGACGCCGCCGCCGATCCACTGGTGCAGTCACTGCTCGCCGGCGAGGTGAAACTGGATCTGTTGCGGCTCATCACCCTTGATGCTGGACCGTTGCTCGACCAAGCGACCCGGCGGCTGTCGCTGGCTTTCCAGCACAGCTGGGTCGCCGCGACCGCGGCCGAATCGGACGTCATCGCGCACGCGCTCGTCCGCATCGCGATGAGCTACATCCCGACGCCGCCGGATCCGGCGCGCGATGCGCCGGGTGAGTTGAGTGCGTTGCTGAGTCCGTACGTGGAAGCGATTCTGGCGGCCAGGATCGATCACTGATCGAACCCCGAAGTACCCCAGTCTGTTTGCACCAAGTAAGCCAGGACTTCAAGCGTCTGTGAGCCCGCTTAAAAACCAACTGCCATGGATGTAACCCTCATCACGTTTCGGCCGCCAAGTTCTGCGAAACGGCCGTACAGTCTGGAACTATTCTCGTACATCGGAGTTAGGGTTCCTATTTAGCGGGGCAAACGTGCAAACGGTTGGCAAACCGGCGGTATCTTCTGATCCCAAACGACACTTATGGGTTTTCGGCTTGATCGCTCCACTGAGCGCACTCTTGCCCTCGCAACTTGTGTTGCAAACGGGCGCAAAGGTGTTCTGGTGGATCGGTCCGATCATCGTGTTGATCGTCATCCCGGTCCTGGACTGGGTTGTCGGCGAGGACGGCACCAACCCGCGCGATGAGGACTACGAGTTGCTGAGCAACGACCGGTACTACCGGTGGTGCACTTATCTTTTCCTTCCTGTTCAACTGATCGGCTTGCTGATCGCCTGCGCCATGTGGGCGGGTCACGAGCTGAGCATCGTCGACAAGCTCGGCCTGGCGGCCACGCTCGGCTTCGTCAGCGGCATCGGCATCAACGCGGCGCACGAGCTCGGGCACCGGGTCGAGCACGCGGAGCGCTGGCTGGCCAAGGTCGCGCTGGCGCAGTCGTTCTACGGGCATTTCTTCGTGGAGCACAATCGCGGGCATCACGTCCGGGTGGCGACTCCGGAGGACCCGGCCAGCGGGCGGCTCGGCGAGACGCTGTGGGAGTTCCTGCCGCGCAGCGTGTTCGGCAGCTTCCGCTCGGCCATCCAGCTGGAGAAGGTGCGGCTGGAACGCAAGGGCCTGCGCTGGTTCAGCGTGCACAACCACATCCTGCAGGCGTGGTCGATGAGCGTGCTGCTGTTCGGCACGATGATGGCGCTGTTCGGCGTCGGCATCCTGCCGTGGCTGATCCTGCAGGCGGCGATCGGCGCGTCGCTGCTGGAGACGGTGAACTTCATCGAGCACTACGGCCTGCTGCGGGCCAAGCGCCCGAACGGCAATTACGCGCGCTGCTCGCCGCGCGACAGCTGGAACAGCGATCGGTTGGTCACCAACATCTTCCTGTTCCATCTGCAGCGGCACAGCGACCACCACGCGAACCCCGGACGCAGGTATCAGACGTTGCGCAGCTCGATGCAGGCGCCGCAGCTGCCCGCCGGCTACGCGACCATGATCCTGTTCGCGGCCGTGCCGCCGCTGTGGCGGGCGATCATGGACCACCGGGTGCTCGCGCACTACGGCGGCGACGTCACCAAGGCGAACATCCATCCGCGCAAGCGGCGCCGCCTGCTGGAGCAGTACGGCACCGTCGCCACGATCAACGGTGCGGCCCAGGCGAACTCGGCCAAGGGTGATCCGGCGCAGCCGGACCAGGCGGAGTCCGACGTGCCGGAGTCCGGCGCCGCGTAGCCGACCGGCTGCCCCGGCTCAGCGGCGGTAGGCGGGAGGCAGGGGTAATCCCTTCTCCTGCAAGACCTCCCGCATGCGGTCGGGGTAGTCGGTGATCACGCCGTCCACGCCGGTGTCGATCTGCGCGGCGATGGTGGCCTTGTCGTTCACCGTCCACGGGACCACCTTCAGATCGAGCTCGTGCGCGCGCTCGACATAGGTCTTGTCCGCCACCAGCGTGAAACCGGCTTCACCGGCCTTGCGGCCGTAGGGAACCGAGTAGCCGGGCGAGGCGGCGTTCGCGCCGAGCGCCCGCACCGCGCCGAGCGGATCGTTCGCGTAGTCCTCGAAGCGGATCGGGCCGAGCCACTTCGAGCCGGCGACGAAGGTGGTGTCGTCGTAGAGCGCGATCAGCGGGATGGTCGGACTTGCCTTGCGCACCAGCGGAAGTGAACGCCAGTCGAAGCTCTGGATGTCGACATCGCCGGTCTCGCCCGCCGCGGCGACCGTGCTCAGGATGACGTCGACGAACTCCTGCGGCGTGGCGGACTGCTCGGGATGTTCGGCTTCCACTTTCGTTTCGATGTTGTAGCGCGGGTGCGCGCCGCGGTAGGTCTTCACCAGATCGAACAGCGCGGGCAGCGTGGCTATCCGGTTGCCGGGCACCGCCTGCTGGCCCGGGAAGTCGGCCAGTGCCTTGCCGCAGTCCAGGGTCTGGGTCTGCGCGTAGCTCAGGTCGTGCATCAGCTTGCCGACGTAGGGGAACTGCGGATCGTCCGGCGTGACCGGCGCGGTGTCCGCGCACTTGGTCGCAAGCACGGTCGGGTCGTGCCAGATCATCGGCATTTTGTCCCGGGTGAGCACGATGTCCAGTTCGAGTGTGCTGACGCCGAGTTCGATCGCCTTACCGAAGCCGGCCAGCGACTCCTCGGCGGTGAGACCGCGCCCGCCGCGGTGGGCTTGCAGCTCCACCGTTCGCGGCGGGGTAGCCGGTGACGAGTCGGATCGGCTGTCGCAGGCGGCGCCGAGGCCGAGCACGAGCGAGCCGGCGACAGCGGTCGTGACGAGGGTGCGAAGGTTCGGCATCGCGCCAAGCTAGCAAGGGTGAGTACAGTGTACCCACCCGCCGCGCCAGCGACTAACCTTGCGTGTTGGTACCGACTTTCCAGGAGAGGCAGATAGAGGCTATGACGACCTCAGAACTTCCCGCCCGAACTGAACTCACCGCCGATGTCCGCAATGGCATCGACTTCAAGGTGGCAGATCTGGCGCTGGCCGAATTCGGCCGCAAGGAGATCCGGCTCGCCGAGCACGAGATGCCCGGCTTGATGGCGCTGCGCCGCGAATACGCCGAGGTGCTACCGCTGCAGGGCGCGCGGATCTCCGGCTCGCTGCACATGACCGTGCAGACCGCGGTGCTGATCGAGACCCTGGTCGCGCTCGGCGCGCAGGTTCGCTGGGCCTCCTGCAACATCTTCTCCACCCAGGACCACGCCGCGGCCGCCGTCGTGGTCGGGCCGAACGGCACCGTCGACGAGCCAAAGGGCACCCCGGTCTTCGCCTGGAAGGGCGAGAGCCTGGAGGAGTACTGGTGGGCCGCCGAGCAGATGCTCACCTGGCCCGACGAGCCGGCCAACATGATTCTCGACGACGGCGGTGACGCCACCATGCTGGTGCTGCGCGGCGCGCAGTTCGAGAAGGCGGGCGTGGTTCCGCCGGAGGACGAGAGCCACTCGGCCGAGTACAAGGTGTTCCTGAACCTGCTGCGCGAGCGCTTCGAGTCGGACAAGGGCAAGTGGAGCGCCATCGCCGACTCGGTGCAGGGCGTCACCGAGGAGACCACCACCGGCGTGCTGCGGCTGTACCAGTTCGCCGCCGCGGGCGAGCTGGTGTTCCCGGCGATCAACGTCAACGACTCGGTCACCAAGTCCAAGTTCGACAACAAGTACGGCACCCGCCACTCGCTGATCGACGGCATCAACCGCGGCACCGATGTGCTCATCGGCGGCAAGAAGGTGCTGATCTGCGGCTACGGCGACGTCGGCAAGGGGTGCGCGGAATCCCTTGGCGGACAGGGCGCCCGGGTGCAGGTCACCGAGATCGACCCGATCAACGCGCTGCAGGCGCTGATGGACGGCTACGACGTGGTGACCGTGGAGGGCGCGATCGCCGACGCCGACATCGTCATCACCTCCACCGGCAACAAGGACATCATCACCCTCGACCACATGAAGGCGATGAAGGATCACGCGATCCTCGGCAACATCGGTCACTTCGACAACGAGATCGACATGGCCGCCCTGGAGCGCTCCGGCGCGACCCGGATCAACATCAAGCCGCAGGTCGACGAGTGGACGTTCAAGGAGTCCGGCAAGTCGATCATCGTGCTGTCCGAGGGCCGCCTGCTGAACCTCGGCAACGCCACCGGCCACCCCTCGTTCGTCATGTCCAACAGCTTCTCCAACCAGGTGATCGCCCAGATCGAACTGTGGACCAAGCCGGACGAGTACGACAACGAGGTCTACCGCCTGCCCAAGCACCTCGACGAGAAGGTCGCCAAGATCCACGTCGAGGCCCTCGGCGGCGAGCTGACCAAGCTCACCAAGGATCAGGCCGAGTACATCGGCGTGGATGTCGACGGCCCGTACAAGCCGGAGCACTACCGCTACTGAGTTCACCGAGTGACCAGGGCCGCCGGATCATCGCGATCCGGCGGCCCTTGTAGTCTGCGTGCCATGGGAGCGCTGGTAGTCATCGAGGGGCTCGACGGTGCGGGCAAGCGGACACTGACCGAGGCCGTCACCACTCGAGTGCGGGCGGCCGGCCTGCGGATCGACTCGCTCGCGTTTCCGCGCTATGGACGCTCGGTGCACGCCGATCTGGCCGCCGAGGCGCTGCACGGCGCGCACGGTGATCTCGCTGACTCGGTCAACGCGATGGCGCTGCTGTTCGCGCTGGACCGGGCCGAGGCCAGGGACGAGCTGACGAAGTCGTTGGCGGACAACGACATCGTGCTGCTCGACCGCTACGTCGCGTCCAACGCCGCCTACAACGCGGCCCGGCTGGAACAGCCCGCGGACGGCAAAATCGTCAGCTGGATAGGTGAATTGGAGTACGGCCGGTTCGAGCTGCCCGCGCCCGCGTTGCAGGTATTGCTCGATGTCTCACCGGAACTCGCGGCCGAACGGGCCCGCAGGCGAGGTGAGCTGGACCACACTCGGGCGCTGGACGCCTACGAACGCGACGCGGCGCTGCAGCAACGCACCCTCGCGGTGTACCGTGAGCTCGCTCAAGGGAACTGGTATGGGCCGTGGTGGATATTCCGATCAGGTGACGATCCAGCCACGCTGGCTGGGCGATTGGCCGATTTGATTACCCATTAGGGTTAGATGTGCGGCGGGTTCACACCAGTGTTGGCGTGGCAGCCCGATCCTGGCCTGGGAGATGACAACATAGTAATTATGAAGCCGAAGATTCTGGTCGTCGACGACGATATGGCACTCGCAGAGATGCTCACGATCGTCTTGCGCGGGGAAGGGTTCGACCCGCACGTGGTCGGCGACGGCACACAGGCCCTGGCGGCGGTTCGCGAGATCCGCCCCGATCTGGTGTTGCTGGACCTGATGCTGCCCGGCATGAACGGCATCGACGTATGCCGGGTGCTGCGCGCCGATTCCGGGGTGCCGATCGTGATGCTCACCGCGAAGACCGACACGGTCGACGTGGTGCTCGGACTCGAGTCCGGTGCCGACGATTACATCGTCAAGCCGTTCAAGCCGAAGGAACTCGTGGCCAGGGTGCGCGCCCGGTTGCGCCGCACCGAGGACGAGCCGGCCGAGCTGTTGTCCATCGCCGACATCGTGATCGATGTGCCCGCGCACAAGGTGACTCGCGGTGGCGCGCAGATCTCGCTGACCCCGCTGGAGTTCGATCTGCTTGTGGCGCTTGCGCGTAAGCCGCGTCAGGTGTTCACCCGCGAGGTGCTGCTCGAGCAGGTCTGGGGCTACCGGCACGCCGCCGACACCCGGCTGGTCAACGTGCACGTCCAGCGGCTGCGCGCCAAGGTCGAGAAGGATCCGGAGAACCCGGAGATCGTGCTGACCGTCCGCGGCGTCGGCTACAAGGCCGGACCGCCGTGATCCGTCGCGGTGAGCGAGGCGCGGCAGCGCTCGTGCGGACGGAGGCATCGAGCGCCGACGAGGCTCGGTCGTGACCGATCGCTCCAGAAACCAACTGGAGCGGCGGCTGGCGGCGATGGGTGCCCGGTTCACCGAACTGGGCACACTGCTCGGTCATCTGTGGCAGCGCTCGCTGCAACTGCGGGTGGCCGTCTCGACGATCACCCTGTCGTTGATCGTGATCACCATTCTCGGCGTGGTGCTGACCGATCAGATCACCAACCGGATGCTGGACACCAAGATCAACGCGGCGGTCGAGGAGATGGGCCGTGCCCGCAACGCGGTGCACAGCCAGCTGGTCGGCACGCACGACACGGGCAACCAGCTGACGCCGGCGCGCAACGCGCTGTCCAGCGACGGCGGCCCGCAGACCGGCGTGGCAGGCAGCTACGACGTGGTGCTCGCGATGGTCGGACCGAACCAGCAGGAGGTCGCGGCCGGCCCGATCCAGGACGTGCCCAACGAGCTGCGCAACTTCGTCCGGCGCGGACAGGTCAGCCGTCAGTTCACCACCGTCTCCGACTCCAGCGGCTATCGCGGCCCGGCGCTGATCATCGGCAGCCCGAGCACCGAGATCCCCACGCTGGAGATCTATCTCATCTTCCCGCTGGCCACCGAGGCACGCAGCCTGTCGCTGATCCGCGGCACCATGCTGATCGGCGGCATCGTGCTGCTGGTCCTGCTGGCCGCGATCACCGCGCTGGTGACCAGGCAGGTGGTGCTGCCGATCCGTTCGGCGGCGCGGATCGCCGGTCGCTTCGCCGACGGCAGGCTGAAAGAGCGCATGCTGGTGCGCGGCGAGGACGACATGGCGCGGCTGGCGCAGGCGTTCAACGAGATGGCCGAGAGCCTGTCCAACCAGATCACCCAGCTGGAGGAGTTCGGAAACCTGCAGCGCCGCTTCACCTCTGACGTCAGCCATGAACTGCGCACGCCGTTGACCACGGTGCGGATGGCGGCGGACCTGATCCACGGCAGCAGCGACGACCTGGATCCCGCGCTGGCTCGCAGCGCCGAGCTGCTGGTGAACGAGCTGGATCGATTCGAGGGCCTGCTCAACGATCTGCTCGAGATCAGCCGCCACGACGCGGGTGTGGCCGAATTGCAGGTCGAGTCGCTGGACGTGCGGATGTGTGCGCGGGCGGCGATCTCCACCGTGCGCCACCTGGCCAAGGACGCCGGGGTCGAGGTGGTCATCGACATGCCGGAGGACCCGCTGGTCGCCGAGGTGGATCCGCGCCGGGTCGAGCGGGTGCTGCGCAATCTGCTGGCCAACGCGATCGATCACAGCGAGGGCAAGCCGGTGCTGATCCGGATGCGCGGCGACGTGGACGCGAACGCGGTCTCGGTGGTGGTGCGCGACCAGGGTGTCGGCCTGCGCCCCGGCGAGGAGAAGCTGGTGTTCAACCGGTTCTGGCGCTCGGATCCGTCCCGGATGCGCCGCTCCGGCGGCACCGGGCTGGGACTGTCGATCAGCGTGGAGGACGCGAACCTGCACGAGGGCAGGCTGGAGGCCTGGGGCGAGGTCGGCGTCGGCGCGAGCTTCCGGCTGACCCTGCCGCTGGTGCGCGGCAAGAAGCTCGGCGCGAGCCCGCTGTCCCTGGAACCGGTGCGTAAGCAGGTCGTGGTGCGGCAGGCCGAACTGGAGATCGTGCCGAATTCGGTTGCGCCGGAATCGGGTACGAGCCCCGTCGACGGCGTCGCGGCGCCGTCGACCGGGAACGGCTCGACCGCGGTCCCGCATCCGGCACCGGGGGCGGCGCAGCCATCGGCGGGGGCCGACGCGGTGAACGAATCAGGGGACGTACCGTCATGAGAATGCGAGTCGGTTCTGCGCAGAAGCAGCGGCTGTTCGCGTTCGGCGCGGCGGCCCTCGCGGCACTGGTCGTGCTGTCCGGGTGTGCGAGCCTGCCGGAATCCTCGGCGCCGCAGGCCCTCGGCACGATCAACCGCGAGCCCACCTCCGAGGGCCCGCCGCCGCCCACCCAGGGGCGCGACCCCGATCTGCTGCTGCGCGACTTCCTGCTGGCCACCGCCGACCCGGCCAACCGGCACCTGGCGGCCCGCCAGTACATGACCCCGTCGGCCGCGGCGCAGTGGGACGACTCCGCGGGCACCACGATCGTGGAGAAGCCGGATACCTTGCGCGAGTCGCGCACCGGCGACAAGGCGACCTATCGGATCCGGGCGCGCAAGATCGCCGATCTGGACAGCAACGGCGCGTACCGGGCCTCGGCCGATCCGCCGCTGGAAAACAAGATCGAGATGACCAAGGTCAACGACGAGTGGCGCATCGATGAGCTGCCCGACGGCGTGGTCATGGACGCCATCGCGTTCGGCAAGATGTACCGGCGCTACGCGCTCTACTTCGTCGACCCGACCAGCAGCGTGGTGGTGCCCGACCTGCGCTGGGCCGCGGTGCCCAAGGCGCAGCTGACCCAGCGGCTGCTGGCCATGCTCGGTGAGGGCACCCAGCCCGCGCTGGCCCCGGTGTTGCGCAACGAGCTGGCCGCGCCGATCACCCTGCGCGGCCCGATCACCAAGGCCAACGGCGATCCGGACGAGGTCGGCGTCGGGCTCGGCGGGGTGAAGATCGACTTCGCCGGCGCCTCGGCGCTCAATCCGCACGATCGGGAGCTGCTCGCCGCGCAGGTGGTGCTCACGCTGGCCGGCGCGGACATCCTCGGGCCCTATGTGCTGCTGGCGGACGGGAAACCGTTCGACGACCGGTTCACCGGCAGCGGCTGGGCGGTCGCCGATGTGCAGCAGTACAGCCAGCCGACGCTGGGGAACACCCAGGTCGGGCTGCACGCGCTGCGCGGCGGCGCGCTGGTGCAGGTGCCGGAGAACAACGCGCCGATCACCCCGGCGCCCGGCTACTTCGGCACGGTGAACAACCTGCTGTCCGCGGCGCTGTCGCCGGACAGTCAGCTGGTCGCCGGGGTCGCGGACACCGGGCGTCCCGCGCCGGACCCGGCGCGCACCCTGATGATCGGCACCTACGGCGGCAACGCGATCCCGGTCGCCGCGGGCAACTCCATCACCCGGCCGTCCTGGAACATCGACGGCACTGCCGCCTGGGCCGTGATCGATGGCGAACGGGTGATCCGCGCGGTCAACGACCGGTCCACCAACACCGTGTCGGTGCAGGACGTCGACACCTCGGCGCTCGCCTCTGCGGGCTCCGGGTCCGCCTTCCGGGCACCCATCACCGAGCTGCGGATCTCCCGCACCGGGGTGCGGGCGGCCTTGATCGCCGACGGGAAAGTCTATGTCGCGGTGGTCATTCCGAAGCCGGGTGGCGGATTCGCGCTGGCGTCGCCGTTGCCCGTCGGGGTCAACTCGAGCGCGGCGGCGGTGTCCCTGTCCTGGTTCGGCAGCGACCGGTTGATCATCTCCAGGGAGGGCAACGTCGACCCGGTCGGCACCGTGTTCATCGACGGTTCGCAGCCGACCCCGCAGACCAGCCGGAACCTGACCGCGCCGGTGCGGCAGGTCAGTGCCAACCCGGAACATCAGTACGCCGCCGATTCGCGTGCGGTGCTGGAGCTGACCAGCAACCCGGACGGTGGCGAGCCGTACTGGCGCGAGGTGCCCGGGCTCGGCGCGAACGCCGTCCCGGTGCTGCCCGGCTGATCCACGTACCCGGTTCCGGGCCAACGCAATCGGACTGTGCCCGGCGGTCGTTGTCGGTGGGTGCGGGCACACTCGGGCGATGCGGACCTTGCTCGATCTGATCCTGCCCGCGTCCTGTGCCGGCTGCCGGGTCGCGGGGGTCGGCTGGTGCGCCGACTGCGCGGCGGCGCTCGCGGCCCCGCCGATCCGGGTGTGGCCGCGGACCGATCCGGGGGTGCCGTGCTGGGCGCTCGGGCCGTACGCGGGGCCGGGGCGGCGGGCGGTGCTGGCGGCCAAGGAACGGGGCCGGCGGGATCTGGCCGAGCCGCTCGGGCTCGCGCTGGCGCGTGGTCTGGCGCGCCTGCGGGCGGGGGATCGGCCGCTGGTGCTCGTCCCCGCACCGAGCCGCGCGATCGCGGCCCGTCGACGCGGGGGCGATCCGGTGCTGCGCACGGCGCGGGTAGCCGCGAGTTGGCTGCCCGATAGCCAGATGGTATCCGTGCTCCGAGTGTGGTGGGCTGTGCGGGATTCGGTGGGCTTGACACCCGGTGAGCGGGCTCACAATCTGCACGGCCGGGTCACCACACTACCCGGTCGCGCGGCCATACCGCGGATTCCGGCAAACGCCGAGGTAGTGCTGGTCGACGATGTGCTGACCACCGGGGCGACCGCGCGCGAGTCGGTGCGCGCACTGGCTCGGATCGGCCTGCCGACACGCGCGGTACTGGTTACCTGTGCTGCTTGACTCCGGGAAATTTGCGTGAACACTGGCGCACTCCCCGATGTCGTACTAGCGTCGCGAACACACACCCGAACCGGGAGTTTGGAGGTGGCGCCTCGGACATCATGTGCCGAGAGATCGTCGATCGGCACGGCTCATTCCCGCCGCACGCAGATTGTCTGTGCGGCCATATTCGGGAGGTACGCGTGACGACTTCTTCACGACCTTCAGTGCAAGACGCCGATCCTTCGGTGTTGGACGACAGCACCGTGGACGTGACCGAACAATCCGTTGCGGACCGCACCAGGACGCCCCGCGCGGAAGTCGTGGTCAAGGGTCGCAATGTCGAAGTTCCGGATCACTTTCGAATCTATGTCGCGGAGAAACTCTCCCGGCTCGAACGTTTCGATCCGTCCATTTTCATTTTCGACGTCGAGCTGTTCCACGAACGAAATCGTCGGCAGCGCAAGAGTTGTCAGCGGGTGGAGATCACCGCGCGCGGCAAGGGCCCGATCGTGCGGGCCGAGGCCTGCGCCGACAGTTTCTACGCCGCGCTGGAGTCGGTGACGGCGAAGCTGGAAAGCCGCCTGCGCCGCACCAAGGACCGCCGCAAGGTGCACTACGGGGACAAGACCCCCGTCTCCGTCGCCCAGGCGACCGCCGATCTCGTGGACGACTCGCTGTTCACCCAACCGAACGGAAACGGCGCCGCCGCCGCGCACGACCACCCCGACGGCGAGTCCCGCCGCCGCACCGACGACCTGCCGGAGAACTCGGATTACGCGGCCGGGCCCGGTCATATCGTTCGCACCAAGGTGCACACCGCGACCCCGATGTCCGTCGACGACGCCCTCTACCAGATGGAACTCGTCGGCCACGACTTCTTCCTCTTCCAAGACCGAGAGACCGACCGACCGTCGGTTGTCTATCGTCGGCACGCCTTCGACTACGGCCTGATCCGGCTCGCATAGTCCAGGGTCCGCACCTTTCCACCGCTCCGGGCAGTCAACGCTCGAGTTGGGTGCCCGGAGTTTCGCCTCGGTCTGCAGATCCATCCGTCCCGATACCTCGGCCTCGCCACGAATTACCCCAGAACCGTTGAGGCCTTGCGAGTTTCGCTATTCCAGGCCCGCGCGAGGTCGAGAAGGCGGCGGATGTCGGCGTCGATGTCGCTGGACGCGGCGCCGAAACGATCCGCCTCGCGGGCAACCGCGGCCGGGGCGGCCCCGGTGCGCTTGGTGATAATCGCCTGCTTCAGCTGCCGGGCGTAGTGCTCATCGCTCGGTGGGTCCAGCGCTCGGTCGGCGGGCAGGTATCGGTGCAGTTGCATCAGGGCGTCGCGGATTTCCACCGTCATGCGCAGCAGGCGCGCATCCGGTGGCGTCGAACCGCTTGCGGGGAGCACGATTTCGGGTACGGCCGCGGTCAGCGCACGCCACAGCGGACGCAGGCGGCGGCAGTCGCGGCCCGAGCGGTCCCAGCCCGCGCGCGCCGACACCAGCTCGGCCAGCGGTACCGCCAGCATCGCGGCGAGCACGAACACGGTGCCGAAATTCGGTGCCGCCCAACGGGTCAGGTGCGGGTCGTCGGCCTGCCATCCGCCGGTGTGCCGGGCGATCGAGCTGATCAGACCGGCGCTCGCGATGAACGGCGTGGCCAGCAGCGCGCCGAAGACGAAGCGCTCGTACGGCGTGACGTCGCCGGTGCGCAGCTCGCGCAGGCCGACCCGCCAGACCAGCCTGCCCGCCGCGATCAGCGGCACCCAGATCAGCGCGGACACCACGAATTCCGGCCAGCCGCTGTACTGTCCGAGCAGCGTCCCGGCGCGCCGATCGGGGGTGCCGATGATCAGGATCAGCACCACGGACGCGGCGGCGGCCAGGTCGAAATACCGCTGGCGCCGCGCGGCCTGGCGCGGATCGGCGTCGGCCCACAGCGTCGCCGCGCCGTAGAGACAGGCGATCGCGAGGATGGTGCACCCCATCGACAGCTGATGCGTCAGGCTGCCGAACCGCGGCGCGATGCCCCGTTCCAGCAGCACCAGCGAGAGCGCGGTCCAGGCCAGCGAGCGGTTCAGCAGGCGATCGGTGGCGGTGCGGTTGAGCAGCGCGAACCGCCCGATCGCCACCGCGACCACGAAGACGATCATCGGCACCGCGAAGATCGCGGGAACGGGTGAGCTCACCGACGACGGTCGCGGAAGAACGTCCGGTGCAGCAACGAATCTCGGCGCGGCGGCCGCATCGCGTGCAGCATGACCATGTCGGCGAAGGTCTCGGCGTCGCGTTCGCGGGTGGTGCCGTAGTCGGTGCGGCCGAGCACGTGGGCGATGGATTCGGGGGAGATCGACGGCAGCAGTTCGGCCACCGCGGCCACCGTCGGGGTGGACTGACCGGGTTCGCCGTCGGTCGGCTGTTCCGGGCCGTGACCGAGCAGCATGTGGCCGAGTTCGTGCACGATGATGTGCTCGGCGTGCCACTCGGTGGTGTCCGCGCCGTAGACGATGACGTCGCTGTCCTGCTTGGCGATCCACAGTCCGCTGCCGGTGCCGCAGCCGGTGCCCGCGAGCAGCGCGGTATCGATCGGCAGCAGGCTGATGTCCCGGCCGCGGTACCGCGCGACGTCATCGAGGTAGTTCGACAGATCCCACGGGTGCGGTATCGGTACGTCCCGGGTCAGGTTCCGGAACTGGGCCTGCATGGCCATGCGATCGAATCTCCTACAGCAAGCTCGGTGCCCCCATGTAGGTAGCGATATTACCGACTCGGCGGTACGGGACCATCCGTGCTCTCGATGATTCGCGCGAGAATCGACTGGTCGACGTTGGAACCGCGCAGCGCGATGCTGGAAACGTTGGCATCGCGCATGGTCGCGAGGAGTTCGAGCTCGCGGTCGATGGCCGCGGCCGCGGGTCCGGTGGTGGTGAGGTAGTCCGCGGCCACGCCGAAGCTCTGGGCGATCGCCGCCAGCAGGTCCGGTTCGACTGCGGCGGCGGCGGTTTCGCCGTCGAAGTCGCCCCGGCGTAGTCGCTCCAGCTGGCTCGCGGGGACAGTGCGGCGCAGGTATTCGCCCGCCTGCGCGGCTACGGTCGCGTTGCTGCGCTCCGGGGCCGAGCGCGGGTGCACGACCGCGAACAGCCGATTGATCTTGTGGCTCAGCGTGAGCGCCCCGTTGGCCGGCGTGCCGTTCGTCATCTCCGTCACCTCAGTGCCCACCGTTTCGACTCGCGGTCGTGGCCAGGTTGGCAGCCAGCCACCGTGCCCGGAACTGACCTTCTGTCGCAGCATCCACGTCCTCCGATCGTCCGGCCAGCCAGCGCCGGTATCGCCGTTCCTGCAGTTCGGTGCCCTCGCTGGCTTCGGCGGGCACCTCGAGCAGGTGCGCGAAGGCCATTTCGACGAGGGGGTGTAGTACGCGGCCGGGGCCGCCGTTGCGTTCCAGCATCGCGGTCGCGTAGCGCGCCGAGAGTTTGGAGACGACCCGGTTGAGTTCGTCGATCGCGGAGGTCAATTGGGGATCGGTCGCCCGGCCCTGCTCCACCGCGTCGTTGAGCCGGCCCGCGGTGGCGAGCAGGCCGGTGAGGTCGGCGATCTCGAAACGGATCGAATCGGGTCCGGCCACGACGGACTCGCCGGGGTGGCGGGCGGTGGGCCCGAGGTCGTCGGCGACGGCGGGCGTGCCGCCCGCGTACGTCCGCGCGGCACTGCCCGGCAGCCAGCGCAGCGGCGCGTCGAGTTTGTTCAGCGTGGTGGTGCTGATCGCCGCGTCGCCGTCCTCGATCTTGCGAATCGTCGGTGCCGAAGGGCCCCCGAGGTCGCCGATCTGTAACTGCGTGAGTCCGAGCTCGTCCCGGCGTTCCTTGATGATTCGGCCGAATCTCTTCTGGCGCCGCGACAGCTCCGAAGGGCTATGCATAGTGCGCTCAAGGGTAGGCGCGACCTGGGCGAAAGGCAAATCAATAGAAAGTGTTTGAAAAATCGGTAGCAATATTGCTACTGTTCTGATGCGCCGAGTCGCTACGACATCGGCCTTGCGGAGCGTTCCGAGACGAGCAGGGGCGTTCGTCGGGACGGGCGCCTCCGGTCTGTTGCGCAACGGCGCGCGGCAGGCCGGAACCAGCGACGGTGGAGGGGATCGCCGCTGCGCACGGGATCACCGTCGGCGAAGGGGGTCGACGGTGAACTTACTATGGAGTAAGTTTGGTGGTCATAGATCTCTCGAAAGGAAATCGCATGGCCACCAAGGCTGCTCGCCGTGCCGTGATCGTGTCCGGTGCGCGCACGCCGTTCGTGCGTGCGTTCACCGGATACACGCGCATGGACTCCATCGCGCTCGCCGATGCCGCCGTCCGCGGGGTGCTCGAGCGGACCGGGCTGCCCGGCGCTCAGGTGCAGGCGATCGTCTGGGGCGGGGTCATCCTGCCCAGCGCGGCGCCCAACATCGCCCGGGAGATCGCCCTCGACCTGCGGTTGGACCCGGGTTGCGAGGGATACACGGTGACCCGCGCCTGCGCGTCCGGCCTGCAGGCGGTGACCTCCGCCGCGGCCGCGATCGAACGCGGCGAATACGACATCATGATCGCCGGCGGCAGCGATTCGACCTCCAACGCCGAGGTCAAGCTGCCGCAGAAGGTGGTGCACGCGGCCGCCCCGCTGGCCCTGGGCAAGCCGAAGCCGAAGGACTATCTGTCCGCGCTCACCCAGCTCGCGCCGTTCACCGATCTGCTGCCGAGCCGGCCGAAGATCGCCGAGCGGACCACTGGCGAGGTGATGGGGGAGTCGGCGGAGAAGATGGCCAGGATCCACGGGGTCAGCCGGGCCGATCAGGACGAGTTCGCCGCGCGGTCGCACCATCGCGCCGCCGCGGCCATCGACTCGGGCCGGTTCGACGACGAGGTGTTGCGGGTGCGGACGCCCGAGGGCACCGAGATCGCGCGCGACGGGCTGGTTCGCGGGGACACCAGCATCGAAAAACTGTCGAAACTGAAGCCGGTGTTCGCCGAAAACGGCACCGTGACGGCCGGCAACGCCAGCCCGCTCACCGACGGTGCCGCCGCGGTGCTGTTGATGAGCGAGGAGAAGGCGCTCGAACTCGGGTATCGGCCGCTGGCGGCATTCCGGTCGTGGAGCTACGTCAGCGTGGATCCGGCGGATCAGGTGCTGATCGGCCCGGCGATCTCCATGCCGCGGGCGCTGGACAAGGCCGGAATGTCGTTGAGCGACATCGATTTCGTCGATATCCACGAGGCGTTCGCGGCGCAGACGCTGTCCGTGCTGGCCGCGCTCGGCAGCACCGACTGGGCCAAGACCCGCCTCGATCGGGACACCGCGGTCGGCGAGGTCGACATCGACACGCTCAATGTGCACGGCGGCTCGGTCTCGCTGGGCCACCCGTTCGGCGCCACCGGCGCCCGGATGGTCACCACGATGGCCAACGAACTCGCCCGGACCGGGAAGAACGCCGCGCTGCTCGGCATCTGCGCGGCCGGTGGCATAGGCGCCTCCGCCGTCCTGGAACGCGTCTGACCGCACCCCTCGCACAGGTTTTGCCTGCTGCGCACGACTCCACTGATCTCGTGCGCAGCAAGACCATCCACCTGCCCGCCGGGTTCCTGCCCGGAGCCAATGTCGGCGCCGCGCAGGTGGTCCGGCCTGTGCTTCCACCATCCCCATAGACCGCCCATAGTCGAGTCACGCCGCATGATCTAGGCGTGCCGGGTTGGCCTGTGGTGTGCCGGTTGCCGCCGCGTATCGGTTGGTCTATCGCGTACTTTGTGTGCCGCGCACCGGTTGGCGTGCCGCCTGACCTGGTTTGGGGCGCCGCGCAACGGTTGGCCTGTGGCGTAGCGATTGGCGTGCCGCGTAGCGGTTGGCCTGTCGTGCACGGGGTGCCTGTACGGGCAGTGGTTGGCATGCTCGCGTCGCGGCTGGCCTGTCGCGCTTTGGTGCTGTGCCGGTTAGCGGGTCGCGCAGCGGTTTGCCTGTCATGCAGTGGTTGGTGTGCCACGTGGTGGTTGGTCTGCCGCGTAGCGATTGGCCCGTCGTGCATTGGTTGCCGTGTGGGTTGGCCTGTCGTGCACTGGGTGCCTGTACGGGCAGTGGTTGGCATGCTCGCGTCGCGGCTGGCCTGTCGCGCTTTGGTGCTGTGCCGGTTAGCGGGTCGCGCAACGGTTTGCCTGTCACGCAGTGGCTGGTCTGCCACGTGGCGGTTCGCCTGTCGCGCACTGGTTGTCGTACCGGTTGGCAGTCGCGCAGCGGTTAGGGTGCCGCGTACCGGATGGCGAGCCGCGTACCGGTTGGCCTGTCGTGGACCGGGTGGGGTTGCGGCGTGGCGGGGGGTGTGTTGCGTGTGGATCGGCCAGTGATGTTGGGCGGGATGGGATGTGGGGGTGGGGTCAGCGGCGGCGGTCGGGTGGGATTACCGGGATGGTGCCGTCGGCGGTGGGGCGGATGCCGTAGCCGGTGAAGGTGCGGCGGGTGGTTTGCGGTTTGCGGCCGCCTTCGTCGGCGATGATGCGCAGGCAGGTGTCGTGGTTGGTCTCGCCGGGGCGGCCCTCGCGGCGCAGGCGCAGCATGGCGGACGCGAGGTCGATGCCGAGCTCATTCGACAACCGGACGGCATCGACGTTGGCCATGGCAAAACCTCCTGAAGCTGAAAAACCGAGCGCGCGAGCAAAATCCATTGTCCGAGATGGATCCGTCTGTGGCGTACCCAATCGCCGGGTCTGTGAATCCTCACGCTTCGGTGTCGCAGCCGGTGATCTCCCGCACAGCGAAAACGCCTGCGGGAGACCGGGAAATGTGCGTTATGCCCGGTAGGTCTCGTGGTGGACGGCGTCGTGCAGGGGGCGGCCGGCGCGCCAGCCGAAGCGTTCCAGGTCGGGGGTGGGCTGGAATTCGTGCACCGGCCCGACGCACAGCCAGGCGATCGGGCGGATGCCCTCGGGCAGGCCGACGAGGTCGGCGAGGAATTCGGGGTCGTAGAACGACACCCAGCCGACGCCGACGCCCTCGGCGGTGGCGGCCAGCCAGAGGTTCTGGATCGCGAGAACGGCGGAGTAGACGCCGGTTTCGGGCACGGTGGCGCGGCCGAGCACCTGCGGGCCGCCGCGGCCGTGGTCGTAGCTGACCACGATGCCGGTGCCGCTCTCCAGAATGCCCTCGATCTTGATCGGCTCGAAGGTCGCCGCGCGTTCCGGCGGCAGCCCGGCCCGGAATTCGACTCGCTTGTCGGCCACGTGGTCGGCGAACTTGCGCAGGGTGGCCGGATCCCGCACCACGACGAAGTCCCACGGCTGGGAATTGCCGACACTCGGTGCCCGGTGCGCCGCCTCGAGCAGTCGCCACAGCGTCGCGTCGTCCACCGGTTCCCCGGTGAACTCGGCCCGCACGTCCCGCCGGGTCCGGATTGCCTCGTAAACGCTCAGCTCAGCAGCACACATGCGGCTCAGTCAACCAGCCGGGCAGCGGGCGCGAACCGCGGCCCGGAACCCGATGGTGCGGGCGGCATACCCTGCCGCCCGCACCCGGTCAGATGCTCAGCGCCGCCACTGCCCGTAGTGCTCGACGACGTTGCCGTTGCCATCGGGATCGCAGGTGCCGCTCAGCAGGCCGGGGGTGTTCACCAGGTCCTGTTCCAGCTGCCTGGCGCAGTCCCAATCGGCGTTCGGGCCGGAGTAGACCTGGCCGTCGTAGGCCGACGCCACCCCGGTCGCGCCGAGGCCGATGGTCGCCGCGGCGGCGCAGGCATAGAAGACTTTGCGAAACATGGTGTCCCTCCCGGTTCGATGGCCCGGTTCTCCCGTATCTCCGGGGCCGTTTCGAACCTATCAGGATGCCGCGCCGCCAACTCTGCCAAGATCGCGAGAGTTATTGGGCAGTGCCATGTTTCGACCGTCTTACTTCGTCAGTTGCAGTTCCCGCGCGACGGGGGCCGGGCGGCGGCTGAAGCGCTTGCGGCCCTCGGCCAGGGCGGTGCGCAGGCCGCGGCGCTTGCCGGTCTCCGGGTCGATCACCGGGGTGGTGGCGCCGCCGAACTTGCGCTCCGAGGCGGTTTCGGGGGCGTCGTCGGCGGTGTCGCGCAGGTACTTGTTCGGCAGCGACAGCTTGAGGATGGTGCGCCAGGCCTTGAAGTACTGCACCGGCAGCGAACCGGTGGTGTAGGGCAGGTCGTACTTCTCGGCGAGTTCCCTGACCCGCACCGCGATCTCGGCGTACCGGTTGCTCGGCAGGTCGGGGAACAGGTGGTGCTCGATCTGGTGGCTGAGGTTGCCGGTCATGAAGTGGGTGATCGGGCCGCCGGAGATGTTGGCACTGCCGAGCATCTGACGCAGGTACCACTCGCCCTTGGTCTCGTTATCGATGTCGGCCTTGGTGAACTTCTCCGCGCCGTCGGGGAAGTGGCCGCAGAAGATCACCGCGTTGGACCAGACATTGCGGATCGCGTTCGCGGCGAGGTTCGCGGTCAGTGTGGAGAAGAAGGCGGGGCCGGTGAGCGCCGGGAAGATCACGTAGTCCTTGACCACCTGCTTGCCCATCTTGGTGAGCGCCTCGGTGCGCTTGCGCTCGAAGTCGGCGCGCTCCGGGGTGCCCGGCTTGAACCGGCCCGCGGCCAGCTTGCCCAGCTCCATGTGCTGGATCGCGACGCCGTACTCGAACAGCAGCTGCAGCACCAGGTTGTACACCGGGTTGCCCAGGTTGAACGGTTTCCACCGCTGGTCCCTGGTGACGCGCAGCAGGCCGTAGCCGATGTCGTCGTCCATGCCGAGCACGTTGGTGTACTTGTGGTGCAGGTAGTTGTGCGTGTGCTTCCAGTGCTTGGCCGCGCCCGCGTTGTCCCATTCCCAGGTGCTGGAGTGGATCTCCGGATCGTTCATCCAGTCCCACTGCCCGTGCATGGCGTTGTGCCCGATCTCCATGTTCTCGATGATCTTGGCGGTGCCGAGCAGGGCGACGCCGGCCAGCCAGGCCGGCGGTAAGAAGCTGGCGAACAGCACGCCGCGGCCGCTGATCTCGAGTGCGCGCTGCAGACGGATCACGTTGCGGATGTACCGCGCGTCGCGCGCACCGCGCGAGGCTTCGATATCCCGCCGGATCGCGTCGAATTCCGCGCCGAGTGCTTCCACGTCGGCCTCGGTGAGATGTGCGTATTCCTTGACATCCGAGATCGCCATGGCGGTTACAGTACCGTAAGTTACGAGACCGTAGGTTACCGGAACCTGAACGCGGATATGGCAAATCTCCCATTGCGTTCACGATCATTCGATGCTAGGCCGCGCGCATCGACGTTACGGCGTAAAGCCTTCTCCCGCACGGAATTCCGGCGTGACGAACCCTGTCCGTGCCCGCGCTCATCTTGCTCCGCCGGGTGCTCGCGCGCAACTCGCAGCGGCCGCGCCGTCGATCGGCCGACCGACCGGGCCGGTGCTCCGCGGAGCACCGGCCTTCGGCTCACCGGCGGCGGCGGGTGCGGAACAACGCCCGCTGCCGAATAGCCTTGCGGCGCAACGAGGCCTGCTCGGTGCGGGCCCGCTCCTGCAATGCCACGGTGGCCTCGCGCAGCGCTTCCTTCTCGTGCTCGGCCTTCTCGCGCAGCGCGCGCTTGGCCTCGCGCAGCATTTCCTTCTCCTGCCGCGCCTTCTCCTTGAGCACCACCTTGGCCTCGCGCATCGCCGAGCGCAGCCCGCGCCGCTGCCCGGTCTCCGGGTCGACGCCGAGCCAGCTCGCGGTGTCCGAACTCGGCAGCGAGGGCAGGGTGATGCCGGCGAACTTGCGTTCCGAGGAGGTCTCCGGGGCGTTGTCCGCGGTGGCCTTCAGGAACCGGTCCGGCAGCGCGAGCTTGTGGATGGTGCGGAAGGCGAGCAGGTACTGCTTGCCGAGCGAGCCCGTGGTGTAGGGCAGGTCGTACTTGTCGCACAGTTCGCGCACCCGCACCGCGATCTCGGAGTATCGGTTGCTCGGCAGGTCGGGGAACAGGTGGTGCTCGATCTGGTAGCAGAGGTTGCCGCTCATGAACGCCATGGCGGGCCCGGCCTTGAAGTTGGCACTGCCGAGCATCTGCCGCAGGTACCACTCGCCGCTGGTCTCGCCCTCCAGCTGCTCGATGGTGAATTTCTCGGCGCCGTCCGGGAAGTGGCCGCAGAAGATCACCGCGTAGGCCCACAGGTTGCGCACCAGGTTGGCGGTCGCGTTCGCCTTCAGCGTGGACATGAACGCCGGGCCGGTGAGCGCCGGGTAGAACAGGAAGTCCTTGGCCACCTGGCGGGCGATCTTGCGGCCGAACTCGCGGTTCGGCTCGGACATGAGCTCGCGCGGCGGCGTGCCGGACAGTTCCTTCTCGATGCTCCAGTCGTGCAGCGCGATGCCCCACTCGAAGGTGGCGGCGAGGACCAGGTTGGCCAGCGGCTGCACCAGGTGGATCGGGCGCCAGGTCTCGTCGCGGGTCATCCGCAGGATGCCGAAGCCGAGGTCCTCGTCCTTGCCGAGCACGTTGGTATAGGTGTGGTGGGAGTAGTTGTGCGCGCGCCGCCACTGCGACGATGGCCCGGTCTGATCCCACTCCCAGCTGCTGGAGTGGATCTCCGGGTCGTTCATCCAGTCCCACTGCCCGTGGCTGATGTTGTGCCCGAGCTCCATGTTCTCGACGATCTTCGCGACCGACAGCAACGCGGTGCCGGTGAGCCAGGCCCACCGGTTGCGGCTGCCGAACAGGACCGCGCGACCGGCCACCTCGAGCGCGCGCTGCGCGGCGATGGTGCGCCGGATGTATTTCGCGTCACGTTCGCCGCGCGACAGCTCCACCGAGCGCCGGATCGAATCGAGCTCCTGCCCCAGTGTTTCGATGTCTGCCGCAGTCAGGTGGGCGAACGCCTGAATATCGGTGATTGCCACCGGGTGTCCTTTCGCTGCTCAATTTGATTTGAGGGTACCCAAAGAACGTCGGCGGCGTTCCGGGCCGCGGCCCGGCGCCCGCTCAGACGTCGAGGGTGCAGTCGCCCGCCGCGGCGGAGATGCAGGTCTGCACCTTGTCGCCCTCGCGATGCTCGTCACCGTTGCGCAGATCGCGCACGTGCCCGGAACTCAGGGTCACCACACAGGTCTGGCAGATGCCCATCCGGCAGCCGAACGGCATCTGCACACCGGCCGCCTCGCCCGCCTCGAGCAGGCTGGTCGCGCCGTCGATCTCGGCGGTGCGCCCGGTCTTGCCGAAGGTGACCGTGCCACCCTCGCCGACCGCGCCGCGCTCGATCTCGAACCGCTCGACGTGCAGCCGGTCCGCGATGCCCGCGTCGCGCCAGTGATGCTCGATCTCGTCCAGCATCGCGGCGGGCCCGCAGGCCCAGGTCTGGCGCTCCCGCCAGTCGGGGAACTTCTCGTCCAGCCCGGCCAGCGCGAACTTGCCGTGCTCGCCGGTCAGGTTCAGGTGCGAGGTGAAACTCGGGTGCCGGTCGTGCAGGTCGCGCAGCTCGGCGCCGAACATCACGTCCTCGGCGGTGCGCGCGGAATGCAGGTGCTGCACGTCGGTGACCATGCCGCGCCGGTCCATCGAGCGCAGCATCGCCAGCACCGGGGTGATGCCGCTGCCCGCGGTCAGGAACAGCACCTTCTCCGGCGGCGGGTAGGGCAGCACGAAACCACCCTGCGGCGCGGCCAGCCGGACCACGGTGCCGACCGGGACACCGCTGACCAGGTGGCTGGACAGGAAGCCCTCGGGCATCGCCTTCACCGCGATCGAGATGACCCGCTTGCCGCCGGCCTCCGGATCCGACCAGTTCGGCGGGCAGGTCAGCGAGTAGGACCGCCAGTGCCAGCGGCCGTCGATCAGCACGCCGATGCCGATGTATTGGCCCGGCTCGTATTTGAAGTCGAAGCCCCAGCCCGGCTTGATCACCAGGGTGGCCGAGTCCGCGGTCTCCTTGCGCACGTCGACGATGCGGCCGCGCAGCTCGCGGGCCGACCACAGCGGGTTGGCCAGGTGTAGATAGTCGTCCGGCAGCAACGGGGTGGTGACCCGGGCCACGGCCCCGCGCAGCACGTTCAGCCTGCCGCCGCGCTCGGCGACCGAGGCGGCGGGCGCCTCCAGCCACTCCCGCACGCCCCGCACGGAGAATCCCCCATTTTTCGAGCTCATCGGTGCCGTTCGTCTTCCTGTTCGTCGGATGCGCTGCCCACGCAACAGCCAGGTTACGGCATCGTAGGTTAGCTGACGTGTCGTGGCCGTCACCCTTATCATCCCGGCCGAACGGCGGTCCGTCACCACGTCCGGGCGATAAGGGAATGTCAGAGCAGCTCGAGCAGGAACGGTAGTTCCTGGGCGGCGTACCAGGCCAGCTGGTGATCCTCGGCGTCGCCGAGCACGAACTCGGCGTCGGTGTCGCCGAGGTCGGCCGCGTCCACCACGTCGACCGCCTTGGCCACCTCGGGCTCGGCCTCGGCCAGGTCGACGTGCACGCAGCCGATCTGGTCGTAGCTGATCGGGCCGGCCAGCTTGACCACCGCGTCGTCGAGATCGGGGCGCAGCTTCGCGCCGGTCACGTCGGCGGCGATCACCGCGCGCCGGTAGACCGGCCGTCCGGTCGCCGCGGGCTCGGCGGCATCGGCCGAGTCGTCGGCGTCGTCGCGTTCGGCGGCGAGCAGGCGCAGCGAGGCGCGGGCGGCCTCGCCCATGGCCACCTCGGCCAGCTCCTCGTCGTCGCCGGAGGCGTACGCCTCGCGCAGCGCCGGGGTCACCGCGAACGCGGTGCCGCCGATCGGGCCGAGCTCCCGGTTGGTGACGAGCTCGCGCAGCATCGGCACCGTCGCGGGGATGTAGACCCGCATTTTCTCCTGATCAGACGCAGGCACCGAGCATCTCCTCCATGGAATCGCGCACCGACGCGGCCAGCACGCCGATGTCGGCCATCGCGTCGCGGTCGGCGTTGAGTCCGTAGAAAACGCGTCCGTCATAGGACGTGATCCCGATGCTCGAGGCCTGATTACGCAGCAGCGGCGACACCGGATACATCTCCAGCATCCGCGCGCCGCCGATGTACATCGGGGTCTGCGGACCCGGTGCGTTGGTGATCACCAGATTGAATGTGTGTTCTGCGAAGGTACTCGCCGCACGCACGCTCATGGCATGCAGGCTCGCCGGAGCGAACCCCGCCAGATGCACCAGCGTGCGCGCGCGGACCCCGCGCTGGTGCCTGCCGTTGGCCTCGGTGGCGTGCGCGATGTGCGAGAGCCGCATCACCGGATTGGGCTCGCCGACCGGCAGATCGATCAGGAACGAGGACACCTCGCCTGCCGGTTTCAGCTGATCCCCGTCCGGCCCTTCGACATACACCGACATCGGCACCACGGCGCGCAGCGTGGTCGATTCGGTCAGGCCCTCGCCGCGCGACAGCAGCCAGTTGCGCAGCGCGCCGGTGACCACCGCGAGGATGACGTCGTTGATCGAGCAGTCGAAGCGCTTGCGGATCTTGCGGTAGTCCTCCAGCTCGGTGCGCACCGTGTCGAACCGGCGGTGGCGCGAGGTGCGCGCGTTCAGGGGGCTGTCCGGCGCGCCGGTCGTCGCGGCGCGCACCGCGGAGACCACCGAGTCCATCGCCCGGCCCGCGGCGCCGATCACCGCGAACGCGTGCCCGCTCGCCCGCCGCGCCACTTCGATGGCCTCGCGCGGCTGGGCGGCCAGGTGGGTCAGCGCGCCGACGAGCAGTTCGGCGTCGTTGGGTTCGCGGGGCGCGAGCCACGCGTCGTCGGCGAGTTCGCGCGGCGACGGGCCGTTGTCCAGGATGACGTGGCCGATCTCCAGCGCGGTGTCGCCGTCGACCAGCGCCGAATGGGTCTTGGTGAAGATCGCGCAGCGGCCGTCGGACAGGCCCTCGATCAGGTACATCTCCCACAGCGGCCGGGTCTGGTCCAGCGGCCGGGAGGCCAGCCTGGCCACCAGGTCGTGCAGTTGCTCGTCGGTGCCCGGGCTCGGCAGCGCGGAGCGGCGGACGTGATAGGTGACGTCGAACCGGCTGTCCTCCACCCACACCGGGCGGCCGAGGGCGAACGGGACCTCGCGCACCTTGCGCCGATAGCGGGGGACCAGCGAGAGCCGGGCGTCCACCAGGTCGACCAGCCGGTCGTAATCGAGCACCGGGTCGGCGGCGTCGCCGCCCGGCTCGATATTCCGGAGGATCGCGAGGGAGCCGATGTGGATCGGATTGCTGCTCGGCTCCAGCCGATAGAACGACGCGTCCTGCGGCGTCAGTCTCGTGATCACGCTGCCCGGTGCTCCTTTTTCGATGCCGCCTCACGCCTATTGTGCTGTCGCCACAAGCATTCGGCTGCTCCGCTGTGGCGTATCCGGTGAAATCGGCGTTCCCCTTTACCCGTCCCGGCGGTCGTGGCATGCTGTTCGACTCGAGCACGGGGAACTCGATTCGATCACAGGGGGAGACCGGATGCACAGCCGACGACCATCGCTTTCGCCCGCGCCGCCGCTCGAGCCGCCGCTGGACGGCGATCGGCCTGGTCGCGCGCGGTCGGATGCGTTGTCGCCACGAGCCGCGCTGCCCTGCCGTCGCATGCCGGGCCGTAGCGGACCGGCCGATCGGGCGGCACAGCGACGCGCCCGGCCCGACGGACGCCTTTCATCGTACGGCACCGATGGTGAAACAGGTTCGGCCGCAACTAGATTCGCTGAAAGTTCGCTACGCCTGGTGCTCGAGGTGCTGGACGGCCGCCGCCCGGTGGTCCAGCTGCGCCGGCTGGTGGCGCCCCCGGTGCTGGCCGCCATCGAGACACTCCGCGCCGCGCCGCCGGGGCACGGCCTCGGCCCGGCCCTGCTGACCAAGCTCGGGGTCGAGCTGACCGGGCCGAACACGGCCGAGGTCTATGGCAGTTATCAGCGCGGGAATCGGGTGTTCGCGCTCGCCGCGTGCGTTGTCCTGCACCGCACGGGCTGGCAGCTGAGCGCGTTCCGCGTACTGTGAGTACCAGGGCGGACGACCCGGCGGGGTACCGCATTACCATGGGCCGTGCAGCGGATTCCGCACTCGGAGCGCGAACCCCGCACGCCGGCCGTGCGCCCACCCCTCGGCCCGGCGCCGACGACACGAAATGACACACCGACCAGAGGACTGACGAGACCCGTGCCTGCGCTGACACTGACGAGGTTGCTACGGATTGGTGAGGGTCGCATGGTCAAGCGGCTCGCCAACTTCGCCGATCAGGTTCTCGACCTCGAGTCGGAGTACGAGCTACTCACCGACGACGAGCTGCGCGGCAAGACCGACGAGTTCCGCGAGCGCTACTCGGACATGGTCGAGGACGGTCACGCGGACCCGCTCGGCGCGCTGATGGCGGAGGCCTTCGCGGTCGCGCGCGAGGCGTCCTGGCGCGTGCTGAACCAGAAGCACTACAAGGTGCAGATCATGGGCGGCGCGGCGCTGCACACCGGAAACATCGCCGAGATGAAGACCGGTGAGGGCAAGACGCTCACCTCGGTGCTGCCCGCCTACCTCAACGCGATCAGCGGCGACGGCGTGCACATCGTCACCACCAACGACTACCTGGCCAAGCGCGACTCCGAGTGGATGGGCCGCGTGCACCGCTTCCTCGGGCTCGAGGTCGGCGCGATCCTCGGCGGCATGACGCCGGCGCAGCGCCGGGTGGCCTACGGCGCCGACATCACCTACGGCACGAACAACGAGTTCGGCTTCGACTACCTGCGCGACAACATGACGCACTCGCTCGACGACCTGGTCCAGCGCGGGCACAACTTCGCCGTGGTCGATGAGGTCGACTCCATCCTGATCGACGAGGCGCGGACCCCGCTGATCATCTCCGGCCCGGCCGACGCGTCCAGCAAGTGGTACGCCGAATTCGCGCGCATCGCACCGCTGCTGAAGAAGGACCTGCACTACGAGGTCGACATCAAGAAGCGCACCATCGGCGTGCACGAGGCAGGCGTCGAGTTCATCGAGGATCAGCTCGGCATCGACAACCTCTACGAGGCCGCCAACTCGCCGCTGGTCAGCTACGTGAACAACGCGATCAAGGCCAAGGAGCTGTACACCCGCGACAAGGACTACATCGTCCGCGACGGCGAGGTGATCATCGTCGACGAGTTCACCGGCCGCATCCTGGTCGGGCGCCGCTACAACGAGGGCATGCACCAGGCGATCGAGGCCAAGGAAGGGGTGGAGATCCAGCCGGAGAACCAGACCCTGGCCACGATCACCCTGCAGAACTACTTCCGCCTCTACGACAAGCTGTCCGGCATGACCGGTACCGCCGAGACCGAGGCGGCCGAGCTGCACCAGATCTACAGCCTCGGCGTGGTCCCGATCCCGACGAACCGGCCGATGATCCGCGCGGACCAGTCCGACCTGATCTACAAGACCGAAGAGGCCAAGTTCGCGGCCGTGGTCGACGACGTCACCGAGCGGCACGAGCGCAACCAGCCGGTGCTGATCGGTACCACCAGCGTCGAGCGCTCGGAGTATCTGTCCAAGCAGTTCACCAAGCGCGGCATCGCGCACACCGTGCTGAACGCGAAGTTCCACGAGAAGGAAGCCGAGATCATCGCCGAGGCCGGTCGGCCGGGCGCGGTGACCGTGGCGACCAACATGGCCGGTCGCGGTACCGACGTCGTGCTCGGCGGCAACCCGGACATCATCGCCGACCTCATCCTGCGCCGCGAGGGCCTGGACCCGGTCGAGACGCCGGATGCCTACCAGCAGGCCTGGCTGCCGACGCTGGAGCAGGTCAAGGCGCAGACCTCGGCGGACGCGGAGGTCGTGCGCGAGGCGGGCGGGCTCTACGTGCTCGGCACCGAGCGGCACGAGTCGCGGCGTATCGACAATCAGCTGCGTGGTCGTTCCGGCCGTCAGGGTGACCCCGGCGAGTCGCGGTTCTACCTGTCGCTGGGCGACGAGCTGATGCGCCGGTTCAACGGCGCCGCGCTCGAGGCGATCATGACCCGGCTCAACCTGCCCGACGACGTGCCGATCGAGGCCAAGATGGTCTCCAAGGCGATCAAGAGCGCGCAGACCCAGGTCGAGCAGCAGAACTTCGAGATCCGCAAGAACGTGCTCAAGTACGACGAGGTGATGAACCAGCAGCGCACCATCATCTACGGCGAGCGCAACCGGATCCTGCGCGGCGAGGACATGGAGGGCCAGGTCCAGAGCATGATCACGGACGTGGTCACCGCCTACGTCAACGGCGCGACCGCCGAGGGCTACGTCGAGGACTGGGATCTGGACAAGCTGTGGACGGCGCTCAAGACGCTGTACCCGGTGAAGGTCAACTACAAGGATCTGACCGGCGAGACCGCGGTCGGCGAGGCCGGCGACCTGAGCCGCGACGAGCTGCTCGAGGCGCTGCTGGACGACGCGCACGAGGCCTACGCGCGGCGCGAGGCCGAGATCGACGGGCTGGCCGGCGAGGGCAGCATGCGCAATCTCGAACGGCAGGTGCTGCTGTCGGTGCTCGACCGCAAGTGGCGCGAGCACCTCTACGAGATGGACTACCTCAAGGAGGGCATCGGCCTGCGGGCGATGGCGCAGCGCGACCCGCTGGTCGAGTACCAGCGTGAGGGCTTCGACATGTTCTCGGCCATGCTCGAGGGCCTGAAGGAGGAGTCGGTCGGCTTCCTGTTCAATCTCCAGGTCGAGGTGCAGCAGCCGCAGCCGGAAGGCGTCTCGGTCGATCAGGGCCTGCGTTCGCCGGTCGGTGCGATGGCCGCTCCGCGCCCGCTGCCCACCGAAGAGGCGCCGCTGCCCAACGGCACCGGCGTCGCCCCGGCGGCGTTGCGCGCCAAGGGAATCGACGATTCCGCCCGGCGTGGCCTGAGCTACTCGGGTCCGGACGAGGGCGGCCATCGCGAGGTGCACAGCGACGTCGAGGAGTACGGCGACGGCACCACCCGCCGCGAGCGCCGCGAGGCCGCCCGCGCGCAGGAGAAGCCGAAGCGCGCGCCGAAGCCGCGTCGCCGGCACTGACAGTTGACGCCGAAGCGCCCAGGGACTCCGGTCCCTGGGCGCTTTCGCGTTCCGGTCGCGGTGGCGGGTGTGTTTGGGCTGGAACCGGCCCGTAGGCGAGCGAACTGGCGTAGTTTTGCCCGTCGTGGACCGCAGCACAGTTGAGGCGTGGGTCGGCGAATACGAGCGGGCTTGGCGAGCGCCGGGCACCGACAAGCTAGGCGACCTCTTCGCCCCCGGAATCGGATATCAGGTCTCGCCCTGGGCGGAGCCGCTCACCGGGCTACCGGCGCTGGCGAAGTTCTGGGAGTCCGGCCGCGACAGCCCCGACGAGTCGTTCACCATGGAGCCCGAAGTCGTTGCCGTGGACGGGCAGACCGCCGTGGTCCGGGCGGAGGTCGAATACCCGGATCAACCCGCGCGCTGGCGCGATCTCTGGGTGCTGCGCTTCGACGACGACGGCCGCTGCACCTGGTTCGAGGAGTGGCCGTTCACGCCCGGCCAGCCCGACGGGCAGGACCGATCCCGCGCGGCACTCGGCGCCAGTGGGGAAAGTCCCCAGCCGTGATCATCTAGTCGACCGGGCGGGGTCCGCTGTTGTTCTGCCAGTGCTCGTTGGAGTTCAGTGCGGTGAGCAGCAGGCGAATGGCGGCGACCCGGCGTTGTTTGCCCGGCAGTTTGTCCAGCGCGCACTCCGGGTCGGCGGGCGGACCGAGGTGGGTGCAGCCGCGGGGACAGTCCTCGATGGCGGCGGCGAGGTCACTGAACGCGGCGACCACGTCGTCGGGGGTGATGTGGGCCAGACCGAAGGAGCGGATGCCCGGCGTATCGATGACCCACCCGCCGCCGGGCAGCGGTAGCGCCACGGATTGGGTGGAGGTGTGCTTGCCCTTGCCGACCCCGGAAACCTCGCCGACTGCCCGATAGGCGTCCGGCACAAGGCGATTCACCAAGGTCGACTTGCCGACTCCGGAGTGCCCGATGAACGCGGTGAGCCGTCCGGTGAGCAGGTCGAGGACCGGTTCGAGCGGATCGTCGACGCCGCCGTAGACGATGGTGAGGTCGAGATCCTCGAAGGCGGCGGCGAAGTCGGACTCGGCGTCCAGATCGTGCTTGGTCAGGCACAGCACCGGATGCAGGCCGCCGGCGTAGGCGGCGACCATGCAGCGCTCGACGAATCCGGTGCGCGGCGGCGGGTCGGCGAGCGCGACCACCATGAACAGCTGCTCGGCATTGCCGACCACGATCCGCTCGAACGGATCGGTGTCATCGGCGGTGCGCCGCAACACCGTTCGGCGTTCGGCGACCCGCACGATGCGGGCCAGCGAATCGGGCCGGCCGGACAGATCGCCGACCACGTCCACCTGATCGCCGACCACGATCGGGGTGCGGCCGAGCTCCCTGGCGCGCATGGCGACGATGTGCCGGTCCGGATCGTCGCCGAGCACGCAACCCCAGCGGCCGCGGTCCACCGACACCACCATGGCCGATTCCGCGTCACTGTGCTGCGGACGGGTTTTCGTGCGCGGACGCGAACTCTTGCCCGGGCGTACCCGGACGTCGGATTCGTCGTACTCGCGCTTTCTCAGCGCACCGCCCCTTGATCGGAGAGCGACGGATCGAGCATCCGCTCCCAGAGCGCGACGAAATTCGGCAGCGTCTTGGCCGTGGTGCCGATGTCCTCGATCTCGATCTCCGGCACCCGCAGCCCGAGAATCGCTCCGGCCGTTGCCATTCGGTGATCGGCGTAGGAATGCCAACGGCCACCGTGCAATTCGGCAGGCTCGATCTCCAGGCCGTCCTCGGTCTCGGTGACCTTGCCGCCCAGCCGGTTGATCTCGGTGGACAGCGCGGCCAGCCGGTCGGTCTCGTGCCCGCGCAGATGTGCGATGCCGCGCAGGTGCGACGGGGAATCGGCGAGCGCGGCCAGGGCCGCCACGGTCGGGGTCAGCTCGCCGACGTCGTGCAGGTCGATGTCGATGCCGGCCAGGCGATCGGGGCCGTGCACGGTCAGCACGCCGTCGAAGACCCGCGCCTCGGCGCCCATCCGGACCAGGATCTCCCGGATCACGTCGCCGGGCTGGGTGGTGAGCCGCGGCCAGTGCGGGATCCTGACCTCGCCGCCGGTGACCGCGGCGGCGGCCAGGAACGGCGTCGCGTTGGACAGGTCCGGCTCGACGTCCCAGTCCACCGCGCGGATCGGCCCTGGCTCGACCTGCCAGGTCTGCGCCAACCGGCTGTGCTCGGGCGCCTGCACCCGCACGTCCGCCCGGCGCAGCATCTCCACGGTCATCTCGATGTGCGGCATCGAGGGCAGCGCCTTGCCGTCGTGATGCACGACCAGGCCCTCGTCGAACCGGGCCGCCGAGAGCAGCAGGCCGGACACGAACTGCGACGACCCGGAGGCGTCGATGGTCACCGTGCCGCCGCGCAGCGCGCCCTTGCCGTGCACGGTGAACGGCAGCGCGTCGCCGTCGATGTCGGCGCCGAGGGTGCGCAGCGCGTCCAGGATGGTGCTGAGCGGGCGAACCCGGGCCTGCGCGTCACCGTCGAACGCCACGTCGCCGTCGGCCAGCGCGGCCACCGACGGCAGGAAGCGCATCACGGTGCCCGCGAGCCCGCAGTCGACCGTGCCGCCGCGCAGCGGGGCCGGGGTGACGGTCAGCGTGTCGGCCTCGCCCTCGATGCGCGTGCCGAGCGCGTGCAGTGCCGCGATCATCAGGTTGGTATCGCGACTGCGCAACGCACCGGACAGCGTCGACGGACCGTCGGCCAGTGCGGCCAGGATCAATGCCCGGTTCGTGATCGACTTCGATCCAGGCAGGGTCACGGTCGCGTGCACGGGGACATCGACATGGGGCGCTGGCCAGAAACTCACGAGGCTAGCTTAATTGGCCGCGTGCGCGCGGCGTGGTTCGCCGTCACTACTTGTGCCGCCCGTGGATGAACGGGACCAGCTTGCGCAGCAGCTTCATCGTGGACTGGGTGCGCGAGTAGCTGAGCAGGGCCATGCCGGGAATCGCGAAGCGCTGCACCGCGATCGAGTGCGGGCGGGCGAATTCGCGCAGCCCCGGCTCGCCGTGGATGCGGCCGATGCCGGAATCGCCGACGCCGCCGAACGGCAGGCCGGGGATGGCGGCGAAGGCGAGCACCGAGTTCACCGAGGTGGCCCCGACATGCAGCCTGCGCGCGATCTCCAGGCCGTTCTTCTTCGAGTACACCGCCGAGGACAGCCCGTACTTGGAGCTGTTGGCCAGCTCGACCGCCTCGTCCACGCCGTCGACGGTGCGGATGGTGACGGTCGGGCCGAACGTCTCCTCCTGCACCGCCTCGGACTTCTCGTCCACGTCGACCAGCACCACCGGCTCGATGAACGGCGCCTTCACCGATTCCGGGCCGCCGAGCACCGCGGTGCCGCCGTTCTTCAGCGCGGACTCGATGTGCCTGCGCACGATGTCGACCTGGCTGGGCATGGTCATCGGGCCGTAGGCGGCGTCGGCGCCCGAGCCGGGTCCGATCTTCTCCAGGATCTTCTTCACCTCGGCGACGAATTCGTCGCGCACCGACCGGTCGACGTAGACCCGCTCGACGCCAGCGCAGGTCTGGCCGCTGTTCGCGGTGGCGCCCCAGGCGACCGCGTCCGCGGCGGCCCGCACGTCCGCGTCACCCGCGACGATCACCGCGTCCTTGCCGCCGCATTCGAGCAGCACCGGGGTGAGGTTCTCCGCGGCGGCGGCCATGATCCGCTTGCCGGTCGCGGTGGAGCCGGTGAACGCGAGCTTGTCGACGCCGGCCTTGACCAGGGCCGCGCCGGTGGCGCCGTAGCCGTTGACGGTGATGAACACGCCCTCGGGCAGGTCGGGGTTGGCCTTGGCGAACGCGTCGGCGAGGAAATTGCCGATGCCGGTGGAGAACTCACTTGGCTTGAACACGACGGTGTTGCCCGCGGCGAGCGCGTAGCCGATGGAGCCGTTCGGGGTGTAGACCGGGTAGTTCCACGGGCCGATCACGCCGACCACGCCGAGCGGACGCTGCTCCACCCTGGCGGCGAAGTTGGACATGAAGGCGCCGGGGGAGACTTTCTTGGGCGCGAGCACCTTCTTGGCGTTCTTGGCCGCCCAGGCGATGTGCTCGAGCGCGAGCATCAGCTCCAGGAACGCGTCGTCGAGCGGCTTGCCGTTCTCGGCGTGGATCAGCTGGCAGAACTCGTCGGAATCCTTGACCAACTGGCTCGACCAGCGCAGCAGGTGCGTCTTGCGCTCGTCGTAGCTCAACGCGCCCCAGGTGGCGGCGGCCGTGCGAGCCTTGGCCACCGCCGCGAGCACGGCCGCGTCGTCCGCGATCGGATGGGTGCCGATCACCTCGCCCGTGGCGGGATTGACCGACGTGAGCGCCGTGTCGTGGTCGGCCGGTTTGGTGTCGGTGGATGTCACGGTGAGTTTCTCCTCTTGCCGATGGGGCTCGGGACGACGTCGATCCCGGATACTCCTGGCGGTGGCCGGTCGGCGCGCATGCGTCAGCGGACGGGCACGGACCACCCATCCTCTGAGAGAATGGTAGGTCAAAACTCTCAACTGGTCACCAGCTATGGATCAATTGTCCATGAGAATGTCGGTGGCAGGTGGAAGTATCGAGATATGTGCGGACGATATGCGACCACGACGGATCCGGGTCGGCTGGCGGCCGAACTGGATGCGCTCGATGAAACCGAAACCACCCCGGGCTCGGGCACTTTCACCAATTACAACGTCGCGCCGACCACCCAGATCCTGACCGTGGTGGAGCGGCACGAGCACGGTCACAAGGACGACGACCCGAGGCTGCGCCTGCGTCGGATGCGCTGGGGGCTGATCCCGCTGTGGACCAAGGCCGCCGAACCGGGCGTGCCGGTGAAGGGCAAACCGCTGTTCAACGCGCGTGCCGACAAGGCGGCCACCACCCCGTCGTTCCGCGACGCGGTGAAGTACCGGCGCTGCCTGATCCCGATGGACGGCTGGTACGAGTGGGTGGTCGAGCCGGACCCGAACGCCAAGGGCAAGGCGGTCAAGCAGCCGTTCTTCATGGCGCGGGCCGACGGCTCCCGGTTGTACATGGCCGGCCTGTGGTCGGTGTGGCGGGACAAGTCGCTCGAGCACAGCGAACCGCTGCTGTCCTGCACCATCCTGACCACCGACGCGGTCGGCGACCTGACCCGCATCCACGATCGGATGCCGCTGCCGATGCCACAGGAGCACTGGGACGCCTGGTTGGACCCGGACCACCCGGCGCCCGCGGAACTGCTGCAGACGCCGAGCGAGGCGGCGATCGCGGGCATCGTGGCGCGGCCGGTGCCGCCGCTGGTCAACAGCGTGAAGAACAACGGGCCGGAGCTGCTCGATCAGGTGACCGAAAACGAGGAGGCCGGGCAGATCAGTCTGCTCTGACCGCCCGGCTCCGCGGCACTAGCTCAGAGCGAGCACTTCACGGCGGGGCTGGCGATGTTCAGCCCGCACTTGACGATGCCGGTGACCAGGTCGATCACCTTGTTGGTGACGGCGCCGCCGAGATTCTCGGCCTTTTTCCCCTTGTCGTCCGCCTTCGGCGCACTCGGTGTGCTCGGGGCGTCGTCGGTGCCGAGGCCGTCGAACGGGAAGTCGACCTGGGTCGCGATCGGCGTGGCCACCGCCGTGGGGGCGGCGACCGCGACCGCGCCGAGGGCGACGGCGAAGGTTCCGAGCAGGGCGACGATCACGGTGCGTACACGCTGGTGCGCGGGCATTTCGCATCACATCCTCGAGTCGGACGAATCTGGCCCGTCCATTGACGCACAGATTGTCCCGAATCAAGTGAATTGTCAGGTCCTCACTGTGGCGGTCACCGCCGCGGTCAGCCGGATCAGGTCGGCGGGCGCCACCTCGATCTCCAGTCCGCGCCGCCCGGCGCTGCACAGCATGCGGTCCCAGCTCAGCGCCGAGTCGTCGACCACGGTCGGCAGCAGCTTGCGCTGACCGAGCGGGGAGATGCCGCCGAGCACGTAGCCGGTGCTCCGCTCGGCCTTCGCCTTGTCCGCCATGCTCGCCTTCGGCACGCCGAGCGCGGCCGCCGCGGCCTTGAGCGACAACGTATTCGGCACCGGCAGCACCGCGACGGCCAGCGAGCCGTTCGACAGCTCGAGCACCAGCGTCTTGAAGATCTGCGCCGCGGTCAGCCCCAGCTCGCCGGCCAGCGCGTCCACCGCCTCGGCGCCGTAGGAATCGGCGCGCGGATCGTGCTGGTAGGCGTGCACCCGATGGGCCACCTTCGCCTGGGTGAGCGTCCGGATCGCCGGTGTCGAGGCTCCTGCCATGGCGACGACCTTAGCTATTCGCCGCGGGAACACAGGACGCGTCCCGCATGTTGGAAGCGAATACACAGCGCACGGACGGGTCGTGATTCCCGGCCGTCGCCACTGATCAGCCCAGTAAATGACGTGAAGGAGATGTCGGTGCCAGTGCTGCTCGACGAACGTCCGATCTGGACGAAGGCGTCACCGACGGAAGCCGGATTCTCATTCGATGTGCCAGTACCGGTAGATTTGGCAGGTACGGCGATCGAAGGGACAGGTGTGACGAGCGACGATCACGTGGTGACCGACGGAGTCGGTGCCGCGGTCGACGAAACCGAGCTGGCCCAGCGGTTCGAGCGTGACGCGCTCCCGCTGCTCGACCAGCTCTACGGTGCGGCGCTGCGGATGACCAGGAACCCGGCCGACGCCGAGGACCTGGTGCAGGAGACCTACGTCAAGGCGTTCCAGGGGTTCAAGTCCTTCAAGGAGGGCACCAACCTGCGGGCCTGGCTCTACCGGATCCTGACCAACACCTACATCAACTCCTACCGCAAGAAGCAGCGCCAGCCCGCGCAGTACCCGACCGACGAGATCACCGACTGGCAGCTCGCGGCAACCGCCGAGCACACGTCGCAGGGTCTGCGTTCGGCCGAGGTGGAGGCGCTGGACGCGCTGCCCGACGACGACATCAAGGCCGCGCTGCAGGAGCTTCCGGAGGAATTCCGGATGGCCGTGTATTACGCCGATGTCGAAGGTTTCCCATATAAGGAAATCGCCGACATCATGGGCACCCCCATCGGTACCGTGATGTCCCGGCTGCACCGTGGTCGCAAGCAGCTCAAGGGTTTGCTCGCCGATGTGGCGCGCGAACGTGGATTCAATCGTTCGGGGGAACGCCAGGAGGTCAAGCAGTGAACGCGGAGCGGGACCCCGATATGGACCTCGACTGCACGGCCGTACTGACCGATATCTGGCTGATGCTCGATGGCGAGTGCAATGACGAGACCCGTGCTCGGTTGCAGCACCACATGGATCATTGCTCGCCGTGCATCGAGGCCTACGGCATCGAGGAGAAGATCAAGGGCCTGCTGAGCCGCAAGTGCGGCGGCGACCGCGCGCCGGACTCGCTGCGCGAACGGCTGACCTTCGAGATTCGCCGGTCGGTGACCGTGGTGGAGACCAAGGTCGACTCCGCCGACTCCTAGATCACCTCGCAGACAACTGAGCGGCACGCCTTCCCTGCGGAAGTGCGTGCCGCTCTGCGTTTTTCGACCGAGCTCTCGCTCAGGAGTTTGGCCGCTTGCCGTGGTTGGCCGCGTTGCCCTTGCGACTACGCTTCTTACGTCCGCGCTTGCCCATGAGTAGTCTCCCTTCTGATTGAAGGCCATTCTTTCACGTGTGGTTGGCTATACCTTCAGCGGATGCGGGCCGGGCGGCCCGACCGCTCGGACTCGCCGACTGAGCTGCGGCGTACCAACCGAACGAATGGGGTGTCAGATGGCTGAGGAAGTGCTCGCCGAGCTGGTTTCGGTCGTCTTCCAGGTCGTGGTCAAGGAGGGCGACACGGTCAACGAGGGCGACACCCTGGTGATCCTCGAGTCGATGAAGATGGAGATCCCGGTGCTCGCCGAGGTCGGCGGCACCGTGACCTCGATCGGCGTCAAAGCGGGCGACGCCATCAAGGCCGGGCATCTCATTGCCGTCATCTCCTAGAAGCGAATAGCGGTAGATCTTCATGGCGACGCTGAGCGAGCTATTAGCCGAACACACCGACCTCCCCGGCGTCGCCGTGGACCATCTGCAGCGCGTGGTGGGCGATTGGCAACTGCTGGCCGATCTGTCCTTCGCCGACCTGCAGCTCTGGGTCGGCGCCGGTCCGATCGCGGCCGGGGCGGACATCGTGTGTGTCGCGCAATGCCGTCCGACCACGGCCTCCACCGTGCATCACGAGGACCTGGTCGGCACCCTTGCCCTGCAGGCCGACCATCCGCAGGTGTTCGAGGCGTTGATGTCGGGCAAGATCGTGCGCGCCGATCGCGACGTGGAAACCGCCGGCGTCTATCACCCGACGCCGGTGCACGCGGTGCGCGAGGCCATCCCGGTGCGCTGCGGCGACGACGTGATCGCGGTGCTGAGCCGCGACACCGACGTGCAGCGCTCCCGGGTGCGCAGCACCCTCGAAATCGCCTATGTCGCCTGCGCCGATGATCTGTGCCAGATGATCGCCGACGGCACCTTCCCGACCACCGAGGACCGCGCGGCCACGCACTCCAGCCCGCGCGCCGGTGACGGGTTCATCCGCCTGGACACCGAGGGCATCGTCGTCTACGCCAGCCCGAACGCGCTGTCCGCCTATCACCGGATGGGCTTGCAGGCCGACCTGGCCGGCCAGGATCTCGCGGTGCTGACCCGCTCGTTGATCACCGATCCGTTCGACGCGCAGGAGGTGGTCGGCGACATCCAGGCCGCGCTGGCCGGGCGCACCGGCCGCCGGATGGAGGTGGAGGCACGCGGCGCGACCGTGCTGCTGCGCACCCTGGTGCTGCGCCCGCATGGCGAATTGGCCGGTGCCGCAGTGCTTGTGCGCGATGTCACCGAGGTCAAACGCCGGGATCGGGCGCTGCTCAGCAAGGACGCCACCATCCGGGAGATCCATCACCGGGTGAAGAACAACCTGCAGACCGTCGCCGCGCTGCTGCGGTTGCAGGCGCGCCGCACCGAGAACGAGGAGGCGCAGGTCGCGCTCACCGAGTCGGTGCGCCGGGTCACCTCGATCGCCTCGGTGCACGAGATGCTGTCGATGTCGGTGGACGAAGAGGTCGACCTGGACGAGGTGGTGGACCGGCTGCTGCCGATCATGGCGGACGTGGCCACCGTGCACACCGCGCGGATCAAGGTCCGCCGGGCCGGTTCGCTCGGTGTGTTCTCCGCCGAACGCGCGACGCCGCTGGTGATGGTGCTCACCGAACTGGTGCAGAACGCGATCGAGCACGCCTTCGATTCCGGCGAGAACGGCACGGTGACAATCCGTTCCGAGCGTTCGGCGCGCTGGCTGGACGTGATCATCAGCGACGACGGCCGCGGCCTGCCCAGCGGTTTCAGCCTGGAATCCTCCGACCGCCTCGGCCTGCAAATCGTGCGGACCCTGGTGACCGCCGAACTCGGCGGTTCGATCGGCCTGCACCCGGGCGCGGACATCGGTACCGATGCGGTACTGCGGGTTCCGCTGGGCCGCCGCTCGGGGCGATAAGTAAGTCGTTTCGTTATATGCGCTGAGGCACAAGAGAGCCCGGCACCTCGGGGGTGCCGGGCCTGAATGCGATTACCGGACCGGGGGCTGAATGGTCCGGTAAATCCGATCGTCTGCTAGACGACGGTGCGGGTGCGCGTGCGTGCGTTGCGACGCTTGAGCGCCCGGCGCTCGTCTTCACTCATACCGCCCCACACGCCGGCATCCTGTCCGGACTTCAGGGCCCAGGACAGGCAGTCAGCGGTAACGGGGCAGCGAGCGCAGACCAGCTTGGCATCGGCAATCTGCGCGAGCGCAGGACCACTGTTACCCACCGGGAAAAACAGTTCGGGGTCCTCGTCGCGACAGATGGCCTTGTGGCGCCAGTCCATTCCTCTGCTCCTTTGCTGGGCGCCGCAAATGGCGCCGACGGTTTGTGGATCGTTCACTTGTGCGACTCGAATGTTTCCGCACGGTTGCTTGTGAATGCTTTCACGAACACCGTAGATGTCAATAGGTATCTGGTGCACCGTGGGGAAGCTCACGCTCTATCGGCCCCCGTTAGGGGAACCTGCCCGGTCCTTTGTACTCGCTCTACCCAGTTTTCGCAGCACTACCACGATGTTTTTCGTGCGTTTCGTGCATCACTCTGGTCGCGGCGCCACGACATCCAAGACGGCGGGCACGGCCGTGAAATCCACCACGTTGCGCTTCCCGATAAAGTCGCCATCGATTTGCAGACCGATGGGTTCCTTCGTCTCGATGCGCACGGACGGAACGTTGTCTTCGCGAAACAAATTGCGAGACTTGGGGTTTCCTTCGACTGCCAGGAGCTGCCTGGCAAGCAGCAGTGTAGGCAGTACCGCCATGGAACGCACGGCAAACACGCCGAGACCGTCCTCGAACCTTGTGCCCGGGTTGGTGTGCACCGGGGTGTTGTCGAGGTAGGTCCAGGGGGTCGTGTTCGTTACGAAGGCGTAATGCACGTCGGCGATGGCCTCGTGCCCGGGGACCTCGATCCGGACGCTCGGCTCCTTGCGCTTGGCCCGGAAGAACTGCCGCACGGTCGTGCGCAGGTAGCGGGCCGGGGTGGCGGTCTTGCCGCGGGCGCGGCTCTCGTCGATCGCCTCGCAGACGTCCGCGTCCAGGCCGACGCCGGCGCTGAAGGTGAACCAGCGGTCGTCGGCGAGGCCGAGGCCGATCCGGCGGTCCCGGTCCAGGGTCAGCAGGTCGATCAGCTGGTTGGTGGCGGTGACCGGATCCGGGGAGATGCCGAGCGCTCGCGCGAAGACGTTCGCCGAGCCGCCGGGGATCACGCCGAGCCGGGGCAGCCAGGCCTGCCCGTCGTTGAGTTCGGGCAGCGGCAGGAAGCCGTTGATGGTCTCGTTGACCGTCCCGTCGCCGCCGTGCACGACGATCAGATCCATCTCGTTGGTGGCCGCCCACTGGGCCAGCTCGGCGGCGTGGCCGCGGTGCTGGGTGTGCGCGACGGTCAGCTGGGTGCGGCTCTCCAGCGCGTGCGCCAGCAGGTCCCGAGTCGCCGGAGTGGTCGAGGTGGCATTCGGATTCACGATCAGCAGCGTCCGCACGTTCCGCAGCCTAATCGCCGCCGGTGCCGGTCCGAAAAGCCGCTGAACCGCAACGGTCGCGGCGACGTCGACTACGGCGGGTCGTAGGCTTGGCGGGTGGCTGAGAGCAAGGGTGACGTTTCCGGTGGCGTGCCGAGGACGGTGCGCGGCGCAGGCGGGCTGGTGACGCTGGAGGGCGCGGTCGCGGTGATCGTCGCGCTGGTGTTGATCGTGCGCGGTCTGCTCGGTCACGATCAGTCCAAGACCAGCGGGTACGGCACGGCCGCGTGGTTCGGCATCCTCGGCGGGGCGGTGCTGGCCGCCGGTATCGGCCTGCTGCTGGGCAAACGCTGGGGGCGGGCGATCGCGGTGATCGCGCAGTTGCTGCTGCTGCCGGTCACCTGGTCGTTGCTCACCGATTCGCATCAGCCGGTATTCGGCACGCTGCTCGGGGTGGTGGTCGTCGCGACGCTGGTACTGCTGTTCGCCCCGGCGTCGACGCGCTGGATGGCCGCGGATTACGCGATCGAGCCGGAGAAATCTTGATCAACGGGGCTTGACCGGTGTCCGGCCCCGTTGACGGTTATCCGACCAGTGCGGTGCGGCACAGGGAGTCGGCGCGCCGGGTGGTTTCCGGGAGCCGGTAGTCCGGCGTGAGCGCGAGCACCTGGGCGCACGCGGTGTCCAGGTCGATGCGGTGGCCGATCGAGACGAAGACGGGCTTCACCCCGGTTCTGGTGCGCAGGGCCGCGCCGACCACCTCGCCGTCGATGGTGATGTCGGCGCGGGCGCCGCGCTCGGGCGCGGGGTCGAGGTAGTCGCCCCAGACCGATTTGGCGACGCCGATCGAGGGCAGGCCGGTGAGCACGCCCAGATGACAGGCGAAGCCGAAGCGTCGCGGATGGGCCAAACCCTGTGCGTCGCAGACCAGTAGGTCGGGCGCGGCGTCGAGTTGCGCCAATACCCGCATGGTCGTGGGCAATTCGCGGAACGCGAGCAGCCCCGGGTGGTAGGGGAACTCCGTAGTGCCGTGTGCGACAGCGGAATCGACGGTTTCCAAGGTGGTCGCGTTCAGCACCACGACGGCCGCGGCGACCGCGCCGGTCTCGGAGTAGGCGCAGTCGATACCCGCGACGGTGCCGAATTCCTGTGCTGGGCCGACGGTTTCGACCTTCGGTCGCAATTCGTCCTGGATCGCCAGCGCCTGATCGGGCGTGGTCGGCCAGGACCGCTCATCGATCGGTGCGAGCCATGTCATCGCCGGTGCGCTACTGCGCTTCCTTGGCCAGCTTGCCGAGCGGTTCGCCGGTCAGGCGGTAGCCGACCCACTCGTCTTGTGCTGCGGCGCCGAGGGATTCGTAGAAATCGATGGAGGGTTTGTTCCAGGTCAGCACGGCCCAGTCGAGCCGGCTGTACCCGTGGTCGACGGCCTCCTTGGCCAGGGTGGCGAGCAGCGCCTTGCCGTAGCCCTTGCCGCGGGTTTCCGGCTTGACGTAGAGGTCCTCCAGGTAGATGCCGTGCACGCCGTTCCAGGTGGAGAAGTTCAGGAACCAGATCGCGCAGCCGACCAGGTCGCCGTCCTCCTCGACCACGTGCGCGAAGACCTTGGGCTCGGGACCGAACAGTGCGGTGTCCAATTGCGCTGTGGTGACCGTGCATTCGTCGCTGGCCCGCTCGTAGGCGGCGAGGTCGTGCACGAGGCCGACCAGTCCGGGCACGTCGGCCGGAACGGCGCGGCGTAGTTGTGCGGTCACAGTGTCACTCCAGTGGTGGTCGGAACCAGGTTGTGCGCCAGGATGGTTCGCACGTCGTGTTCGAAGCCGAGCACGGTCAGCGCGCCGGTCGACATGGCGAACCGGCGGCCCTCCCGCAGCTCGAATTCGGCCCAGCGGGCGATCAGCGCCCGGGAGAAGTGTCCGTGCCCGACGAGCACGATATCCCGCTCGGGCAGCCGCGCGGCCACCGCGTCCAGCACCCGATCGGCCCTGGCCCGCACCGCGTCCGCGGACTCGCCGCCCGGCACCGCGCCGGTCCAGATGGTCCAGTCCGGCGCGGTCTCGCGGATCTGCGGGGTGGTCAGGCCCTCGTAGTCGCCGTAGTCCCACTCGGCCAGGTCGTCATCGACGGTGACGTCGGCGAGCCCGGCGAGTTCCGCGGTCTGCGCCGCGCGCAGGCGCGGGCTGACGAACACCAGCGGATCGCGCAGCTTCAGCGCGGTCAGCAGCGGGCCGGCGGCCCTGGCCTGATCCTCGCCGTGCTCGGTGAGCGGCAGGTCGGTGCGGCCGGTGTGGCGGCGCTGCGTCGACCAGCTGGTCTCGCCGTGGCGCAGCAGCACTAGTCGAGCGTCATCGAGTACGGACATGGATCCATCATGGTTCACCGGTGCGGAACCGGACCGTCCGGCCGGTGTTTCCCCGGTCGGCGCGGCCGGCCCGAGGTCAGCCGAGGGCGTAGAGCTCGGTGCCGCGCTGCTCGAGCACGGTGGTGCCGAGCACCGCGAGGGAAATGGGCGCGCCGGTGTAGCCGGGGCGCTCGACCGGGATGCGGCCGACCTCGGCGCCGGTGGTGGGATCGAGGGCGGCGATCGCGCCCGCGGTCGGCATGAGCAGCCTGCCCGCCATCATGCCGGGCGCGCCGAGCGCGCCCGCGGCGGTCCAGATCGGGTCGAAGGTGCTGCCGTTCAACGCGATTACGCTGTTGCCGGTGAAAACCAGGTAGGCCGAACCGATTCGGGTGGTCGTCGTCTTGTCGCTGAGCGGCGCCGAAAGCTGGTGCACCACAATCGGGTTGCCGGTCGCGTCGAAGACGGCCAGGCGCGGCGCCGCGGCCTCGACGCCCGCCGCGGCCGGAGCGCCGGGCAGATAGAGCACGATCCGGTTGTCCGACACCGCGAGTACCCGCGCGTCGGGGGAGTCCGATCCGGCGCCGGTCAGCACGTGCGAGCCGAATTCCTCGGGCACCGTGTTGTCCTTGGGCGCGGGGTTCAGCATGGTCAGCCGGTCGGCGGCGTCCTCGGGGCAGCGTTCCAGCACGCCGAGCCGGGACGGGCTGGAACCCGACGACAGCAGCGTGCAGCCCTTGCGCGGCTGGGTCTTCACGTTCACCGGCGCGTCGACGAATCCGTACTCGAGGGTGCGCACCAGATCCGAGCGCCACATCTCCAGCCGCTTCGGGCCCTGCGCCAGCACATAGGTGCCGTCGACGGACAGCCGCACGGACGGATCCATGTAGCTGCTGCGCGCCGTGCGCCGCGCGCCGCTCTCGCCGGCCAGCAGGGTGGCCTGGCTGCAACCGCGTTCGTCCCGGTACACCGCGACCACGGTGCTGAACTGGCCTTCGATCCCGCAGAGCGGCATGTCGCGCCGGTAGTGCCAGAGGTCCTGGCCGGTGCGCGGGTCGTGGCCGGTGACCGTGCCGTCGTCACCGGTGACGGCGACGCCCGCGGAGGTCAGGGCCCGGCCGCTGGCCGAGTCCGGCGCGTGCCACAGCTCGCGCAGCGTGGTCGGCAGCTGGTCGGCGGCGACGGGGGTCGGCACGGGCGAGCTGGCGGTCACCGACTCGGTGCCGTTCGCATCGCCGCGCACCCACACCACCACCGCCGCGATCACCACGAGCACGGCGATCGCGGCAGCGGATATGACGTCGGCGCGCGTTCGCCGCTCGGGTGCGAGCACGGTTGCGAGAGTAGCGGATCCGGTGGGTCAGACCGAAGCCGTGGCGGGCTCTACCGCGCTACCACTGTCTTCGTTCGCGTTGTCACCGGCGGGCTTGCGCCGCCTGCGCCGGCGGCGCGCGGGCTGATCGCCCGAGTCCGCGTCGTCGGTTTCGGCGTCGTTCGCGGCCTCGGCGGTGGCCTCGGCACCGGTGTCCGCGCCGTTCTCGGCGTCGCCCGCGGGCTTGCGCCGCCTGCGGCGGCGACGGGCGGGCTGCTCGCCGTTCTCGTCGGCCTGCGCGTCCTCGGCCGGGTGCGTGCCGTTCGCCGAGTCCTCGGCGTCGTTGCTCGCGGCGCCGTTGCCGTTGGTCTCGTCGATCGGCTGACCGCGCACGGTCCGCTTGCGGTTGCGCTTGCGCGGCGCGCGCGCCGGGCGCTCGACCACGACCGCGTCCTCGTCGCGCTCCGGCTTGGCCTTGCGCACCGTGCCGGTGACGCCCTCGGGAATGCCGAGTTCGGCGAACAGGTGCGGCGAGCGCGAGTAGGTCTCCACCGGCTCGGCGATGCCGAGGCCGAGCGCCTTATCGATGGCGGCCCAGCGGCCGAGCTCGTCCCAGTCGATCAGGGTCACCGCGATACCGGTGCGCCCGGCCCGGCCGGTGCGGCCGATCCGGTGGACGTAGGTCTTCTCGTCCTCGGGGCACTGGTAGTTGATCACGTGGGTGATGTCGTCGATGTCGATGCCGCGGGCCGCGACGTCGGTCGCGACCAGCACGTCGATGCCGCCCTTGCGGAACTTGTTGAGTGCCTTCTCCCTGGCGATCTGCCCGAGGTCACCGTGCACGGCGCCGACCGAGAAACCGCGCTCGGCCAGATCGTCGGCGACCTTCTGCGCGGTGCGCTTGGTCCGGGTGAAGATCATGGTCGCGCCGCGGCCCTCGGCCTGCAGGATCTTGGCGACCAGCTCGGCCTTGTCCAGCGCGTGCGCCCGGTAGACGAACTGCGCGGTGCGGTCGTGGACGGCCGTCTCGTGCGCTTCCTCGGCCCGGATGTGCGTCGGGCGGCTCAGGAAGGTGCGGGCCAGGGTGATGATCGGGCCGGGCATGGTCGCCGAGAACAGCATGGTCTGGCGCTTGTCCGGGACCATGGTCAGGATGCGCTCGATGTCCGGTAGGAAGCCGAGGTCGAGCATCTCGTCGGCCTCGTCCAGCACCAGCACGCCGACCTTGCCGAGGATCAGGTGGTTCTGGTTCGCCAGGTCCAGCAGCCGGCCCGGGGTGCCGACGACCACGTCGACGCCGGTGCGCAGCGCCGCGATCTGCGACTCGTAGGGGCGGCCACCGTAGATCGAGGCGACCTTCAGCGGGCCCTGGTGGTTGGTCAGGTACTTGCTCGCGTTCTCCAGGTCGGAGGTGACCTGGATGCACAGCTCACGGGTCGGCACGATGACCAGGGCCCGCGGGGTGCCGTCCAGCGGCGTGGTGCCGGTGTCGGCGGTGGCGATGCGGTGCAGCAGCGGCACGCCGAAACCGAAGGTCTTACCCATGCCGGTGCGGGCCTGCCCGATGAGATCTTCACCGGCGAGCGCCAACGGCAGGGTGAGTTCCTGAATAGCGAAAGTACGTTCGATGCCGATCTCGTCGAGCGCGCGGACGATTTCGTCGCGAACGCCCAATTCGGCAAATGTGGGTGCGGTATGTGTTGCGTCCAGTTCGGCGGTCAACAGCGTCTCCGCCACCCCGGGTTCCTGTTCGACAGTGATCTTGCTCAGGTTCGTGCCTTCCTCGTAATCGCGTCCCGCGCGCACGAGGTGGGGCGGACCGGTCGGCCCGCGACGACCACGTCTCCGCCTGTGATACTCACCCGGCCACGCTCGAGATGTCTTCGGGTGCTGCGACTGGGCGGCTACCTCGGGAGACATCGGCGCGGCGCACTGGTGATGCGGAGCTGGTGCGCGCACATTTTCCTGAACGACGAAACCTCTGCCCGTCATGCCGGTCGGCCGGTACCGCGGGGCGGTGCACGCACAGATCCGGCAACTCGAGCGAGTGAAACTTTTCGTTGTCCGGTGCGATTGTAGCGTGATATTGTGCGCGGCTCGAATTGCCGTCGGCGCATATTCGGAAATCGAACTCCGGTCTCGCGCCGCCGTTCCTCGACGTACGCTGCGCGACATGGCAATTCATCCCGCGCGGCAAATCTGGACGACTCTCGAACCACTACACGACGTGGTCTATTTCGGGACCGGTGTCAAGGAGGCAGGAGTCGCGATCGGACTGCGCGGTTACTGGCAAACGTACTTCGCATTTCGGGCCGCGCCGCTCGGCGCGGTGACCCCCGCCACAGTGGAGGCGGTGTTCGCCGGATTCCATCCGGAAATGGTGCGCAAAGCGCTGCCGGGGGCCTGGTCGCGGGCCACGCCGGAGCAGTGCCTCGCGGTCCGGCTCGACCTATCCACGGCCCTACTACGCGGGCTCGGGGCCGGTGACGCGGAGTGTGCCCGCGCGGTCTCGTTGCTCGCGCCGGTGCTGGAGCAGGCGGATCCGACCGGCAGGCCGCTGTTCGCGGCGAACGCGGCGCTGCCGCTGGTCGCGGACCCGGTGGGCGCGCTGTGGCAGCTGACCACCGCGTTGCGCGAGCATCGCGGCGACGGGCATGTGGCGGCCCTGGTGACGCACGGCCTGACCGGACGGCAGGCGATGGTCATGCAGGCGGCGGCCGGTAAGGCGACGGAATCGGTCCTGCGCGCGGCGCGCGGGCTCACCGAACGCGAGTGGGCGGACGCGTTCGACGAACTGCGGGCCAGGGGAGTGGTCGAGGGGGAGCCGGTCAACCCGGCATTGACCGGCAGCGGCGCCGAGCTGCTCGGCCGGGTCGAGGCCAGCACGGACGACGCGGCCTGGAACGGCGCGCTGGCGGCGCTGTCCGCCGACGCGGTGACCGAGCTGCGCACCTCGCTCGCGCCGCTGGCCGACCGGGTACACGCGGCCATCGTGCCGCGGGCGAATCCGCTCGCGATGGGCAAGCGGTAGCCGCGAAACCGGAGTTGCCTGTTACCGCCGGTACCGAGATGTGAGACATTCTCGGGGTGAATATCGCGGACACCGTCACCACCGCCGCCCGCAACGCGTGGGCGTTGACCTTCGGTCCGGGCGTCGAGGCACCGGACCCCACCCCGTCGACGGTGCTGTGGGACGAACCGCACCGGCAGCTGCGGCGCTTCGAGCAGCGCCCCGGTGTCACCGGAACGGCCTCGGCCGCAACGGATTCCACGGTGCTGCTGGTGCCGCCGCTGGCCGCGCCGGCCAGCTGCTTCGATCTGCGGCCCGATCAGAGCCTGGCCGGCTTCCTGCTGGAGACCGGTCGTTCGCCGTACGTGATCGACTACGGCGAGATCACCTTCGGCGACCGGCGGATGGGCTTCGAGGACTGGATCGACGAGATCCTGCCCGAGGCGGTGCTGCGCACCTCGGCCGACCGGGACGGCACGCCGGTCGATCTGGTCGGCTGGTCGATCGGCGGCACCCTGGCCCTGCTCACCGCGGCCGCGCATGCCAAGTTGCCGATCCGCTCGATCACCGCGGTCGGCGCTCCGCTGGACTACGACAAGATGACCGGCATCCCGCAGCTGCGCGCCGTCGCCAAGCTCACCGGCGGCATCGGCACCTCGACGCTCATCCGCGCCGCGGGCGGCGTGCCCGCACCGCTGACCAGATTCGCGTACAAGGTCACCGCCTGGGATCGCGAGCTGACCCGTCCGTGGTTCGTCGCGAGCAATATCGCGCGCACCGAGACGCTGGCCAGGATGGAAACCATCGACCGCTTCATGGCCGAGATGCCCGGCTACCCCGGCCGGTTCTACAACCAGCTGTGGGGCCGGTTGATCCTGAACAACGACATCGGCCGCGGCGTCGTGCGCCTGGGCGCGCGGCGCGTCGAGCTGGCTCAGGTGAGCGCGCCGGTGCTGCTGGTCGGCGGTCCCGCCGACGTGATCACCGCGGCCGCCGCCGTCGAGGCGGGCACCAGGACGCTCACCGGCGCCGCCTCGGTCCGCTACGAAACCGCCCCCGGCAGCCACCTCGGCATCCTCACCGGACCGGAGGCCAGGGATACGACCTGGTCGTATCTGGACAAGTTCCTCGCGGAGAACGCCTGAATTCCGGACAACTTTCGCTCCCCGGCGGCGCACCGGTTTCCGAGTACTAGGCTGGGGCCATGGGAGCACAGTCACCTGCCGCGCTGGGTGTTTCGTCGACCGATTCCGTCTCCGCCGACCATCCCGGCGTCATAGATCTGTTCGCGGTGCTCGCCTACGGTGAGATCTCCGCGTTCTACCGGCTGGCCGAGGAAGCCAAGCTGTCGCCGTCGCTGCGCGGCAAGGTTGCCGTGGCCAAGATGGCCTCGGCCGAGATGGGCCACTTCAACGCGCTGGAGTCGGCGCTGGCCGAGCGCGGCGTGGACATCTTCGACGCGATGGCGCCGTTCGTGCGCGCGCTGGACGCCTACCACGCGTCCACCGATCCCTCGACCTGGCTCGAGTCGATGGTGAAGTTCTACGTCGGCGACGGCATCGCCGCGGACTTCTACAACGAGATCGCCGGCGCGCTGCCGCCCGAGGTCGCCGAGGTGGTCCGCGACGTGCTCGCCGAGACCAGCCACTCCGAGTTCGTCGTCGAGGAGGTGCGGCGCGCGGTCGCGACCAGCCGCTCCGAACGCGACCGGCTCACCCTGTGGGGCCGGCGCCTGCTCGGCGAGGCCATCACCCAGGCCCAGTACGTCATGGCGCAGCGCGACGAGCTGACCGAGCTGGTGCTCGGCGCCGCGGGCGATCTCAACGGCATCGCGGCGCTGTTCGAGCGCATGCAGGCCAGCCACGCCGAGCGCATGGCGAAGCTCGGAATCTGAGACCTATTCGTTGACGGCGGTCGGCCGGACCAGTCGCAGGCCGTGCGTCTGCGGCTGGGCCTGATCGGTGAGCCACACGATGACGCTCTGATCGCGATCGGCCTCGAGCGTCTCGAACGGAACCCGCACCAGGCCGTGCACCGGATGGTCGATGTGCAACATGCCGGAGACGCGCGCCCCGACGTGGTGCGGCTTCCAGCGGGCCGCGAAATCCGGGTGGCGGCGCAGCGCGTCGATCGTCTCCAGCAGGGAGTTGTCACCCGGCCAGCGCAGCTTGGCCCGCGACAGCGCGGCGGTGAACATGTCCGCCGCCTCGGACCAGTTCCGCAGCACCTCGCGCGCGGCCGGATCGTGGAACGTGTACCAGGCCAGGTTCGGCTGGCCCTCGGTGTCGAGCAGACCGAGCGGGGCGACGAAGTCCGCCCAGGCCGCGTTCCAGCCGAGCACGTTGAGCCTGCGGCCGACCACGAACGCGGGGGTCGGCTGCAACGCGCGCAGGATCGACTCGATCGTGTCGGCGATCTTCTCCTCGGCGGATTCGCTGCCGGGGCACTGGGATTCGTTGCCGGAGGCCAGCGCGAGCATGCTGAAGTGATGGCGCTCGTTGCCGCGCAGCAGCAGCGCGTCGGCGAGGGCGTCGACCACCGCCACCGAGGGATTGTTGTCCCGGCCCTGTTCGAGCCGGGCCAGATAGTCCGCGCTCACCCCGGCGCGGACGGCGACCTCTTCGCGGCGTAATCCTGGGGTGCGGCGCCGCCTGCCCTCCGGCATGCCGACGTCGCCGGGGCGCAATTCAGCACGCCGTGCGATGAGGAATTCCGCGAAACCGTTCCGAGCCATGGGATCCATCGTGCCGTGTCCTAGGAGGCTTAGCCTCGCCCTGTCAGGTCCAGGATAACGGCGGTCTGGTTAACGGACCGTGGTCCGGCAAAGGTGGACGACATGACAACTTCCTCTGAGTCCACCACGACCGCCCAGTCGCTCAAGCCCGGCGCCTGGACCCTGGACACCGCGCACTCGTCGGTGGCCTTCACCATCCGCCACCTCGGCATCTCCAAGGTGCGTGGCGGATTCACCAAGTTCGAGACCGAATTCGTGGTCGACGAGTCCGGCGCCGCCACCATCGGCGCGACCATCCACCTCGAGTCGTTCGACACCGGCAACCCCGACCGCGACGCGCACATCCGCACCGCCGACTTCCTCGACGCCGCGAACCGCCCGACGCTGACCTTCCGCGCCACCGCGCCGGTGCAGGTCGCGGAGAGCTTCGAGGTCGAGGGCGAGGCCACGATCGGCGGCATCACCAAGCCGGTCACCCTGGACGTCGAGTGGGGTGGCGTGCAGGAGTTCGGCGCGACCGGCGATCGGCACGCCGGATTCTCCGCCACCGGCACGATCAAGCGCACCGACTTCGGCGTCGGCGGCCCGCTGCCCGGCATGCTGAGCGACAAGGTCAACATCGAGCTGGAAATCCAGCTCATCGAGCCCAAGTAAGCGCACCACGGCCCGCGGCCCCGCCCAACGGTGTGCGGGGCGCCGTCAGGTCCCGCCTGTTCGCTGAGGGCGCAGGCAGGCGTCTGCCGGGACGGCCTTGCCCTGCACTAGCCTGGGATCGACAGCACAGGACTCTTACGTTCGGAGGTTGGCCGTGGAGGTCAAGATCGGTATTTCGGATAGCCCGCGCGAGCTTTTGATCAACAGCTCGCAGACCCCGGACGAGGTCGAGGCGCTGGTGTCCGGTGCGCTGAACGGCAGCGGCGGCGTCGTGTCCCTGACCGACGACAAGGGTCGCAAGTTCCTGATCCAGGCCTCGAAGGTCGCCTACGTCGAGATCGGCACCGTGACCAGCGGCCGGGTCGGTTTCGCCACCGTCTGATCTCTCGGCCAAGGCCGACAGCAACGAGCCCCTGCAATCCATCGGATGCAGGGGCTCGCTTCGTTCGAGACTCAGTCGATCGGGTGCAGCGGCACGCGGGACAGACCGCCCCAGGCGAGGGAGACGGTCGTGTCGATCGCCTCTTCCTTCGGGATTGGCCGGTCGGCCTCCAGCCAGTAGCGCGCGGTGAATTGGCTCGCGCCGACCAGGCCGACCGCGAGGATCCTGGCCCGGTACGGGTCCAGGCCGGAGTCGTGGGCCACCACGTCGAAGACCGCGTCCACACAGGCCTCGGTGGCCTGCTCGACCCGGCGCTGCACCTGCGGTTCGCTGGTCAGGTCGGATTCGAAGACGAGCCGGAAGCCCTGCATCTCGTTGTCCACGAAATCGAAGTAGGCCTGCACGGCCGCGCGCACGCGCTGCCGGTTGTCGGTGGTCGACCGCAGCGCCTGCCGCACGCTGGACACCAGCATGTCCACGTAGTTCTGCAGCACGGCTAGATACAGCTCCAGCTTGCTGGTGAAGTGTTGGTACAGCACCGGCTTGCTCACGCCGGCGCACTGCGAGATCTCGTCCATGCCCGCCGCGTGATAGCCGCGCTGCACGAAGACTTCGCTGGCTGCCGCGAGTAGCTGCAGACGACGCTCGTCACGCGGTAGCCGGGTGCCGCGTTTGGCGGGCTCGGACGACGATCTACGGGACGCCATCCGGTCCACGAGGTCAGTCATTTCGGCTCTCCCAGTTGGTTCCCCGGCAAGGGGTAAGCACCGGGTATCCCAAGAACGATACTCGGTTGCCGCCCGCCCGCAGACCGGCCCCGGAGAACTGGTGCGACGCGGTGAGAAATGTCGCACCCGGCGGCGGATGTGGCGTGCCCGACGGGGCCGTCCCGGCCCTGTGAGAACCTGGTGTTCGTGACTTTCCGCGCCGACCGACCCGGGGAGCGGCACGCCGATCCGCCGGTTGCGTCCGGCGGCGGGCGCGATTCGCGCCGCCGTGCTGGCCCCGGCGCGCCCGCTTCCGTAGGGTCGGAACCCGTGGCAAGGTCAGGCCAGGAAGCACAGCCGGATTCGACCGCGCCGCGACGTGATCGCAACGGCGTGGAGATCTACGATCCGCTCGGCCTCTACGGGCAGGGGGACCGTTCGCATCAACCATTGCGCGCCAGTTGGGATCCCACCGCCGCGACCGAGGGCCGATCCAGGGACCGTCCGGAGCGCAGCGTCAAAAAGCAAAGCGCCCTGGGACGATTCGTCTCCACCTACGGTTGGCGCGCCTACGCCCTGCCGGTGCTCTTCGCGGTCACGGTGCTGGTGGTGGTCGACGCGGTCCGCGGCTCCGACCCGGCGACCACGGTCGGCGGTGTGCCCGGCCTCGGGCATCTGAGTCCGCGCGCCGCGAACAACGGCATCATCGGCGGACCGACCGGCGACGGCCACTTTCCCACCGACCTGCCGTCCGGCGCGCTCCCGCAGGGCGGCACCTTCGCCGAAACCGGCACGGGCAGTTGGCATGTGGTGCCGGGTTCGACCGCACAGGTCGGCACCGGCACCGACTCGGTGTTCAAGTACACCGTGGAGGTCGAAGACGGCGTGGACACCTCGGCGCTCGGCGGCGACGAGTCGGTGGCGAAGCTGATCGAGTCCACCCTCGCCAACCCGAAGAGCTGGACGCACGACCAGAAGTTTGCCTTCCGCCGAGTCGACCAGGGCGACACCGACTTCCGGGTGTCGCTCACCTCGCGCGAATCCAGCCGCAAGGCCTGCGGTTTCGAGATCCCGATCGACTCTTCCTGTTACAACGCCGATCTCGGCCGGGTGGTGCTCTCCGAGGTCCGCTGGGTGCGCGGCGCGATCGCGTTCGAGGGCGACATCGGCTCCTACCGGCAGTACCAGATCAATCACGAGGTCGGGCACGCCATCGGCTATCACCAGCACCAGCCGTGCGAGACCGACGGCGGCCTGGCCCCGGTGATGATGCAGCAGACCTTCGGCACCAAGAACAACGACATCGCCACGCTCGAACCGGACGGGGTGGTCCCGATGGACGGCAAGCGGTGCCGGTTCAACCCTTGGCCGTACCCCCGCGGTTGACGCGACATCCGGTGCGCGACGATAAGACGGGAAGAACGGTCTGGTCGCGGGTGTTGCACATCGAGATCGACCCATTCGATGCGAGGAGTCCTGGACGTGTCAACACCTAAGTCCCTGCCGCCGCTGGTCGAGCCGGCCGCGGAGCTGACCAAGGACGAGGTCGCCCGCTACAGCCGCCACCTGATCATTCCCGACCTGGGCGTGGACGGGCAGAAGCGGCTGAAGAACGCCAAGGTCCTGGTGATCGGCGCGGGTGGGCTCGGCTCTCCGGCGCTGCTGTACCTGGCCGCCGCGGGTGTCGGCACGCTCGGCATCGTCGAGTTCGACGAGGTGGACGCGTCCAACCTGCAGCGCCAGATCATCCACGGCGAGTCCGACATCGGCCGCCCGAAGGCCGACAGTGCGCGCGACTCCATCCTGGAGATCAACTCCGGCATCGACGTGCGGCTGCACAAGCTCCGGCTGGAGCCGGACAACGCGGTCGAGCTGTTCGCCGAGTACGACCTGATCGTCGACGGCACCGACAACTTCGCCACCCGCTACCTGGTCAACGACGCCGCGGTGCTGGCGCACAAGCCCTACGTGTGGGGCTCCATCTACCGCTTCGAGGGCCAGGTCTCGGTCTTCTGGGAGGACGCACCGGACGGGCGCGGCCTCAACTACCGCGACCTCTACCCGGAGGCCCCGCCGCCGGGCATGGTGCCCTCCTGCGCCGAGGGCGGGGTGCTCGGCGTGCTGTGCGCGTCCATCGGTTCGGTAATGGTGACCGAGGCGATCAAGCTCATTACCGGCATCGGCGAGCCGCTGCTCGGCCGGCTGATGGTCTACGACGCACTGGACATGAACTACCGCACGATCAAGCTGCGCCGCGACCCGCAGCGTCAGCCGATCACCGAGCTGATCGACTACGAGGCGTTCTGCGGGGTGGTGTCCGAGGAGGGCCAGGCCGCCGCGGCCGACTCGACGGTCACCGCGCGCGAGCTGAAGGACCTGCTGGACGCGGGCAAGGAGATCGAGCTGATCGACGTGCGCGAGCCGGTGGAGTGGGACATCGTGCACATCGAGGGCGCGAAACTCATTCCGAAGGACCGCATCCTGTCCGGCGAGGCGCTGTCCGAGCTGCCGCAGAACCGCCCGATTGTGCTGCACTGCAAGACCGGCATCCGCTCCGCCGAGGCGCTGGCCGCGCTCAAGCGAGCCGGTTTCTCCGACGCCACCCACCTCCAGGGCGGAGTCATCGCCTGGGCCCGCCAGATCGACCCCAGCCTGCCGGTCTACTGACCGGCCCGGGGCGCCTCGGCCAATCGACGCTCGCCCTCGGTCACTCGGTCCGCGTGGAGTGAAGCTGGGGGCGGGGGTTGCGGTTCGGCGCGGCGTGCTGTACAGCGGCATGGTCGGCGGTACGGTACGGCCGTGACTTCTGTGGAACCTCCTGAGCACGTGCGTGCCACGTTTGGTCTGCGTGAGGTTTCGCCGGTTACCGTGGGCGATTGGGAAGGCGGGTGGCGGTTCGGGGACGTGGTGCTCAGCCCGGTCGCCGATCACGCGCGGGCGGCATGGTCGGCCAAGGTGCGCGAGACGCTGAAGGTGGACGGGTTGCGCCTGGCGCGGCCGGTGCGCGCGACCGACGGCCGCTACGTGGTCTCCGGCTGGCGGGCCGACACCTATCTCGAAGGCGTCCCGGAACCCCGGCACGACGAGGTGGTCTCGGTGTCGCTGCGCCTGCATCAGGCGACGACGCACCTCGAGCGGCCCCGGTTCCTGGTGCAGCCGCCGGTGGCGCCGTGGGTCGACGTGGACGTGTTCGTCGCCGCCGACCGGGCCGCCTGGGAGGCGGTGCCGCTGCGCAGCCTGCGCGCGGGCGGCACGCTGCCCTCGGCGGATTCGCCCGACGGACAGCGCAGCATGGAACTCATCGGCCAGCTGGCCACCCTGCGCAAGCCGGTGCAGACACCCGCCCAGCTGGTACACGGCGATCTGTTCGGCACGGTGCTGTTCGCCGGCACGTTCACCCCCGGTCTCACCGACATCACGCCGTACTGGCGGCCTGCGCCGTGGGCGGCCGGGGTGATCGTGGTGGACGCGCTGGCCTGGGGCGGCGCCGACGACGGACTGCTGGAACGGTGGCGGGATCTGCCGGAGTGGCCGCAGATGTTGTTGCGCGCGGTCATGTTCCGGCTCGCGGTGCACGCGCTGCATCCGCGCTCGACGCCGGAGGCGTTCCCCGGTCTGGCCCGCACGGCGGACATGGTCCGCCTCCTGCTCTGAGTAATCCGGTCGGCCGCCGAAAGTCCCTGTGCGGCAGAGACCTTCGACGGCCGACGGCGTTGTGCGCGGTGCCGGTTACACCTTGGCGTAGGCCAGCGACGGCACCCGCTCCACGGCGAACGAGGACCGCAGGTAGCACCACCAGGTGACCCCGCCCATCAGCAGGAACGCCACCGCGTAAGCCCAAAAGGCCGGCGCCATCGTGTGATAGTGCGTGTTGGACAGCCGCAGCGCCTGCTGCAACACCCAGCCGCCGGAGGCGCCCACCGCGCCGATCACGCCGATCGCCGCACCGGCCTGCCGCCGCGCCGAGGCGGTCGACTCGCTGATGTCCAGGCCGTGCTCGGCGGCGTACTTCTTGGAGATCGCGCTGAAGATGGTCGGGATCATCCGATAGGTCGAGCCGTTGCCGATGCCGGTCATCACGAACAGCACCAGGAACGAGATCAGGTACAGCGGAAAGCTTTTCAGCTCCAGCGCGGCCATGATCAGGCAGACCGAGACGGCCATGCCGGCGAACACGAACAGGGTGATCTTCGCCCCGCCGACCCTGTCCGACACCCAGCCGCCGATCGGACGGCTGAACGAGCCGACGAACGCGCCGAGGAAGGCGAGGTTGCCGATGGTGCTGATCCAGCCGATGCTCGCCAGGCTCGGGAAGTTGGCCTTGATCAGGGTGGGGAAGGCGAAGGAGAACCCGATGAACGAGCCGAACGTGCCGACGTACAGCAGCGCCATCACCCAGGTGTGCCGGTTGGTCAGCGCCAGCCGGTAGGACCGGCCGTCGGACTTGGCCGTCGCGATGCTGTCCATGTAGCGCAGCGCGCCGAACAGCGCGAGCAGGATGAACGGCACCCACACCAGGACCGACAGCGTGATGCCGAACCGGTAGCCCGCCGCGTCCTTGGCCGTGAGGTGGGTGCCGAGCGTGATCAGCAGCGGCAGCACCAATTGGGTCTGTGCCACACCGAGATTGCCGCCCGCGGCGTTGATGCCGAGCGCCGCGCCCTTCTTACCCTCGGGGAAGAAGAAGTTGATGTTCGACATCGACGAGGAGAAGTTGCCGCCGCCCACGCCGGCCAGCGCGGCCAGGATCATGAACACCCACATGGGCGTGCCCGGCTGGTTGATGAAGTACGCCAGCCCGAGCGTCGGAATGAGCAGCATCGCCGCGCTGAACGCGGTGAACGCCCGCCCGCCGAACTTCGGGATGGCGAAGGTGTACGGAATGCGCAGGGCCGCACCGACCAGGGTCGGGGTCGACGACAGCAGCAGCGCGTTGCTCACCGCGGTCGGGTCGCCCTTGCCGAGGCCGGCCAGGAAGCCGAAGCCCGCGGCGCCCATGCTGGTGACCACGGTGCCCCAGATGACCCAGATGCTGAAGCCGAGGTTCTCGGCGAACACCGAGAAGATCAGGTTTTTCCGGGCGGTCCGCGCGCCACCGGATGCCCAGAATTCCTGGTTGTCCGGCTCCCACTGCTCCAGCCAGCGTCCCCTGGTCTGGTGCTGGAAGGCCGGGGTGTCCGATGGAGCGTCAGTCGCGGTGTCCGACTCGGTGCCGGTTGCGGCTGCGATGGCAGTCATCGGCGTCCTCTCGTTCGCACTCGACCGGCCCTCATCGCGGCACTGGCGCCGCCGGCGGAGTCGAGTTGCCTTGCTACGGTCGTTCACAACGTAGGGGCCGGTTGTTGCGGCACCGTGGCTTCGCGTGACGTTCGAGGCAATTCCGACTCACATACGCCACGGACGCCTGGTGAGAGTCGCTCACCTGGCGTCCGTCGCGGGCGAACGAGCGGTCAGCGCACGTCCGGGTATTCGGCGATCAGGGTGTTGAGGAAGCAGCGGGCCGCCTCGGCCGCGCGCTGGGGATCGCCGTCGATCACCGCGTGCACCAGTTCGGCGTGCTCCTCGGGGAAGGAGTCGTCGGATTTCAACGTCCTGGCCCGGATCACCTGTTCGATGATCGGCAGCAGCGAGTCGTAGAACTCGAGGTAGACGGCGTTGTGGCTGGCCACCACGATGGCGCGGTGCAACTCGACGTCGGACTCGATCGCCGTCGGGTTGTCGTCGTTGTAGGCCTTGTCCCGCTCGCTGAGCAGCTGGAGTAGGTTCGCGATATCGCCGTCGTCGCGGCGGCGCGCGGCCAGCGCGGCGGCCGTGGTGTCGAGCGCGAGCCGTAGTTCGAGGACATCACGCTCTTCGGCGTCGGCGAAGTACTTGCCGAGCGTGCCGCCGAGGTCGGAGGAGGCGATCACATAGGTTCCCGAACCTTGGCGTCGCTCCAGCATCCCCGCGTGCACGAGCGCCTGGACGGCCTCGCGCACGGTGTTGCGACCCGTTCCGGTGAGCTCGGTCAGCTCCGGTTCGGTAGGGATGCGGGAGCCGATGGGCCAACGGCTGGAACGGATTTCGGCACGCAGCTGCTCGGTGACCTGGGCGATGAGGCTGGTGCGCCGGACTGGTTGCACTTGCATAGAGTACCGCTCATCACAAATCGTTGCCTCCTATCATCCGGTCATCCTATGATTTCTCGGTGACTGCAACCCTCCAGAAAACTTCGACCGAGCAGGAATCACCGCAGGTCGAGCGGCGTCGGCGCGCGCTGACGGAGGGTCGGCTGCTCGTTCTGGCCGCCATCGTTATGTCCGCGCTCACCCTCCGCGTCGCGGTCACCGCGTTCAGCCCACTAGCCGAACGCATCGGCGACGACGTGGGCTACGGCACCGCGGTCGTCGGCGTCTTCGGCATGATCCCGACCGCGATGTTCGCCGTCTCCGGTCTGCTCACCCCGGTTCTGGTCCGCCGCCTCGGACTCGAGCGCACCGCGCTGGTCGCCATGCTGATGGCCGGCCTCGGTCAGCTCGTTCGAGTGCTGCTGTCCGGCACCGGCGAACTCCTCGTCTTCTCCGCGCTGGCCCTGGCCGGCATGGGCATCGGCAACGTGGTGATCCCGCCGCTGGTGAAGCGCTACTTCGCCGACCGGCTCGCGGTGGTCAGCTCGCTCTACATCATGATGGTGCAGCTCGGCACCGTGGTGCCCGCGTTCATCGCGGTGCCGATCGCGGACGCGCACGGCTGGCGGATCTCCCTCGGCCTGTGGTCGGTGCTCGGTTTCGCCGCCGTGCTGCCGTGGCTCGGCGTGCTGCGCGACCGGCGCGGCCGCGACGTCAACGACACCACCGCGCTGCCCACCGACGCCCCGCGCGCGGGCCGGGTCTGGCGTTCGCCGGTGGCCTGGGGCATGGCGGGCATGTTCGGCATGACGTCGTTGATCACCTACGCGATGTTCACCTGGCTGCCCAAGATCCTCAGCGACGCCGGAGCGAGCGCCGGCTTCGGCGGATCGATGCTGGGTCTGTTCGCGGTGGTCGGTCTGGTCGCGGCCCTGAGCGCGCCGACGGTCGTCACGCGGTTCCGCAATCCGTTCCCCGTCGTGGTCGGCTGTGCGGCCTTCTTCGTCGCCTCGTTCGTCGGCCTGCTGGTCGCCCCGATGAGCGCGCCCATCCTCTGGGTGGTGCTGCTCGGTCTCGGCCCCAGCACCTTCCCGATGGCGCTGACCCTGATCAACCTGCGCACCAACACCCCCGGCGGCTCGGCCGCGCTCTCCGGCTTCACCCAGGGCGTCGGCTACGCGGTCGCCTGCGTCGGCCCGCTGCTGTTCGGCGTCCTGCACTCGGCCACCGACGGCTGGCTCGCGCCGTTCATCCTGCTCGGCGTGGCCGTCCTGGTGTTGCTCGCCGGCGCCTGGCAGGCGTGCAAGCCGCGCATGCTCGAGGACACCTGGAACTGACCGCGCGCGTCCGCCGCTCCGCGCGGTCCGGCGAGACTCGGGTGCCGCGCCGGCGGCGATCTCACCGTTCGAGTTGCGGTGCGGTGCGGCGGCGTTCATGATTTCGGCGGTACATCTCACCGGCCGGTTCTACGAGGTCGGCTTTTGGTGACGCGCGGAAATCGGTGCGTCACACTCGCGCAATATTGCGCCGTGCTCACGTAGGGATCTGCCGACCCGTGAGCAACCGTTGACGCTCCGGTCATCGCGCGCAGCATGGCGGCAATACCTGTTTCCTACCGTGGGGCCAACCGGATCATTGGAGGCCCTTGTTGAGCACCCCGACGAATCACCCAGTCGCACCCGCCGCGCGCAAGACCGCCGTGGTCGTCGGCCACGGCATGGTCGGGCACCGTTTCGTGGAGGCGCTGCGCTCGCGGGACGAGGCGGGCCGGTGGCGGGTGATCGTGCTGAGCGAGGAGCGCCTGCCCGCCTACGACCGTGTCGGCCTGTCCGCGTACGTGGGGGCCTGGGACGCCGCCGCGCTGGCGCTGCCCGGCAACGAGTACGCCGGGGACGCGCTGGTGGAGCTGCGGCTCGGCCAGCGCGCCGAGACGATCGACCGGGACGCCCGCAGGGTCACCACCTCGGCCGGCGACACCATCGCCTACGACGCGCTGGTGCTCGCCACGGGCTCGTACCCGTTCGTGCCGCCGGTTCCGGGACACGACCGCCCGGAGTGCTTCGTCTACCGCACCATCGACGACCTGGACGGCATCCGGGCAGCCGCCGCGGCCGCCGGGCCGGGGGCGGTCGGCGTGGTGGTCGGCGGCGGCCTGCTCGGCCTCGAAGCCGCGAACGCGCTTCGGCTGCTTGGTCTTACGCCGCACGTGGTCGAGTACAACCAGCGGCTGATGCCCGCCCAGGTGGACGAGGGCGGCGGCGCGATCCTGGAACGCCTGGTCACCGATCTCGGCCTGGTCGTGCACACCGGCGTCGGCACCGCCTCGATCGACGCGGCCGACAACGGCATTCGGGTCAGCCTGTCCGACGACACGGTGATCGACGCCGCGCTCGTGGTCTTCTCCGCCGGCGTGCGCCCGCGCGACCAGATCGCCCGCGACAGCGGACTCGAGGTCGGCCCGCGCGGCGGCATCAGCACCGATCTCGGCCTGCGCACCTCGGACCCGAACATCTGGGCCGTCGGCGAATGCGCCGCGGTCGAGGGCACCTGCTACGGCCTGGTCGCCCCCGGCTACACCACCGCGGAGATCGTCGCCGACCGATTGCTCGGCGGCGCGGGCGAATTCCCCGGCGCGGACCTGTCGACCAAGCTCAAGCTGATGGGCGTCGACGTGGCCAGCTTCGGCGACGCGCACGGCGTCACCGAGGGCGCGCTGTCGGTGGTGCTGCACGACGCCGCCAAGGGCACCTACGCGAAACTCGTTGTCTCCGATGACGCGCGGATCCTGCTCGGCGGCATCCTGGTCGGCGACGCCACCGCCTACGCCGCGCTGCGCCCGCTGGTCGGCCGTCCGCTGCCGGCCGAACCCGCCGCGCTGATCTCGCCCGCAGGCGCGGAACTGGGCGCCGACGCGCTGCCCGACGACGCCCAGATCTGTTCCTGCAACAACGTTTCCAAGGGTGCGATCTGCGGCGCCATCGCCGAGGGCGCGTGCGACATCCCGGGCGTCAAGAAGTGCACGTCCGCCGGAACCTCCTGCGGCGGTTGCGTTCCCATGCTCAAGAAACTCCTGGAACAGTCCGGTGTGGAGATGTCCAAGGCGCTGTGCGAGCACTTCGGCCAGTCGCGCGCCGAGCTGTTCCAGATCGTCCAGGTCACCGGCATCCGCACCTTCTCCGGCCTGATCACCAAGTACGGCAAGGGAACCGGCTGCGACATCTGCAAGCCGACGGTCGCCTCCATCCTCGCCTCGACCTCCAGCGAGCACATCCTCGACGGCGAACAGGCCGCACTCCAGGACACCAACGACCACTTCCTGGCCAACCTGCAGAAGAACGGCACCTACTCGGTGGTGCCCCGGATGCCCGGCGGTGAGGTCACCCCCGACCAGCTCATCACCATCGGCCAGATCGCCAAGGAATTCGGCCTGTACGTGAAGGTCACCGGCGGTCAGCGGATCGACCTGTTCGGCGCGCGGGTGGAACAGCTGCCGCGGATCTGGCAGCGCCTGGTCGACGTCGGCATGGAATCCGGTCACGCCTATGGCAAGTCGCTGCGCACGGTGAAGAGCTGCGTCGGCTCCACCTGGTGCCGCTACGGCCAGCAGGACTCGGTCGGCATGGCCGTGCTGCTCGAAAAGCGTTACCGCGGACTGCGTTCCCCGCACAAGCTGAAGCTGGCCGTGTCCGGCTGTGCCCGCGAATGCGCCGAGGCGCGGGGCAAGGACGTCGGCGTGATCGCCACCGAACACGGCTGGAACCTCTACGTCGGCGGCAACGGCGGCCTCACCCCCAAGCACGCGGTGCTGCTCGCAGGCGACCTCGACGACGAGACGCTGATCAAATACATCGACCGGTACCTGATGTTCTACATCCGCACCGCCGACCGGTTGCAGCGCACCGCGCCGTGGCAGGAGGCGCTCGACGGCGGCCTGGACTACCTCAGGCAGGTCGTCTGCGCGGACAGCCTCGGCATCGCCGCCGAACTGGAGGCGGCCATGGCCGAGCACGTCGCCGGGTACCGCGACGAATGGGCCGCCGTGCTCGAGGACGAGGAGAAGCTGTCGCGTTTCGTCTCCTTCGTCAACGCCCCCGAGGAGACCGATCCCACCATCGCGTTCGACGACACCGGGGAACGCAAGGTGCCGGTCCTGCTCGGTATGCCGGACCTGCCCGTCGGCGCGGGAACCAGCACCGCCACGCCCGGGAAATGACGGCTTAACCGCACAGAAACAGGGCGCCTGTACCAATGGGTAAGGCGTTTGGAGGATGACACCCATGACCGTGATCGATACCCCCGGCATCGCCGCAGTTACCGCCACCGGTTGGACCCAGGCGTGCCGGCTCGACTACCTGATCCCCGGCCGTGGCGTCGCGGTGTTACTCAGAGGCGGCCGCCAGGCCGCACTGTTCCTGCTGGCCGACGGCATGCTCTACGCCGTGGGCAACATCGATCCGATCGGCCGGGCCGCGGTCATGTCGCGCGGCATCGTCGGTGACCGCGGCGGCGTCCCCGTCGTCGCCTCGCCCCTGCTGAAGCAGGCGTTCTCCCTGGTCGACGGGCACTGCCTGGACGACGAATCGGCGCTGCTACCGGTGTACGCGGTCCGCGTAGCCGACGGCATCGTGTCGATCTCCAACGAGCCGGTGACTTCCGGACTCGCCTCCTCGGACGGGTGAACCGCATGACAACCATCGACGCAGGCCCCTGCCTTGCCGGTTTCACCATCGGCATCACGGCGGCCAGGCGCGCCGACGAATTCGCCACGCTGCTGCGGCGGCGCGGTGCCGACATCGTGTCCGCCCCGGCCATCCGGATCATCCCGCTGGCCGACGACACCGAGCTGGAGCGGGTCACCCGGCAGCTCATCCTCGATCCGCCGCGCATCGCGGTGGCCACCACCGGGATCGGCTTCCGCGGCTGGATGGAGGCGGCCGAGGGCTGGGGTGTCGCGGAGCACCTGCGCGCGACCCTGGGCGCCACCCGGATGCTGGCGCGCGGTCCGAAGGCCAAGGGCGCCATCCGCGCCGCCGAATTGAGGGAGGAATGGTCGCCCGCGTCGGAATCGTCGGCCGAGGTGCTCGATCACCTGCTCGCCGAGGGCGTGGAGGGCGTGCGGATCGCCGTGCAGCTGCACGGCGCCACCACCGAGTGGGAGCCGGTGCCCGACTTCTGCGAGGTATTGCGTTGTGCCGGTGCGGATGTCGTGCCGGTGCCGGTGTATCGGTGGGTGCCGCCCGAGGATCAGGGTCCGATGGACCAGCTGATCGAGGCCATCGTGACGTCGAACCTGGACTGTGTGACGTTCACCAGCGCACCCGCGGTGGCGTCGATGCTGATGCGGGCCAAGGAAACCGGATTGCTCGACGGCGTGCTGCACGCGCTGCGCGGGCGAGTGCTCGCCGCGTGCGTGGGCCCGATCACCGCCGCGCCGCTGGAGGAGCTCGGCGTGGCGACGTCGATGCCGGGCCGGGCTCGGCTCGGCGCGCTGGCCCGGCATGTGGCCGAGGAACTGCCGCGGCGGGCCAATCGGATCTACGCCGCCGGGCACACGCTCAGCGTGCGCGGCGGCTGCGTCGTGGTCGACGGCGAGGTGCGCCAGCTCGCACCCGCGCCGATGGCGTTGATGCGGTCGCTGGCGCGTCAGCCCGGCCGGGTCGTCTCCAGGGAGAACCTCCTGGCCGCGCTGCCCGGCGGCGGTGACGACACGCACGCGGTCGAGACGGCGATCGCCCGGCTGCGCGCCGGCCTCGGCGCGCCGAAGGCGATTCAGACCGTGGTCAAGCGCGGCTACCGGCTGGCGCTGGACGCGGCCGAATGCATCGACAACAATCCGCGACCGGAGCTGGCGGCGTCCGACCCGGTCATGCCGCGGCGGTACGTGCAGACCTTGGGGACGCCATGACCGATCCCGCCCTGGTGCTGGTGGCACACGGCACCAGGAGCAACCGCGGGGTCCAGATGATCGCCGCGCTGGCCGAGGCGGTGGCCAGGGAGCTCGGCGTCGCGGTTTCGGGGCGCGATGCCGAGCTGCCCTGGGCGGCCGCGGCGGTGCGGACCGCGTTCGTCGACGTGCTCGGTCCTTCACCCGCCGAGGTGTTGCGCGATCTGCTCGAGTCGGCGGGGGAATCCGTTCCCGCCGTGGTGGTTCCGGCGTTTCTCGCCTCCGGCTATCACGTGTACCAGGACGTGCCGCGGGAGGTGGCGCAGAGCGCGCATCCCGCGGTGGCGGTGACGCCGGCGATGGGGCCGGATCCGGCGTTGGCCCGGATCATGACCATGCGGTTGCGTGCCGCGGGTTGGCGGCCCGGTGCCGCGGTGGTGCTCGCGGCGGCCGGATCGTCGGATCCCCGTGCGCGCCAGGATGTTCGCCGGGCCGCCGCCATGCTCACCGAGCGGCTCGGTACGCCGGTGCGGCTCGGTTACATCGCCACCGGTACGCCACGGGTCGCGGAAGTGGTCGCGGATCTTCGTGCGTCCGGCGCCGAGCGGGTCTTCGTCGCGTCATATCTGTTGGCGCACGGCCTGTTTCATCAGCGCCTAGGTGACGCGGGGGCGGATGGCGTCGCCGAGCCCATCGGCGTACATCCAGCGGTGGTCCGGCTCATCGCCGACCGCTACCGCGTCGCCGCGCGAGACATGGTGCGGACGCGCGTCGTCTGATCGATTCGGCGGCGAACTACGAGCTCCCGGTTGCCTTGTCCGTGCGTCCGTGCGTCCGTGCGTCCGTGCGTCCGTGCGTCCGTGCGTCCGTGCGTCCGTGCGTCCGTGCGTCCGTGCGTCCGTGCGTCCGTGCGTCCGGCTCGGGCCTGCGCGCTGCGTTGCGGGGGCGCTGATCTGGGCTCGCGGCACGAGATGGCGCGCGGGGTCGGGCTGACGGCGGTGGTGTAGCGCGGGGGATGCCCGGCGGGGGCATAGCGTGCGGTTCGACGGGCCCGAGGGAACCTCCGTTCGGCATTCGCGCTGACAGCAGGCTCAGCACGCGCCGATGGTGCTGGAATTACGACTCGTTCGAGCCTGGATGCCGTAAGTTTGCCCGTGGATGATTCAGCGGTGGCTGCCGAATCCTAGGGAGGCGTGTTGACCGGAGCCGACGACACGGTGTCGATCGACCGGACAGACGCCGCGGCACCGCCGGTGTACCCCCTGTCGACGGCGCAGTTGCGCTGGTGGGTGGCCCAGCAGTTGCAGCCGGAGGTGCCGATCACGGTCGCGATGTATCTGGACCTGTCCGGCCCGCTCGACGTCGCCCTGATGTCGTGCTGCGCCCGCCGCGCGGCCCGCGAACTCCAATCCCCGAACCTGCGATTCCGCCTCGTCGACGGCTATCCGCGGCAGTACGTCGACGCCACGGCGGAGCTGTCGATCCGGGTCGTGGACCTGACCGATCAGGCGGACCCGATCGCCGCGGCGCAGGAGCGGATGGAGCGCGACTACAGCGCACCGCTCGATCCGCTCACCGGCGAGCTCACCGTGGCGACGGTGTTCCGAACGGCGCCGGATCGCCATCTGCTGTACCTGCGCAGCCACCACATCGTGGTCGACGGCGTGGGCGCCGCGGCGGTACTCCGGCGCACCGGCGAGCTGTACCGCGCGGAAATCGTTGCGGGGCAGGGGCTCGGCCCGGCGCTGCCGGCCGGCTCCGGCCCCTCGCCCCTGCGCGTCGCTCGCGAGTCCGGCAGCGGCCATCGGTGTCCGGCCGCACGGGTGCTGTGGCGCTCGGCGGACTCCGAGTCCGGCAGCGCGACATCGGGTTCGACCCAGACCCTGGACGCGGCGGTGAACACCGTTGCGGCCCAACATGAGTCGGTGACGATGCCGGAACCGGCCCGATCGACGACGATCCGGCCCCTGTCCGTGCCCGAGCTGCTGGAAGACGAACGCCGATACCAGGATTCGGATCGCGCCGCGGCCGACCGCGCCTACTGGCACGACCAACTCGAGACCCTGCCCGAACCGCTCGGCCTGGCCGGGCGTCCTGCCGCGCCGCGGCCCCAACCGCATCGAGTCACCGCGACACTGGATGCCGCGACCGCCGAACTGGTCGCCGCCGCCCGCGCCCGCCACGGCGCGACCTTCCCCGAACTGGCCGTCACCGCGTTCGCCTGCTACCTGGCCCGGATGACCGGCCGCGGCGAGGTCGCGCTCACCCTGCCGGTCACCGCGCGCCCCACCGCGGCCCTGCGCCGCTCCGCCGGTTCGATGTCGAACGTGGTCCCCTTGCGGCTGAACGGCTTCGACACCGGCACGGTCGGCTCGGTGATCGCCCAGGTGCGCTCCCGGGTGATCGGCGCGCTGCGCCATCAGCGCTACCGCTACGAGGACATGCAGCACGATCGCGGCAGGCAGCAGGTGGTCCGCGGGGGATTCGGGCCGGTCGTCAACGTCCTCGGCTTTACCGAGCCGTTCGGCCTCGGCGCACTGACCGGGCAGGTGCGGCTGCTGTCCCTCGGCCCGGTCGAGGACCTCCTGCTCAACGGTTACCAGGCCGGTCCCGACGAACGCTCGATCAGCATCGACCTGCACGCCAACCCGGCCCGCTACCGGCCGGACCTGCTCGCCTGGCACCACCGCATGTTCCTCGACTACTTCGCCCGCTTCCTCGCCGCCGAATCCGACTGCCCGATAACGGCTTTGGACCTCACTCCGCCGGCTCCGGTGGCAGCGGAGCCGGCGGGCCCGATCCGGGTGCTGCCCGATCTGCTTCGCGCGGGCCTGGTTCCGGATGGCGTCGCGGTGCAGGACGGCCCGCGCGCGCTGACCTACCGCGAGCTGGACGAGGCATCATCCCGCTGGGCCCGCGAACTGATGGCCGGCGGCGCCCGGCCCGGCGAGTTCGTCGTGGTCGCCATCGCGCGCTCGCTCGAATCGGTGCTCGCGCTGTGGGCGGTCGCCAAGTCCGGAGCGTGTTTCGTGCCGGTCGATCCGAACGATCCCGTCGATCGGATCGCCAGGATTATCGCGGATTCCGGAGCACGACAGGGACTTACGGTCACCGCGGTGCGCGACTGCCTGCCGTGTGACACGGCCTTCGCGGCTCGGGCGGACGACCCGATCCCCGCCGGAGACGGCGCGCAGCGGCCGATCGCGCGGGCCGATGGCGCCGTCGGCGGTCGCAAGGGTGCGGCGAGGCGCGGCATTCATTGGCTGACCCTCGACGACGCCAGGACGCTGGCGGACACCGATCGGCGGGCGAGCACGCCGATCGACGACGCGGAACGGCCGAGGTCGTTGCGGCCTGATCATCCGGCCTACCTGATCTACACCTCGGGCACCACCGGCGTGCCGAAGGGTGTGCTGGTCACCCATCGCGGGCTCGGCTCGCTCACCGACTACATCACCGAACACTATGGCGTCGAACGGGATTCGGTCGTACTGCACGCCCATGCCCCGTCGTTCGACGCGCACCTGCTCGAGCTCCTCGCCTGCTTCGCGGCGGGCGCGCGCCTGGTGGTCGAGCCTGCCGCGGTGGTCGCGGGCGCCGCGCTGTCCCGGCTGATCGCCGACACCGGCGGCACGCATTTCCTCACCACCCCGGCCGTTCTCGCCACGCTCGAGCCCGCCGAGCTACCCCGCCTGCGCGCGGTGGTGGTCGGCGGTGAAGCCTGCCCGGCGGAACTGGTGCGCCGATGGGCGCCGCACGTCCGCCTGTTCAACGGCTATGGGCCGACCGAAACCACCATCATGGCAACCCAGACCGCGGCGATGGCACCCGACGAGCCGATCACGATCGGCGCGGCGTTGCCGGGAGTGCTTGCGGTGGTGTGCGATTCGCGGCTGGCGCAGGTCCCGCCGGGTGCCAGGGGAGAGCTGTACCTGGGCGGACTCGGTGTCGCGGACGGGTACCTCCGTAACCCCGCGGGCACCGCCGTCCGGTTCATCGCCGATCCGTTCGGCATCGGGCAACGGCTCTATCGCACCGGCGATCTGGTCAGCGCGGGCCCGGACGGTGCGTTCGAATTCCTCGGCCGCGCGGACGGGCAGGTCGAAGTGCGCGGACGGCGCATCGAACCGGCGGAGGTCGAGTCGGCCCTGCTCGCGGCGCCGGGGATCGCGCACGCGGTGGTCACCGTCGCCGATGCCGGGCGCCCGGAGGCCCGCCTGGTCGGTTATGTGGTGGCGGCGCCGGGGATTCGGTTCGATGCCGCCGGCACGTTGCGCAGGCTGCGCGACACCCTGCCCGCGGCGCTGGTCCCGTCGGCGCTGATCGAACTCGACCGGCTCCCGGTGTCCGGCAACGGCAAACTCGATCGCGCCGCCCTGCCCGCGCCGGTGCCCGCGCCGCGGCCCTATCGCGCTCCCGAGACCGCGGTACAACAGCTGGTCGCCGAGCGCATCGGTGCGGCCACCGGGCAATCGCGCGTCGGCCTGGACGACGACTTCTTCGAGCTAGGCGGGAATTCCTTACTGGGCGTATCGGTTTCGGCCGAGCTGGCCGCCGCGACGGACGTTCCGGTGACGGTGCGCTGGTTCTACACCACACCCACGGTCGAGGCGCTGGCCGAGCGCATCGCCGGCTACGCGGGCGTGGACGACGCCGCCGACGACGCCCTCGGCGTCCTGCTCACCCTGCGCCGCAGGGGAACCCGCCCGCCCCTGTTCTGCGTCCACTCGGCCGTCCCGCTGGCCTGGTGCTATGCCGGTCTGGCCCAGCACATCACCGACCGCCCGGTGTACGGCCTGCAGGCGCCCGGCCTTACCGGCCGGGCGGGCGCGATCAGCACGATCGACGACCTCGCGGACAGCTATGTGGCGGCGATGACGCGCGTTCAGCCCGACGGCCCGTACCACCTGCTCGGCTGGTCCCTCGGCGGTCAGATCGCGCACGCGATCGCCGTCCGGCTGCGCGCCCGCGGCGCCTCGGTCGCCGCGCTGGTCATGCTGGACAGCATCGTCTTCCCCGACGGCGCCGACCCGCCGCCGGTGCCGCGGATGCGAGATCTGCTGACCCACCTGCTCGGTGACGAACCGGCCGACGCGGACACCCTGCCCGAGCTGAGCGCCGCCGAGGCCGCCACCGAATTGGCCCGCGCGGGTGCGTCATTCGGCACCGGACTAGCGGCGGCCCAGCTCGAACGCCTGCACCGCGGCTACGTCGACGGCGTCGCCCTCTCGCACAACTACCGTCCCGGCGTCTTCGACGGTGACCTGCTGTACTTTTCGGCCACCCGCGGCATGACCGAACTGTTCGGCGCCGAGCTGTGGCGTCCCTTCGTCACCGGTGACCTCATCGAACACCCGGTGCCCGCCACGCACGCCCAGCTGACCAACCCGGCCGTCGTCGCGGTGATCGGCCCGCTGCTGGCCAGGCACCTCGAGCGCGTCGCGGTCCCGGCCCGGACCGCACCGTGACCTCCTCGGCCGCGCGCAGGCAAGCCGGTCCCCGCACCGGCCTCGAGTGGTGCAACCTCTACGACGATCCGGGGGCGTGGTCGCGGCAGAATCCCCTGGTCGCCAACCTGATTCGCTACGTCGGCGACTACCTGGTCCACCCGCATCCGCGACTGGGCCGCGACGGCCCGGTGTGTCCCTTTGTCCGCCATACGATCACCCATCACAACCTGTGGGTGGCCGCCGTGCCGGGCGGCGACGAGCTGACCGTCGAGGCCATGACCGCCGCCCTGGACGACGCCTTCGAGATCTATCGCGGCCTGCGCACCGACGCGGATGCCCGAATGCTGGCCTCCGTCACCGTCTTTCCCGGCCTCACCCGCCACGAACTGATCGACGCCGTGCACCTGGCCCGCAAGACCGCGGTGGTGGAACAGGGCCTGATGCTCGGCCAGTTCTACCCCGGCTGCGGCGTATCCGGCCTGTGGAACAAGGACTTCCGGCCGCTCGACGCCCCGCTGCCGATGCTGGTGATCCGGAAGATGATGAACACCGACTTCCCCTTCCTGGTCGGGCGCACCGAATGGCTGTACGCGTACCTGACCCAGGTCGCGCCCGACCTTCCGCGCCGCCTGCGCTGGTCGATAGCTGAGCGACTGCGCATGGCCGACGTCACCGACGATGCCATCACCGACCTGCGCGTTCATTCGTTCGGCGAACACGCCCGTTGAATGCCGGGCGTCGCGGCGCCGCTGATGGATACTCGACGCCATGCGCCGGCTGATGCGATGCCTGGTTCCACTCCTCGCGGTTGCCGCCGCGCTCCTCCCGGCCACCACGGCCGCCGCCGACCCCGATTCCCGCATCCTGGATGTGCGGCCGCTCGGCGGGCGGGAGATGGAGGTCGTCGTGCACTCGGCGGCCATGAACAAGCCGATCACGCTGTGGATGTCGCATCCCGGCGCAGGCGCGCCCGCGCTGTATCTGCTCAACGCGGTGGACGGCGGCGAGGACGGCGGGCCGTGGACCCGGCGCACCGATGTCGCGGAATTCTTCGCGGACAAGAACGTCAACGTGATCGTGCCGATGGGCGGCCGCGCCAGCTACTACACCGACTGGCTGCGCGACGACCCGGCGCTCGGCCGCAACCAGTGGACCACCTTCCTGACCAAGGAGCTGCCGCCGCTGCTCGCGGCCAGGTTCGGCATGACGGGGCGCAATGCCGTTGCGGGACTGTCCATGTCGGCCACCTCGGCGTTGAACCTCGCGATCGGCGCACCGGGTCTCTACCAGGCGGTCGGCGCCTACAGCGGCTGCCCGCGCACCAGCGATCCGGTGGCGCAGGCGCTGGTCGCGTCGCAACTCGGCGTATTCGGTGCGAACCCGGCGAACATGTGGGGCGCGCCGGACAATCCGGCCTGGGCCGCGAACGACCCGATGGTGCAGGCCGAACGGCTGCGCGGGCTGACCCTCTACGTCTCGTCGGGGACCGGCGCGCCGGGTGAGCACGACAACATCGCCGATCAGGGCATCGACGGCAACCCGGCCCGGCTGGCCGACCGGGTGCTGGTCGGCGGTGCGATGGAGACGTTCGTCGGCGGCTGCACCCGGCCGTTCGTGGACCGGCTGCGCGAACTCGGCATCCCGGTCACCGCGAACCTGCGCCCGGCGGGCACGCACGCCTGGACCTACTGGCAGGACGACGTGCACCAGTCCTGGCCGCTGTTCGCCGCGGCGATCGGCGCGTGAGCCGGCCGCCCGGAAAATGTCGGTGCCCGGGGCGACAATTCCGGCATGGCGTATGACGAGGAACTGGCCGACCGCATCCGGCTGCACATCAAACCAGGGCCGGAGCTGTCCGAGCGGAAGATGTTCGGCGGGCTCGCCTTCCTGATCGGCGGCAACATGGCCGTGGCCGCCAGCGGGCAGGGTGGGCTGCTGGTGCGGGTCGATCCGAAGGACAGCGACGAACTACTCGAGCGCGGCTACGTGGAGTCGATGGTGATGGGCGGCCGGGACATGACCGGTTGGCTGCGGGTCACCTCCGAGGCGGCCGACGACGACGCGGTGCTGCGCGAGTGGGTCGACCGCGGCGTCGGCTACGCGCGGTCGCTGCCGCCGAAAAAGCGGAAGTAGCCCGCGCGGGTCAGCCGCGAACCTGCCTGCGGTAGGTGACGCGGTCGAATTCGCGGCCGTACTCGTCCACGGCGGTCACGTCCATTTCGCTGGCGAAGACGCCGGGGCGGACGTCGACGCGCAGGAACGAGTAGTTGCGGAATCGCACCCGCGACCACGGGGCCGCCTCGTCCTGCTTGTGGCCGCCGGTGCCCCAGACGTAGCTGTTGGGCACGGTGGTGTCCGGTAACTCGTTGCCGCGGTAGGACTCTCGCGAACCCGGCTGGAAGCCGTAGCGCGGGCGGCCGCCCCCGCCGACGGTGTAGTAGACCGTGCCGTCGGTCTCCGGATAGACCACCGAATTGTCGTCGGCCACCTTCGTCGCGGCGTTGCCGCGGATCGGGTCGGTCCGTTCGAACACGTGATTGTGCCCCTGCAGCACCAGATCCACCTGGTAGCGATCGAACAGCGCCACCCAGGCGTCGCGCACGCCGCCGTCGCTGGCGTGCGCGTCGGTGGTCGAATAGGCGCAGTGGTGGAAGAAGCAGACCAGGAAGTCGATGCCGGGGTCGGCCCGGTAGGCGGCCAGCGTGCGCTCCACCCAACTCGTCTGTGCCCCACCGGAATACCCGGTATTGGCGCGGATCTCGTAGGAGACGTCGTTGGCGTCGAGCGAGAGCACCGCGACGTTGCCGTAGGTGAACGAGTACGCCGACGGGCAGCCGGCCGGGCCGTTGCCGGGGAAGTCGAGTCGCGCCGCGTGCCCGCCGTAGCCGAGGGCGCCGTAGGTCGCCTCCATGTCGTGGTTGCCGGTGGCGAACATCCACGGTGTCTGCGCGGCACTCGCCTCGATGGCGCCGAAGTAGACGTCCCACACGTACGGGTTGAACTTGTCGAAGCCGTCCGGGAGTTTCCCGCCGTGCGCGACGAATTGGGCGGGCTTGCCGGCGCCGGACGGATCGGCATAGGCGATGTCGCCGGCCAGGATGTGGAAATCCGGTCTGGCCGCGGCGATTTGGCGCAGCACGTTGGTCGCGTGCGGTGCGTTCGGCTCGTTGTCCGCCTTGTAGTACTTGTCGTCGTAGTCGCCGGGCACGACACCGGAGGGCAGCGCCGGAGTTTCGTCGGTGCCCTGATCGCCCATCATGGTGAAGCGGAACGGCACGATCGCGGCGCGCGCGGTGGGCATCGCGGTGGCGGCCGCGCGGATGTCGCCGGTGAACCCGTCGGCGGTGCGCCAGCGGTAGAAGTGCGGCACCCGGCCGGGCAGCCCGTCCACCGGTGCGTGCGCGTAGAACTGTTCTGCCGCAAGCACTCCGCCGTCGCTGGTCGGCAGTTGGGTCAGCAGGTTGCGCACCTCGGCCTCCACCGTCGCACCGAGCGCCGGCGTCGGGCCGTGGTCGAGGAAGACCTTGGTGCCCGCGGGCTGCCTGGACAGCTGCGCCGCGAAGCGGAGCTGGCTGGTCGAGTCCGGGCCGAAGCCGACGTGCCTGCCGCCGACGGCGAGCTGCGCTTCCTCGGCGTAGGCGCGCTTGCCGAACGGCGACGTGCCGACCGCCGCCACGGCCGCGGCCGCCGCCGCACCGCGCAGGATATTGCGGCGCGACACCGGATGCCGGCGTAGATAGTCGCGATGCCATTCGTGCTGCTCGGCCATGGTCATCTCGGCGGAGCGCCCGCCCGGGATTCCGGTTTCCGGAATGTCGCCTGCGGGATTCAGCGGATTCGACGCCATACCGACCGATGCTGCGCCGGTCGGGCGCGCACGGCAACTCGACACCGCGAGCCGTGGACGAACACTAGGTGAACTCTGCCGACCCGAACGTCCCCCGGATATGCTCCCGCGATGACGCCATTCACCCGCGGAACCGCCGTCGCGATCATGCTCGGCGCCGCCCTCTGCGCGGGCATCCCCGCCGGCGCGACCCCCGGCACGGACATCACCGCCGTCACCCTCGCCCAGGCCCAGATCCCCGCCGGCCTGCTGCCGTTCGTCGCGGGCACCGACCTCGTGGTCCGCGAAATCACCATCGCCCCGGGCGGCTCCACCGGCTGGCACTACCACGACGGTCCCGTCTTCGGCATCATCCGGGCAGGCACCCTCACCCACCCCGGCCCTGACTGTGTCGCCCCCGTCTTCCACGCCGGCGATTTCATCTACGAACCCGAAGGCGACTGGAACGTCCACATCGGCCGCAACCTCGGCCCCGACCCCCTCATCCTGGACGTCGTCTACGCCCCACCCACCACCAAACCCCTCTTCCAAGACGCCCCCGCCCCACCCTGCGCCTAGCCGGTTCACACCGAGATGTTCGCGCGCGCATTCCACGCGTTGGATGTCCCCCTGGGTGACCCCAGCGAGGGAGGGCCGCTATGAGCGATCATCTGCGCTGGGCTGACCAGCGGGCGGAGTTGATGGATCGACGAGGGTCGGAAAAAGTTTCAGGAAATTCGGTGAGATAGGTCGAAGCAGGGTTGGTGGCTCCGACCAGGGGGTGACAGCAAGTCACGCCATTGGTAAGGAGCACAACATGTCCGTCAATACATTCTTCTGGTTCGACAACGCGGCCGAGGAGGCGGCGACGCTGTACACAGAGGTGGTGGCCAATTCGCGGATTACCGATATCTCCCGTGGCTCGGATGGGTCGGCGTTCGTGGTTTCGCTCGATCTCGACGGGCACGCGGTGACGCTGATGAACGGCGGGCCGGGGCACGCGTTGACCGACTCGGCCTCGTTGCAGGTTGTGGTCGAGACGCAGGAGGAGATCGATCGGCTGTGGGCGGCCCTGACCGATGGCGGGGGCGAGGGCGGGCCGTGCGGGTGGCTGACCGACAGCTTCGGGCTGGCCTGGCAGATCGTGCCCGCGGCCCTGCCGACACTGCTGGGCAGCGACGATCCGGCCAAAACCATCGCCGTCGGCACCGCATTGCGCGGCATGTCCAAGCTCGACATCAAGACCCTCCAGGACGCCTACGACAACGCCTGACCAGGCTAGGGTCGATCCCATGCAGCAATTCGAAGCGACCATCGAGGCCGGTGCGGGCGGCGGCGCCTATGTCGCCGTGCCGGGCGAGGTGGTCGCAGCGCTGGGCGGCGGTGGCCGCATCCCGGTCGCCGCGGCGTTCGACGGCATCAAGTACCGCGGCTCCATCGCGGACATGGGTTCCGGTCCCTGCCTGGGCGTACGCAAGGCGATCCGCGCCGAGTTGGGCAAGCAGCCGGGCGACCGGGTCGTGGTGACCGTCGCGCGCGACGACGCTGAACGAACCGTCGAGGTCCCCGATGACCTGGCCGCCGCGTTGCGCACCGCCGGCCTGGCGGCCGTCTTCGCCGAACTGTCCTATTCGCGACGACGCGAACACGTCACGTCGGTCACCGACGCCAAACGCGCGGAGACGCGCGCCCGGCGGATCACCAAGGTGGTCGAGTCGCTGAACTGACCCGCTAGAGCGTCCGGGGGTCGATATCGGCGAACGTATCGACCCAATGATGTGGTGGCCGTGGCGGGTTGGGCTCGCCCGGCCGGGCGAGCCCGATGGCCTGCCAGCCGGCCGCGACCGCCGCGTCGACCTCGTCCGGGTGATCGGACAGGAACAGGATGCGCTCCCCGGCCACCCCGATGGCACTGGCGATCTTCTCGTACGACGACGGCTCCCGCTTGCCGCCCGCCGTGGACAGGTCGAAATGGCCGCTGATCAGCGAGGCCAATTCGCCGCCGCGCGCGAACGCGAACCAATCCTGTTGGTTGCGGACGGATCCCGACGAATACACGTACAGCGCGAGCCCATCCGCATGCCAGGCCCGCAGCGCGGGCGGTACGTCGGCGAAGAACTCCCCGTGCAGCGCGCCGTTGCGGAACCCCTCTGCACAGATCAGCCCCTGCGCCGCCTTCAGCGACTCCGCCTTGACGTCGGTATCGAGCCACTCGCGCAGGATCTCCGCGACCTCGCCGGCATCGGCCTCGGGCCGCCCCGCCTGCGCCCGAACGGCGGCGATGATCGGATCCGCCGCGCCCGTTCGGTTTTCGGCCAGCCACGCCGGAAGTCGTTCCCGGGTATAGCCGTACAGGTCCTCCCGCACCGAACTGGTCGGGCTGGTGGTCCCTTCGATGTCGAGGACGACCGCGGTGATCACGAGCTGGTGAGCAATTCGTCGAGGGTCGGGAACCCTTCGCTGATCCGGTCACCGCTGAAATCGCCCACCCAGCCGTCCTCCTCCTCGAAGAACCGGATGGCGATGAAGTCGGGCCTGCTGCCCATGTCGAACCAGTGCAGCGTGCCCGCGGGCACCGAGAGCAGATCGCCGCCCTCGCAGACGACGGCCAGCACCTCGTGCCCGAGATGCAGGTAGAAGCAGCCGCGCCCGGCGGCGAAGTAGCGCACCTCGTCCTCGGCGTGCCGGTGCTCGTTGAGGAACTTCGCCCGTGCGCCCTCGGCGGTCTTGGGCCACTCCGGGTCGGCGTCGTCCGGATGGATGCGGGCGATGTCGATGTGCTTGTAGCGCCCGGACTCGTTCAGCTCGGCCACCTGGTCGCGGTAGTGCGCGAGCAGCTCGTCGGAGTCGACGGCGGTGGCGTTGTCCACCACCGGCCAGCGACCGAAAGTGATACCGTGCCTGGCCAATTCGGTGCCGATCACCGCGTCGTCGGTGGTCCGCACGCGCACGTCGGCCGCGTTGTCGGCGGCCATCACCTGAAGCAGGGTCATGTCAGTCCAATCTCGAGAGTCTCGTCGCGCGCACCGAAGGCGTGCAGCCGCCCGGTGCGGAATACCAGCTCGCACAGGGCCTCCAGGCATTCGGCGCGATCGCGCGCCTGGGAGATATTGTCCCCCCACGCGGTGATCCCGTGCCCCGTGATGAGCAGGATCGGCGGCGCGGCGGGATGTTCGGCCAGGTAGCGCTCGATATCGGCGCCGATCCGCGGCACGTCCGCCCAGTTGGGGAAGACCGGGATATCGACGCTCGCGGGATCGGTGCCGCCCAGCCCCTTGATCAGCTCGTAGTCGGTGATGCGCACGGTGCGCACCGCGTCGGCCGTGCCGAGGCGGGTCGCCAGCGCGGTCGCGAACGGCGGATGGATGTGCACCACCGCGTGCGCGGACGTGGTCCGGTACGCCGCGGTGTGAATCGTGGTCTCCGCCGAGGGTTTCCGGCTGCCTGCCGTCATCGTCGAATCCGCCACCCGGACGGTCACCATATCGTGTTCGGTCAGTTCACCTTTGGCCAGACCGCTGCCGGTGATCACCGCGGTCTCGCCGGTGCGCACCGAGATGTTGCCCGCGGTGCCCGGCATCCACCCGCGCTGATACAGGCCGCGCGCGATGTCGGCAATCACCTTGCCGGGCAGCGGATCCGCTCGGGTCACCGCCGAATCGTGCACCACCCCGAGCTCGGTGACGACCGTCGTCACCAAGTCGCCCGGCGTCACATCGAAGGCCGGGTTGAACACCTCGGTCCCGTCGGGAGCCGTTGCCACACCGCCGAATCCGGTCACCTCGGCGGCGGCCCGCTCCTCCACCACGATGTCGCGCCCGGTCGCCATGTGCGGATCGCGAGTCGACTCCGGCGCCACCACGATGAACGGGATGCCGTGGTGGCGCGCCGCGAGCGCCAGCGCGTAGGTGCCGATCTTGTTCGCCACGTCGCCGTTCGCGGTCACCCGGTCCGCGCCGACCAGCACACAGTCGACCTGCCCGGTCGCCATCGCCCAGGCCGCCGCGGAATCTATGGTCAGCCGATGCGGGATGCCGGCCTCGGCCAGCTCCCAGGTGGTCAGCCGTGCCCCCTGGAGCAGCGGCCTGGTCTCGTCGACCAGGACGTTCTCGATCGCGCCGCGCTCGGACAGCACCCGGAGCGCGCCGATCGCGGTGCCGAAGGCGCTCGTCGCGAGGCGCCCGGTATTGCAGTGGGTGAGCACCCGCAGCGGCCGGTCCGGGCAGAGCCGCTGCACCAGATCGGCGGCGTGTGTGGCGGCGGCCCGGTTCACCCGGCCGTCCTCGGCCAGCATGTCCAGGGTCTCGGCGAGCACCGCGTCCGCGCCCTGCGCGACCCTGGCCCGCACCCGCCGCACCGCCCAGGCGAGATTCACCGCGGTCGGCCGGGCGGCCGCCAGGCGATCGGCGTCGGCCTGCACCCGGACCTCGTCGACCACGCCGTCCACCGTGTGCGCCGCGGTGGCGATGACCACGCCGAACGCCCCGGCGATGCCGATGGCGGGCGCGCCGCGGATGGCCAGCACCCGGATCGCGTCGATGACCTCGTCGACCGTGCCGAGCCGCAGTTCGCGGACCTCGTGCGGCAGCCCGCGCTGGTCGATGGTGACCAGCTCACCGTCGTCCCAGATCAGGGAACTGTCGTCCATCAGGCGCATCCTTTATCGCGTGGAGCCGTGTTGTGCCTGGTCAACGGTATCGGACGGGAGCGGCCCGGAGAAAGTCGGCCGAACGCCCCGGCTACCCGGCGGCGGACCGGGCGCGCAGCTTCGCGGCCCGTTCGCGCGGGTCGTAATCGGGCCCGACGCCCTCGATCAGCAGCAGATCGCCGTCGATGTGGTCGGTGCGCAGGCGGATGATCGCCTGGTAGGCCGGGGAGCGGTACCAGGCCCGCGCGCTGTCCAGATCGGGGAATTCGAGCAACACCATGCTGCCCGGCCAGTCGCCCTCCACGAGCTCGGTGGGCGGGCCGTGGATGACGAAGCGGCCGTGAAACGGATCCAGGGTGTCCTGGATGCGCTCCAGGTACTCCAGGATGTCGGCGTGCGGCCTGCGGACGCGCAGGTGGGCGAAGCCATAGGCGGACATGAGCGGTTCCCTCGTTCGATGGCACCGCCGGTGCGCGACGCCGATCCGAACGTAAGCCGCGGCCCGGGCCCGGACAATTACCTCGGGGGTAAGGGTGTATCCGCCTATTCCGCAACGAATTCCGCCTCCCGCTCCACCGCCTCGATGATGCCGGCGGGCACCCGGATCGGTCCGGGCGAGTAGGTGATCGCGCGCAGCGTGCCGGAGTAGCGGAAGGCGCCGCGCCGCTCCCGCAGGTCCCACGAGACCGGTCCGCGGGCGTCGACCCCGACGGAGATGCCGGTCCACGGCGACATGCCGACCAGCTGCACCTGATCGCGGAGTTCGGCGACGCGCGCACCGTCGACCTCGATGCCGAAATCCCAGCGCAGCCGCGGGCGTACCGTCGCGATCACCGAGATCCGCCGAGCGCCTGGCGCGAGCGGGCCGACGGACACCGAGTCGTATCTGCCATAGCTGTTCACGCCGAATGTGAGCCAGCCGTCCTCGAGGTACAGCAGATAGCCGCCGAGCGGATCGCCGTGCGCGACGAGAACTCCCTCCTGGCCCGGCAGATAGTCGCCCAGCTCCGCGGTGATGGTGAAGTCCCGGTAGGCGATCAGCCGCTGCGAGCGGTAGCGCTCCAAGGTGGGGGTGCCGGGCAGCAGCCGCAGCGGCTCGCCGAACCGGCGCTCCTCCGGCCGCCTGCGGGCCAGGTCCTGCCGGGTGAGCAGCGGGAAAACGGTATTCGCCCAGGCGGATTCGTCCCAGGCGGCGGCCAGCTCGGCGGCCTTGTCCGGGAACTGCGCCGAAAGGTCGTGCAGCTCGGTAGGATCGGCGCGCACGTCGAACAGCTGCCAGTTCGGCGCGTCCACGTCGGCGCCGCGTTCGTGCAGGGACAACAGCTTCCAGCCGTCGCGATAGAAGCCGCGATGCCCGGTCATCTCGGAATACTGCTCGGTGTGCGTCGTGCGCGCGTGCGGGTCGCGCAGCAGCTCGGCGGCGGAGACGCCGTCGAAGTCCTTGGCCGGCAGGCCGTTACGCACACTCGGCCGCTGCAGCCCGGCCAGCTCGAGCAGCGTCGGCGCGAGATCGGTGACGTAGGCGTACTCGTGGCGAATGCCGTTGTCGTCGCCGTGGCGCGGCAGGCCGTTCGGCCAGGAGACGAGCAACGGCACCCGCACACCGCCGGCGAAGGTCTGTCCCTTGTAGAAGCGGAACGGCGTGTTCGACGCCTGCCCCCACCCGCGCGGGTAGTGCACCCCGAGCCGTGCGGTACCGATCAATTCCTCGTCGAGCGGGACGTCGCCGACCCAGTCCGGGTCGTCGATGTGCGCGAATTCGGCGAAGTAGGTGCGGGTTCCCTCCGGTCCACCCTCGGCGGTGCCGCCGTTGTCGGAGGTGAACACCACGATGGTGTTGTCCAGCTCGCCGAGCTGTTCGACGGTGTCGAGGATCCGGCCGAGGCTCTGGTCGATGCTGTCCACCATGCCCGCGTACACCTCCATGTACCGGGCGAACCGGCGCTGCTGCGCCTCGGTGAGCGAATCCCATTCCGCCGCTTCGTACCCCGGCTCGGTATTGCGCGGCTTCTGCTCGGTGCCCGGCGGGAACAGGCCCTGCGCGAGCTGTGCGGCGAACCTGTTCTGCCGCAACTTGTCCCAGCCCTCGGCATAGCGACCGCGATACTTCGCCAGGTCGTCCGGCTTGGCCTGCAAGGGGCCGTGCATGGCCACGTGCGCGAAGTAGAGGAAGAACGGCTTGGCCGCGTCGTGCGCGCGCAGCTCCTTGAGGTAGGAGATCGCCTTGTCGGTCAGGTCGTCGGTCAGGTAGTAGCCCTCCGGGTACTCCTCGACGTCCACCACGGAGCTGTCCGACACCAGCTGATTCGGGTAGTAGAACGAGTTGAGGCCCTCCAGCGAGCCGTAGTAGCGATCGAAACCACGCTGGGTCGGCCACGAATCCCGGTGCGCCGCAGGGTTCATCGTGGCATCGCGGACCAGATGCCACTTACCGACGGCGTAGGTCGCGTAACCGTTGGCGCGCAGGATCTCCGGCAGCGTCAGCACATCGTCGGCCAGTTCCAGGCGCAGGCCCGGATATCCGGGGTCGGCGTTGGCGACGAAGCCGAAACCCGCACGGTGGGAGTTGATTCCGGTCAGCAGCGCGGCCCGCGACGGCGAGCACAGCGGGGTGGTGTGGTAGTTGGTCAGCCGAACACCGCGCGCGGCAAGGCGATCCAGGGTCGGCGTGTCGATTTCCGAGCCGAACGGCCCGATGTCGCTGTATCCCATGTCGTCGACCAGCACCACGATGATGTTCGGTGCGCCGGTCGGCGCGGTCGGCGGGTAGGTCCACTCGGGGGTCGAATCGGCGGTGGTGCGGCCGATGGTGCCGGCAAACGACTCGTAACCGCGCGCATGGGAGGGAACAGGCATTGTTTCAGTAAACGTCGGAGGCCGCCCCGCTCACCAGCGTTTGGCGCACGGTGTGCGGAACGGGGGCACCGCCCACAGCCGCGGCCGCCGGTTCGACTGTGAACCGGCGGCACGCGGTGCAGATCAGTTAGTTGTGGCCCATCCGGCGCTGATCGGCGTTACGCCGATCGTCGTCCGACTGGCGCTGGTTCGGCATGCGCTGGCCGTCCGAGGGGGCGCCAGGGCGATTCATGCCCTGGTTCTGGTTTTGATCCTGGCGCTGCTGTTGCTGCTGCCGATCCATCTGCCTCGGCATTTTCTTAGGCGTTTTCTTCGACTTTTCAGCCATCTCCACTCGGTCCTTTCCGGGGATTGATATTCGCCTAACGACACTCACGATAGCGAGCATTGTCCAATTCCGGAAGGGAAAGTGAAAAAAGGCTGTCACACCGGCGATCCGGCTTGTTTTCGCAGGTAGAAGCGATATAAATCGCTCAGGGCTTGCGTGCTTCGATGAGAAACCTGGTCGAGTGGGCGACGAATGGACCCTGTGCTTCGATCTCGTCGTGCATCGCGCGGAGCTTGTCCTGATACCGCTCCACGGTGAAGTCGGGGACCATCCACGGCACCTTCCGCAGGAAGTACACGACCGCGCCGATATCGCCGAACTCGACGCGCAACCGTTCGTATCGCAGATCGACGATTTCCAGTCCGGCGGCGATTGCCGCGGCCCGATCGTCATCCGGATTACGGCGCCGACGAATTTCCTCCGTTTGCGCGCCGATGAAATACTCGACGAGTTCGAAAACACTTGCATCGCCGACGTGTTGCGCCAAATAGGTGCCGGACGGCCGCAATACCCGGGTGATCTCGGACCACCACACGGTGACCGGGTGCCTGCTGCTGACCAGATCAAAGGCATTGTCCCCGAAGGGCAGCGGCGGTTCGTCGGGATCGGCGACCAAGGCCACGCCCAGTGGATGCAGCAGCCGGGTGGCCTTGTCGATGTTCGGCGGCCACGACTCGGTCGCCACCATCAGCGGCGGCAGGTTCCCGGCGCCGGCCAGCACCTCGCCCCCGCCGGTCTGAATGTCCAGCGCCGCAGCGACTTTCCCCAGCCGCTCACCCAGCACCCGCTGATACCCCCACGAGGGCCGCTGCTCGCTGGCCCGGCCGTCGAGCCATCCGAAATCCCAACCGGCCACCGAGACCGCGTCGGCCTCGGCCACCAGATCCTCATAGCTGCGTCCCATGCCCTCGATTGTTGCCGAGCGGTAGCCACGGGGCAACCGAGTTTCTACCTGGGCAGCGGCAGGAACTCGACGGACGCGCCGTCGGCGGCCTCGGCGGGGACGATCACCAGCCCGTCCCGGTCGACGAGGCCGCCGAGGTGCGCGGTGCGGATGTCCGGGTCGCCGAGCCAGCCGCCCTGCGGGGCGAAGCGGGCGGGGACGACGCGGGCGACCGGGCCGGAGATCTCGGCGGCGTTGTGCAGCGGGCCGAGCAGGGGGCGGCGGGCGGCGGCGCCGGTACGGCCGGCGACGAGGGCGGGCGCCAGCGCCATCAGGGTGGCCACCGCGGCGAACGGATTGCCGGGCAGGCCGAGAACCGTGGTGCCCGTGGCCAGTTCGGCGACGAGGGTGGAGCCGCCCGGCCGTAGTCGTAGCCGGTGCACCAGGATTCTGGCCCGGGCGCGGTCCACCGCGGCACGCAGTTGATCGGCCGCGCCGCCGCCGGTCGCGCCGACGATCACCAGCAGGTCGCACCCGGGCGCCTCGGCGAGCACCTCGTCGAATCCGGTCGGGGTGTCGCGCAGATGTACCCGGTCGGTGGTGTGAATTCCGCACCAGGACAGCAGTTCCGGCAGGATCGGCCCGATCGAGTCGCGGGTCTGCCCCGCGTGCAGCGGCCCGTCGCTGCGGATCTCGTCGCCGGTCATCACGATCCTGGCCCGGACCGGCCCGCGCACTGGCGCCGCGGTCACCTCGACGCTCGCCGCCGCCGAGATCAGCGCGGCGGTGACCGGAGTCCCTTGCGGCGCAACGAGATCCCCGGGCTGCCGGTCCTCGCCGCGGCGGCGGACGTCGTCCCGGATCGGGGTGTCCGGCAGCCGATGCAGGCGGTCGTCGGCGGACACCTGGACGAACTCGTCGCGCAGCACACCGGTGGTGCCGTCCGGCACGTGCGCGCCGGTGGCGATGCGCACGGCCTCACCGGACAGCAGCCCGACCGGCCGGTGGCCGCCGGCGAAACCGATATCGCGGCGCAACCGCCACGGTCCCTCGCCCGCCACCGCGTAACCGTCCATCGCGGAAACATCGAAGCGCGGCAGCGGCCCACGGGCCACCAGCGCGGCCGCGAGCGCGGCGCCGCGCACCGAACGCAGGTCGGCCGAATAGGACGTGAGCCGGGAAAGGTTGTCCCGCAGTGCTTTCCGTGCGTCGTCCAGCGAGAGCGCCGGCGCCGGTGCGGCGACCGACGCGCGGGCCAGCCGCACCTCCTCCTCGGTGTCGCAGTCGGCGATCCCGGGCAGCGCGATGATCGCCGAATCGGCCGGGACGAGCGCCTTCATCGGCTGATTGACCAGCGAGTCCAGCCGGTCGAGCGCGGCGAGCAGTGCGGTGCGCCGCCAGACCCCGATCAGATACTGCGGCCGCCCCGACTCGTCCGCCGCGAACACCGCGTCGGCGCCGGATTCGCAGGTGTGCCTGATCAATTCGGTGATCGACCAGGGCGACAGGAACGGCAGATCGGCCGCAAGCACCACCACCAGCGGCGCCGCCGAGCCGAGGGTGTCCAGGCCGGCCCCGATCGCCGCCACCGGCCCAGCGCCCGGCGGAACCTCCCTGGTCTGTTTGATCCCCGGCGCCAGCTCGGGCCGATGCGGGCCGACCACGACCGTCTGCGCACACGTGGCGACGGCGGCCAGGGCGGCGTCGAGCATGGAGCGGCCACCGATGACGATCGCGGGTTTGTCCACGCCGCCCATCCGGCTGGCCCGCCCACCGGCGAGCACGATCGCGTCGGCAGCGGTCACCGAGCGCGACCTCGAGCTAGGTACACCATGGCGGACATGCTAATTCGTCGCCGCCGCGAACCCGGGAGGTGGACGGCCTAGACGGTGGAGCAGTCGCGCACCCGCCGGAGCAGGCAGAACTCGTTGGTCTCCGGGTCGGCCAGGGCCAGGCTCGTCGCCGGCTGCCCGCCGTCGCGCTCGATCGGCGTGGCACCGGCCGCGCGCAGCCGGTCCAGCTCGACGGACTGTTCGTCGAACGAGGCCAGATTCAGCCGCAGCAGGTTCCGGCTCGACTTCACCTCGGGCGTGCGGACGAACTCCAGCCACGACCCGAGCCCGGTGGCCGATCGCAGCCCGGCCACCTGCTCGCCGCCGTGCGTGACCGGCCAACCGGACGCGGCGGCCCAGAATTCGGCCAGCCGCAGCGGATCTCGGGTGTCCATCACGATGGCCGCGACCGCGCCGGTGTCCACGTATTCCTCGCGCGGCTCCAGCACACAGAACTCGTTGCCCTCGGGATCGGCCAGTACCACCCACGGCACCGTGCCCTGCCCGATGTCGACGCGGCGAGCGCCGAGCGAGAGTGCGCGGTCCACCTGCACCCGCTGATGGTCGAGCGAACGGCTGGCCAGATCGAGGTGAATGCGGTTCTTGCCGTGCTTGGCTCGCACGGCGGGCAGGAACGCGAGGGCGACCTCGGCGCCGTCGGGATCGGGCGCCGCGACGTCTACTTCCTCGGGGCGATCGATGGTCACGCCCCAACCGAGCAGCTCGGCCCAGAAGTCCGCGATGAACCGCGGCCGGTCTGCATCGAACACGACACACGCCAGGCGGGTGGACATGTTTCAACGGTAACCGTCGCGCGGCCCGCCGGGTGCTTGTTTACGGAAACGGAAATCGCGCCGCGCGCAGGTTCACTCGCCCGTCGTTGATCGGCACGCCCTCGGTCGCGAGCAGTCGCAGCTGCCGGTCGGCCAGGTGTGCGGCCGGCTTGCCGCTCGCGCCGATCACCCGGTGCCACGGCAGGTCGGCGGCGTCGGTGCGCATGATCCAGCCGACCGTGCGCGGGGTGGACAGTCCGGCGGCCGCGGCGATGTCGCCGTAGGTCGCCACCTTGCCGGGCGGGATGGACGCGACGAGGGCCCGGACCCGTTCGACCTGATCGTCTGTGGTCGGCACCGGATCAGCGGACCGAGCGCAGCAGCGCGGCGGTCTCGGCCGGAAGGGCCTGCGGGATCATGTGATCGCAGTCCCACTCGTGCACGGTGAGGCGCTCGCCGAGGTGCTCGGCGAGCGCGGCCCGGAACGCGGGCGTGACGAACGGTGGCTGTACCTTCATCGCCTGCACGAGCACCGTCGGCAGCCCCTGCGGCGGCAGCACGAACGGCCGGGCCAGCTGACCCCAGTACGAGGTGATCGCGGCCAGGCTCATCCGCCAGGCGAAGCGGCCGTGCGCGGTCGGCACCAGGTGCTCGGCGAGCTCGGCCGCCAGGATCTCCGGCGCCACTTCGGCCCAGGCCGAGCCGAGCTTGTCTGCCCTGGCTCGCGCGACGGACTCGTAGTCCGGCTCGGCCAGCAGCGAATCGGCGACCTCGCCGACCAGGTCCGGCGCCAGCCCGAGGGCGGGATCCAGCAGCACCAGCTGCCGGACCAGGTCCGGGCGGCGGCGGGCGAGATGCAACGCACACGCGCCGCCGAACGAGTGCCCGACCACGGTCACCGGTTCGGTGGTCTCGGCGGTGAGCAGTTCGATCAGATCGTCCACGACGGCCTCGAAGGTCCACGGCGGCAAGGTGCTCGACCGTCCGTGTCCACGCAGGTCAGGCGCGATGATCCGGACCTCGGGGAGATGGTTGACCGCCAGGTCTTCCCACCGTTTGCCGTGGCCGGTCACGCCGTGCAGGGCCAGCACGGCCGGTCCGGTGGCGGGGCCGAATCGATAGACATTCAGAGCAGACACCGGTCCATTCTGACCGGTGCGCGCAAGCGCGGTTGGGCGAGTCGCGCGAGGGGGTCGTCGGCGTGTCGGTCGTGTCTGTTGCAATAGCCCGCGTGGTGCGATCGGATAGCGCGGTGCGACTTGTTCGCCGGAACGTGGTGGCGCCCCGGCCGCGCGGCTGGGGCGCCGACGTTCGCGCGCTGTTCGACGCCGCGGCCGCGGCGGGGCCGACGCGGCCGGGCTGGCGGCCCTGGCAGGTGCTCGGCGGACCGGGCACGGGCAAGACCGCCCTGCTCGTCGATCTCGCCGCCGAGCGCATCGCGGCGGGCGACGATCCCGAATCCGTGCTGGTCCTTGCCCATTCGAAGCAGGCGGCCAGCGCCGCCAGAGACGCGATCACCGCCCGGCTGAGCTCACCCACCCCATCGGCTTCGTCTCCTGCCGTCCCCGTGCCCGGTCCGGACGCGGAAGGCGGCGTACCGGGCGCGACCAGGGAACCACTGGCCCGCACCCTGCACTCCTACGCCTTCTCGGTGCTGCGCAGGCACGCCACCGCGCACGGCAACCCGCCGCCGCGTTTGCTGACCGGTGCCGAGCAGGATGCGGTGCTGCGCGAAATGCTGCGCGGCGACCTCACCGACATCGCCGCGGGCGCGGACGGGCTGTGGCCGGAACGCCTGCAACCCGCGCTGGCGCTCGGCGGGTTCGCCGAACAGTTGCGCGACCTGATGCTGCGCGCCACCGAACGTGGGCTCGGGCCGGAGGATCTGGTGCACCTCGGCCGCGAGCACGGTAAACCGGAGTGGGTGGCGGCGGGCAAGTTCGCGGTGCGGTACGAGCAGACCATGCTGCTGCGCTGGTCGGTGGGCGTGGAGGCGCCGGAGGCGACCGCGCCCGCGCTCGACGCCGCCGAGTTGATCGGCGCCGCGCTGGACGCGCTGGCCGGTGACGCCGAGTTACTCGCCGCCGAGCGGGCGCGGATTCGGTACCTGCTGGTCGACGACGCGCAGCATCTCGATCCGCAGGCCGCGATCCTGGTCAGGGCGATCGGGCACAGCGCGCACACCACGGTGATCGCCGGCGATCCGGATCAGGGCATCTTCGCCTTCCGCGGCGCGGACGCCAGGTTCGTCGCCGACCTGCCCGCGCCGGACGGGCAGCGCATCGTGCTGCGGGACAACCACCGGACCGGTGGGCCGGTGCAACTGGCGGTCGCCAGGGTCGCGGCCAAGTTGCCCGGCAGTGCGCCGCAACGCTTTTCGCTGCCCAAACGGACCGACCCACCGGCGGACGACGGCACCGAGGTACGGGTGCGGGTGCTGGCCACGCCGGCCAAGGAGGCCGCGCTCATCGCCGATCATCTGCGCCGCGCGCATTTGACCGGGGGAGTGCCGTGGTCGCGGATGGCGGTGATCGTCCGTTCGGTGCCGCTGTCGTTGCCGCCGCTGCGCCGGGCGCTGCTGGCGGCGGGGGTGCCGGTGCAGCAGCCCGCGCTGGATACGCCGCTGGCGCGGCGGCGGGGTGCGGCCTGGATGCTGCTGTCCCTGCGGGCGCTGCTGGCCGGCGAGAAGGGGTCCGCCTTCGAGCCGGAGGACGCGCTCGACCTGCTGGCCGGCCCGCTCGGCGGTGCGGATCAGATCACGCTGCGGCGGTTGCGGCGCGGGGTGCGGCGCAGCGTGCTGGAGTCCGAGCGGAGCCGGGCGCGATCGGGCCGGGAGGTTCCGGAGAGCGAGTATTCCGAGCGGGCCGCGGCGGAGCCCGATCGGGTCATCGAGAGTTCGGAACGGAGTTCGGGGCTGCCCGAGCCGTCCGTCGGGAGCCTAGAGCGGGCGGCCGACGATGCCGATTGGTATGGCGTGGAACCGGAATGGACGCCGGCGGACTCGGAGTGGCGGGGCAGCGCGGCCGAGCGGACGAGCGAGGCGGAGGACAGCGAACAGGCCGCGGCACGGACCGACGGCTCGGCCGATGCCGAACGGGATTCCGAGCAGCCCGCCGGGAGTTCCGCGGCGGGCGGCGAGTCGGTAGAACTGCTGCACGGCATCGATCAGTCCTCCGCGGAGGTGTTGCGGGATCTACTGATCGGGGCCGGGGACCCGCGTCTGCTGGATCGGCTGACCGATGTGGAGGCGGCCCCCTTGCGCCGCGTCCTCGACGCATTGGAGCGGGCGCGCAAGGCGCGCCGGCGTGGGGCGGGGCTCGAGGACGTGCTGTGGGCGCTGTGGACCGCGTCGCGGTTGGAGCGCCGCTGGGTCGGGCAGTCCGAACGCGGTGGCGCGGTCGGCATGCAGGCCGACCGCGACCTCGACGCGGCCGTCGGATTGTTCGACGCCGCAGCGGGTTACGTGGATCGCCTGCCGCGCGCGAGCATCGAGGGCTTCGTGGAATACCTGACCCAGCAGGAGATTCCGAACAGTTCGGCGCCGCGCACCGCGCCCAAGGAGGCGGTCGCGCTGCTCAGCGCGCACGCTGCCGCGGGCCGGGAGTGGGATGTCGTCGCGGTCGCCGCTGTGCAGGAAGGGATTTGGCCGAACCCGCGGGCGCGCGGCACGCTGCTGAACACCGAGGACCTGGTGGACTTGACCGCGGGTGTGATCGACGGCGGCGAGCAGGTGAGCCGGGCGGCGCCGATTCTCGCGGAGGAGCGCAGGCTGCTGCTGGTCGCGTGCAGCCGGGCGCGGCGTTCGCTGCTGGTCACCGCGGTGGAATCGGTGTCGGGCGAACGGGATCTGGTGCCCTCCCGGTTCCTGGCCGAATTGCTCGGGCACGACGAGGACGGTGAGCCCGGCGCGTTGCCGATCGCCGATCCGGGCCGCGCGCTGGTGATGCATTCGCTGGTGGCCGAATTGCGCGGCGCCGTCTGCGATCCCGAGTCCGACCCGGACCGCAGGCAGCGCGCCGCACACCAGCTGGCGCGGTTGGCCAGGGCGGGGGTGCCCGGCACACATCCCGACGACTGGTACGGCACAGCGGAATTGAGCTCGCAGCGGACGCTGTGGGAGGAGGACGACAGCGCGGTCGGGCTCTCGCCGTCCACCGTGGAGCTGCTGCGCACCTGCCCGCTGCGCTGGGCGCTGGAACGGCACGGCGGCACCGACGGCGACAACCCGCACGCGGTCAAGGGCAATCTGGTGCACACGCTGGTGCAGGCGCTGGCAGGGCAGGTGCCGGAGGCGCAGGTGCGGGCCGCGCTGGATAAGGCCTGGCAGTCGGTCGATCCAGGGACCGGCTGGCATTCCCGGCAGGAGCTGCGCCGCACCGAGGCCATGCTGGAGACGTTCATGGCCTGGGTGCGCAACACCCGCGGCGAACTCACCCAGGCCGGGGTCGAGGTACCGGTCGACTGCGTGCTGCCGCCACGCACGGAAGACGAACGGGCCGTGCGGATTCGCGGCCGGGTGGATCGGCTGGAGCGGGACGCGCTCGGCCGCTTCGTGATCGTGGATGTGAAGACCGGGAAGTCGCCGGTGACCAAGCAGGCGGCGGTCGATCACGCGCAGCTGGCGACGTACCAGGTGGCGGCGGCGATGGGTGCGCTGGACGCGGCCACCGAGGAAGCGCGTGCCGAGCCGGGCGAATCGGGTTCCGCCGAAGACGGATCGCACGATCCGGGTCCGGTCCGCGGGGAATCGGTCGCGCCGGGCGACCATCGGCCGGACGCGGAGGAGCCGGACGCGGACGACGACGGACCCGAACCGGAAGACGACGGATCGGGCGCGGCGCGATCCGTTACCGGTGAACCCGGCTCGGGCCCGGGGGAACTCGGCGAACCCGGCGGCGCTCGCCTGGTGTACGTCGCCAAGCCGAGCGCCAAGGAGGGCGCGACCCAGCGCATGCAACCGCCGCTGGACCCCGAAGCTCTGGACAAGTGGCGCAACACCATTCACGACGCGGCCGCCGCCACCCAGGGCCCGAGCTACCTCGCCATGCGCAACGACGGCTGCCGGCACTGCCCGGTCTCCGGCAGCTGTCCCGTCCAGGACACCGGCAGGCAGGTGACCGACGAGTGAGCGACAAGCGTTTCCGGGTGCCGCTGCCGATCTGCGGCCCCGAATGCCTGTGCTGCGGGGTCATTCCGGAGCGGGCGGTCGATGGTGCGGTGCATTCGCCGGTCGGCAGGCACCGCGCGGTGCGCGCGCGACCGAGGCCGGCGGGCAAGCCCGCGCCCGACACCGACGAGGCACAGCCGTGACCGTCGCACGGGTGACGCCGCATCAGCTGGCCGACGCGCTCGGCCTGCCGCCGCCGACCGACGAACAGGCGGCGGTGATCGCCGCACCGCCGGGCCCGACGCTGGTGGTCGCGGGCGCGGGCGCGGGCAAGACCGAGACGATGGCCGCCCGCGTGGTGTGGATGGTGGCCAATCGGCTCGTGCTGCCCGACGAGGTGCTCGGGCTGACCTTCACCCGAAAAGCCGCGCAGCAGTTGACCGCTCGCATCCGCACCCGGCTGGCCCGATTGGCCGGCGCGCCGCTGCTGCGCGAGCTCGACCCGTCCGGCCACCTGCGCGCCCAACTGTCCGGCGCCGAGCCGGAGATCAGCACCTACCACTCGTACGCGGGCAGGCTGCTCACCGAGCACGGCCTGCTGCTGCCGGTGGAACCCTCGGCGACGCTGCTCACCCAGACCCAGCTCTGGCAGCTCGCCCACCAGGTGGTGCGCACCTGGGACGGCGACCTGGACACCGATCGCACGCCGGTCTCGGTCACCGAGGCGATCCTCGCCCTGTCCGGCCAGCTCGCCGAGCATCTGGTCGAGCCCGAACAGCTGGCCGAGGCGCACACCGACCTGGAAAAGCTGGTGCACACCCTGCCGCCCGGCCCGCGCCAGCGCGGCGGGCCGAGCCAAACCCTGCTCGGCATCCTCCAGGTCCAGCGCGAACGGATCGCCCTGCTCCCGCTCGTGCAGCAGCTGGCCGAGGCGTTACGCCGCCGCGGCGCCTTGGATTTCGGCGCGCAGATGTCCCTGGCGGCGCGCCTGGCCGCCGAGCACCCCGAGGTCGCCGCCGCCGAACGCGCCCGCTTCCGCCTCGTCCTGCTCGACGAGTATCAGGACACCGGCCACGCCCAGCGGGTCCTGCTCGCCGCGTTGTTCGGCGGTGCGTCCGAGGCCGATTCGGTTCCCCGCGCCGAACCGACGTCAGCGCGGCCTTCGAAGGACGAGCAGCCAGCGGGTGCACAGCCGACCGGCCCGGCGCCCCGTGCCCAGGAGCCGCGGTACGTGCGGCCGGCGAACGAGGAGTCCGGGCGGCAGCGATCGAGCAGGCAGCGGACGGCCGGGCCCGCGAATGCCGGTGCGGGGGAGGATGAATCGCGCGGCCGCCAACGATTGGCGGTGACGGCGGTCGGTGATCCGATGCAATCGATCTACGGTTGGCGCGGCGCGTCCGCCGCGAACCTGCCCCGCTTCGCCACCGACTTCCCCGCCGCGCCCGGCATTCCCGCGCCGACGCTGCCGTTGCTGACCAGTTGGCGCAATCCGCCCGAGGCCTTGGCGCTGGCGAATCTGGTCGCGGATCCGTTGCGCCGCAAGGCCATCGAGGGTGGCGGCGTGACGGTGGACGCCTTGCGCGCGAAGCCGAACGCGGGACCTGGCGTGGTCGCGCTGGCGCTGACCGAGACCGTTGCCGAGGAACGCGACTGGCTGGCCGTCCGGATCGCCGAGGAATGGGCGGCCCGTCGCGCCGCGGGCGAGCCGCCGCCGACCTCGGCGGTGCTGGTCCGTCGCAACGCCGACGCGTCGCCGCTCGCGGAGGCGCTCCGCGCGCAAGGACTACCGGTCGAGATCGTCGGGCTCGGCGGCCTGCTGGCCACGCCCGAGGTCGCCGATATCGTCGCCACCCTGCGCCTGATCGCCGAGCCGGGCTCGGGCAGCGCGGCGATGCGCGTGCTCACCGGCGCCCGCTGGCGCATCGGCGTCGCCGACATCGCGGCGCTGGCCCGGCGCGCCCGCACCCTGTCGATCAGCCGCTTCACCAGCGGTGACGCGCCGGAGATCACCGACGGGAGCACGCTGGCCGCGGCACTCAGGGACGTGGCACCGGAGCCCGCCGAGCAGGCGGGCCTAGCCGACGCGATCGCCGATCCCGGCCCGCGCGAACAGTATTCGGAGTCCGGCTTCGCCCGCATCGAGGCACTGGGCCGGGAACTGGCCGCCCTGCGCGAACGCAGCGGCCAGTTGCTCACCGAACTGGTCGCCGACGTGGAGCGCACCATCGGTGTCGGAGTTGAAACCCAGGCCCGCCGCGCCATGTCGGGTACCGGCGCGGGCCGCGAGCACCTGGACGCCTTCGCCGAGGTGGTCGCCGGTTACGCCGCCGACTCCGGCGCGGCGCTGAGCGGGCTGCTGTCCTTCCTCGCCGCCGCCGAATCGGTCGAAAACGGCTTGGAGCCAGGCGAAGTCGAGGTCGCCAAGGACCGGGTGCAGGTGCTGACCGTGCACGCGGCGAAGGGCCTGGAATGGGAGATCGTCGCGGTGCCGCACGTGGTGCGCGGCGTGTTCCCGTCCGGCACCGCGTCGGGAACCTGGCTCGGCGCCCTCGCCGAACTGCCGACGAAACTGCGCGGCGACCGCCAACAGGACGACTCGACCGAGGGCGTGCCCGTCCTCGAACTCACCGACCTGTACGACCGCGCCGATCTGGAACGCGCGATCAAGGCGCACAAGGAGGCACTGGAGCGCCGCCGCATCGACGAAGAGCGCCGCCTGTTCTACGTCGCCCTCACCAGAACCGAACGCGTGCTGCTGGTTTCGTCGCACCACTGGGCCGAAACCGGAACCTCGCCCAAGGGCCCCTCCGACTTCCTGCTCGAACTGAAGCAGGCCAGCGAAGCCGCCGACAGCCCCGCCAACGGCGTCGTCGACATCGCCCGCTGGGACGACCCGCCCGAGCCGGACGCGGTGAACCCGTTCACGGACAACCCGGCCACCGCCGAATGGCCGCGCGACCCCCTCGGCGACCGCCGCGATCCCATCGAACAGGGTGCCGCGCTGGTCCGCGCCGCCCTGGCCGAACTCCGCGCGCAGCCACCGGAACCGCGCGCCGCCAAGGCAACCCGAGCGAACGCGCGACCGGACGCCGCGCCCGTCCCGGAACCCGAGGGCCGCGTCGATGCCGCCCTCGCCGCCGAGCCCCCGGACGACGCCTTCGAGCCGCCGGCCGAATTCGACGACCTGCCACCGGATCCCATGGACTTCGTCCCTCACGATCCGCCGCCGCCCGCCGCCCCGCACGTCACCGACATCCCGCCCGACCCCCTGCACGAGTTCGTCTCCGACGAAGACATCGCCTTCGCCGCAGCGGAATTCGCCGAGCTCGACCCGCTCACCCCGCCCGTCGACCCCGACGACCCGGACGGCTGGGCCGCCGACGTGGACGCCCTACTTGCCGAATTCGAATCCGAACAGGCCGCCGCCGAGGAGGTCGAACTCCCCGGCCAGATCGCCGCGACCGCGCTGGTCGAGATGCGCGCCGATCCGGCGAAACTCGCCGCGCGCCTGCGTCGTCCGCTCCCGTTCCCGCCGAGCCCGCTGGCCCGCCGCGGCACCGCGTTCCACGCCTGGGTGCAGCGCTGGTTCGGCTCGACCCGGCTGCTCGGCCTCGACGAACTCCCGGGCGCGGCCGACACCACCACCGCCGACGCGGGCGTCGACGACGAGCTGACCGCGATGCAGAACGCCTTCCTCAATTCTCCCTGGGCCAACCGCAGCCCGCTCGACGTGGAGGTTCCGTTCGAAACATCGTTGGCGGGCACCGTGATTCGCGGCCGGATGGACGCGGTGTTCGCCGAGCCGGGCGGCGGCTGGATCGTGGTCGACTGGAAGACCGGCGCCGAGCCGACCCCCGCGGAGGAGCCCGCGGTCGCCATGCAGCTGGCCGTCTACCGGCTGGCCTGGGCCCGGCTGATGGCGTCCAGAGCAGGCAGGACCGAGCAGGAGATGCTCGAACGCGTCGGCGCCGCCTTCCATTACGTGCGCACCGGGCGCACCATCGCGCCCGCCGACCTGGCCGGGCCCGCCGAACTGGCCGAGCTCATCCGGAATTCCGCGCCAACCGGCTCACCTTCAGCGCCTGCCTGATCAGCGGGATCTGCAACGGCAGCCGCAGCACGGTGCCGACCTTGAACACCTGCGACGCCTTCTTGTTGCCGAGCGCGTCCGCGGTCATCTGCACGTTCGCCGGGAGCACCGCGATGAACAGCAGCGCGGCCAGCCGCCCGCCGAGGCCGCGGGTGCGCGGGATCACCAGCGCCGCGGCGACGCCGAGTTCGGCCACGCCCGAGGCGTAGGTGTAATTGCGCGGTTCACCGGGGAGCGCCTTGGGCACGATCGCGTCGAAGGGCTTCGGCATCACGAAATGCAGCACCCCCATGGGGAACAGCAGGGCGGCCAGGGCCAGCGCCGGCCTGCGCGCGGAGGTGCGATCGGGGGCGAGTGCGTTTTCTGCCATGAGGCACCTTTGCATCCGCCGGGTGTTCGCGTCGAGGCCGGGCGGTAGCGCGGGCAGCGGGTAGGCTCCCGTGCTGTGCCGGAGGGACAAGCAGTGCCGGAGACATCCGACGCGAGGTATAGCAGGGCGGGTGCGTCTCATGTTCGGTGATCGCGCGCGCTCGCTGGGGTTGTCGAATCGGCCGCATTTCGCGCTGGTCGGGGTGCTGCGCATTCCGGAAGTACAGACCAGCCCGTGGATTTCGCTCGCGCGCCGGGTGCTGTTCGCGATCGGGCTGCTGTTCGCCGCGGCCCTGGTGGTCTATGTGGGCCGGGACGGCTACCACGACAACGCGGGCGACCCGCTCGGCTTCCTGGACGCGTTCTATTACGCGACGGTGTCGCTGTCCACCACCGGCTATGGCGATATCGCCCCGGTGACGGCCGAGGCGCGGCTGGTGAACATCGTCATCATCACCCCGCTGCGCATCCTCTTCCTCATCGTTCTCGTCGGTACCACCCTCGGCGTGCTGACGGAACGGTCCCGGCAGGCGTTCAAGATTCAGCGATGGAGGCACAGCGTGCGCAATCACACCGTGGTCGTCGGTTACGGCACGAAGGGGCGCACGGCGATCGACGCCATGCTGGGCGACAACGTGCAGCCCGCCGACATCGTGGTGGTGGACACCGACATGGTCGCGCTGGAGGCCGCCGCGAACTCGGGCCTGGTGACGGTGCACGGTTCGGCGACCCAGTCCGATGTGCAGCGGCTGGCCGGCGTGCAGAACGCGGCCTCGGTGGTGGTCGCGACCAACCGGGACGACACCGCGGTGCTGGTCACCCTGACCGCCCGCGAGCTGACCAAGAGCGCCAAGATCGTGGTCTCGATCCGCGAGGCGGAGAACACCCACCTGGTTCGCCAGTCCGGCGCCGACTCGGTGGTGGTGTCCTCGGAGACCGCGGGCCGGCTGCTCGGCATCGCGACCACCACCCCGTCGGTGGTGGAGATGATGGAAGACCTGCTCACCCCGGAGGAGGGGTTCGCGATCGCCGAGCGCGAGGTGGAGTCCGCGGAGATCGGCGGCTCGCCGCGGCACCTGGGCGACATCGTGCTCGGCGTGGTGCGCAACGGCGTGCTGGCCAGGGTCGGCGAGCCGGAGGTGGATTCGCTGGAGGCGGGGGACAAGCTGCTCTACATCCGCCGCGCGGCCAAGTAAGGCCGCGTGCGGGGACCCGGCCGGTCGGCGCGATAGTCTCGACGGGTGCCGGTCTTTCAGCTCAATGGTGTTCCCCTGCTGTCCCGTTCCGTGCTCGATCGCGCCGAGGAGACGCGCGGCGATGCGCAGGCCTTACAGGAGGGGTGGAGCGAGGCCAAGCTGCTCCGGGTGAACGCCCGCGGCCAGGTCCGATTCGAACAGGGCGCGCTCGTGCTGGACAAGGCGATCGAGCTGTCGCCGGAGCCGAGCCCCGAGGCGGTGTTCCTCGGCATCGACGGCGGCGTGCACCTGTGGGCGGTGCGGGATCGGGACATCGAGGGCTCGCTGACTGACCTGCGCGGCATGTCGAACACGGTCGACGATCTCACCGCCGGCGTGCTCTCCACCGCGGTCGCCCTGCTGAACTGGCACGACAAGGCCGGATTCAACAGTGCGGACGGCACCGTGACCAGGTCGAGCAAGGCAGGCTGGTCGCGCACGACCGAGAGCGGTTACGAGGAGTTCCCGCGGATCGATCCCGCGGTCATCTGCCTGATCCACGACGGCGGCGACCGGGTGCTGCTCGCCCGTCAGCACACCTGGCCGGAGACGTTGTTCTCGCTGCTCGCCGGGTTCGTCGAGGCGGGCGAGTCGCTGGAGCGGTGCGTCGAGCGCGAGGTGAAGGAGGAGGTCGGCGTCGATGTCCGCGACATCAGCTACCTCGGCAGCCAGCCATGGCCGTTCCCGCGCTCGCTGATGCTCGGGTTCTCCGCGCTCGGCGATCCGGCGCAGCCGCTGGTCTTCTCCGACGGCGAGATCGCCGAGGCGCACTGGTTCACCCGCGCGGAGGTGCGGGAGGCGCTGTCGGCCGGCGACTGGTCGGCGCAGGGGACGGGCGCGCGGCTGTTGCTGCCGGGTTCGATCTCCATCGCCCGCACGATCATGGAATCCTGGGCCGCGCTCGACTGAGCGCAGCAGAAATCGGCGCGGGCCGGTGCGGCCCGCGCGGATTCGGTCGGTGATCAGGCCAGCGCGGCGAGGGCCTGCTTGACGGCCACCAGCGTCGGATTGGTCGCGGTGGAGCCGTCGGCGAATTTCACGGTCGGCACCACATGGTTGCCGCCGTTCACGCTGCCGACGAACTCGGCCGATGCCGGATCTTGCTCGATGTCGATCTCGACATAGCTGATACCGGACTCGTCCAGCTGCTTCTTCAGCCTGCGGCAGTAGCCGCACCAGGTGGTCGAGTACATCGTCAGGTCGGGCGTTACGTCAGTCACGGATTGTGCAACGTCGATCAGGCCGTGCGTGTTCCAGTCAAGTCATTTTCGGCACCCCTTGCGCCGCATTTAGTAAGCGCGCATACTAACTGCATGACGATCATCGCCACCGCGCAAGCCACCTCGACCGCCGCTCCCGCCGCCTTCTTCGCCAGGTGGGCGGACATGGCCACCTGGCCGGAGTGGAACGCCGACACCGAATGGGTCCGGCTCGACGGCCCGTTCGTCCAGGGCGCGACCGGCGTCCTGAAGCCGAACGGCGGACCGAAGGTGCCGTTCGTCATCGAGCGGCTCGGCGACACCGAATTCGTCGATGTCTCCAAGCTCATCGGCGCCCGGCTCACCTTCGATCACCAGATCGCCGCGGCCGACGACCGCACGACGATCACCGTCACCGTCTCGATCGACGGCCCACTGCGCTGGCTGTGGACCAAGATCATGGGCGGCGATCTCGCCAGGTCCGTGCGCCCCGACCTGGACGCCCTGATCGCCGTCGCCGAGGGGGTGCCGGCGGCATGACCAGGTATTGGCTGGGCGTCGTGTCCAAGGAACACGTGCTGCGCGGCGTCGCACTCGGCGTCGCACAGGCCAATCACGGCACGCGCGCACCCGTCGAACGCATGCGGCCCGGCGACACGCTCATCTACTACTCGCCGCGCGAGGGCATCCGCTCCGGCGCGTGGGTCCGCGCGTTCACCGCGATCGGGACCATCGACGACCGCCCCGTCTGGCAGGCCGACCCGGTCGATCTGCCCGGCGGCGGCTGCTTCCAGCCGTGGCGCCGGGCGGTCAGTTATCGGACCGGCGCGCAGCAGACCGCGATCGACGACCTGCGCGATCGGCTCGATCTGACCAGCTCACCGAACTGGGGAATGGTATTGCGGCGCGGCCTGATAGAACTCACCGCACACGACCATGCGGTGATCGCGAAAGCGATGTCGGGCGAGTGAGGGAGGCCGATGAGCAATGCAGGGCTACATACCGAATTCGAGCAGGCCGACGAAAGTCCCGGATTGCTGCTCTGGCAGGTGACCAACCGGTGGCAGGCGGCGCAGCGCGCGGCGCTCGCCCCGTTCGATCTGACCCACGTGCAGTTCGTGCTGCTCGCCTCGCTGACCTACCTGGCGGTGGCCGGCGACCCGGTGATGCAGCGCGACCTGGCCGCGCAGGCCGCCACCGATCCGATGATGACCTCGCAGGTGGTGCGCGCGCTCGAGCAGAAAGGCCTGGTCGAGCGGCGCGATCACCCGAGTGACCGGCGGGCGAAATCGCTGGTGCCCACCGAAGCCGGTGCGGCGCTGGCGAATCGGGCAGTGGTCGCGGTCGAGGCCTGCGATCGCGAGTTCTTCGGACCGCTCGGCGTGCGGGCCGAGCAGTTCGCTACCGACCTGCGCAGCCTGCGGCGGCTATAGCACCTCGTCGATCCCGAGGCCGTGCCGCCGCCACCGGCGTGGCCGATCGGGGCCCGCCCCGGCGCCCCACTGACCTGCGGCGTGCGTCTGGCACAGCAGTGCCCAGACACACAGGGCGACAACGCCGTACACGAGTCCGAGCGCGCCGATGTACGGCCCGGCGGCGCCCAGCGCCACCGCGAGCACCGCGCACGGTAGCGGCCAGGACAGCAGCCAGCGCCAGCCCGCCTCGCTGCGCGCGCCACCGAGTCCGGTGATGACGAAATACGCCGCGGCGCCGCCGCCGAGCGCCCAGCCGATGCCGGTGGACACGTGCCCCTCCGCGTGTTCGACGGCCAGGCCGAGGCCCGCGGTGATGGTGGCGATCGCGGCGGTGACCCAGCAGTGCATCGCCATCACGTATTGCCGCGGCAGCGCGCCGTCCGGATCGTCGCCGGTCATCAGGCGCGGCACGAAGCCGTACATCAGGGTCAACGCCCACAGGCTCGCCAGCACGACGAACGCGCCGAAGCCGAGGGCGAGCACCTTCGGGTGCCAGACCACCCCGCCCACCGCGGTGATCACCGCGATGACCCCCTCGCCGAGCACGATGATCACGTACAGCCCGAGCCGCTCCCCGAGATGCGCCGAATCCGCGTGCAGCGCCATGACTTTCGGCGGCTCGATGTCCTTGAACCGGCGCGAGCCGCGGATCCGGCGGTTCACCGCCTCCTGCGCGCCGATCATCATCTTGTCGCCGCTCACCGCGAACATCAGCCATAGATCGATGACCAGGCCGAGCGTCCACAGGTAGTACTTCCACGGTTCGGGCACCCAGAGCGACACGATCCAGGGCAGCACGCCGAGGGAGAGTTGGGCGATCGGCCAATCGACCACCAGTCTGCCGCGCCCCCACACCTGCGCGGCGACCATGCGCACCAGCACATAGACCGCGGCGAACGTGGTCGCGTGCCGGTCCGGGATCCCGGCCACCGCGGCGGCCATCACGCCGAGGCCGAGCATCGCGCCGAGCATCAGGTAGATCCTGGTGTGGTCGCGGGCGATGTTGCCGTACAGCATCATGCACGCCCAGACCGTCCAAAAAGCCAGGTAGAGCAGGATATAGAGGGCGAAGTCGCCGAGCGAGGGGCCGCGGTGCAGCAGGTGGGTGAGCTGGCCGATGCCTGCCACCGCGACGAGGTCGAAGAACAACTCCATCCAGGTCGCGTGCCGGTCGGCGGGTCTAGCGTCGGTTGACGGCGTGTCGTGTGCCACGAGGGGACAGTATTGCGCGCGCGGCGAGAGTTGTCGGCGGGCACTGTCATGATGGGTGCCGTGTCGTCAACCAGTACACACCGCCCGGCCGGCCTCGAGCTGGATTCGCTCGACCCCGAGCAGGCCGCCGCCGTGCGCGCGCCGCGGGGTCCGGTGTGTGTACTCGCGGGGGCGGGCACCGGCAAGACCAGGACGATCACCCATCGCATCGCGCATCTGGTGTCCACCGGGCACGTGAAGGCCGACCAGGTGCTCGCGGTCACGTTCACCGCGCGCGCCGCGGGGGAACTGCGCAACCGGTTGCGCGCGCTCGGCCTCGGCGGTGACGCGAACCAGGTGCAGGCGCGCACCTTCCACGCGGCCGCGCTGCGGCAGCTCAAATACTTCTGGCCGCAGGTCGTCGGCGACGTGCCGTGGCGATTGATCGACGGCAAGTTCCCGCTCGTCGCGCAGGCGGCGAACCGGGCCGGGCTCTCCTCGGCCACCGACAGCGTGCGCGACCTGCTCAGCGAGATCGAGTGGGCGAAGGCCTCGCTCATCGCCCCCGAGGACTACCCGGCGGCGGTGGCCAAGCAGCATCGCGAGACGCCGTACGACGCGCTGCGGGTGGCCGAGGTGTACGCGGGCTACGAGAAACTCAAGGCCACGCCGGACGGCCTGCTGCTCGACTTCGACGACCTGTTGCTGCACACCGCCGCGGCGCTGGAGGACTATCCGGCGGTGGCCGACGAATTCCGCGGCCGCTACCGCAGCTTCGTGGTCGACGAGTACCAGGACGTCACGCCGTTGCAGCAGCGCGTGCTCGACGCCTGGCTCGGCGAGCGCGACGACCTGACCGTGGTCGGCGACGCCAACCAGACGATCTACTCGTTCACCGGCGCGACCCCCGGTTACCTGCTCGACTTCTCCCGCCGCTTCCCGGACGCCACGGTGATCCGGCTGGAACGCGACTATCGCTCCACCCCGCAGGTGGTCTCGCTGGCCAATCGGGTGATCGGGGTGGCGCGCGGCCGCATCGCTGGCACCCGGTTGCAGCTCATCGGCCAGCGCCCGGACGGGCCGGAGCCGGTGTTCGCCGAATACGACGACGCCCCCGCCGAGGCGGCCGCGGTGGCCAAGTCGATCAAGCGGCTGATCGAGGCAGGCACGCCGCCCGCCGAGATCGCCGTGCTCTATCGGATCAACGCCCAGTCCGAGAGCTACGAACAGGCACTGACCGAGCGGGGCATTCCTTATCAGGTGCGCGGCGGCGAGGGCTTCTTCTCACGCGCGGAGGTCAGGCAGGCCGTGTCGGCGCTGCGGCAGGCCGCGGCCAGGGACGACCTGCCCGGCGAGGCCCGCAGCGGCGCCGCCCTGGTCACCCTGGTCCGCGCGGTGCTGGCGCCGGTCGGGCTGACCAAGGAGGAACCGGCCGGCGCGCAGGCCCGGGAGAAATGGGCCTCGCTCGTCGCGCTGGTCACGCTGACCGAAGACCTGGTCGCGCACGACGAAGCACTCGACCTGCCCGGCCTGCTGCGTGAGCTGGCCGCCCGCACCGAGGCGCGGCATCCACCGACCGTGCAGGGTGTCACGCTCGCGTCGCTGCACGCCGCCAAGGGTCTGGAGTGGGACGCGGTCTTCCTGGTCGGTGTGGCCGACGGCACGCTGCCGATCCAGCACGTGCTGGCCGACGACGGCTCGGTCGGCGACGAGGCGAAGCTGGAGGAGGAGCGGCGGCTGCTCTACGTCGGCGTGACCCGGGCACGCGAACATCTACAACTGTCCTGGGCGCTGGCTCGTGCCGAGGGCAAGCGCCGCACCCGCCGCCGGTCCCGGTTCCTCAACGGGCTTGTCCCCGACGATTCGCCCGCGTCCAGGATCGCGACGCCGGTCGTCGAGGCGAAAGGCATGCGGCCGACCTGCCGAGTGTGTGCGAAGCCACTGATCGGTACCTATGCGACTATGCTTGGCCGCTGTCGTCGTTGCCCGGCCGAGCTCGATGCCGAACTCCTGCTCGCGTTGCAGGAGTGGCGCGCGGAGAAGGCGGAGGCGTTGCGGGTGCGCGAATTCGTGGTGTTCACCGACACCACGTTGACCGCGATCGCCGAACAACTCCCAGGTGACGACGCCGCGCTGGGGTCCATCGCGGGCATCGGCCAGAAGAAGCTCGAACAGTACGGCGGCGAGGTGCTCGCGATCATCGCTTCGCGGTTGCGCGCAAGACCCCAAAACCGCAGGTAGAAAATAGGTTGTACCACCCGGCGAACTTGCCTATGGTGGGTTTTACGCACCGGGAGGTTATCCCGGCGCGCAGAGTTCAAACACACACAACGAGTTAGGAGGGAGGCAGACGTGAACATCAAATTCTTCAATGCGATCGACGTTGCGGTGAATTCACCCATGTCGGCCTCCCGGGGGATCCTCGCCTTGCAGGGGATCGGTCTGTCCGAAATCGGTGTGTACGGCACGCATGCGCAGCTCGCGCCCATGCATGCCCCGATGTGCACCGTCATTACGGACAAGCCCAGCGTGGGTGGCTGGCACCCGTCTGTCGTCGATACGGCAGACGTCAACGTCGCCGCAGCAGCCGGTTATGAGCCGGCGGACCTGCAGGCAACACGCCTCCGTCCCGCACACCAAGCGATCGTGATCAGGACTCGACAGAGATGTCGAATACCTAGGTAGGGAACTTCCCTCCCAGACCTCCTGGCCACGGATCGCACGACGCGAAACCGTGGCCAATCTTTTTCGGCCCTTCAGCCAGCCGGCCCCGGTTTCGCGGACAACACAACGAACCGCTGCAACGAGCTGAAGGAGAACGACGTGTTCACCGCCCAGGAATGGCCTCAGGCCACTACTGACGTGACATGCGGAACCGTGGCGCCGACCACTCGGACCCGGGAGGGCAACAAGTCCGTGCCTTGTCGAGCCGGAGATCCCGATCTCTGGTTCGCCGAGAGCCCCAACCAGTTGGAGCAGGCCAAGGCGCTGTGCGCCAGCTGCCCCATCCGGAAGGGCTGCTTGACCGCGGCCATGGATCGGCGCGAGCCGTGGGGTGTCTGGGGTGGCGAGATCTTCGATCAGGGGGTCGTCATCGCCCGTAAGCGCCCGCGCGGACGTCCGCGCAAGGTCGCGGTCCCGGCATGAAGCTGGGGCTGACTCACGCCGCAGCAATGACCTCCCTCCCTCCGGACGATGTGCTCGATTCGGTTGGTCCTGACACGGGCCGAGCCAACGAACGAGAAAGCAGACGAACCGCTCGCCGACGCTCGGTGAGCGGCTCGTTTGCGTTGTCGTGCAGGAAGTATCAGGTTCGCCGTGGCCCGTGGGGTGCCCGGCGGACCGTCAGCCCGTCGGCAACGGCGAGCAAGAGTGTTCTGGTGTCGTCGGCGTGCGCCCACCAGCGGTGGCGCACGCCCGACGGGCAGTAATAGGAGTCTCCGGTGGACAGCGTCACCTGCTCGCCGTTGGCGGCGACCGTGATGGTCCCGGAGACCACGTAGATCAATTCATCGTTCTGATGCGTGAATTCGCGCTCGCTCCGCTCGGTTCCCCCGGTGAACTCGAGCGCGCGTAGATCCCGCGGTCCGTGGACCAGCGAGCGCACCGAACCGTCGCCGTTCCGCTCGGCCTGTTCGAGCACACCCTCGCCGGCCCGCACGATCACCGAGCCCGGCGTGCTGTCCGCCGCGGCCAAGAGCTCGGTCGCCGTGGTGCTGAGCGCGTCGGCGATGCGTTGCAGGGAGCGCAGGCTGGTGTTGGTCCGCCCGTTTTCCAGTTGGCTCAGAAACGACTGCGACAATTCGGTCTTCGCGGCCAGCTGAGCCAGCGTCAGCCGCGCCGCCCGCCTGCGGTCGTGCACGATGTTGCCGAGCCCGGGCCAGCGCGCCTGGTCGTCGCTTCCGTTCTGATGCACCTAACCAAAACCTCTCTTGTTGCTTCAGCACCTTCTCAGCAGCCGGGCCCTGAATCCTCGTGTTTACATCACGGTGATCGCAATGCTTCCAGGGCCTCCTAGCCTACTGAATATTCAGTGGAGCTGAATATTCAGGAGGATCGGTGGAACAGAACACCCTCAAGCGCCGGGGTACCGGGCTGATCGGCATCGATGCGGCGGCGGCGTCGCCCGGTTACACGCTGTACGCGCCGTTGGCGGGGCGCGGACTCGTCGAGTTGGTCGACCTCGCGGGCGAGGTGGTGCACCGCTGGAATCTGCCGTACCGGCCGGGCCGGCACGCGCGGCTGCTCGCCGACGGATCGCTCGCCTACAACGGCGCGACGCTGGCCCGGCCGCCGCTGTTCGCGATGTGGCGCAAATACAGCGGCGGATCGATGGGCCGCTATGCCGAGGACGGCGCCCTGCTGTCGGAGCATCGCGACGACTTCCAGCATCACGACGCGCATCATTACGACGACGGGCGCATCCTCTACACCGGGGTCGAGCCGTTGACCGGCGCGGCCGCGGCGCGCGTTCAGGGCGGGGTGCCGGGCACCGAGGCCGACGGGATCGTCTGGTCGGACGTCATCCGGGAGGTCGCGCCGGACGGCAGCCTGCGCTGGGAGTGGCGCGCCGCCGAGCACTTGGATCCGAACGACTTCGCGCTGCAACCGCATTACTGGCGGGAACATTGGCCGCTGATCAACAGCGTGCATCCGCTCGACGACGACACCGTTGTCGCGAGCCTGCGCAGCGTGTCCGCGGTGATCACCATCGATCGACGTACCGGCGCGATCACGACCCTCGCCGACCGTTCGACCGTCGCGCAGCAGCATCACGCGACACCGGTCGGCGACGGCAATATCCTGCTGTTCGACAACGGTACGTTCCGCACCGGCGAGTCGGTCACCTACAGCCGGATCGTCGAAATCGACCGTGCCACCGGCGAAATCGCCTGGAGCTACCAGGATTCGCCGCGGGAGGCGTTCTTCACCCCGTTCATGGGCGGCGCGCAGCGGCTGCCCAACGGCAACACGCTGATCACCGAGGCCGCGTTCGGCCGCATCTTCGAAGTGACTCCGGCGCACCGGATCTGCTGGGAATACGTGGTGCCTTCGTTCACCGAGTACCCGGATTCCGATACCGCGCAGGTCTTTCCGGGAATCTCCAATGCCATCTTCCGCGCCTATCGCTATGCGGACGTTCCATGGCTGTGACGGATGGCCCGGCCGTGCATCCGGTCGACGAGGTGCCGCCGCTCGGCCGCGCCCTCGCGTCGGCGGTGCAGCATCTGGTCGTGATGGTCGCGACGCCGATCACCTCGGTCCTGCTGATCGGTCGCAGTCTGCACCTGGATGACGCGCAGTCGCGGGCATTGCTGTGCGCCACTTTGCTTTTCAGCGGGATCGGGACCATTCTGCAATCCGGTGGGCGGTTCGGGCTCGGCGCCGGGCTGCCGTTCGTCATGCTGCCCGGGGGTGCGGCCGTCGTGCTGTTCATCCAGATCGCGCAGGAATCGGATCCGGCCACCGCGAGCGGCGCGGTGATCATCACCGCGCTGGCCGGGATCGTGCTGGTGCCGCTGGCCCGGCGGCTGGTCACGCGGCTGCCCGCCGTGGTCATCGCCAGCATGATCGTGGTCATCGGGATCAACCTGGTGAAGGTCGCGGGCAACCTGATCACCACGCCCGACGATCCGGCGCCGGTGCGTTCGATTGTCTTGGCCGCCATCACCATTGCGGCGACGGTGCTCGCCTACCGGGTGCTGCCGACCGGCTGGCGCCGGCTGTCCGTGCTGCTCGGCATGGCGGTCGGCGGCGCCGTCGCGGCGAGCCTGGGGCAGTTCCAGCTGCGATCGGGTTCCGGGCTGGGCCAGGCGCCCGAGCTGTTCCTGTTCGGCACACCGCATTTCGATCTGCTCGCGGCAATTCCGTTGCTGGTGTTCAGCATCGGTTCGATGGCGGAGGCCACCGGTCAAACCGTGCTCAACGCGAAGATCGTCGGCAAGCGGATCGACACCCCGGTCACCGTGGGCCGCACCATTCGCGGGGACGCCGTGACCTCACTGCTGTCCGGCCTGTTCGGCGGTCCGACCATGGTCACCAGCGGCGAGAACATCGGCCTGATCCGGTTCACCAACATCCGCAGCCGCTACGTCACCGCCGGCACCGGCGTGCTGCTGATCGTCGCCGCGTTTCTCGCCCCGATCGGCCGCCTGGTGAATTCCCTTCCCGGCCCGGTCATCGGCGGCACCGCGGCGATCACCTTCGCCATGATCATCACCGCCGGCCTCGGCCTGTTTCGCGAGGTCGACCTCACCTCCGACCCTGTAATCCTCACTGCCACAGCGGCTTTGACCGCCGGGCTGCTGCCGATCCTGATTCCCGGTATCTACCGCGGATTTCCCACCGATCTGCGCCTGCTGCTCGGCAGCGGAGTGACCATGACCGCCGTCGTCGGCGTGCTCGTGCACCTCGTGTTCGCCGCCCGCGGGCGTCAGAAGTCGAACACCGACACCGTCGTGGCCCGCAACACGCAAACATTGGAGAAGAAGCCGTGATCGGAGACCGGCTTGCCGCGCCAGACGCCGTCGATGGTCGCGACCACCGGATCGAACTCGTCCGAACAGAGCGGCGGCACGGTGAAATCGGCCAGCGCCCGGATATTGCCGTCCGCCGCGACCAGGTTCTTACAGGCCTCCTCGGCTTTCGGATGCGTCCCGCCGACCGCGGGCGCGCAGATCAGGCTGACGGTCCGCTTGTCCACCACCTCGACCGATATCCCCGGCCCCACCGACAGCGACACCACCGACTGCCCGTCCACCCCTGCGGTCGCGCCGACCGGCGCGATCATCGACGCCCCGAACGCAACCGCCGCACTGATCGAAACACCGACAACCCGACCGGTGCAGGACATGGCCACCACCCTTCGTAGACGGAGCCGAGCCGACCTGAGCCGAGGCTAGCCGACCGAGCACCGCGCCCTCCGCAATTGGGGTCACGCGGCTCGGTCAGAAAAGGTCGCCGGTCAGCTTGCGGTGCGCTCCTCGCGGAAGCCCGGCATCCAGGTGCGGACCAATTCCATGAACGGGAGCTCGGCGTCGAGCTGGGCGAGGATGCCGACGGAGCCGCCGAGCACCCGGAAGATCATCACGTATTCGGCCGGGAGTTGCAGGGCGCGCGCGGTTTTCATCTCCTGGCTGGAGATGTCGGAGGCCTTGCCCGCGACCCGCTGCATCCACCGGCGGGTGAAGTGGAACGAGTCGGACTTGATCGGATCGGTGAACGGCCGCAGGTAGTCGGCGATCTCCTGGTGCGTGACCGTGCGGCCGGGGATGACCCAGCCGTTGTCGTACATCAGCTCGGTGAGTTCCTCGAACCGCTCCTCGACCGCGAGCGCGAGCATCCGGCCGAGCACCACGGGGAAACCGTTCGGCATGGGCGCACAGGCGCCGAAGTCGATGACGGCGAGCTTGCCGTCGGGCAGCATCATGAAATTGCCCGGGTGCGGGTCGGCGTGCAGCAAGCCCACGGTCTCCGGGGAGGAGAAGTGGAAGCGGCCCATCAGCCCCGCGACGCGGTTGCGCAGCTCGCGGGTGCCCTCGGGGTCTTCGGCGCCGGCCTTGATGATCGAGGACACCGCGGTGCCGTCCAGCCATTCGGTGACGATCACCTTCGGCGCGCTGGCCACCACCTTGGGCACCACGATCTCCTGGTGCCCGTCGAAACCCTTGGCGAAGGCGCGCTGGTTGGCCGCCTCGTTGCGGTAGTCCAGCTCCTCCTCGGTGCGCTCGGTGATCTCGGCGAGGATCGGCTTCACGTCGGCGCCCGGGATGACCGACGCGAGCAGCCCGGTCATCCGGTTCAGCGTCTTGAGATCGGCGCGCAACGCCTCGTCCGCGCCGGGGTACTGCACCTTCACCGCGACCGTGCGCCCGTCCGACCACACCGCCTTGTGCACCTGCCCGATGCTGGCCGACGCGGCCGGTGTGTCGTCGAACTCCTGGAACCGCTGTCGCCACTGGGTGCCGAGCTGCTGGTCCAGCACCCGGTGCACGGTCTCGGCGGGCATCGGCGGCGCGGCGGCCTGCAACTTGGTCAGCGCCTCGCGGTAGTGCTCGCCGAACTCCTCCGGAACCGCGGCCTCCATCACGCTGAGCGCCTGCCCGAACTTCATCGCGCCGCCCTTGAGCTCGCCGAGCACGGTGAACAGCTGCTCAGCGGCCTTTTGGTTCAGCTGTGCGTTGATCTCGGACTTGTCGCCGCCGGCCAGCTTCTTCCCGAACCCCACGGCGGCCCGACCGGCGATGCCGAGCGGAATCTTGGCCAACTTGGCGTTACGGGATGAGCGGCGGCGCACAATCTCAGACACGTACCCATCATGGCGGAAGAAGCCGGTTCTTAGCCATGGCAATCTTGAATAGGCGCCGTCGGCGGGAGTGACCCCGGTCACGTGTCCCGAGCCGGCGCCGGGGTTCGCCGGGGTGCCCGACATGCGGTGAGCCCGGCCGGAATTCGCCGGCAACCACAGTCCGCGTGCCGCGGCCACGGCCGTCGGCCGAGCCGGTGCGCGGCCGGGTCGAACTCGAGCGTGGTGTCCAAGGTCGCCAGTGACCGGCGGGTGGACAGCGCGAGGATGTCGTCCACCTCGCTGACCGCGAGGGCGGCGATCGCGGCGATCTTCGCCGGCGACGCATGCCCGACCCGGCCCAGCAGCTGCGCGGCCATATGCGGCCAGTCCGCGTCGTTGTCCGTGCGCAGCAGATCGGCGCAGCGCAGGCAGCTGGTCGCGCCGGGCAGCACGAGCGGGCCGATCACGCCGCGACCGTCGCGGATCCGCACCGGCAGGTGCGCGACCCGGTGCTGCACCAGGTCCTCGATCAGGCGCGGATCGGCGACCATCGTGTCGGCCAGCACCACCAGGTCGGCCCGCCAGCCGGACACCGGCGCCGCGTGCGGCCGGTAGTCGCGCGAACGGCTCGGGCGGACACCGAGCCTGCGCAGACCGGTGGTGATCGCGTCGGACAGCGGACCGAGCCCGTGCACCCGCACCGACCGGATCCGCCCGCCGCGATCGTCGGGGTGGTCGAGCATTCCGGCCTCGTCGAGCACGTCGAGCAGCGCCATCGCGTGGTCCGGCTCGATGCCGCATTCGCCTGCGCGCCAGACGATCTGGGGTCGGGACTGGGTTCCGTCCAGCAGGCGCAGGAAGGCGAGCACGGTGTCGGCGTCGAGCCCGGCGGCGTCGAGCAGCACCGCGGTTTCGGGATGCCAGCCGAGCTGCACGACGCCGGACGGGCGCACCAGCACGGTGAGCTGCGGGCGCAGCATGGGACCGCGACACAGGGATGTCATGCCCGGCAGTATGCGCAAGCCGCAAAGCGCAGAAAGCGACGAATCCCGTGGTTATCCACAGGGATTCGTCGCTACCAACAGGACAATCAGGCGGACGTGCCGCTGTCCTTGCCCAGGTCGGGACCGGACTGCTCGCCGCCCGCCTCGCCGGCCCGGTCGCGCTCGGCCTTTTCCCGCGCCTCGGTCTCCGCCAGTTGCGCCAGCGGATCGTCGAACGCGGTGGTGCCGCCGCCGATCACCGAATCGATGAAACCGGCGGGGGAGTCCAGGTCGTTGGAGTCGGGCAGCAGGTCCGGGTGCGCCCAGACGCCGTCCCGCTTCTCCATGCCCGCGTCGCCGGTGAGCCTGCGCCACAGCGCCGCCGCCTCGCGCAGCTTGCGCGGCCGCAGCTCCAGCCCGACCAGGGTGGCGAAGGTCTGCTCCGCCGGGCCGCCGGTGGCGCGCCGCCGGCGCAGCGTCTCGGCCAGCGCGCCCGCGCCGGGCAGCCGATCGCCGACGGCGTCGGTGACCACGACCTCCACCCAGCCCTCGATCAGCGCGAGCAAAGTCTCCAGTCGCTCCAGCGCCTGCTTCTGCTCCGGCGTGGTCTGCGGCTCGAACGCGCCCTGGGACAGGATCTCCTCGAGCTTGCCCGGGTCGGTCAACGCCGACGGATCGATGCCCTGGGCGGCCTCCTCCAGCGCGGAGAAGTCCATCCGGATGCCGCGCGCGTAGTCCTCGACCGCGGCCAGCACCTGCTGGCGCAGCCACGGCACGTGCCCGAACAGGCGCTGATGCGCGGCCTCCCTGGCCGCGAGGAACACCATGATCTCGCTCTCCGGCTGCTCCAGGCCCGCGCTGAAGTCCGCGATCGCCGCGGGCAGCAGGGCGGCGGTGCCGGACGGACCGAGCGGCAGGCCGATGTCGGTGGAGGTCAGCACCTCCTTGGCCAGCTGGCCGAGCGCCTGGCCGAGCTGCGAACCGAAGGCGAGCCCGCCCATCTGGCCGAGCATGCCGACCATCGGCGCCGCGAACTCCTTGGCCTCCTCGGGCAGCGACGCGGTCCACATGCCCGAGATCTGCTGGGCCACCGGGTCACACAGCCGCTGCCAGGTGGACAGGGTCTCTTCGATCCAGTCGTTGGCGGTCCACGCGACGGTCTTGCTCGCGCCCGCGGGCAACGTGGTCGCGCCGTCGAGCCACAGCTCGGCGAGGTGCGCGGCGTCGGCGACCGCGCTCGCGGTCTTCGCCGACACCGGGGTCACGCTCGCACCGAGCTGCTGGCGGGCCAGTCGCTTGGCGACGTCGTAGTTCACCGGGCCGGACTGTGCCGAGCCCGGCTGCCCGATGCCGCTGAGCATCTGACCGAGCGAGGTCAGCATCTGGCCGAGCTGGGACGGATCGAAACCGCCGCCGGGTCCACCCACTCCGAACGGGTTGTTCGACTCGGGACCGCCCGGCTCGTCACCGCGCTTGCGGTCGTCGTCGTCGCGGTTCGAAAATCCGAAGGGGACGTCACTCATATGCTTCACGTTACGCGTGTAGTGCAGGCAGTTGATGTTCGCGCGGCGCGAAATCGGGGACGCGCGGGAGCGCCGAATGTCCGCCTCCGCCGTCCGCGCACGGCGGCCATCACTACTGTGGTCCAGGTGAATCGTCGGATCCTCACCCTGGTGGCCGCTCTGATCCCGGTGCTCGTGCTCGGCGCGCTCGGCACGGTGCTCACTGTGCCGTTCGTCGCACTCGGCCCCGGCCCCACCTTCAACACGCTCGGCAAGGTCGACGGCAAGGAGGTCGTCGACGTCCGCGGCGCCGAGGTGGACCAGACCACCGGCCACCTCAACATGACCACCGTGTCGGTGCGCGACGGGCTGAGCATCTTCGAGGCGTTCGGCTTCTGGGTGAGCGGCAAGCACGGCCTGGTGCCGCGCGCCGAGGTCTACCCGCCCGGGGTGTCGCGGGACGAGATCGACAAGTCCAACCAGCAGGACTTCAAGGATTCCGAGAGCAACGCCGAGGTCGCCTCGCTGCACTACCTGAACATGCCCACCGTCGTGCTGCTGCGCAAGGTGGCCGAGGACGGCCCGGCCAAGGACGCGCTGAAACCCGGCGACGAGATCATCAGCATCAACGGCGCGCCGATCGCCGCGCCGAAGGATGTGGTGACGGCCGTGTCCGCGCAGCCGCCCGGCGCGCAGCTGACCCTGCAGGTGCGCCGGGAGAGCGCCGAGCAGACCGTGCAGGTGACCCTCGGCGCCCGCCCCGACGACAAGGACAAGGGCTACCTCGGCGTGACCCCGGGGGAGGGCGCGCGCCCGCCGTTGCAGGTGGACTTCAACCTCGCCGACATCGGCGGCCCGTCGGCCGGGCTGATGTTCAGCCTCGCGCTGATCGACAAGCTCACCCCCGGCGAGCTGGACGGCGGCAAGTTCGTCGCGGGCACCGGCACCATCGATCAGGACGGCAAGGTCGGGCCGATCGGCGGCATCCAGTACAAGATGATGGCCGCGCGCGAGGCCGGCGCGGAGACCTTCATGGTCCCCGCCGCCAACTGCAACGAGGCCAGGCAGCGTACGCCCACCGGCCTGCGCCTGGTGAAGGTCGAAAACCTCACCGGTGCCGTGCAATCGCTCAACGACATCAACGCGGGCAAGGAACCCGTCGGCTGCGGCTGACGCGGGTCAGTCGAGCCCGGACCACTCCAGCGTCGCGTGCAGCGCGTCGATGAGGTTGGGCGCCAGGTTCGGGTAGGTGCGCAGGTCCAGGTCGCCGAAGTCGTCGGCGTCCTCCTCGGGCCGCAGTTGCAGCAGGCACAGCGACGCGCCCGCGCGCAGCACCGCGGCGAACAGGCGGGCCTCGCGCCGATCCGGGTGCGCCTCGGCGGCGGCGCGCGCGGCGGCGTCGGCCGCCTCGTGGTCGGCGAGCAGCGGCACCAGCGCCTCGTCCAGGGTGGATTCGGCGTCCGGCGGCAGCACCACGATCTCCTGCACCAGCACGCAGCCCTGCACGGCGGGCGGCCAGCTGGTGGTCGCGAGGAAGTCGTCGAGCGCCACCGAGCCGCCGGTGATGTCGTCCGGAAACAGTTCCTGGGCAACGGGAGTCAGCTCGGCCGCCTCATCGACCTCGTCGACCAGTTCGGGCTGGGCCGCGATCAGGTCGGCGGTGGGCACCAGCGCGAACATCTGCGGCGGTCTGCCCCACCCTTCGGCGTCGACGAATTCGGCGACCTCGCGGACGGAGCGGGCGAGGACGAGTTCGGCGTGCAGATCTGCGGGGGTCACGGTGAACATCCAATCAAACGAACCGCGCGAGCAATCCACAAACCCGCTGCTTCACACTCCGCTGACCATCGCGCGCGAGTTTCGTGAGCGTCGAACAATAGGCAGAGCATGTCATCGGTGTCCGATTCCGTAGAGTGGGCCGGGACGGTCCGAAAGGACCACCCGCAACATCGGACTGCGGCATCTCGGCCGGACGTATCGGCGCGAGTGCCGCCGGACCTTGGAGAGTGGCATCGTGGGCATGCGGCCCCCCACCGGCTTACCTTCGCTTTCCCGACGCAGCCGCGTACTGCTGCTGGCGGCGATCGCCCTCGCGGCGTTGCTGCTACTCGGTCCACGGCTGACCGACACCTATACCAACTGGTTGTGGTTCGGCGAGGTCGGTTTCCGCAACGTCTATCTCACGGTGTTGCGGACCCGGATCCTGCTGTTCCTCGGCGTCGCCATTTTCGTCGGTGTGGTGGTGTGGCTGGCGCTGCTGCTGGCCTATCGCTCCCGGCCGGTGTTCGTGCCGGTGGCCGGTCCGAACGATCCGATCGCGCGCTACCGCACCACCGTGATGAGTCGGCTGCGGTTGTTCGGCGTCGGCATCCCGGTGCTGCTCGGTCTGCTCTCCGGCCTGGTGGCGCAATCGAATTGGGTCACCGTCAACCTGTTCCTGAACAGCAGCTCGTTCGGCGAGCAGGACCCGCAGTTCCATCTCGACGTCAGCTTCTACGCGTTCGAGCTGCCGTTCTATCGGACGATCCTGAACTGGTTGTTCGTCGCGGTGGTCATCGCGTTCTTCGCCAGCCTGGTGACGCACTACGTCTTCGGCGGGCTGCGGCTCAGTGGCCGCGAGGGCACGCTGACCCGCGCCGCGCGCATCCAGTTGGCCGTCATCGCCGGGCTTTTCGTGCTGCTCAAGGCGATCGCCTACTGGTTCGACCGCTACGAGTTGCTGATGAGCAGCCGCAAGGAGCCCACCTTCACCGGTGGTTCGTTCACCGACATCAACGCGGTGCTGCCGGCCAAGCTGATCCTGTTGTCCATCGCGGTGATCTGCGCGCTCGCCTTCTTCGCCGGCATCGTGCTGCGCGATCTGCGGGTGCCCGCCATGGCCGCCGCGCTGCTGGTGCTGTCCTCGATCCTGGTCGGCGCGGTGTGGCCGCTGGTGGTCGAGCAGTTCTCCGTGCGCCCGAACGCCGCGGACAAGGAAAGCGAGTACATCCAGCGCAATATCGCCGCCACCAGGCAGGCGTTCGGCATCACCGACGACAAGATCACGTATCAGGACTACAAGGGCGAGAGCAACAAGAGCCCGCTGCAGGTTCCGGTCGACGCGCAGACCATCGGCAACGCCCGGCTGCTCGACCCGAACATCCTGTCGCCCACCTTCACTCAGCTGCGCCAGCTGAAGAACTTCTACGGCTTCCCGGAGTCGCTGGACATCGACCGCTACAACCTCGACGGCGATGTGCAGGACTACATCGTGGCGGCCCGCGAGCTCTCGCCGGCCGCGTTGAGCGGTAACCAGAAGGACTGGATCAACCAGCACACGGTCTACACCCACGGCAACGGTTTCGTCGCCGCGCCCGCGAACCGGGTGAACAAGCCGCAGTCCGACGACCCGAACGCGACCGGGGGCAGCAGCGACAGCGGCTACCCGATCTTCATGGTCAGCGACCTGTTCACCCCGCCGGACAAGCAGCGGATCAAGGTCGACCAGCCGCGCATCTACTTCGGCGAGGTGATCTCGCAGGCCAGCCCGGACTACGCGATCGTCGGTGCGAAGGCGGCCCAGCGGCCGCGCGAATACGATTCCGACACCGCGCAATTCACCTATGACGGCAAGGGCGGCGTGCCGATCGGCAACTGGTTCAACCGGCTCGCCTTCGCCGCCAAGTACGCCGAGCGCAACATCCTGTTCTCCTCGGCCATCGGCGACGACTCCAAGATCATCTTCAATCGCGATCCGCGCGACCGGGTGCAGAAGGTCGCGCCGTGGCTGACCACCGACGGCAACGCCTACCCGGCGGTGGTGAACGGGCGGATCCAGTGGATCGTCGACGCGTACACCACGCTGGACGACTACCCGTACGCGCAGAAGACCTCGCTGGACGGGGTCGAGGACAGCATCGACAAGAAGACCGGCAGGCTGCTGCCACGCAAGCAGGTCAGCTACATCCGCAACTCGGTCAAGGCCACCGTGGACGCCTACGACGGCACGGTGAAGCTGTACGAGGTGGACTCGAAGGATCCGGTGCTGAAGGCCTGGCGCGGGGTGTTCCCCGGGGCGGTCGAGCCGGAGAGCGCGATCACCCCGGAGCTGCGCGCGCACTTCCGTTATCCGGAAGACCTGTTCAAGGTGCAGCGCGAGATGTTGACCAAGTACCACGTCGACGATCCGCGTGAGTTCTTCACCAACAACGCCTTCTGGTCGGTGGCCGCCGATCCGACGATCGACGGCGGGGCGCCGGCCAACCAGCCGCCGTACTACGTGCTGCTCGGCGATCCGAAGGGCGGGAACAAGCCGGTCTTCAATCTGACCAGCGCGATGGTCGGCTACAACCGCCAGTTCCTGTCGGCCTACATCTCGGTGCGGTCGGATCCGGACGACTACGGCAAGTTCACCATCCTGCGCCTGCCGACCGATACGCAGACGCTCGGCCCGCAGCAGACACAGAACCGGATGACGACCGCGCCGGAGGTCTCGCGGGAGAAGACGCTGCTGTCCAACTCGAACAAGATCAAATACGGCAATCTGCTGACCCTGCCGATCGCCGACGGCGGCATCCTCTACGTGGAGCCGTTCTACAACGAACGCAATACCGGGGCGAATACCGCGACCTTCCCGCAGCTGCTGCGCGTACTGGTGAGTTATCGGGACGACGCAGGCAGCGTGAAGGTGGGTTACGCCTCGACCCTGGCCGAGGCGCTGAACCAGGTACTGCCCGGAAGTGGCGCGCTGGCAACGCCTTTCGGTGGCGACTCGGGCACGCGTCCGCGTCCGGGTTCGGTTCCGCCGCCGCCGGCGGAGACCAGCACCCCGCCGCCGAACACCGGTACTCCGCCGCCGAACCCGGGCACCCCGCCGCAGACCGGTTCGTCGGCGGCCAAGGATGCCGCGGCCGCGGCGCTGAACCAGAAGATCGAGAACGTGCGTAATGCCATGCGCACGGGCAACTTCCAGGACTTCGGCCGAGCACTCGACGAGCTGGACGCGGCGGTCAAGGCGTACCAGGACGCAGGGCGCTAGCCACCGTCGGCAACGGAACGAATACGCCGCCATCACGGAGATGGCGGCGTATTTCGTTACGGTAAAGAGTTTTCCGGTCTCGAATGCGATCAGCGACTTATCAGCATTCAGGCGACATATTCGGATTGTCGTGGAGACCGGTATCGCTATACGGCGGTTTGCCTAAAAGAATCGGCGCTGCTCTCGCCAAGGAGAGAGCAGCGCCGATTCGAGATCAGCCGAGACTCAGCGGCCGGCGATCGACTCGATCAGCGAGCCGTTCTGGTCCAAGATCTGCTGGAACTGGTTCTCCAGGCCGTGCTGCTTGGCCAGGTCACTGCCCAGCGACTTGGCCTGCTCGACCAGGGCCTTGGGGCTGCCGGGGACGGCGGGCAGGGCGGGTGCGGCGGCCTCCGGGGCCGGCTCCGGCTCCTGCACGGCCTGGGGCTCCGGCTCGGAGGTGCCCGGCCGCAGGTACTGGCCGCACACCGGCCAGGCGCCCTGGCCCTGCGTGGCGAGCACGTTCTCCGCGACCCGGATCTGCTCCTCCTTGCTGGCATTGTTGGCAGAGCCGTGGCCGCCGTTGGCCGCCCAGGTGCTCTGCGAGAACTGCAGGCCGCCGTAGTAGCCGTTGCCGGTGGCGATCCCCCAGTTGCCGCCGCTCTCGCACTGCGCGACGCCGTCCCAGTTGTGGGCAGGCGCGGCCGATGCGGTCGCGGTGGAGAGTGCGAACGGGACGGCAACAAGGGCGCCGGTAACAGCGGCAAAGCCGAGGGCGCGAGCGTTGAACTTCCGGTTCTCAGTCATAAGTGCATTTCCCTCCCTGCGCCTACCGACTCGGCGATAAAGCCGCCGGTCCCTGCCCCCAGGTTGTCGGGGATCCTCGAGCCGCGGGGCAGGGTTGCCGGTATTCGAGCGGTTCGAGTTCGAGCCCTTCACGGGATGATCCGGGCCGTGAACGCACGGTAACGAAGAAATCTCGGCAGATCACGTCTTGATAACACCCGCATTACCTGATGCGAATAACCCGAATATGACCCTTTATGCAGGTCGCAAATGCCGTCGACACGCATTCTGGACGGTCTGTTATAGCAAGGTTATGTGTTCGATATCACCACGATATTGTGATCCGGATCACGTTTAACCGGTTGCCGTGGTCGGTGATAGGCCCATCCGCATCGCGGATCTCGACGACTACCGCTCGGGTCGCCACCGCAGGGCCGGCGTGACGCTGCTCTCCGCCCCCCGATTCCGGCTCTCGCGCGCCATGCCCGCGTCTGCCTTTCAGGGCGATGAATACGCCGTTTACCAGGCGATTTGGCGTGCGCGTGAACCCGTGTGTAATGTTGTGTTTACCGACGCGGGGTGGAGCAGCTCGGTAGCTCGCTGGGCTCATAACCCAGAGGTCGCAGGTTCAAATCCTGTCCCCGCTACAACGAAGAATGGCCCGGAACGCACAGTTCCGGGCCATTCTTCTTTTCTCCTGGGCGCGGTCGGGTCACGGGCCTACGGCCGGTGCTCAGATGGGTTGCCGGGCGGCGTTCTCGGCATCGTGGATGAGAATCCCGTCGAGGATCACCCGCAGCTTCCATGTCTCGCGTGCGCCGCCGCCTGCCGTCAGCAGCGGGGCGAGTTCGTGGATCGTCGGATAGTCCTCTGCGGGGAGGGCGCGGTAGACGGCGTCGAGGCGGGCGGCCGTGTCGGCCACGGATTCGGCGGGTTCCTCGGTGACCGCCCGGGCGGCGGCCTCCAGGGCGGCCGAGGCGATGTATTGGCCCAGCAGGTCGACGGCCCAGGCGCAGGCGGCGTCCCTGACCCCGCCGAGACGCAGCAGGCGCAGCATCTCTTCGACCAGTCGCAGGATGTGCGGTCCGGTGGGGGCCTCGGTGAAGGCGACGGCGGCGAGATCGCGGTGCGCGGCGAGGGCGGCGACGGTGCGTTCGACGAGCAGTTCCAGCCGGGCGCGCCAGTCGCCGTCCGTGTCGGCGGGCAGCTCGACCGCGGCCACGGCCCGGTCGTGGGTCAGCAGCATCAGCTCGCGTCGGTCGTGCACATAGACATAGAGCGATGCCGACCCGGTATCGAGCGCCTGCGCCACGCGGCGCATGCTCACCGCCGCGCAGCCCAGCTCGTCGACCAGGTCGAGGGACGCGGCCACGATCGCGTCGAGGCTCAGCGGAGCCTTCGCGGGACTGGTGCGGGGATTGGGGCGAGGGGAGCCGGGCATGTGCCGAATCCTAGCTTGACAAACAGTGCTCGGAGCGAGCATCGTTCGGAACGATCAGTGATCGTTACGATCGCTGATCGTGAATCTTGAGCAGAGGAGTTGGCATGAAGGTGATCGTCTTCGGTGCCGCCGGGCGGGCGGGTCGAGCCATCGTGACCGAGGCGCTGGCCGCAGGCCACGATGTCACCGCCGCGGTCCGCGATCCGGCAAAGCTGTCAGCGGCCGGCCTGCCGGCCGTGACCCGCGCCGATGTCCGCGACCCGGACAGCGTGCGCGCGGCCGTCGCGGGGCACGAGGTGGTGATCAGCGCGATCGGCCCCGCCGGCCGCCACGCGCACGGCCTCTACTCCGACGCCGCCCGCGCGATCGTGCCCGCGATGCGGACGACCGGGGCGTCCCGCCTGATCGCCATCACCTCCAGCGGTGTCCGCCGCGACGACCCGAATCACGCACTCTGGTACCGCTGCCTCGCCCGAACCCTGATGAACGAGCTCTACGGCGACATGCGCCTGATGGAATCCATCATCAGCGAATCCGCCGTGGACTGGACCTTCGTCCGCCCCACCCGCCTGACCGACGACCCGCCGACCGCGACCTACCGGGTCCAAGACGGCGAAACCCCGCGCGGCGGTTGGAAAGTGCCCGTCCTCGACGTGGCCCGCTTCATCGTCGAGGAACTGGACGGCCACCGCTGGTCACGCGCCGCGCCGACGCTCGCGCGGTAACGTCACACCTCGTCCAGCGCACGCCGGCCGGTCACCGGCCCCCACACCCAGACCAGCGCGACCATGGTGAGCAGCGCGACGGTGATCACCGAGAACACCAGCCCCGGCCCGTTCGCCCGGTCGAGCAGCGGCAGCAGCAGGAACGGCAGCAGCGCGGTGCTCACCTTGGACAGCGAATAGGTCGCGCCGGACGCCGTGCCGCGCACCGCGGTCGGGAACGACTCCGGTAGATACGCGTGGATGGCGTCGGAGAAGACATTGCTGGCGATGGTGAACAATCCGCCCGACAGCAGGATGAGCGGCACGCTGGTGGCGAAGCCGAAGGTCAGCCCGAACAACGCCATCAGGGTCGCGGTCCCCATGACCAGATACTTGCGCTCTATCCGCTCCATCAACGGGATCGCCAGCAGCGAGCCCAGCGGATATCCGAGATAGGTGATGGCCAGGTAACTCAGCGAGGTGACCACCTCGAATCCCTTGCGGTCCAACACGAGTACCGCCAGGGTGCCGAACCCGTAGTAGCCGAACACCTGCAAGATCATCACCGCGGAGAACAGCGTCGTCCTGGCCCGGTACGGCGGTTTGACGATCGCGCTGAACGGCAGGCCCTTCGTCTTGTCCGCCTGCCGCGCAAGCCAATGCGGCGATTCGGGCATGTCCCGGCGCGCGACGACCACCACCGCGGCGCCGAGTCCGCCGATCACGAACAGCCAGCGCCAGCCGTCGATGCCGAAGGGCTGCAACGGAACCAGCCACTTGGCGAGGAATCCGACGGTGGGCACCGCGCAGAAGCCGATCGTGTACGCCATCGCGATCATCCGCCCGCGCACCTGCGGCGGAACCACTTCCGAGAGATAGGTGTCCGACACCGTCATCTCGGCGCCGATCCCGAGTCCGGCCAGGAATCGCGTCGCCATCAGGAAGGCGACGTTCGGGCTGAACGCGCCGAGCAGGGTGAATCCGGAGTACAACGCGATATTCACCATGAACATGCGGCGCCGCCCGAACACATCCGACAACCGGCCGATCACCAGCGCGCCGAGGAACTGCCCGGCGAACGCCGAGGCGAGGATCCCGCTGAGCTGGAATGTGGACAGGTGCATCTCCTGCTTCAGCACCCCGGTGATCGTCCCGGCGAGGAACAATTCGTAGAGATCGAAGAACAGTCCGGCACCGACCAGCGCGACCAGCTTGCGATGAATGGGGCGAACCGGAAGTTCGTCCAGCCGCAGCCGTTCCCGGCCGACGTCGGATGTTGTGGTCATCCCGCCATACTCCTGATCAAGCCCCCTTCCGGCAACACATCAGCGTGGTGTGTCCGGTTCGCGTCGCTTGCCCGGCCGTTGCCGGAACGTGCCTGTCCGGAACGCCGATTCCGGCCTGTCCGGCGGGCCCCGGTGGTTGACTTGGCCGCGTGCAGGCCGCGTCCGGCCGCACTTCAGTACACCGAGGTCAGGAGGCCACGGATATGCCTACGCACGACGGAAGCTGGTCGCAGGGAACGCCCTGCTGGGTCGACAGTCAGGTCGACGACACCGCGCGGGCCCGTGAGTTCTACGCGGAGCTGTTCGGCTGGGAAATCGTGGATAGCCCGCCGGACGCGGGCGGCTATCTGATGGCGCTACGCCACGGCAGGCCTGCAGCGGGGATCGGGCCCAAGCCCGACGGCATGACCATGCCCTCGGTGTGGACCACCTACTTCGCCGCCGACAGCGCCGACGCGATCGCCGAGAAGGTCACGGCGGCAGGTGGTTCGGTGCTGATGGCGCCGTTCGACGTGCTCGACGTCGGCCGCATGTGCGTCGCCGCCGACCCGATCGGCGCGATCTTCGGTGTGTGGGAAGCCAAGGCGCACACCGGTGCCGGCATCTACAACGAGGACGGCGCGTACTGCTGGAACGAACTGCACACCGATCGGTACAAGCAGGCGCAGGAGTTCTATTCCGCCGTATTCGGTTGGCACTACACCGAAATCGGTGACGGACAGAACTTCGTCTACTCCACCTTCGGCCTGACCCAGGACGGTGCTCCGGTCGGCGGCGTCAACGACGCGAGCAAGACGCCCGGCGACGCGCCGTCGTTCTGGCTGACCTGGTTCCAGGTGGACAACGCCGACGCGTCCGTCGCCAAGGCCACCGAGCTGGGTGCCACGGTCCTGATGGGAGTGCACGACAGCCCATTCGGCCGGATGAGCGTGCTGCAAGGCCCGCAGGGTGAGGCGTTCGGCGTCATCGACCCGTCGACCGTCGCCGAACCGCAGGCAGGCGCGTAGTCGGAGGTACCCGAAAGGTGAAGGAAGGGCCGGCGTTTCGGCGCCGGCCCTTCCTATCTCTGCTTGATCGGCGGGACGGCCAGATCGGTTCGTCGCGTGGTCATCTTGACCGCCTTGTTCTCCGCCGCCGCGGCGGCATTGGCCAGTTCGACATTCTCAGGAGCGGCGGCGGCCTGGTCGGCGGCCCGAGCGGCCCGATCGGCCTCGAACGCGCCGAGGAAGCTGTTGGTCGCCTCCTCGGTGGCGAGCACGGCGGCCAGGGCGGCCTTGGCCGCGTCGGCGGCGGCCTGTGCGGCGGTGGCGGCGGTCGAGGCGGCCTCGGCGGCCTTCGTCGCGCTGTCGATTCCGGTGTGGATGGTCGCGCGCGGGCTGCCTGCCTTCGCCTTGCGATCGGTTTTCGCGCCGGGGGCTGCGGCGCGGTCGGCGGCCGCGGCCCGCGCACGAGCGCTCGCGGCTCGCTGCCGTGCCTGCTGGATCAGCGCACGGGTAACGGGCTTCTCGATCGCCCGAGCGCCGGGCGCCTGATCGCCGATGTCCTGAGCGCCCGCGACGCCGGCTCCGGACAAAACCAGCGCCGCGCAGGCGGCAACCAGGACAACGACTCGGGGGCGATCCCTACGCATAAGCGCTCCATCCATGGAAGAAGACCAGCCAGTCTGGTTAACCGTACGTCCGATCAGCCGGATTCGGTGCGACCCCGGCCTGGCGTGCCGCGTTCCGTCCCCGCCCGCGCGGCAGGCCGCTGATCAGCGATATCCGGGCGGCCTCCGGGCCACCAGGCCGTGCTGGTGGGCGTAGACGACCGCGTGGATGCGATCACGCACACCCAGTTTGGCGAGGACCCGCGAGACGTGGGTCTTCACGGTTTCCTCCCCGACCCCGAGCTGCGCGGCGATCTCGGCATTGCTGCGCGCGTCGGCGAGCAGGAGCAGCACCTCCAGCTCACGCGCGGTGAGCTGCCCGACCTCGGGCGGGGTGTGCGGCGGTGCGAGGGTGGCGGCGAAGCGCGCGGCCAGCCGGCGGGTCATCGACGGATCGATCAGCGCGTCGCCGCGCGCCGCGATGCGAATGGCGGCGACGAGTTCCTCCGGCGGCAGGCTCTTGAGCAGGAACCCACTCGCGCCCGCCTGCAACGCGCGATACAGATTGGCGTCGCTGTCGTAGGTGGTGAGCACCAGGACGTGCGTGCCGCCCGCCGCGACAATGGCCTCGGTCGCGGCGAGCCCGTCCAGCTTGGGCATGCGCACGTCGAGAATCGCGACATCCGGTCGCAGCCTCGCGGTTTCGGCGATCGCCGTCCGTCCGTCGCTGACCTCGGCGACACAGTCGAGATCGGCCTGACTGTCGAGCACCGCCCGCAGGCCGGAGCGGAACATGCTGTGGTCGTCGGCGATCAGCACCCGGATCGGCATGGTCAGGACCCGCCGATCGGCACGGAAACCGTGGTGTGCCAGGAGGTTCCGGACGCGTCGGGACCGTAGTCGAGATCGCCGTCGAAGAGCTCGGTGCGCCGCCGGATCCCGCCGAGTCCCCGCGGGACCGCGGTATCGCTGACCGACGGTCTCGGCGGAATCGGATTGGTCGCCCGCAACACCACCCGGTTCGGCTGATACACCACCGCGAGCCGCGCATGCTCGCCGTCCCCGTGCCGCAGCGCGTTGGTCAGCATCTCCTGCACGATCCGATACACCGTGACGTCCAACGACTCCGGCAACTCGACCACCGAACCGGAAACGGCCACTTCGACATTCAATCCGGCAGCGCGCACGTGCTCGACCAGCCCGTCGATATCGGCCAGCCCGGGCTGGCGCTGCCCCTCGTCGTCGCGGCCGTGCAGCAGATCGAGCTGTCGCCGCAGATCCACCATCGCGGCCCGGCTGCTCGACTCCACCGCCGCCAGCGATCGGGTCGCCGCGTCATTCGCGCTGTCCGCCATGGCCATTCGCGCCGCACCCGCGTGGATGCCGATGGCGCTGACGTGATGGGAGATGACATCGTGCAGGTCCCGCGCGATCGCCGCCCGCTCGTCGGTCACCGCCCGCTCCACCGCGACCTGATGCTCCTGCCTGCGCAGCCGCTCGCGCTGCTCCAGGTCGGCGATGTAGGCGCCGCGCGCCGCGGTGTACCGGCCGACCAGCCACGGCACACAGCCCGCCGCCGTCGTCGAGGCGATCAGCAGCCGCCAGTCGTGCCCGGCGTGATCGCGCGAGAACAGATGCGCCGCCGCGACTCCGCCGCACAGCGCGAGCATGGTCAGCACCGATTTCGGGCCGGCCAGCCACGCGCCGGTCCGGTAGCCGGCGACCAGCAGGCCGACGCCGGCGAACTGCCCGTCGAAGCCGTGCCGTTGCAACAGCCCGGTGACCAGCAGCCGGACCAGCACCTGCGCCACCGCGACCGGGCCGGCCGTGCGCGGCGGCGCGGCCAGGGCCAGATCGACGACCACGATGCCCGCCAGCACCGCCACCGTCGACCACGGCGCGACGCCGAAGATGCCGCACACGCCGATCGCGACGGCGTCGATCAGCGCCGCCACCGTCGCGACCACCAGCGACTGGCGGGCCAGCGACCTGCTCACATCCAACAGTTCGCCACCGCCTTCGGATTGTCGGAGCCGTCGCGGGCGATCCTAGCCAGATCGGCCACCGGGCTGCCGCCAACTCTGCCCGCCGCCGGGCCCGATCGCGTCCCCCGCGCGGGGGACGCCGAATCCCTCGGCGGCGCGATGTTTACCCAGGCCATCGCCCGTAGCGTCGACATCCGACGCCGGACGATCCGAGGAGATCACGTGGACCGAGTGGAACTGCTGACCTATGCGTTGCCCGCCTTCGCGTTGTTCATGCTGGTGGAGTGGATCGCGTATCGCCGCGATCCGGACCGGCCCGCGAACGGCGGATCGGCGCGCGACACCGCGTCCAACATCGCGACCTTCACCCTGGGCCGGCTCGCGAAACCGTTGACCCAGTATCTGATTCCGTTCTCCGCCGTGGTCGCGGCCGCCGCGATCACCCCGCTGCACCTGTCCGCGAGGTCCTGGTGGGTGTGGGTGCTCGGCCTGGTGGTCACCGATTTCTGCTACTACTGGGCGCATCGCGCCGACCATCGGGTCCGGCTGCTGTGGACCGCGCACAGCGTGCACCATTCCAGCGAGCACTTCAATCTGTCCACCGCGATCCGCCTGCCCTGGGTGCATCCGGTGGCCAACGTCCTGCGCGGAATGGCTTGGGTGCCTGCGGCTTTGCTCGGCTTCCCGGTGTGGATGATCTTCCTGTTGCAGAGCGTCGGCCTGCTCTACCAGTTCCCGATCCACACCCAGCGGGTCGGCACGCTGGGCCGCCCGATCGAGTTCCTGTTCAACACCCCCGCCCACCACCGCGTCCATCACGGCTCTAACCAGCCCTACATCGACCGCAACTACGGCGGCATCCTGATCATCTGGGATCGGATGTTCGGCAGCTTCGCCGCGGAATCCGAACCCATCCGCTACGGCCTCACCAAGAACATCGGCACCGACAACCCGCTGAAGGTCAACTACCACGAACTGGCCGGGCTCGTCCGCGACGTCCGCGGCGCAGACACCTGGCGTGGCCGCCTCGGCTACGTGTTCGGCCCGCCCGGCTGGTCCGAACACCGGGAACTCGCGCCGGAACCGGCCGCGCAGATCAAGTCGGTACAGCTCACCTGAGCGTGACCGGGCGATGCTCGAGCATCGCCCGGATTCGCCTGTCCGGCAGCCGCTCAGCCGTTGTCGAGGAAGAAGCGGAGGGCGGCGATATTCGGCGAGCCCTCGGCGAATTCGACGAACGCGACGCCGCGGGTGTCGCCGAACCGGACCGAAGCGGTGACCGTGCGCCCGGCGGCGATCAGCTTGCCCCAGCGCATGTTCCGGGCCCGATTGGTGAACTCCTCCACCGAAACCGGTGTGCCGGCCGGCAATTCGACAACGGCGTAATGGCCGAGCAGCCCGCGCACGCGGACGATGTCCGTGCTGCCCGCGGCGGCGAACAGCCGGGAGGTCACCCGGCGACCGGTTCGTCCGATCCCGCCGAGCGCGCGCAGCATGCCGAGCGCGCCGTCGAAGCCCTGGTTGCTGATCAGCTGCGGTCCGAGGCGCAGCGCGGCGCCGAGTCCGCTGGGGCCGGTGCGCAACAACTGCACGATCATCGGGCCCAGTTCCCAGTGTGCCGCCAGGCGCGCGATCTTCCAGTCGCCGTTCTGCTCGGTCAGTTGGTAGCGCAGGTGCATCGGGACCGAGACCCGCGCGCCGGTCGACATGGTCGTCTCGATGGTCAGATCGCGCACCACCGTCGGCGGCGCCACGATGTCCCGCTCGACCCGGAAGACGATGCCGTTGGGGCCGATGAAGGTGTCGTAGAAGGCCTCGATGGCGGTGCGGCCGACGTGCGGGCGGGCGCCGACCGGATCGTTGACCTCGGCGTCTGCGGTGAACAGGTCGACCCACGCGGACTTGTCGTGCACGGCGACCGCGCGCGGGGACGCCTGGACGGCCGTCAGTAGCTCGGCGGCCGAGGGTTCCAGCGGCATGGCAAATCCTCCGATGTCGACGATGACTCGTCCCATGGTAGAACAAGTTTCAATTGCCGGATCGCGGCCGCGACCGCCCGATCGGCCTAGCCGACGGCGATTCCGGCGGCGTCCCGGCAGTATCGCCAGAGCCGCCAGGCCTCGTCCTGGCGGTACCGGGTGCGGCGCAGGTAGTGCTCCGGGCGCTGTTTGCGGTCGGCCCAGAACCGGCCGGAGGGCAGTGTGGCCGAGGTCGCGGCGAGCCAGATCGCGGTGTCGGCGCCCTCTTCGGGAGTGCGCAGCAATGGCCGCATCAGTCGATGGAAGCCGGGCAGCGACGAGGTGACGCCGGGAGTGTCGGCCCAGCCGGGATGCATGCTGTGCACCGAGATATGCTGCGGCGCATAGTGTTCGGCGAGCAGTGGGGTCAATGCGACCTGCATGCGTTTGGTGCGTGCGTACGCGGTGGTGCCGGAGTATCGGCCCCGCCGGTATTCGGGATCCTCGACCGCGAGCGGCTGTGCGTACATGCCGCCCGAGGACATCAGGATGACGCGCGATCCGTCGGCGGCGCCGAGCAGCGGGACGAGCCGCTCGGTGAGCAGCAGCGGCCCGAGGACGTGCGTGGCCAGGGTGATCTCGTGTCCCTCGGCGGTTTCGAGCCGCCGGGGCGGCAGCACGCCCGCGTTGTGGATCAGCACATCCAGGCTCGGGAGCCGATCGGTGAGTTCGGTCGCGCAGGCCCGCACCGAACTCGGGTCGGACACATCGCACACCGTGACCGAGACGTCGGCCGCCGGATCGGCTTTCCGGATATCCCGGCAGGCCTGCTCGCCCCGCTCACGGTCGCGCACGGCAAGCAGCACGGTGCCGCCGAGCCCGGCCAACCCGGCCGCGATGGCCTTGCCGATACCGGAATTCGAGCCGGTCACCACTGCCGTGCGCCCGCGCAGCGCGTCCGGCCGCGGGTCGTCCGCGGGCCAGCCGCGGCGGCGCAGGAGGAGGCCGAGACGGCTGTAGCCCGGCACGATCGTCCGGTCGAGCAGGGTGTCGAGAAAGGTGGGCGCGCCGGACGCATCGGTCATGGAGCAATTCTCCTGTCTGTCCGCATCGCAGAGCAATAACGATGCATGAACGTTGCATTGGCCCGGTACCTCGCTAGAGTCGAGGCATGGGCATCGAGTGTTCGAGCGTCGTCGCGGCACCCCGGTCCGAGGTCTTCGATTGGCACACCCGGCCGGGCGCGTTCGCGCGGCTCGCGCCGCCATGGCAGCCCGCGGCGGTGCTCACCGAGGCCACTTCGCTGGCCGACGGCAAGGCCGTGCTCGGCCTGCCCGGTGGCTTGCGCTGGGTGGCGAAGCACGATCCGAGCGGCTACGACCCGCCGCAACGATTCGTCGACCGGATCGCCGTCGACGGTCTCGGCTCGCTGCCCGCCGGCCTGCTGCTGCGCTGGCGGCACATCCACGATTTCGAGGTCGTCGACGACACGCACACCCGGGTGCTGGACCGGGTCGAGACGCCGGTCCCCGGCTTCGTGCTGCGCCCGATGTTCGACTACCGCTATCGCCAGCTCGCCGACGATCTGGCCGCGCACGCCGACGCGGCCCGAGCGGGCTTCACGGCCAAGACCATCGCGGTCACCGGGGCGTCCGGACTGGTCGGCTCGGCCTTGACCGCGTTCCTGACCACCGGCGGGCACACGGTGCTCTCCCTGGTCCGGCACGCGCCGAAATCCGGTGAGCGGCAATGGAACCCGGACGATCCCGCGCCCGACCTGCTCGACGGGGTGGACGCGGTGGTGCACCTGGCGGGCGCGTCGATCGCCGGCCGCTTCACCGACGAACACAAACAGGCCGTCCTCGACAGCCGCGTCGGACCGACCGAGCGGCTCGCGGCGCTGGCCGCTCGCGCCGGAGTGCCCACCTTCGTCAGCGCGTCCGCCGTCGGCTATTACGGCTACGACCGCGGCGACGAGCGCCTGCCCGAGGACGCATCGCGCGGTGACGGTTTCCTCGCCGACGTGGTCGACGCGTGGGAGTCCGCCGCCGACGCCGCCACCGGGGTCCGGGTCGTCAAGATCCGCACCGGCATCGTGCAATCGCCGCGCGGCGGCACCCTGCGCCTGCTGCGGCCGTTGTTCGCCACCGGCCTGGGCGGCCGGATCGGGGACGGCGAGCAGTGGCTGTCCTGGATCGCCATCGACGATCTGGTGGACATCTACCATCGCGCGCTGTGGGACGGCGCCCTGTCCGGCCCGGTGAATGCCGTTGCCCCGCAACCCGTGCGCAACAGCGAATACACCCACATCCTGGCCGGCGTGCTGCGCAGGCCCGCGCTGGTCCCGGTGCCCGAGTTCGGTCCGGCGTTGCTGCTCGGCGAGCAGGGTGCGCGCGAACTCGCCGCGGCGAGCCAGCGTGTCGTGCCCGCCGTCCTGGACCGGGCCGGACATCGTTTCCGCACACCGGATCTCGGCTCGGCGCTGCGTCATCTGCTCGGCCGCGCCCGCCGCTGACCCGGACGGTCAGCGGGTGAGCAGGATCTGGTGCACATCGAGGTAGCCGCACCGGAATCCGGCCTCGGCGTGCGCCAGATACAGCCGCCACATCCGCCGGAAGATCGGATCGAAGCCCAGTTCCGCGACCCGGTCGGCCCGCGCGTTGAACCGCTGCTGCCACAGCCGCAGCGTGTGCGCGTAGTGCTCGCCCATCGACAGTTGTTCGCGGACAACGAGTTCGGTGCGCCGCCCGGCCACATCGGCGAGCAGCCGGGTGGACGGCAGGAAGCCGCCGGGGAAGATGTACTTCTGCACCCAGGTGTAGGTGTTGCGGGTGGCCAGCATGCGGTGGTGCGGCATGGTGATGGCCTGGATCACCGCACGCCCGCCGGGCGCCAGCACCCGGTCGATGGTCTCGAAGAACGTCTCCAGGTACTCGTAGCCGACCGCCTCGATCATCTCCACCGAGACCACCGCGTCGAATTCGCCACGCACCTGCCGATAGTCGAGCAGATCGATGCTGACGCGCTCGGAAAGCCCTGCGGCGGCAATGCGATTCAGCGCGAGCGCGCGCTGCTCCGTGGACAGCGTCACCGACCGCACCGTCGCGCCGCGGGCGGCCGCGCGCAACGCCAATTCGCCCCAGCCGGTGCCGATTTCGAGCAGCCGGGTGCCCGGACCCACACCGGCGCGGTCGAGTATCCGATCGATCTTGGCCTGCTGCGCGGCGGCCAGATCGGCCCAGCGCGGCGGCGGCGCGGTGGCCGGGAACAACGCGCTGGAATAGGTCAGCGTCTCGTCCAGGAACAGCTCGAAGAGATTGTTCGACAGGTCGTAGTGCCTGGCGATGTTGCTCCGGCTGTTCGACTCGCTGTTGCGCTCGGCGGCCGGGTGCTTCGAGACGTAGAGCCGGCGCAGCGCGCGCAGCGGCGCCGGAACGAGCGTGTCGATGTGCGCGGCGAACACCGTGAGCGTCGCGGCCGGGTCCGGCGCCGACCAGTCACCCGCCATGTAGGACTCGCCGAAGCCGATCAGCCCGCCCACCCCGAGCCGGGCGGCGAACTCGGCCGGACGGTGCAGGATCAGCCGCGGCGCGTCCGCCCCGCCGCTACCGAGCACCGTTGCGTCCGGATACTCCACCCGCAGCGGCAGCGTGCGGACGGCCCGCCGGAACAGCCGGTCCGCCACCGCCGCGGCGATCGCGGCGCGGGCACCGGTCGGCACCCGCTCGACGTCGGGCCAGTACGCCGAGGGTGATTCTGTGACATGCGTTTGAATACTCACCGCGAATACTCCTCGAAGTGCTGGGCAGGGCGGGGAACGAGAGGCAGGCCGCGCGCCCAGAGCTGCACGCCGTGCCAGCGAATGAGCGCCGAGACCACAAGTGGGGCAAGGGGTACCGCCACTGTCGCGCGCAGGATGGTACGGACGGTGGCCGAATGGCAACGCCCGGTCATCGAGGCGGCGAAAATCGGCTGGTCATCGACGAGGGTGATGGCCACCCGCAGCCGGTCGGCGGGTTCGGGCAGGCGCATCCGGTATTCGCCGCGGACCTCGTTGAACGGGGAGACGTAGAAGCTCTTCGCGGCGGTCGCGACGCCGTGGTCGTCGGTGCGGACCAGGTAGCGGTGCCGCCCGCCGTAGGTGTTGTGCACTTCCGCGATGACGCAGACCAGGTCGCCGGTGTCGTCCCGGCACCAGAACAGGGTCAGCGGGTTGAACACGTACCCGAGCACCCGCGCGTTGGCGAGCATCAGGACGCGGCCGCCACGCAGATCGATGCCCTGTTCGGCGAGATAGTCGTCGACGTTCGCGCGCAGGGTGCGGCCCGGGTCGCCGAGGTGATCGGCGGCGCGGAAACCGGCGAGCGGGCGCAACCAGCGCGGCAGCTTCGGCAGGTCGTCGAGATCGACCAGCCAGCTGTAGCTGCGATAGCTGAACTCGTGCCGTAACGGGGCGAGGCGCACGTGGTGGATCCGCGTGCGCACGATCTGTGCGGTCGTGTTCACGACGTGCGCACTGCCGCGACGGGTGTGGCCGTCCAGCGCGCACCGAGCCGCTCGGCGGCGCGCAACCCGGAAAGCGCGCCGTCCTCGTGGAACCCCCAGCCGTGATAGGCGCCGGCGAACGCCACTCGCGCACAGCCGATCTCGCCGAGCCTGCGCTGCGCCGCGACCGAATCCGGGGTGTAGCGGGGGTGTTGATAGACCATCCGATCGATGATCAGCCCCGGATCGACGCGATCCTCGTCGCCCAGGGTGACCAGGTAGCGCGGCTCGGCGCCGAGCCGCTGCAGCCGGGTCAGGTCGTAGCTGACCAGCACCCGATCCGTCCGTGCCGTGCAGGACGGCAGCCGGTAGTTCCAGGACGCCCGCGCCCGTGCGGCGCGCGGCAGCACCGAAGCGTCGGTGTGCAGCACCGTGTGATTGACCGAGTACGGCATGGCGGAGAGGATTTCGGCCTCCGCGCCGGTCGGCTCGGCGAGCATCCGCAAGGCCTGATCCGGGTGGGTGGCGATGACCACGGCGTCGAACATCGTTACCTCGTCCGCGTCATCGCGCACCGCGACACCGTCGGGGAGCCGGTGCACCGCCCGCACCGGTGTGCCGGTCCGCACGGTGTGCAGACGCTCGGCGACCGCGCGGACGTAGGTGGCCGAACCGCCGGTCACGGTGCGCCAGGTGGGGGAGCCGAACACGGTCAGCATGCCGTGATGGTCGAGGAAGGTGAACAGGTACCGCGCCGGATATCGCAGTGCGGTGCCCGGATCGCACGACCACACCGCCGCGACGAGCGGGGTGAGGAAGTGCGTGACGAAGTAGTCGGAGAAGCCGTTCGCGAACACGAATTCCGCCAGTGTGCGGCCGGTTTCGGCAGTGTGGGTCAGTTCGGCACGGGCCAGGCGGTGGAATCGGGGCACCTCGCTGAGCAGGCGCAGGTAGCGGCCACGCACCAGGGATCGCGGTGTGGCGAACAATCCGCCGGCCCCGCGTGCGCCCGCGTATTCGAGGCCGCAGCCGTCGCAGCGCACCGACATGCTCATATCCGATTCCTGGGTCGCGATGCCCAGCTCGCCGAACAGCCGCAGCAGCGTCGGATAGGTGCGGTCGTTGTGCACGATGAACCCGGTGTCCACGCCGATCGATGCGCCGTCCCGGCCCGCGACCTCGTGGGTGTCGGCATGACCGCCGAGTCGGTGGTCGGCCTCGTAGAGCGTCACCTCGGTGGACCCCGACAGCACCCAGGCCGCGGTCAACCCGGCCACGCCGCTGCCGATCACCGCGACCCGCCGGACTCCATCCGCGGCCGGCTCGGTGTGCTCGCCCATCTGTTCCTCCTCGTCGCCGGCCACCCGAAAGTGGAGTGGCCGGCGGTTTGCCACCGCGGTCGAGCGACCGGGCGGCGGTGCCGTCCCGACACGCCGTGCGGTTCCGTGTGTTGCGTCGATTATGCATCGTTTTATGACGAGGGCAACGCGCGATCCGTCGGGTAGGCAGCGCCGGCCGGATTGCCGGACGTCAGGTGTCGTCGACCTCGGGAAGGATTTCGCCTAGGTGGCGTCGGCGGATTGCTCGCGCGGCGAGAAAACGGATCCGGCGTGGATCCGCGCGGTCAGCTCAGCTGATCGACGGCGTCCGGCAGGCTCGCGACCCGTTCGGCCGCGTCGGGCAGGATCACCGAATCCCAGCCGGGTCCGCCGACCAGCACCCGCGACCCCGCGTCGAGACAGACCCGCACCGCCGAGCTCAGCGCGGTCGATTCCTGCTGTGACCACAGCATCACCGTGGCGGGCTGATCGTGGCGCCCGAGACTGTCGGTCAATGCGCTGGTCGGTACGTCCGCGCCGAGCATGTGCGCGCCGACGTCGCGCTCGGCCAGCGCCGCGCGCAGCACCTCGAGCGGCAGCGCGTGTGTCTCGCCGCTGGTGCAGGCCAGCACCACCGGACGCGGCGCCGGCGCGTCGGGCGGCGGATTGGTGCGGTGCAGCACCGAGGTGATGCACCAGGACAGCAGGTGCTCCACGTCGATGCAGCTCTCGCCCGCGCCTTGGCGCGCGACGATGTCGCCGAACGCGGGGCGGCACAACCGATCCCACGTGTCCACCACGCCGTAGGCGCGGAAGTGCGCCTCCAGATAGTCGGAGACCGCGCGCGTCTCTAGCGTGAACGCCGCCGCCAGCAGCGGGAACCGGTCGCCGAGCCGCGGCGTGGGTCCGCGCAGCGCGGCCGCCGCGCCCGCCGGGCTCGCGCCGTCCTGAATCAAGGTCAGCATCCGGCCGAGCAGCGCGATGTCGGCCTCGGTGTAGAGCCGGTGCTTGCCAGGTCGGTGCTGCGGCGGGCCGATGTTATAGCGGCGGTTCCAGCTGCGCAGCGTCGCGGTGGGGATGCCCAGGCGCTCGGCAACCGCGCGGACCGTGTAGCCGGCCGCGTCGGAAACAGGAGCGGAACCGGCGGACATCGTCCTATTCTGCCTGTTCCGGTCCGCCCGTTTCACTATGCCCGGGCGATTGCGCGTCGCGCCGGGTGTCCGGCGCCGGTCAGCTCCGCCGGGTGGTGGCCGCGGTCGCGCCGCACAGCAGGCCCCAGCCTGCCGCGACGGTGATCGCCTTGCCGCGCTGTGGCCGCCCGCGCAGCGCCAGGCCGAGCACCGTGGCATCGGACAGATCGGCCATGACCCGGGCGGCGATGGCCAGCCGGAGCGCGTTCGTGGTCGGCGCCGCCAGCATGGCCAGCCCGGACGCGACGTCACGCAGTGCCACCATTCTGGCGACCGCGCGCAGGGCCGGATCGTCGTCGGACCAGCCGCACGGTCCGAGCAGCACCGCGGGCCGGGCCGCGACCGCTACGCCGTATCCCGCGGTCAGCGCGCCCGCGAGCCTGGGCAGCCAAGGCAGTGTCACCGTTTCCTCCTGGAAATCGAGGGTATGCATCAATCGTGCATCGTTATCCGCTAGCATTACCACTATCGTCGATTTCCGAGGAGTTCGCGTGACATCTCGAACGAAGCGGTTCCCTGTTCGCCTGCTGGTTGCCCTGGCCGCATCCGCGGTCGCGGTGCTGGCACCGGGCAGCGCTCAGGCAGCACCCACCCCGATCGCCGCGCCCGCGCCGGTGCCCTCGCTCGACCTGAACCGGTATCTCGGTACCTGGAATCAGCTCGCGGCGGTGCCGCAGTACTTCAACCTCGTCTGCGCCCGGGACACCCAGGCGAACTACGCGCTCGACCCGCAAGGCAACGTCTCGGTGCGCAACACCTGCACCACCTGGTCGAACATGAACAACGAAATCACCGGCACCGCAACGATCAACGACCGGATGACCGGCGCGCAGTTGCACGTCAGCTTCCCCGGCGTGCCGACGCAGGACCGGATCGACGGGCCGACCAATTACATCGTGACCGCCCTCGGCCCGGACTACTCGTGGGCGCTGGTCACCGATCCCGGCCGCACCTCCGGCTTCGTGCTCGCCCGCGCGCCGATGCTCGACGCGGCCGAATGGTCGCGGGTGCGCGCGGAAATCGTTGCGGCAGGCCAGGATCCGTGCCTGTACCTGATTTCGCCGACCACCGGCGGCCGGTCGGACATCGCCCCGCTCTGCACGCTCTGACCCCTGCCCCGGCGCCCGCGAGGGTCGCGTCTACGGTGCCGGGCATTGAGCCGCCCACGTCGCCGTGGCGCCACCCTCATGGACGCCGGCGGTGCCACTTCACCCCGCGAAGAGGAGTAGATGACCGTCACCATCGCCCTGTTCACCCGTGATCTGCGGGTGCACGACAATCCCGTGCTCACCGCGGCGCATCGCGAAGGCGCCTCGGTGGTACCGCTTTTCGTCGTCGACGAGGCCATCGCGGCCGGTCGTTTCGCCGCGCCGAACCGCGCGCGCTTCCTGGCCGCGGCCCTGAGCGAGCTGGATGACGAGCTACGCGCGATCGGTGGCCGGTTGGTGGTGCGGCGCGGCGATGTGGTCGCCGAAGTCGAGCGGGTGGCGGCCGAGGTGCATGCCGACAGTGTGCACATCGCCGCGGATGTGAGCAGGTACGCCCAGCGGCGGGAGCGGGCGTTGCGCGCACGGTTGGACCAGCGCGGCTGCCTGTTGCACGTGCACGCGTCCACGATCACGGCGGCCGACCCGGCGGAACTCGTCCCGTCCACCGGACGCGACCATTTCGCCGTCTTCACCCCGTACTTCCGGCGCTGGGCGGAGACGCATCAACGCAAGACGCTCGGGAAGCCGCGCGAACTCACGATGCCGCCGGTGGCGAGCGATCCGCTACCGGAAGCCGACGAGATGTGCGCGGGCCCGACCTCGCCGCAGCTCGCGGTCGGCGGCGAGACCACAGGGCGAAAGGTGCTGCGGGACTGGCTTTCCGGGCCGATCGAGGAGTACGAGGAGCGCAACGACGATCTCGCCGCCGACGCCACCTCGCACCTGTCGGCGTATCTGCACTTCGGTTGCGTGTCGCCGGTGGACCTGGTGCGCCGGGTCGACATGTCGACGCCCGGCGGTCATGCCTTCGCCCGGCAGCTGGCCTGGCGCGACTTCCATCATCAACTGCTGGCCGCCCGGCCGGAGGCCGCGTGGTCGGACTACCGGCCCCGGCCGAGCGCCTGGCGCGACGATCCGCAAGCCGCCGAGGCATGGAAGGAAGGACGCACCGGCTACCCGGTGATCGACGCGGCCATGCGGCAACTGCTCGCCGAGGGCTGGATGCCGGGGCGCGCCAGGCTGATCGCCGCCAGCTTCCTGGCCAAGTCGCTGCAGGTCGACTGGCGGATCGGCGCCGAGCACTTCCTGCGCTGGCTGGTCGACGCCGATCTGGCGAACAACCAGCTCAACTGGCAGTGGGCGGCGGGCACCGGCACCGATACCCGGCCGAACCGGGTGCTCAACCCGCTGCGCCAGGCCAAGCGCTACGACCCGGAGGGCGAGTACGTGCGCCGCTGGCTGCCCGAACTGGCGCACATTCCCGGTGCCGCGGTGCACACGCCGTGGCGCGAGAACATCGATCCCGCCGACTATCCCGCGCCGATCATCGAATGTGTCGGGATGTAGCGCACCGATTTCGCCGCAGATGAAGCGTTGCCCTTCCTAATTCCTGGCACCGGGTCTTGAATCGATGCATCGGGGCTTGCCGTGCTCCAGGAAAGAGGCCGTGATGATGGGCACTGTCGACTTCGTGATCACCGTCGGTCGGATCTTCGACACATTGCAGAAAGCGCTGTTCCTGCTGATCCTGCGCGGCTGACCCCCGTCCCGCGCGGGCATCGGTTCGCCGCGCCGGACCGGCCGGCACAGCGGTGCGCGACGCGCCGACCGCCGCGTGGCGCTCGCCTGGCCGAGCGGGCGACCTGCTGCCAGACTGGGGCGATGGTGACCGTTGTGGCCTTTCATGCGCACCCGGACGACGAAACCCTGCTCACCGGAGGGACATTGGCGGCGGCGGCCGCGGCAGGGCATCGGACGGTGATCGTCGTGGCCACCGACGGGCACATGGCGGCGCTCGACGGTCGAAAAGCCTTGCGGCTGACCGAGTTGGCGGCCAGTGCGGCGGAGTTGGGCGTCGCCAGGGTGGCGCACCTCGGTTACGCCGACAGCGGCCACGGCGCCGTGCTGTTCGCGGATCCGCCCGACCGGGTGCGCTTCCTGCGGGCCGAGGTGGACGAGGCGGCCGAGCGGCTTGCCGCCATCCTGCGCGAAGAGAACGCGGAGATCTTGCTGAGCTACGACCGCAACGGTGGCTACGGGCATCGCGATCACGTGCGGGTGCACGAGGTCGGTTCGCGGGCCGCCGAACTGGCCGGGGTGCCGCGGGTGCTCGACGCCACCATGCCACGCGAAAACGCCGCTCGCGCCGTGCGTTTCCTCCGGATGCTGCGGGTCCGCGTCGGCCCCTCCACCCTGGATTCGCTGTACAGTTCGGGTTCCGAGATCACCCACCGTATCGATGTGCGCAGGTACGCGGCGCAGCGCAAAGCCGCTGTCGCCGCGCACCGCTCGATGGTCGAGGGACCGGGTACCTTCGCCGCGCTCGCCAAGATCCTGCTCCGGCTGCCGACCCCGATCCTGGGCCGAATGATGCACTGGGAGTGGTACATCGAAGAGGGGGCCGTGCCGACCGGCGACCCACTCGGCGACATCTTCGTGCCTGCCCGGCGTTGACCGCCGGACGTGCCGGTGCGGCGACCGTGCCGTCACGAAGTGAGATCGTTTGTGCGACAGTCAGTTCACGGTCTCGACGGCAGACCCGCGGGGCAGCACGACGGTGAAGACGGCGCCCTCGCCCGGTGTGCTCTGCACCGTGACCCGCCCGCCGTGCGCGGCGACCAGCGCGTGCACGATCGACAGACCTAGCCCGCTGCCGCCGCTCGCCCTCGTCCTGGAGCTGTCCGTGCGATAGAAGCGCTCGAACACGCGAGCGGCGGCATCCGGGGACAAACCCGGGCCGGAGTCGATCACGTCGACGCGGACCTCGTCGCGAAAGGGCTTGAGCCGCACCATGACCGCGGCCTCGGGCGGCGTATGGGCGACGGCGTTGCCGAGCAGGTTGGTGAGCACCTGACGCAACCGCGGCTCGTCGCCGATCACGTCCATCGTCCCCTCGCCCGGGTCCACCACCACGCCGATGCGGCGTTCGGGTGCGCCGGGCGTCGGCCGGTGCCGGGCGGCCATGGCTTGCGCGCTGTGCACGACGTCGCCGGCCAAGGTCAGCAGATCCACCGGTTTGCGCTCCAGCGGGCGCTTCTCGTCCAGTCGCGCCAGCAGCAGCAGGTCCTCGACCAGCAAGCCCATCCGTTCGGCCTCGGACTCGATCCGCCCGACCACCATGGCGGCGTCGGTGCTCGCGCCCTGCCGGTAGAGCTCGGCGAAGCCGCGGATCGTGGTCAGCGGCGTGCGCAGCTCGTGGCTGGCGTCGGCGACGAACCGGCGCATCTTGGCCTCGGAGCGGCGCGCCGCCTCCTCCGACGCCTCGGTGGCCGCGACGCCGTACTGGATCTGGGCGAGCATCTCGTTCAACGAGCGGGCGAGATGATCGACCTCGGTGTCCACGCCCCGCACCGGAACCCGGCGATGCAGGTCGCCGCCCGCGATGGCGGCCGCGGTGTCCTCCACCTCGCGCAGCGGCCGCAGGCTGCGCTGGATCACCAGGTAACCGACCACCCCCAAGGCGACCAAAGCGATAGTGCCGGTGGCGATCTCGAAGAAGATCAGGCGCGAGACCGTCTCCTGATTGTCGGTCAGCGGCAAGGCGATGGTGGTCGAGCCGAATTGGTTCGAGGTGGTCAGTACCCGCCAGTGCAGGGACGAGTCGTCGGCCGACCCGACCGTCGTCGGCGCGTCACCGGACTGCGCACTGAGATCCGGTATACCCGAGGCACTTCCGCCGCCGGGCACCTCGAAGAGCACCTGGCCGCTCGCACTCCGGTGCAACTCGAAGAAGCGGCGCGGCTGCTCGGCGGCCGAGCGGGTCTGCGGCGGCGGGCCGGGCAGATCGGCCGGAACCCATTGCAGTGTGCCATCGTTCGTCCGCACCTGCTTCATCTGCCGCGGCTGCGCCCAGCCGCGGGCCGCGTCGAACAGCTGCTCGTCGGTCCGCTGGGTCAGCGACTGACTCAAGGCAGACGTCACCGCGGCTCCCGAGGCGATGAGCGCCGACGCGGTGAGCACGAGCAGCGCGATCACCAGCCCGATCCGCAGTGGAACGGACGCCACCCGGCGCGACAGCCTGGCGCGCGCGTTCATGGCCGGCTCGATTGCCGCGCGGGTCGCGCGAGAGGTGTGCCGATCATGCGCCCATGATCGCCGCGCTACCGCTGGCCGAGCTGCGAGCGAGCTGGGTATCTGCTGTGAGCGTGGGGCCGGCCAGGGGTGTCCGCACCGCGCCGTTGCGCTGCGGACACCCGGGCCAGTTGGCTCGGGCCGGTCGGCGCTGATCCGGCGTAGAGAACAAGTACCCATTCGGTGCGCCGGTCACCCAGGAATTCTCGGCGAATTCGATCGCGCCCGTGAATTCGGCGGAACCCGGCAGGCCGTGCCGCCGGCCTGGCTAGCGTGAGCTGTGTTGACCGACCGATCGGCGGGAGTGGCGATGACGATCATCGATGCGTGGGCGCAGCATCCGACCATGCGGATGGTCGAGCACGACATGTTCGATTCGCTGCGGCGGTGGGGTGCGCCGCTGCCGACCGAGCAGCCGCCGGTCGCCGCGACCGTGGCCGCGATGGACGCCGGGGGCGTGGATATCGCGCTGATCAGCGCCTGGTACGGGCCCGAGGGGGTGCTGATCTCCAACGACGAGGTCGCCTCGTTCGTCGCGGAATCCGGCGGCCGGTTCGCCGGTGTGGCCTCGGTGGATCTGCGCAAGCCGGTCGCCGCGGTGCGCGAGTTACGCCGCGCGGTCGGCGAATTGGGGATGAAGGCGCTGCGCATCGTGCCGTGGTTGTGGGGTCTGCCGCCCAACGACCGGCGCTACTATCCGCTCTACGCCGAGTGCGTCGAACTCGGCATCCCGTTCTGCACCCAGGTCGGCCACACCGGGCCGCTGCGCGGCTCGGAGACCGGGCGGCCGATCCCGTACCTCGACGACGTGGCCCTCGACTTTCCCGACCTGGTCATCGTCGGCGGCCACATCGGCTACCCGTGGACCACCGAAATGATCGCGGTCGCAACGAAATACCCGAACGTGCACATCGACACCTCGGCCTACACCGTGCGCCGGTATCCGCCGGAACTGGTGGCCTATCTGCGCGAACACGGCCGGGAGAAGGTGTTGTTCGGCACCAACTTCCCGATGATCACGCCGGATCGCGCGCTCGCCGGTCTCGATGATCTGGCGCTGGACAACGAGGTGCGCGAGCTGTTCCTGTCCGGCAACGCGCGCCGGGTGTTCCGCCTGGACGAGGTCAGCGCAGGCTGATCGGGGTGGTGCTGCGGTGGCCGGTGTCCGGATCCACCACGGACAGTTGGAGTTTGCCCTGTTCGCCAGGGTCGAACGGTTCGAAGCGGCTGAGGTGGAAGCTGCCCCTGGCGTCGGTGTAGGCCTGGCCCCAGCTCCGGGTGCTCGGCGCGCGGGTCCAGCCGTCGACGTAGACGTGCACGGTGGCGTCGTGCGCCCAGCCGCTGCCGTCGATGGTGTAGGTGGTGCCGGCGTCGCGCACGGTGGGGCGCACGGTGAGTGAGAATCGTTCGGGCCGAAGCTGTTGTGCGACAGCGGTGGTGGCGCCGACCGACACCGTTCCCAAGACGGTCAAGCTCAGCAGCGCCGCGAGTGCGATCCGGGTCATCGTGGCCCTCCTCGGGCGGTCGTGGGGATGCGTCGCCAGCTCAGCGCTCGGTGTAGCGTGCGTCCGCCGCACCATCCTTCCATCGGTGATCCGCCACGTCCTCCGCATATCCGTGGTGTGGCCGCCGGTGTCGCCGGTGCGCGTTCGGCAACGCGGTTAACGCCGCGGTCCGCGCCCGCGAAAGTCTTATCAACCGGCGCCGCATCCGCGCTGCACTGCAACGACCGCAGGACGCCGACCAGGGAGGACCATCATGTTCAAGCGCGCGCACCTGCTCGTACTACCGACCCTTGCCGCGGCCGTGGCCATCACCGCGGGCCCCGCCGCCGCGCAAACCGGCGGCCTGGACGACTGGACCCCGGTCGACTACACCGAATACCTGGCCACCGACGCCGAACACAGCGGCGGCCTCTACTTCCGCACCCCCGACGGCCGCAACTGCGGCTTCCACTGGAACAGCGGCCCCGTAGGCTGCGACGCGGTCTCCCTCGACGCACCCGCGGGCACCAACCAGATCCGCGCCTCCGTCTTCGAACCCGCCCACTTCGTCACCGCCGACCACCCCACCTTCACCCACCCCGACGGCGCCAAAATCCTTCCCGAAGGCCACAAAGTAACCTTCGCCAACACCACCTGCGGCGTCGGCTACCAAGGCACCGTCCACTGCGAAACCGGCCCCCACGGCTTCATCCTCTCCGCCGTCTACAGCCTCCTCCACTGACCCCACCTACCCAACGATCCGCGAATCGGGGGTTTGGGGATGGTGTGATCGCGCGGCCGGGTGGGGTTCGGTTGTGGTGTGGGGTCAGTGGCGGCGGATGCGGAGGACGTTGTCTCGGCGGACGCCGGGTTGGCCCTCGGGGCCGGTGTGGTCGCGTTCGGCGAGGGCGTCGGTTTCGACGGTCCATTCGGTGGGGGTGAGGGCGAGGGTGGCGAGGACCTCGGCGGTGGTGGGGAAGTGGACGTCGTGGGGCGGGGTTTCGACCCAGGAGGGCCATTCGGCGTGGCCGACGATCAGGAGTTGTCCGCCGGGGGCCACGGCCGCGGCGGCGCGGCGGAGGATTTCCTCGCGCTCGTCGATCTCGGCGACGGGGGAGTGCAGGTATTGGGCCGTGACGAGGTCGTACGTGCCGGTGGGGAAGGTTTCGTAGAGGTTGTGTCGCTGCCAGTCGATGTCGGTGATGCCCTGCTCGGCGGCGCGGGCTCGGGCGCGGGCGAGGGCCGTCTCGGAGACATCGACCGCGGTGACCTTCCAGCCGCGCTCGGCCAGCCAGATCGCGTCGGCGCCCTCGGCGCACCCGAGGTCGAGCGCGGAACCCGCCGGGGCCGACTCCATTTCGCGGACCAGCAGGAAGTTGGGCGAACCCGACCAGACCTGTTCCCGCTCCTGGTAGAAGTTCTCCCAGAACTCCACCGTATCGCCGCTACCGGCCTGAGTGTGCTTGCCGCCACCGCCGTGGGTATGTGTCTCGGTCATGGAAACCACGATGCCTCGACCGCAACCATAACGGCAAACTTCTTTGCCGGTTCGGCAACAACTACTCGGCGCTGGGCTCGGCCCCGCTGGGTTTCTCCAGCGACGGCGTGGTCTCGTCGACCGCGCCGTCCCGCTCCTCGGCCGCCGCGCGATCCTCGATGAGCATCGCCGACCGATGGCCGGACCCCCAGCCTGCGTACGCCTCGGTCCGCATCCGCTCGACCATGTGCGGGTAGTGCAGCTCGAACGCAGGCCGCTCGGACCGGATCCGCGGCAGCTCGTAGAAGTTGTGTCGCGGCGGCGGGCAGGTGGTCGCCCATTCGAGCGAGTTGCCGTAACCCCAGGGATCGTCCACGGTGACCACCTCCCCGTAGCGGTAACTCTTGAAGACGTTCCAGATGAACGGCAGCATCGAGCCGCCGAGAATGAACGCGCCGATGGTGGAGATCGTGTTCAGCGTGGTGAAACCGTCACTCGGCAGGTAGTCCGCGTAGCGACGCGGCATCCCTTCGGCCCCGACCCAGTGCTGCACCAGGAACGTGGTGTGGAAGCCGACGAAGGTCGTCCAGAAGTGCCACTTGCCCAGCCGCTCGTCCATCATCCGGCCGGTCATCTTCGGGAACCAGAAGTAGATCCCGGCGAACGTCGCGAACACGATGGTCCCGAACAACACGTAATGGAAGTGCGCCACAACGAAATACGAGTCGGTCACGTGGAAGTCCAGCGGCGGGCTGGCCAGGATCACCCCGGACAGCCCACCGAACAGGAAGGTGGTCAGGAACCCGAGGGAGAACAGCATCGGCGTCTCGAAGGTCAACTGCCCGCGCCACATGGTGAAGATCCAGTTGAAGAACTTCACCCCGGTCGGCACCGCGATCAGGAACGTCATCAGCGAAAAGAACGGCAGCAGAACCGCTCCCGTCGCATACATGTGATGCGCCCACACCGCCACCGACAGCGCGCCGATCGAGATGGTCGCGTACACCAGCGCGCTGTAACCGAACAGCGGCTTGCGGGAGAACACCGGGAAGATCTCGGTGACGATGCCGAAGAACGGCAGCGCGACGATGTACACCTCGGGATGCCCGAAGAACCAGAACAGATGCTGCCACAGCAGCACACCACCGTTGGCCGTGTCGTAGATGTGCGCACCGAGATGCCGGTCGATCGCCAGCGCGAACAGCGCCGCGGTCAGGATCGGAAATGCAAGCAGCACAAGGATACTGGTGATCAGGATGTTCCAGGTGAAGATCGGCATCCGGAACATGATCATGCCGGGCGCGCGCAGGCAGATGATCGTGGTGATCATGTTGACCCCGCCGAGGATGGTGCCGAGCCCGGACAGGATCAGGCCCATGATCCACAGGTCGGCGCCCGCGCCGGGGGCGTGCTCGAAGGTGCTCAGCGGCGTGTATCCGGTCCAGCCGAAGTCGGCGGCGCCGCCGGGGGTGATGAAGCCAGCGGTCGCGATGGTCGCGCCGAACAGGTACAGCCAGTAGCTGAACGCGTTGAGCCGCGGGAACGCCACGTCCGGCGCCCCGATCTGCAAGGGCAGCACGGCATTCGCGAAACCGAACACGATGGGCGTCGCGTAGAACAGCAGCATCAGCGTGCCGTGCATGGTGAACAGCTGATTGAACTGTTCGGTGGACAGGAACTGCATTCCCGGCCTGGCCAGCTCGCCGCGCATCAGCAGCGCCATCAGGCCGCCGATGAAGAAGAACGACATCGCGGTGACCAGGTACATGATCCCGAGCACCTTCGGATCGGTGGTCGTGATCATCTTCCAGATGTAGGAGCCCTTCGGCCCCATCCGCCGCGGATACGGTCGTACCGCCTGAAGTTGTTCGGTCTGCGTCACACTCACAGCCGCCGCCACCTTCCGAACCGCCGTCCAGCTGAAGGCCGGCGCCACCGGCCTGCATCAACCAAACCATGTGACAGCGGTCTCACGCCACCCCTAGATCGACTTTGCCGAAGGTTAGCCCCGGCGCGCCGAATATGGTTCGCCAACTGGGCTTCTGCGGCCGAACGCTCACCGCCGTAATGATGCGCCCTGGGTATCAGGAGTGTCTGCGACCGAGGGCCGCTGCGCCGCGACCCCTCGATGCGTAACGTGAAGTGCTCGAGACCACAGGCGGGGGCCGAAAATGAAGAGCTGGATTCGCTGGGCGATATTGCACGCCGCACCGCGCGCCTACCTCAGAACGCGGGCGCGCCGCGGTGATCCGTTCGCCGAGATCCTCACCGGCTACCGGGCCGGCGCGAACCCGTACCCGTTCGGCGATCGAATCCGCGCGCAGGGCCCGATCGTGCGCACCACGCTCGGCTGGGTGACCGCCGATCACGAAGTGTGCCGGAAGATCCTGCGCGACAAAAACTTCGGCGTCGCGCCGCCGGAGACCCTGGACCTCCCGGGCCCGATGCGGCGCTTGCTGCGCGCGACCGACCCGAAGCTGGCCAGCCCGGTCGAACCACCGTCGATGCTGATGGTCGACCCGCCGGAACACACCCGATATCGCAAGCTCGTCGCGCAGGAATTCACCCCGCGCGCGGTCGGCCGCCTGCACGACCGCATCGTCGAGGTGACCGGCGAACTGCTCACCGGCCTGGCCACCCGCCGGGACGCCGACCTGATCGAGGACTTCGCCGGCCGCCTGCCGGTCGCGATCATCTGCGAAATCCTCGGTGTGCCAAGCGAAGACCAGTTCCACATGCTCGACATGGGGCACGCGGGCGCGCCGCTGCTCGATGTCGGCATCACCTGGCGCGCGTTCCGTCGCGCCACCGCGGCCCTGCGGGCGAGCGAGGACTTCGCCGAGGGGCACATCGCCCGGCTGCGCGCCGACCCCGGCGACAACATCCTGAGCAAGCTCGCCGCCAGCGACAACCTGACCATGCCCGAACTGAAGTCGACCGTCGCACTGGTCGCCGGGGCCGGCTTCGAAACCACCGTCAACCTCATCGGCAACGGCATGATGGCCCTGCACCAGTACCCGGATCAGCTCGACCTGCTGCGCGCCGAACCGGACCGGTGGCCCGGCGCGATCGAGGAGATCCTGCGCTACGACAGCCCCGTGCAGATGACCGCCCGAACCGCGTTGTGCGACACGGAGATCGCCGGTCGGGCGATCGCCAGGGGCGAGCTGGTCTCGCTGCTGCTCGGCGCGGCCAACCGCGATCCGGCCGTCTTCGCCGACCCCGGCGTCTTCGACGTCACCAGGGCCAACGCCCGCGAGCACCTGTCGTTCAGCAGCGGGGTGCACTCCTGCCTCGGCGCCAGCCTGGCCAGGATGGAGGGCGTTGTCGCGTTGTCGGCGTTGTACGAGCGGTTCCCCGAACTGCGCCTCACCGGCCGCCCGGAGCGGCGCGGGCTGGTCAATCTCCGTGGCTATCAACGGATTCCGGCCACGCTCGGGCGGGCCACGGCTACCAGCCGGACCGCCTGAACCCGGTCAGAAATCGAGCGGATCGCGGATGAGCATGCCCTCGACCGCCCGCAGTCGATCGCTCATGGTGGACAGGAGGTCGATCGAGTCGTTCGAGAGCCCGACCGCGGTGTACAGCAGCCTGCGCAATCGCGGGCTGTCGATCGAGCGGGCCACGGTCGCGTCGTAGTCGGTCGATGTGTGGTCGAGAGGTCGAACGAGCTGGTCGAGATCCACGGCGAAGTACTCACAATCGGTCATCTGGCCCCCTGGGACCATTGTGGGCGCGCTGGGACGCGCGCCTGCGCACTCCCTTCGTCGCTGGATCGGCCCGGAACGTTTCGTGTGTAGTTCTGGACAATACGAACGTAAACGACAGCTTCACGTCATTCCCGCGTGCAAGCATGGGTTCGGCCGAACAAATACCGATCTGGTGAGGGGCCCGATATGGGGAATCTCGACGACAGGGTGGCGGTGATCACCGGCGGCGCCCGAGGTCAGGGCCGCGCGCACGCGGTGGCGCTGGCGGCGGCCGGCGCGGACATCGTGCTCTGCGATATCGCCGAGCAGGTGGCGAGCGTGCCGTATCCGATGAGTTCGGAAGCCGATCTGGCCGAGACGGCGAAGCTGGTCGAGGAGACCGGCCGCCGCTGCGTGCCGCTCATCGCCGACGTGCGCAGTCAGACGGAGATGCACGCGGTGGCCCAGCGCGCCATCGACGACTTCGGCCGCATCGACATCCTGGTCGCCAACGCGGGCATCGCCTCCAACTCGGTGATCGCCGAGATGGACGACGAGGTGTGGCAGGACATGATCGACATCAATCTCACCGGCGTCTTCCACAGCTTCCGCGCGGTGGTGCCGCACATGATCGAACGCCGCTGGGGCCGCATCGTCGCCACCTCGTCCATCGTCGCCCGGATGGGCGTGCGCAACGCCGGCCACTACGCGGCGGCGAAGTGGGGCGTGATCGGGCTGGTCAAGTCGCTGTCGCTGGAGGTGGTCGAGTACGGCATCTCGGTCAACGCGCTGCTGCCCGGCGGCGTGGACACCCCGATGATCCAGAATCCGGCGATGTATCGAATGATGCTGCCGAACCTGGAGAATCCCACCAAGGAGGACGTGGCGGCGATGTTCGCGGCCGGTCCGCCGAATTCCGATCTGATCGCGCCGGACGAGATCGCCGACGCGCTGCTGATGCTGGTGTCCGAGCGGGGCAGGCATTTCAACGGCGAGGCCCTGACCATCTCCGGCGGGATGAGCGCCAACACCATCTGAGCGGGCGCGCCACCCGTGAGCGAATGTGACCCGCGTCGCAGTGGTCGCGGCGCCGGAACTTTCCCGCTGCCGGATCCGACCGATCAGCGAGACCTGGTTCAGGTGCAAACTTCGCTCTCGAGGACGGTGGACGGCAACGTGCAGGGGAAACGCTCGACAGTCCACCTGGTTTGGCTCGTCGCGGCGGCAGTTCTGCTCGCCCTCGTCATCGGGTCGGTGATCGAAGCCGGGGATGCCCCGTATCGGGCCGCTGGCACCGCCTATCCCGGTCTGGCCGACGTACTGGCCTACGTGCTGCTGCGCGTCGTCGCCGCGCTGGCCGGTGCGGCCGCGCTCGGTGCGCTGGTCTACTCGGTGTGCGGCACCGCCGTCACCGGTGGCGGCCGCCTCGACGTCGACGGCTACTCCGGGCTGCGGCTCGCCGAGCGGGCCGGGCTGGTGTGGCTGGTGTCGGCGCTCGCGCTCATCCCGATGACCGCGGCGAACGTCGGCGGCCTGACCTTCTCCGGGCTGTTCCGGATCGGTGCGCTCGGTGCGCTGATCGACGCCAGCGAGAAGCCGAAGGCGTGGATCGTGGTCGCCGTGCTGGCCGCCGTGGTGACGCTCGGCGCGCGAATGTTGTTGTCCTGGAACGGGGCAGTGGTGCTGCTGCTGGTGGCCGCCATCGGCGTGCTGCCGCCCGCGATGGTCGGCAACGCGGGGGAGGGGCCGAATCACGACTACGGCACCGGCGCGATGATCGTCTTCCAGCTCGCGATCTCGGTGCTGCCCGGCCTGCTGTGGTGCGTCGCGGATCATCTGCGCCGCAATGGGTCACACGCGCGGACCGCGGTCCGGCGCGGCGCGCTGATCGCCCTGCTGTGCGTGGCGGGCGCCACCCTCAGCGGGCTCGTGCTGTGGGCGATCCTGCTGCCCTGGTCGTCGGTGTTCACCACCGGCTACGGGCGGCTCGCGCTGGTGGTGGTCGCCGTCGGCGTCGGTCTCGCGCTGACCATGCGCGCGGTGCTGAACCGGGGACCCGGCGCCCGCACGGCCTTCCTGATCGCCTGCGGCGCAGCGCTTTCCGCGGTCGCGCTCGCCGCGACCGTGGCCATGGCGGTGCAGCCCGCCCCGGCCTTCGCCGATCGCTCGTTCACCGCGCAGGAGGTGTTCCTCGGCTTCGACCTGCCCGACCGGCCGAACCTGCTGCGGCTGATCACGCTGTGGCGCTTCGACCTCGTGCTCGGCACCGCCGCCGTGGCCGCGATCGTGCTGTACGTGCTCGGCGTGCTGCGGTTGCGGCGGCGGGGCGACGAATGGTCGCGCTGGCGCACCCTGTCGTGGATCGGCGGCTGCCTCGCGCTGCTGGTCGCGACCTCGTCCGGCATCGGCACCTACGGATTCGCGATGTTCAGCATGCACATGATCACGCACATGGCGCTGAACATGTTCGTGCCGGTGCTGCTGGTGCTCGGCGCACCGGTGACCCTGCTGCTGCGCGCCGTTCCGGCGGCGAAGCGCGGCGAGGTGCACGGCGTGCGGGAATGGGTGCTGTCCGTGCTGCATTCGCGGCCCACCGCGGTGATCGCGCATCCCGCCACGGCGCTGTCGCTGTTCGTGATCTCGCTCTACGGACTGTATTTCACGCCGCTGTTCGAGAACCTGATCCGATACCACTGGGGGCACGTGCTGATGAACGTGCACTTTCTCATCGTCGGTTACCTGTACTACTGGGGCATCATCGGCATCGACCCGGGCCCGCGCCGGCTGCCGCACCTCGGCCGGCTCGGAGTCCTGTTCGCGGTCATGCCGTTTCACGCCTTCTTCGGCGTCGCGGTGATGTCGATGAACACCGTCATCGGCTCGCGTTTCTACACCAACCTGCAACTGCCCTGGAACATCGACCTGCTCGCCGACCAGCGGGTCGGCGGCGGAATCGCCTGGGTCTCCGGCGAAATCCCCATCCTCCTGGTGGTCGGCGCGCTACTCACCCAGTGGGTGGCCCAGGACCGGCGCACCGCGGTGCGCACCGACCGTAAGGACGACGACTACGGCGACTCCGATCTCGCCGCCTACAACGCGATGCTGGAGCAACTGGCCCGGACCCGCCGCTGAGGCTGCTCAGCGGTCGAAGCGAACGCGCCGCAGCCGCAAGCTGTTCGAGACCACGAAGAACGACGAGAACGCCATGGCCGCGCCGGCGATCAACGGATTCAGCAAGCCGAGTGCGGCGATCGGAATGGCGATCACGTTGTAGCCGAACGCCCACACCAGGTTTCCCTTGATCGTGCGCAGCGTGGCGTGCGCCAGCTCGATCGCGTCGGCGACCGCGCCCAGATCCTCTCGCACCAGGATGACGTCGGCGGCCGCGATGGCCACATCGGTGCCCGCGCCGATCGCCATGCCGAGGTCGGCGGTGGCCAGCGCGGCACCGTCGTTGATGCCGTCGCCGACCATCACGACGCGCCGTCCCTGCTCCTGCATGCGGGCGATCAGCTCGACCTTGCCCTCCGGCAGCAGCTCGGCGACCACCTCATCGATGCCGATCTCGTCGGCCACCGACTGCGCCGCGTAGGCGTTGTCGCCGGTGAACATCATGACCCGCAGGCCGAGTCGGTGCAGCCGGGCGATCGCGGCGGCCGCGGTCGCCTTGACCGTGTCCGCCACCGCGATCACCGCGACGACGGCGCCGTCGACGGCGACCAGCACGACGGTGCGACCGGACCGTTCCTGTTGCCGGACCGCACGATTCAGCTCCGGCGGGATGCCGATGCCCTGATCGTCGAACAGCCGCGACCGGCCGACCAGCACCCGGCGGCCGTCCACCACGCCGCGTGCGCCCAATCCCGGTAGCGCCTCGAAGGATTCGACGGCGGGCAGCGGGTCGATCAGGTCGCGGGCGTGCCGGGTGATCGCCGCCGCCACCGCGTGTTCGGACGCCGCTTCCACCGCGCCGGCCAGCCGCAATACCTCGGCGGGGTCGAACGACGCGTGCTCGATCACCGCGACCACGCTCATCGCGCCATTGGTGACGGTCCCGGTCTTGTCCAGCACCACGGTGTCCACGTCGCGCGTGGCTTCCAGCGCCTGATGGCCCTTGATGAAGATGCCGAGCTGCGCACCACGCCCCGAGGCCACCATCAGCGCGGTGGGAATGGCCAGGCCCAGCGCACACGGGCAGGCCACGACCAGCACCGCCAGCGCGGCGGCGCCCGCCCGGCCCGCGCCGGAGCCGGTGCTCAACCAGATCGCGAACGTCGAGGCGGTGATCAGGAAGACGATCGGAACGAACACCGCCGACACCCGATCGGCGATCCGCTGCATCCGCGCCTTGCCGGTCTGCGCCTGCTCGACCAGGCGGATCATCCCGGACAGCTTCGTATCCGCGCCGACCGCAGCGGCTTCCACGATCAGCCGCCCGGTGAGCGCGGTGGTGCCGCCGATCACCGCCATGCCCGCGTGCACATCCACCGGGATGGATTCCCCGGTCATCGCGCTGGCGTCGACGCTCGATTCACCGGACACGACCAGGCCGTCCGCCGCGATCGTCTCGCCCGGTCGCACTACGAAGCGCTGCCCCTCCACGAGTTCGCCGATGGGCACCCGCATTTCGCGATCGTCGCGGGTGAGCACGGTGACCTCGCGGGCGCCGAGCGCGGCGAGCGCCCGCAACGCGCTCCCGGCCGAGCGCTTCGCCTTCGCCTCGAAATACCTTCCGGCCAGGACGAATGCGGTGACCCCCGCCGCCACCTCCAGGTAGATCGCGTCGCTGGCCCAGATCGCCGCCCAGACTCCGTCGGGTGCGGGCCCGGACCGGTTGGGGTGCAGGAACATCGTGTCCAGTGACCACAGCGTTGCGGTGATGACGCCGACCGAGACCAGCGTGTCCATGCTCGCCGCGCCCGCCTTCGCGTTGGCGAAAGCCTTGCGGTGGAACGGCGCCGCGGACCAGACCACCACGGGCAGCGCGAGCACCGTGAGAACGAGTTGCCAGCCGGTGAACCGGGTGCTGGGAATGGTGGCGAACATGACCGACAGATCGGCCAGCGGGAAGAACGCCATCAGCGCGACGACCAACCGGCGCAGCAGGTCGCCGACCGCCGCGTCCTCGGGCGCCGACCCGACCGGCTCGGTGCGATCGGTGATCGGCGACGCCCCGAAGCCGGTGGCATCGACCTCGGCACACAGCTGCTCGGCGGTGATCTCCCCGACCGCGTCGATCGTCGCGACCCCGGTCGCGTAGTTCACCGACGCGGTGACCCCGTCGATCTTGTTGAGCTTGCGCTCCACCCGCGTGGAACAGGCCGCACAGCTCATCCCGGTGACGGCCAGCGAGATGCGGTTCGGTTCAGCGGATTCGGTTCGAACGATCGGTTCGAGCTCGATGGTCATGAAATTCCGTTCAGGCGGCGGGATCTTGGGTCGAGCGGAGGTGGCGGGTGCGGCGGCCGAGCTGGGCGCCCGGCGGCAGCACCAGGTCGACCGGGACGCGGTCGCTGGTCGGCGGGGAGGTTTCCGGGCGGCGCGTCCGGTGCACGACCACGACCAGGGCCAGGGCGACGACCAGCAGGCCGTGCGAGAGGACCCGGGAGACCGGAACCACACCGGAGTACAGATCGGACACGACGAACGCGCTCAACGCGGCGACCAGCACCCCGAGCACCGGCAGCACACCCGCGGCGGCGTGCGGCCGCAGCGCGCAGTAGACGAACCCGACGCCGATCGCCAGGCTCCACGCGGTGCTCTCGTTGAGCAGGTGCCGGGTCATCTCGGCGCCGTGATGATGGCTCATGCCGAAGTCGAGCCCGGCCAGCTGGGCCAGCGCCAACGCGCATTGCAGGACGCCGAGCAGGCCGAGCAGGACCCGGGACACCGCGATGCGCGAGGTCGGCACCGCGGCCCGCAGTCTGGCCAGCGGCGACGGTTGCGGGCGCTCCAATTCGGCGGCGGCGAAGATCGCGTCGGTCAGATCGGGCGCGTAAGACGAGGCGCCGCGCAACTGCTTCGAGGTCTCCACCGCGGCGACGTACCAGGAGCAGCAGTCGGCGCACCGCTCCAGATGCTCGTCCACCCGGGCGGCGGGAACGGTTTCGCGCTCGCCGTCGATCCGGGCCGACAGCGCCGTCCGGCACACTTTGCACTCCACGTCCAGATTGTCGTCCATCCGGACCCCGAAGTTCCCGGCGGTCGGTATTGGTGGCGCCGCTCACTGCGAGCCCGCGGTGACCTGCGTTACCTCCGCCGGGCCGGTCCGGCGCCCCGGTGAGCGAGGGTTATTGTCGACACCATGCCGACGCCCGCCGAGGATGACGAGACGACCCGCCTGGCTCTGGCGGCGGCGCGTGGCGACCGGCGGGCACTCGAGGGCTTCATCCGGGCCACCCAGAAGGATGTGTGGCGGCTGCTCGCCCATCTGACCGAGGTCGGCCGGGCCGACGACCTGACCCAGGAGACCTACCTGCGGGCGCTCGGCAGCATCAAACGTTTCGAGGGCCGCGCCAGTGCGCGCACCTGGCTGCTGTCCATCGCGCGCCGGGTCGTGGTCGATCAGGTGCGGATGGCGGTGGCGCGGCCGAAGATCGCGCACGGCGTCGACTGGGTCGCGGCCGCCGACCGGCAGGTGGGGCGGCGGGACGGGCTGACCGAGATCGTCGAACTCAACCTGCTGCTCGACGATCTCGCGCCGGAGCGGCGGGAGGCGCTGGTGCTCACCCAGGTGCTCGGGCTGTCCTACGCCGAGGCCGCGGCGGTCTGCGGCTGCCCGGTCGGCACGGTCCGCTCCCGGGTCGCTCGCGGCCGCGAAGATCTGGTTGCCGCAACGCGTTTCGGCACGCGGCGCAGCGCCAACGGCTGAGCGTTCACGGCGTGGCGTCCATCCGCTGCGTGCCGATGACCGACAGCAGCTGCAGCGCCTGCTCGGCCGGTGAGCCGGGGGCGGCGGTGTAGATCACGACGCGCTGATCCCGGTCGGCGATGTCGAGCACATCGCAGTTGACCGCGATCGGGCCGACCAGCGGATGCTCGAAGATCTTGCACAGCGTCGGCTCGGCCCGGATGTCGTGCGCGGCCCACAGCCGCGCGAATTCCGTACTGCCGGCGCGGAGTTCGGCGATCAGCTCGGTCACCTCGGGATCGCCGGGGTAGCGGGCGGCGGTGGCGCGGAGTTCCTGGGCGGCGCTGCGGGCGAACGCGTCCGCGTCCGACACTCCGTACAACCGCCGCCCGTGCGGGCTCGGCCCGAGGAAGGCCCGCCGCACCAGGTTCCGGTCGCGTCGCGACAGCGCGGAGAAGTCCTCCAGCAACGCGGCCGCCAGCTCGTTCCAGGCGATCACCTCGTACGTCGCGGACAGCACGACCGCCGCGGCCAGCGGCAGCCGGTGCAGCAGGTCGACGATGCTCGGCCGGACCTCGCGCGACGGACCGGCCGGCGGGCCCGGCGGTGTCCCGGCGAGGTGATGCAGGTGGTCGCGTTCGGCGTCGGACATCCGCAACGCGCGGGCCAGACCACTCAGCACCTCGCGGGACGCGCGCGGGCCACGAGCCTGCTCCAACCGGGTGTAGTACTCGGTCGAGATGAAGGCCAGCTGGGCCACTTCCTCCCGGCGCAGGCCCGGGGTGCGGCGGCGCGGTCCGGCGGGCAGACCCACGTCGGCCGGGGTGATCCGCTCCCGCCTGCTGCGCAGGAAATCCGCCAGTTCTCGTCTGTCCACCGCTCCAGTGTGCGCGGACGCCGCGGAGCCCAGCCAGGTACCGCCGGTACCTGGCTGGGCTCGACGTGCGGGCCGAGGCTCGACGCCATGGACAACACACTCACCACCACCGGCCTCCTGGCCGGCAAGGTCGCCTTCATCACCGGTGCCGGCCGCGGCATCGGCGCCGCCGCCGCGCGGCTGTTCGCCCGAGAGGGGGCCAGGGTAGTGCTCGCGGCCCGGACGGAGGCGCAGCTGAAAGCGGTGACCGAGGAGGTCAGGGCAGCGGGCGGTATAGCGGACTACGTGGTGTGCGACCTGGCCGACCCGGCGGGTGTGCGGGCCGCCGTCGACTACACCGTCGATCGGTACGGCAGGCTCGACGTCGCCTTCAACAACGGCGCGGCCGGGGTGCCGCCCGGCCCGATGGACCAGGTGCGGGCGGCGGATTTCGATTACGTCTACGCCGTGAACCTCAAGGGCCCGTGGCTGGCCATGGTGGCCGAGATCGCCGCCATCCGGGCGAGCGCGGGCACCGGCGCGATCGTCAACACCTCCAGCGTCGGCAGTCTGATGGGCAACCCGGAACTGCCCGCCTACGGCGCGGTGAAGCGGGCGCTCAACAGCCTCACCGAATCGGCGGCGGTCACCTACGGCCCGGAGGGCATCCGGGTGAACGCGATCGCACCCGGCACCACGTTGACCGAGATGATCCGGGACTGGGAAGCGGGCTCGCCCGGCGTCATCGAGCGGCTCAACGCGGTCACGCCGCTGCGCCGTGCGGCGGACCCGGACGAGATCGCCCAGGCGGCCGCCTGGTTGCTCAGCGACCGCGCGTCCTACGTGACCGGCACCGTGCTGCGCGTCGACGGCGGCATGCGCGCCTGAGTAGCTCAGGGGTCCGCCAAAGGCTCTGCGGCGTAGTGCAATCGGATGATGCCGTCGTCGTGCCTGCTGGCCGTGGCGCGTACGCCGAACACCGTCCGGAGTAGCTCGGGCGTCATCACCTCCAGCACCTCGCCCGCCGCGACGACGCCGCCGTGGTCGAGCACGACCAGCCGGTCGCAGCAGCGCACGGCGAGGTCGAGTTCGTGCAGCACCGCGAGGGTGGTGATGCCGGTCGAGCGGATCAGGTCGAGCAGTTCGAAGCGGGCCCGGACGTCGAGGTGGTTGGTCAGCTCGTCGAGCACGAGCAGACGTGGCTGTTGCGCGAGTGCCCGCGCGAGCAGCACGCGCTGGCGTTCGCCGCCGGACAGGGAGCCGATGGCGCGGCCGGCGTAGCCGGTGACGCCGGTGCGGTCCATGGCGTCGGCGACGGCATCGTGATCGGCCGCGGTGTCCCGGCTGAACAGTCCGTGATGCGGGTTGCGGCCGAGCCCGACCGCCTCGGCGACGGTGAGTTCGGTGGAACCGGAACCGTTCTGGAGCACCGCCGCGGTGGTACGGGCCGCGGCGCGGATCGATAGCCCGGCGAGGTCGGCGCCGTCGATCGTGACGATGCCCGCACTGGGTTGCAGCGAGCGATAGATGGTGCGCAGCAGTGTGGTCTTGCCGCTGCCGTTGGGGCCGACGATGCCGACGACCGTGCCCGGCGGTGCGTGCAGGGTCACCTGGTCGAGCACGGGAGCGTCGCCGAATGTGACACTCACTCCGGCGACGGACAATTCGGCGGATTCGCTCATGCGAGGCTCCCGTTGCGGCGCAGCAGCCAGAGGAAGAACGGCGCGCCGAACGCGGCGGTGAAGATGCCGAGCGGCAACTCGTTCGGCGCGTCGATGGTGCGCGAAAGCAGGTCCACCGCAACCAGATACGCCGCACCGATCAGGGCGGACAGCGGTAGCACCCGCCGGTGGTCCTGCCCGAAGGCGAGGCGGACCAGATGCGGAATCATCAGGCCGACGAAGCCGATTCCGCCGGCCACCGCGATCAGCACGCCGGTCAGCAGCGAGGCCAGCACCAGCAGGACGATCCGCAGCGTGCGCACGTCGACGCCGAGCGCGGTGGCCTGTTCGTCGCCGGTGCCGAGCACGTTGAGCCTGCGGCCGAAGGCGAGCACCACCGCGACGGTCACCAGCACCACCGCGGTGACCGGACCGAGGCGATCCCAGCTCGCGCCGGCGACGCTGCCCATCGTCCAGAACATCACCGCGCGTAGCTCGTTCGGCGTGGCACGCAGCTGTAGATAGTTCGTCGCGGCCAGGAGCAGATAGCCGACCGCGACGCCGGCCAGCACCAACCGGATGGGCACCAGCCTGCCGCGCTGCTGCCCGAGCAGGAACACCACCGCGATCGTCGCGATCGCGCCGCAGAAGGCGGCGGCCGACACCCCGATGCCGCCCAGCACGCCGCCCGCCGTCACGATCACGGTCACCGCGCCGAGCGACGCGCCGGAGGACAGCCCGAGCACGTACGGGTCGGCCAGCGGATTGTTCACCAGCGCTTGCAGAATCACGCCCGCCACCGCCAGACCGCAGCCGCAGAGCGCGGCCAGAATGACCCGGGGCAGCCGGTAGTTCCAGACGATCTGATCGACGGTGAAACCGACATCGGCTGTCTTGCCGGACAAGTGGGCCGCGATCACCCGACCGGTGTCAGCGGCGGACACGGTGACCGAGCCCGCCGCGATCGACAGCAGCATGACCGCCAGCAGCACCGCCGCCGACGCGGCGAGCGCGATCGGCAAGGGCGTCGCCGCGAGCGGCGGCCGGGTCGCGCCGCGGGTCACCGGAACCGCTCGGGGTGCACCAGTTTCGCGATGCGCTGCACGGCGAGGTCATTGGTGGGGCCGAGGTAGATCGAATCCGACAGCACCGCATAGTTGTTGGTCTTGGTGGCGGTCCACTGCGGGAATTGGGCGAGAATCCGCTCGGCGACGGCGTCGATGCCGGGGCTGCGGTAGTTGATCACGACGAGCCCGTCGATCGGGGTCACCGCCAGTTGCTCCTTGCTGATCGTCACGAAGGTGGTGCCGTCGTCGCGGTTGAACGGGTTCACCCCGCCGGCCTTGTCGATCACGTCGTTCCAGATGCCGCCCGCCGCGATCGCGGAGAAGTCCGAGTCGCCGCCCATACCCATGCCGGGAAAGACGAGCAGCACGTTCTTCTTCGGCTGCCCGCCGACCCGAGCCGCGGTCTCCGCGACCGCTTTCCGGGAGTCGGCGATGAGGCGCTCGGCGCGGCCCGGGACGTCGAAGATGGTGCCGAGATCGCGCAGCAGTGCGTAGCTGTCCTCGATCGTCGGTGTGCCGGTGACGGCGCCGGTCACACCGCAGTTCGCCCGGGGCACATAGGTATTGGCGCCAGCGGCGGCCAGTTCGTCGCGGGTCGCGAAGCCCTGGTCGGCGGCGAATCCGCCACCGCCGGTGGAGATCACCAGGTCGGGGTGCTGGTTCAGCATCGCCTCGCGCGGGATGTCCTGGAGGCTGTTCGGGGTGATGTTGCCGGTCGGGAGAGCGTCGATGGCCGCGGCGCGGCCCGGCACGTCGGAGGTGCCGTAGGACTGCGCGTTGGCGACCACGCGGTCGGCGACGCCCAGCGCGATGAGCGAGGAGATCTCGCCGACGGAACCGCCGTTCATCACGACGACCCGCTTCGGGGCCTCGGTGAACGTGTAGGACTTGCCGCAATTCTCCAGGGACACCGGGTATTCGGTCACGCCCTCGGTCGCGGCGGCCGGCTTGTCGCCGGTCGGGTCGGGCACCGAGGTGGTACAGCCGGTGACGGCGAGGGTGCTTGCCGCGAGTGCCAGGAGGAGCGCGCGTTTCATCAGCATGGCTGCCTTTTCGATCGGTGCGCCATGGCGGGCGGCGCGGGGAGAAAGCGGGTCTCGATCAGGTAGTCGATCCCGGCGGACAGTGCGGAGGCGGAATCCGGTGGGGGGATAACCGAATCGATGAGTGTGCTGCGGCCGTAGGCGACGGCGTCGCCGGCCGGGACCAGGTGGGCGGTGTGGGCCAGGGCGATGGTCAAGGAGTGGTCGTTGTCTGCGGACGCGCGATCCGCCATCGCGGTCAATCGGGCGTGCCAGACCGGCGCGGGGATGGTGTCGACCGGGTAGCCGCGATCGCGCAGCGCGTCGACGACGGTGGCGAACGTCAGCGGGCGTCGGCTGGTCAGGTGGAGGGTCCGGGCGGTAGGTCGATGCCCGACCGTGTGACTGATGACGGCGGCGACCCAGTCCACCGGCACCAGGTCGATGGTGCCCGCGCCGTAGATCTCCGCCGGTACGGCGGCGAGGACGACCATCGCGCGGATCAGGCTCCAGAACGCGTCATCGGGGCCGGAGACGCCGGTCGCGGAGTGGCCGCCGATGCGGCCGGGGCGGTACACCGTGACCGGAATGCCGCGCTCGGCCGCGGCGTGGATCAGGCCTTCCGCGACCCACTTGCTGGCCACGTATCCGTTGTGCGGCAACGAAGTCGCGGCCACCCGCCGGTCCTCGGTGAGGATCGGCGGATTGCCGTCGACGGCGAAGGCGGTGTCGATGGAGGAGACGAAGTGGACCGGCTTCGGTGTGCCGGTGGTCGCGAGCCGCAGGATGCGTTCGGTGCCGCCGACATTCGCCGGGCGCAGGCGAGAGTACGGCTCGAAGTGATGGACTCGGGCGCCGTTGTGAACGATGGCGTCGACGGTGTCGGCCAGGTGCCGGTAGCGCTCGGGGGTGAGGCCGAGCCGGGGGCGGGCGAGGTCGCCGGCGACCGCGATTACCCGGTGCTCGAGCAGTGCGTCGTCGAGACGATAACGGGCGAAGGCGGATTCGATTCGATCCAGTGCCGCGCGATCGTCGTCTGCTCGGACCAGGCAGTACACGTGCAGGTCGGTACGTTCGAGCAGGGCTGCGAGCAAGAAGGCGCCGAGGAAACCGGTTACGCCGGTGAGGAATACCGTGTGCGGCGTCCGCGAGGCTTCGACCGTCGCCTGGATGGTGCCCGCGAGCTGGGTGTCTGCCTCGAGATCCGCTGCGGTCCACGCCGGTTCGCTCCCGTCGTGGCCCGAGTCGAGGCGTTCGGCCAGCCCGGCGACGGTGGGGGTGTCGAACATGGCGCGCAGGTCCCAGCGGACGCCGAAGGCCGCCCTGATTCCGTTCAGCACCCGTGCCGCGCGCAGCGAATGCCCACCGCGGGCGAAGAAGTCGTCATCGATGCCGACCGACTCGACCGCTAATGCCTCGGCGAAGAGCCGGGCCAGCGCGCGTTCGGTAGGGGTACGCGGGGGGCGTTCGGCGAAGCAGGCATCCGGCGGTTCGGGGAGGGCCGCGCGGTCCAGCTTCCCGTTGGCGGTGTGCGGCAGGCGATCCAGCGTGACGTACACCGACGGCACCATGTAGTCCGGTAGCCGCTCGGCCATGTGCATCCGTAGCGGCTGTGCCCCGGGTTCGCCCGCGCCGGGGACCGGGACGATGTAGGCGACGAGGACCTCCGCGTGCATGCGCACCGCGGCGGCGTCCACCTGCGCATGTGCGGCGAGTGCTGCCTCGACCTCACCGACCTCGATCCGATAGCCGCGCAACGACATCTGGCTGTCGCCGCGGCCCAGGTACTCGAGGTGACCGTCCCGGTGCCAGCGCGCCAGATCGCCGGTGCGGTAGAGCCGGCTGCCGCGAGCGTCGAACGGATCCGCCACGAATCGCGCCGCCGTAGCCGCCGACTGACCGAGATACCCGTGCCCGACGGGTATTCCGCCGACATAGAGCTCGCCGGGGACACCCGGCGGCACCGGCCGCAGGGCCGGGTCGAGTACGTAACAGCGGCCGTTGGTGACGGGAGCACCGATCGACGGCTGGGGATGCGCCGCCATGCCTGCCCAGGTCGCGTCGACCGTGCATTCCGTGGGGCCGTACAGGTTGTAGACCGAGAGCCCCGGCTCGGCCCGGAGCGCGGTCCACAGCGCGGGATCGGCCGCCTCGCCCCCGAGCGCGATCACCGCCGGACGATGCGCGCCGGTGAGCAGGCCCGCGTTGAGCAGTTCCCGCGCGAAAGTTGGTGTGACGTCGAGGAAATCGATCCGCTGCTCCCGGAGGTAGCGGACCAGAAGATCTGGGTCGCGCCGTAGGTCGTCATCGATGAAGTGCAACTCGTGCCCGGCGAGCAGCCAGAGCAGCCCCTCCCACGCGGTATCGAACGTCACCGACGCGGTCAGCGCCGCCCGCATCCGCCGCCCACCCCGCGCCGCCACCGCGGGCTCGATCAGATTCTCCCGATGGTGGTGGTACAGATTCACCACCGAGCGATGCGAAATCACCACAGCCTTGGGAGTTCCGGTGGTGCCCGACGTATGGACGATCCATGCCGGAGACTCGGGATGCAACCGCGCCGGAGCAGGTATGCGCACGGGCACGGTGCTCGCTGCGGATCGGACCGCATTCGTCGGATCGCGGAGCGGTTCAGCTCCGGTTCTTACCGATTGCGCTGGGGTGAAGGCCATTTCGTCGGCCCGGACGATGCGGTCTCGCAACGCGTCCGGTACCAGCACGGTCAGCGCGGCTGTCGTGATGATGGCGCCGAGTCCTGCTCCGCTGCCCGCCAGTCCGTCGAGGAGCAGCGCTACACGCGGCGCCGGTTGACCGGGGTCCAGCGGCACATACGTTGCACCACAGGCGAGTACACCGAACAACGTGGCGATCGCGTCGCTGGTGCGCGGAAGCAGTACCGCTACGGCGGCGCCGCGACGGGTACCCGCTGTGGTGAGCGCGGCGCTCGTTTCTCGTGCCCGCGCGGCCAGCTCGGCATATGTGAGTGCGTGCCGCGCACCCTGGGCATCGGTGGCGACGAGCGCGGTTGCCGTCGAGGTGCGCGTCACTTGCGCGGCAAGTAGGTCGTGGACGGTGCTGTGGTCTAGAGGACGATCAATTCCATAGCTGTTGGTGTGCACCAACTCTCGCTCGCCCGGCAGGAACAGATCGGCCGCGTCGAGCCGCTGCTCCGGTCGGTCCAGGACGCGCCGGAGGAAGGTGGTGAAGCGCCGCAGGTGGGTGGCCAGCTCGGCCGCCGTATACGCGTCCGGGTGCCCGTCCAGGTACAACGTGGGCCCGGTCCCGTCGATCCGGTCGTAGAGGTTGAACACCAGGTCGTCGATCATGCCCGCGGTGACGTTGTGCACCGCGGCGGCGCACTCGCCGAAGCGCAGGTCGTAGTCGAACAGCATGATGTTGACCGACGGTCCGTACATGCTGCGATCGCTGCCGACCAGGCCGAGGTCGCGGCGCACCTGTTCGCTGCGGTAGCGCTGATGGCGCCGGCTGCGGATCAGGTGACGGGCGACCCGTCCGGTCAGCTCGAGCAGCGTCGGATCGTCCGCGAAGTCGGCCCACAGGGCGACACCGTTGAGCGTCATGCAGGGCACCCGCAGCGCGGGCGTGCCGGTGCGCAGCATGACCGGCAGCGCGAGGCACACCGCGTCGGCCCCGGTCATCCGATGCACGTACGCGGCGATCGCGGCGGTGAGCACATCGGTCCAGTTGGCCCGCGCGGCCTCCGCGACCCCGCGCAGCAGCGCGACCGTCTCGGCATCCAGGGTGGTGAACTCCCGAAGTGGCCGGCCCGCAACCGATGTCGAGCGCGGTGTCGCGCCGGACAGGGTCACGGGCGCCGGTCGATCACGCAGATAGTCGAGCCAGAACCGGCGGTCACGGTCGATATCCGCGGAATCGGCATAGGCGGCGTCCGCCGCCATGACCGCATCCCAGGACCCGAACGCGTAGGCAGGCGGGGCGGTTCCGGCCACGGTCGCCGAGTACAGCGCGGCGACGCGGTGCGCGATCAACGCCATGCCGTAGCCGTCGAGCAGGATGTGATGCACCCGGTGGTACCAGAGCGTCCGTCGCGCATCGACCCGAAACACGATGTGCGCGAACAGCAGATCGTCGGTCAATGACACCGGCCGCGCGACATCCCGGGTCATCAGGTCCAGCGCGGCCCGCAGCGGATCCGGCTCCGCCGACACGTCGGCCACCTGGACCTCCCATACGGGTGACCGCGCAACCTGCCGCGGCCCGTCGTCGAGGAACCGGACATGCAGCGCCGCGGCCTCGTCGACCGCCGTGTGAATCGCCGTCACCAGCGCGTCCACCGCGACCGGTCCGGAAATCTCCACGTACTCGGCGATATTGAAGACCGTGGCGGTCGGGTCGAGCTGCTGCCCGAGCCAGACGCCCAGCTGCGCGGCGGTCAGCGGCCGGGCCGCACTCACGGCGTGGACCGCGGCGCGAGCAGTGCCCACCATCCGGCGAGCGTCGGATTCTCCGCCAGATCCACGAAAGTTGCTGCGGCACCGCGAGCTTTCCAGCGTTCGATCAACCCGATCAGCCGCACCGAATCCAGTCCCGCGGCGAACAGGTCGTCGGTGTCGTCCAGCTCGTCCGGCTCCAGATACAGCAGATCGGCGATATCCGCCCGGACGGTGTCGTAGGTGAGTGGTTCCATCGCGTTCAGTTGACCTGTCTCTCTCGCTCGGCCCAGAACCGGTCGCGCAGCTGCCAGCGCAGGATCTTGCCGCTCGGATTGCGCGGAATGCGTTCGACGAACTCGAAGCGCACCGGAATCTTGAACCACGCCAGGTGTTCCCGGCAGAACGTCATCAACTCGCGCACCCGGACCTGCTCGCCCGGTCGGCACGCGACGAACGCGTGCACCGATTCGCCGAGCACGTCGTCCGGCACGCCGATCACCGCCGTGTCCGCCACGGCCGGATGGCGGGCGAGCGCGTTCTCGATCTCGGCGGGATAGATGTTCTCGCCGCCGACGATGATCATGTCCGTCAACCGGTCCCGGATGTACAGGTAGCCGTCGGCGTCGACGTATCCGGCGTCTCCGGTGTGAATCCAGCCGTCGACAAGGGTTTCGGCGGTCGCCTGTGGGAGATTCCAATACCCGAGCATGGCGGCCGGCGAGCGCAGGCAGATCTCCCCGACCTCCCCGACCGGCCGCTCCGCGCCGGATGTGTCGATGATCCGCACGGACACACCGGGATACGGCCGGCCGGCGGCGGCCAACCGCGGATTGCCCGCCGTGTGTTCCCCGGGCGGCAGGCAGATCGCGGTGTTCCCGGTCTCGGTGAGCCCGTAGATCTGCGCGAACTCGGCGCCGAAGAGCTCCAACGCTTCGCGCAGCAGCGTCGCCGAAATGGGCGATCCGCCATAGACGACCTTGCGCACCGAGCCGAGTGCCTCCGGCGTCACCCGCGGCTCGCCGAGGATCAACCGCAGCATCGACGGGACGACGCACATCGTGGTGATCCTGGCCTCCTCGATGATCGCCACCGCGGTGCCGCTGTCGAATCGGGGCATCGCCACATTGCTGATTCCCGCCGCGAAACCCTGCATGGCCCACCAGATTCCACCGACGTGGAAGCCGGGTATGCCGATGAGATTGCGATCCCCCTCGCGGAAGCCGAGCCAATCCAGCCCGGCCGCGGCGAGCGCCTCCGCGATGGCGAAGAAGCTGCGCTGCGCCAGCACAACACCTTTGGGCAGCCCGGTGGTCCCGCTGGTGTACAGCTGGATCACCGCGTCGTCGCGACCCGACGGTCGTTCGTCGAGATCCGGGTCGGCGATACCGGCCAGCCAGTGGGCGAACTCGTCGCCGTCCAGCCGGACCGCGGGCACGTGCGGTGCCGCGGACCGGGCGATGCCGGCGGAATCGGCGTCGACCAGCACCAGCGCGCTGCCCGAATCGCGCATGATGTGCTCGACCTCGGGCGCGGTCAGCCGGAAGTTGATCGGCACCAGCACCGCGCCGAGCCGCGCGCAGGCGAAGAACAGGCCGTAGTAGTAGACGGATTCCAGGCCCAGATAGGCCACCCGGCTGCCGGTGCCGATGCCGAGGGCCCGCAGCGCGCGGGACAGCCGGATGCTGTCGGCGTGCAGTCGCGCGTAGTCGAGTCCCACTCCGGCGCAGGCGATGGCGAGCGTGTCCGGCCGGTCGCGCGCGTGCCCGGCCAGGATCGAGGTCACGGTGGGTGCGCTCACCGCGCGGCGCCCAGCGGTCGCGCCGCGTGCACGATGGCCAAGCGGACGGTGCCCGCGCACTGCCCGCCGTTGTCGTCCCAGCACCGGAACGACGTGTCCAGCGCGGTGAACGGCGCGCCGTCGCTCGCGCGCGTGCGTTCCCGGCTGCCGCCGAGAACGAACTCGCCGTAGAACCGTCGCGGATCGATCGGCCGTCGAAACTCGCTGTCCAGCCGGGTGATCAAGATGTCGGGCAGCTGACGCCGCCAGTAGTCGTCCATGGACCAATCGCCGAACAGCGGCCCGACGCCGTGCCGCACCAGCACCGCGATGGTCTGATAGAGCATCTGGTTGTAGCAGATGTTCATCTCGACCGAATTGAGGTGCCCGGTCGCGTCGATGTAGCAGGACTCGGGAATCTCGAATGTGCCGGTGGCGGCGGCCTGTTCGCCCTGCGCCCGGACCGTCAGCTCACGCAGATACCGGCAGTGCGGCTTATAGCAGCGCAGCACCTGCGCCAGCAACAGCGGATCGTTCGGGAACACCTCATCGGTCATGCCGGGATGCCCTCGTCGTCGTACACGGTGACCCGATGCGAGACGGCCGGCTCGCAGGTGGAGTTGTGCAGTGCCCGATGCACCAGGCTGCGGTTGTCCCAGATGAGCAGGTCGCCGCGTTCGAAGGTCTGTAGCCGGATCGCCGGATGTTCGAAGGCTTCATCGAGTTGACCGGTGGCAGTGAGCAATTCGTGCAGCAGGTCGGGCCGGTCGGTGCCGTCGGCGGCGGTGATCGACTCGGTGAGACCCTCGCTGACGTAGACGATCGGCTCGCCGGTGTGCGGGTGCGGGTGCACCGTGGGCAGCGTCACCGGCGGCGTCTTGCGATCGATCTCGGCGAGCAGTTCCGAGATCGGCCGGTAGACGTCGCTCGGCCGGATCTTGAAGTAGCGGCGGACGCTGTGCGTCGCCGTCGTATCGGCCACCGATTCCCGCAGTGCGGGGCTGAGCTGCTGATACGCGCGGGCCAGGTCGATGAAGTAGGTGCCGCGACTGTGCGTCGGCACCACCCGGGTGTGGGTGAAGGTCAGGTCGAACGGACGCGCCATGAACTGATAGTCCGAATGCCAGAACTTCCCGGTCTTCGGCACGCCGACCCGCTGCTCACCGGTGTCCACATTCGACGACACGAACACCTCCGGCACCTCCGGATGGTGATAGATCGGCTCGTAGTACCGCACCGGTTCGCCGAAACCGCTTGCCAGCGCGACGAATTGGTGCGGATCAAGGTCGATGCCCCGGATCACCGCGATCCGCTCGCGGTACACGGCACGCTTGACCGCGCGGATGTCATCGAGCGATGTGGGGTCGAAGTCCTCGACCACCACACCGAAGTCTCCCTGCGGGCTGATCCGCATGGCTGTTCGCTGCATAGCCACTAAGTCGGCCCACTACGCCGTGTAGTTCCCGGCAATATCGAGTGATTTTCCCGCGCCGCCGCGCTCGTTGTGAGCTGGGCGACACTCGGCGAACAGCGGTTGCACCGCGAACCCGACTGGGGCTAGCGTCCTCTCGCGGTGACGACCACCGCCGGCCACGGCGATCCGACCATTCTCGGCTGATTCGCCAATAGTGCTTCTCTGCAACATTTTTCGTAATCATCGGTGCGCCCTCGGCGTACCGGCGACCATGCGCCCGGATTGCGCCGAGGCGAGAAGATGAGGAATCCCCATGGGCAGAACAACACTCATGACCCTGGCCGCGTGCACGGTTGCCGCGTTGGTCGGATCGGCAAGCGCCGCGCAGGCCGGCCCGGGGGCAGCCGAAATTCACTACACCGCACGCGTGGTCGGCACCTCGGTGGTGCTGAGCACCGACGCGGGCGTGCTGACCGCGGCCGACGGGCAGTTCCGGCTCAGCGATCGCACCGGACGCCTGGTCGTTTCGCTGCCGCTCAGCTATCAGCGCGACAACGCGGTGTGGCCGATCACGGCGACGATCGACGGGAACTCCGCCACCCTGACCCCGGGCACCGATCCGGCCGCCGCCCGGCCCGCGCCGCCCGAACTGCGCGACATCGCCATCGACCCGCAGTCCACCGACTTCAATACCGCCGTGATGAACTTCGCCACGGTCACCGGTCTCGGCGTCGCGCTCGGCACGCTGATCGGTACCGCGATCGGCGCCGGTATCGGCTGTGTCGCGGGCGGAGCCCTGGTGGGCGCGGCGGCCGCGGTCCCGACGATCGGCGTGCTGGCGGTTCCCGGATTCCTCGGCGGCTGCCTGGTCACCGGCGCCGCCGCGGCCCCGATCGGCGCGATCATCGGCACCATCGCGCTCGGCGTGCCCGCCGCGGTCATCGGGGGGCTGCTGTTCGCGGGCGCGCTGGGCAAGCAGGCGACGAGCTGAGCGCTCAGGCGGCGGGCTCGGTGCGATGGCTGTCGATGAGCGCCCGGCCCATGGACTGGGCTCGCCGCGCCGCCTGCCGGTCGCCCTCGGTGGCCGAGACGATGGAACCCTTCATCAGGATGTGCCAGGACCTGGCGAAGTCGTCCGGATCGCGCAGACCCGCCTGCTCGGCGCGTGCCCGGACGATGCCGCGGATGGTGGCCAGGTGTTCGATGCTGGCCCGTCCGGCCGGGTGCTCCGGGCCCATCTCCAGCAGCACGTTGATAAACGTGCACGACTCGAATTCCTCGGTGCCGAACCAGTCGTCGAATACGTCGAAGATGGCGAGCAACCGTTCCTCCGCGGTGGTGCCGCGCAGGCTGGACTGCTGCTCGACCATGTCGAAGGTCCACACGAGCTCGCGGCGGGCCAGGACCGCGAGGATCAACTCGTCCTTGGTGCGAAAGTGCCGATACAGCGTCGCCTTCGCGATGCCGGCCCTGGCGATCACCTCATCGATGCCGACCGCCCGGATACCCCGGCGAGTGAACAACTCGTAAGCAGTGGACAGTATCCGTTCGCGGGCACCGACAATCGTGTCGTCGCTTGCCGTCACCCTCTAACCATAACGCTGTACAGACCTGACCGGCCATGCTTCACTAGGTAGACAGGTCTGTCCCGTGTGGTGGCAGGCCGAGGAGTCGGCATATGTCCCTCAACGACGACAACCGGTTCGCTGCCTCACCTCTGGACCGGTCGGTACTGGAAGTCGCTGACGTTCTTCGTTTTTCGGTGTGCTGTCCGCGCCACGACATCGTGATGATGCTGGTGGACGGCGAGATCGATCTGCGCACCGCGCCGAGCTTCCGTGACCAGCTCTGCCGCTTGTTCGGCGCCGGACCGGTCCTGGTCGTACTCGACCTGTCGCCGGTCACCTTCCTGGCCGCCGCCGGGCTCCGGGTACTGGTGGATGCGCAGACGCAGGCCGAAAAGTCCAGGCGCCGAATGGTATTGATCACCGCGGTGCGCTGTGTCGATCGCGCACTGGAGGTGACCGGCTTGGCGCCCAGCTTCCACAGGGTGCGGTCGCTGGACGCCGCGCTGGCTCACCACGGCGTCGGATACGAAGAGACGGCGTAGGTTTCGGCTCAGTTCAGCTTCTTCTCCACCCGGTGCCGAGCGCTGTCGGCGAACTTGCCGCCGCGCTTGCGGGCGGTGTCGGCGAGTTCCGGGGCGCGCTCGCGCGCGGTATCGGCCAGCTCGGCGCTGCGTTCTTTGGCGACCTCGGCCAGCTCGGCGCTGCGTTCTTTGGCGACCTCGGCCAGCTCGGCGCTGCGTTCTTTGGCGACCTCGGCCAGCTCGGCGCTGCGCTCTTTGGCGACCTCGGCGAACTCCGCGCCGCGCTCCCTGGCGAGCTCGGCCCATTCGGCGCCGCGATGCTTGGCCACGTCGGCCAGTTCCGCGCCGCGCTCCCTGGCCAGTTCCGCCAGCTCGGCGCCGCGTTCCTTGGCGAACTCGACCCACTTCGGGCCGCGCTCGCGCGCCAGTTCGGCCCATTCGGCGCCGCGGTGCTTGGCGACATCGGCGAGTTCCGCGCCGCGCTCCTTGGCGGTCTCCGCCAGCGGTGCGGCGTGTTCCTTCGCGGCGGCGGCCAGCGGGACGGCGTGTTCCTTTGCGGCCGAGGCCCATTCGGGGCCGTGGTGCTGCACGGTCTCGGCGAGCTCAGCGCCCTTGCTCGCCGCGGCACTACCCAAACTGCCTGCCGCCGTGGCGACCTCGTGCGCCCGGCGCTTCAGCATCTCCGCGGTCGCACCGTCCGAGGAGCCGGTGAACGGCAGTGCGGCGGTGACCGTCGCGGCCGCGTCCCTGGCCGCCCGCTTTCCCCGCCAGCCGAGCGAGGGCTTGCCCTCGGTATCGGCCGCGGCGATCATCAGGCCGCCGAGCAGGCCGAGATCCTTGAGGAACGCGTTCCGCTTGACCGACTTCTGCGCGGGGTCCGGTTCGTTCCAGAAATCCTGCTCGGTGACCGTGGCGGGGATGACGGTCGCGGCCAAGACCAGCGCGGCCAGGCGTGGCGCCTTCCCGAGGGCGAGCAGCACACCGCCAGCTACCTGGGCACCCGCATTGATCCGGACAACGGTGCCCGGATCGTTCGGCAACTTCGCGGCATATTCCTCCGGAAGCTGACGCTGGCCTCGCTGCACCAGCTCGGTCGCCGCCTTCACGCGTGATTCCGGGTGCCGCAACGTATCGACACCCTCCACGACGAAGACAGTGGCCAAAAGCGGGCGGGCAAGTCGGCGTAACAACATGACGGATCCCTTTCCTCGACGGCTCTATTCGACCGGGTTCCCGGAAGGTGTCGCATCAAACCCGGTGGGCGGGGAGTAGCGGGCGTATCGGACACAGAATCTACACCCGGTAACGGCAAATATTGAGCGAACGATCACCATGGTGCGGATCCGAGCCGATCCGCCGGTCCGCGACCGAGATGCCCCGCCGGAAGGTACCGCCGATGAACTCCACCACGGCCGCAACGACTTTCGAGTCGATCGTCGCTCCGCTCCCGGCCGCGCCGGGCTGCACCTTCCGGTTCGATACCGTGCCCTGCCGGCATCGCGCCGAATGGTTCATCCGCAAGCGGCCGTGCTGCCACGCCGAGGGCGTCGACTTCATGTGCGACACGTGTCACACCCGGATCCACTGGTTGCTGACCATCGGCGTCGAATTCGAGTGCGCCGGTTGCGGTGTGCGATCGGACAGCTTCAGCGAGCTCTATCCGACCGCGGCGCCGCTGTGAGCCGGGCGGTCAGGAACCGCCGACGACCTTCGGGACGGCGGATCGACCCGTGGTCGCCAGGAACTCGGTGATGATCGAGGTGACCCGGTCCGGATCCTCCACCATGGGCAGGTGGCCGCAGTCCGGCAGCTCGACCGCGGTCTGGGCGTGCAGGCTCCGATTGAGCCGGGTTCCCGCGCGGGCCGAGAGAATGCGGTTCTGCCTGCCCCAGATCGTGCAGATCGGCGGAAAATCCGTCGGCGGGTCGAAACGGTCGAGCGCGGCGTAGGCGGGGAAGTCCTGGACCAGCTCGTGCAGGGCGTGCAAGCGGCCGCGATCGGACCAGTGCGCGCGCAGGCGCGGGGAGTTCTGCAGGCCTTGTCGCTTACCGCGGGCGCCGAGCTGATTGCCGACGATCAGCGAGACGGCGCGGCCGGGCAGCGCGAGCCTGCGGGCCAGCGGCCCGAGCGGCAGCCGGGCATCCGCCCAGGCCATCGCCGCCGACTGCCCGGAGCTGACGGTGTCCCAGGTGAGCGGGTTGATCAGGACGAGCGCCCGCACCCGGTCCGGACGTCCGATCGTATAGCGCAGCGAGGTGGCGCTGCCGAGGCAGTTGCCGACCAGAACCACGTCGGAGAGCCGGTAGGCGTCGAGGAAGGCGCCCAGCATCCGCACGTAGTCGGCGAGGCGATAGCCGTCCGCTGGCTGCTCGGAGTCGCCGTAACCGGGCAGGTCGAGGGCGAAGACCTCGTGGTCGCGGCGCAGCGCCGCCACCTGGTCGTCCCAGATGCGGCGCTGGGTGCCCGCGTTGTGCAGGAAGACCACCGGCGCGCCGCTACCGGAGCGCTCGAAGGCCACGGCCCTGCCCTGATGCTCGAAAACGTCCACACTGACTCCTCGCGAGCGGCCGGGCGAACACGTCGCCCGATCCACGGCAATTTTACGTTGTTGTCAAGCGATGAGCTGGGACTTCGCCGGTTCTCGCGCAGGGGTGACTACACCTCGATGCCGGTGCGCACGACCTTGCCGGTCGCGTTGCGGGTCAGCGCGGTGGTGGTGAGCCGCCAGCGGGCAGGCACCTTGTAGTAGGCCATCCGTTCCGCGGCGAACGCGCGCAGCTCCGCTTCGGTTGTCGCCGAGAGGTTTTCGACCACCACCAGCGCGGCGACCCGCTGCCCGAGGTCGGCGTCCGGCACGCCGACGACGGCGCATTCGCGGACCGCCGGATGTTCCTCCAGGCACTGTTCGATCTCGGTGGGGTAGACGTTCTCGCCGCCGCGCAGGATGAGATCCGAACGGCGACCGGACAATCGGAGCCTGCCCTCGGTGAGCACGCCGATATCGCCGGTGCGCAGCCAGCGGTCCGCGGTGATCGCGGCCGCGGTCGCCGCCTCGTCGTCCCAATAGCCGAGCATCACGTACTGGCTGCGCACACAGATCTCGCCTTCGGTCCCGTCGGGCACCGGAGCGCCCGCGCGGTCGCGAATCTGCACCTCGACCCCGATGACCGGGCGGCCCACCGTATCCGGGAACGCGGCGAGCTCGGCGGGGCTGGCCAGGGTGGCGGCGGTGCTGCACTCGGTGAGGCCGTAGCTGGTCACCAGTGCCGTCTTGGCCACCGGAAGTTGCTCGCGCAGTTGATGTTGCAGCGCGGCCGAGGACGGCGCGGAGTTGAGCGAGAACGAGGCAAGCGAGGACAGGTCGTAGCCGGACAGGTCCCGTTCGAGCAGCCGGGTGGCCATGGTCGGCATGGCGCCCCAGTTGGTGATGCGTTCGCGTTCGATCAGCCGCAACACCCGGTCCGCGTCGAACGAACCCTGATACAGCACCGAGGTATCGCCGGTCACCAGGCGCGGCACCACCAGGTTGTGCAGGCTGGCGATGTGGAACAGCGGGGAGGTGAGCAGGAACCTGCGGCCGCTCGGCGGCTCGGTGGCGCCGCTGAACTCGGCGGCCAGCGCGTCGTTGAACCGGTGATATCCGATGACCGCCAGCACGTTTCGCTGCGAGTGCACCGCGCCCTTCGGCCGTCCGCTGGTGCCGCTGGTGTACAGGACGACCGCCGGATCGTCCTCGGCCACCTCGGCGAGCGGCGTTGTGCGGCCGGCATATTCGGCGATCAGCGTGGGCACGTCGAGCTCCATGGTGAGCACCGGCACGCGGATGTCCAGCTCCGCCAGCAGCGCCGCGCGTTTCGCGTCGACGACCAGGACGGAGGGGGCGGTGTGCCCGACGCCGTAGGCGATTTCGCGCGGCGTCCACCACGCGTTGTAGCCCACGGCGATCGCGCCGAGGCACTGCGCCGCCCAGAACGTCACCACCCATTCGGGGGTGTTCGCGGCCAGAATGCCGATCCGGTCACCCTTTTCGATGCCGTACCGCTCACGCAGCGCCGTCGCCAGCGCACCGACCGCCGCCGCGTGCTCGGCGAACGACAGCCGGCTGTCCTCGGTGACGAGGTAGTCGCGCTCGCCCCAACTGGCCGACGCGGCCACCAGCTCGCCGAGCGACCTGTCCCGGTGGCGCAGCACCGGCACCGGTGCGCCGAGCACGTCCTCGACCACCATCTCGAACCGCCCGCCGGGACCGGTCAGCCGGGCGGCCGCCGCCGCGGCGAACGCCTGCGCGTCGAAAGGCTTCGTCATCCAGCGCACTTCCTTTTCTACGGAACCAGTACCGCGCGGCCGGTCACCAGGCCGCGCTCCAGACGGTCGAGCGCGTCGCGGCCTGCCGCCAGGTCGTAGCGCTCGACCGCTACCGTGAGCTTGCCCGAGCGGGCCAGCGCGACGGACTCGATCAGGTCGGATTTGGTGCCGCCGTATGACTTTCGCACGGAGGCGCCCCACGGCCAGCCGGGTCCGCCTGCCGGAGCGGAGGTGATCTCCGGTGCGCCGCCGCCGAGGCCGATCATCCGATAGGCGCCGTTGGGCGCCACCGATTCCACCGCGAGGGTGGCGGTCTGGTCGACGCCGACGAAGTCGAACACCGCGTCGGCGCCTCGACCGCCGGTGCGGTCGAGGATCTCGCGCGCGGTGTCCGGGCCGGCCGACAGGCCCTCGGCCGCGCCGCAGCGGGCGGCCAGTTCGAGCTTGTCCGTGCCGATGTCGACGGCGATCACCCGGGTCGCGCTGGTCGCGGCGAGGATCTGCACCGCGACGTGGCCGAGACCGCCGATGCCGATCACCACCGCGACCGAGTCGGGTCGAAGGTGTTCGCGGGCGCCACGAATCGCGTGATAGCTCGACAGCGCGGCGTCGGCCAGCGGGGCCGCCTGCGCGAAATCGAGGTCGCCGATCGGCACGAAAGAGCTTGCCGGGATCCGGATGTACTCGGCCATGCCGCCGTCCGGGCCGAGCCCGGGGCACGGCGGCATGGCGGTGCGGCCCGCGGCCAGGCAGACATTCTCGTTGCCGCGCACGCATTCTCGGCATACGCCGCACGACCAGCACAGGTAGACCACGCCGCGTTCGCCGGCCAGCCGGCCGTCGACCGCGGCGCCGACGGCCTCTATGGTGCCCGCGACCTCGTGTCCGAGGGTGAGCGGCTCGTCGCGCATGCGGAACGGGATGTGCAGCACGTGCAGGTCGGAATGGCAGATCCCGGCCGCGCCGACGCGCAGCAGCAGGTCGGTCGGGCCGATCTCGGGAATCGGGACCTTGCGCAGTTCCAGCACGCCCGGCTCGGTGAGTTGCAGCGCTCGCATCATGCGTGGACTCCCACCGCGGTGTAGACCGCGCGCAGATAGGCGTCGGCGCGGGGTGAGCCGATCAGCCCCGGCGCCATCTTGTTCATGGTGTAGGCGAAGGTGATTCGGCGATCGAGATCGTTGACGACGATGGCCCCGCCCAGCCCGGCCCACCAGCAGACCTTGCCGTCGGGAACCTCCGGCGCGGTCTGCGACTGGGGCAGTCCGTATCCGATGCCGAAGCGCAGCGGCAGCAGCAACGCCAGATCGGCGCCGTCCGACTGCGGTTCGAAGATCAAGTCGATCGTCTTCTCCGACAGCACTTTTCGCCCGCCGAGCAGGCCGGCGCAGGAGACGAGGGACTGGATCCGCGCCACCGAGCGAGCGTTCCCGTGTCCGTTCACCGCGCCGATCTCGGCCTGCCGCCAGGCGGCGCCGTTGACCTCGTGCAGATCGAGCAGGGGACTGGTGAGCGTCTTGACCAGGATGCTGTCCTGATCGAGCGTGGCCAGGTCGAACGTCAACTGCGGCGGCGGGACCAACGACGCGATCCGGTGCTGGTGTTCGGGCCCGATGCCGATGTGGAAGTCCGCGTCGAGCGGACCGGCGAGCTCCTCGGCGAAGAACCGCCCGAGGCCGCGGCCGGTGATCCGGCGGATCACCTCGCCGACCAGGTGCCCGTAATTCAGCGCGTGATAACCGGACGCCGTACCCGGCGCCCACCACGGCGGCTGCGCCGCGAGCCGGGCGGCCGCCGCCTCGGTGTCGTAGATGTCGGCCAGCTCGATCGGCCGCTCCCAGCCGGAGACCCCCGAGGTGTGCCCGAGCAGCTGCCGGATCTCGATGTCGCCCTTGCCGTTCGCCGCGAACTCCGGCCAGTAGTGGGCGACCCGCTGCCGCACGTCCAGCTCGCCGCGATCGACCAGCAGCAGGGCGCACAGCGCGGTCATCGTCTTGGTGACCGAGAAGACGTTGACCAGGGTGTCCGCGGTCCACGGCACGGTGCGGCCGGGATCGCGGTGCCCGCCCCAGAGGTCGACGACGGGTTCGCCGTCGACGGTCACACAGATCGCCGCGCCGAGTTCGTCGCCGGAGGCGAGCCGGTTGGCCAATTCCGCACGGACACCGGCGAATTGAGCGGTGCAGTGGCCCGAGGTGGTCATCACGCGCGCTCGAGGGTGCTGGCCGGCACCGGCAGCGCGTAACCCTGCGCGGCGGCTCGCTTTGCGCCCCTGGCCAGTTCCTTGTTCAGGTCGCGCACGTACGGCTCGAACTCGATCTGGATCGTGTGCCGCGGCGAGTCGTAGTAGCGCCCGCTCCGGCGTTCCTCCGCGGCCCGAATCGCCTCGTGCATCTCCGATTCGGGCGGCGGCAGGTACTTGCCGGTGAGATAGGCGGCGACCAATTTGCTTTGCTGCTCGGCGAAATTCACCAGCGTCGGCAGCGGTTGCGCCAAGCCCATGAAGAACAGGTTGTTTACGCCCGGCTTCATCATCTGTTTGAACAGCGGGATGCGGTTCTGCTCGTCCGGCACCAGGTCCGGATCGGTGAAGAACGGGAAACTGATGCGATAGCCGGTGGCGCAGACGATCACGTCCACCTCCTCGGTACTGCCGTCGGCGAAGCGCACGCGTGGCCCGTCGAGCGCCGTGATGGCCGGCTTGAACGCGATGTCACCGCAGCCCGCGCGGTGCAGGAATTCCTCGCTGGCCGACGGATGCGCCTCGAACGGCAGGTGATCGGGCTTGGGCAGCCCGTAGAACTCCATCTCGCCGCGGAACTTGCGCACGAAGCGCTGCTTGAGCTTCAAGCTCACCTTGCGCGGAATCCACGGCGGCACACTCTGTTTGTCACCGACCTTGCCGTTCACGTACTTCGGCAACACCCACACACCGCGCCGCGCGGACACGGTGAGCTTCTCCGCGACGAAGCGCTGCGACAGCTCCGAGGCGATGTCCAGGCCGGAATTGCCCATGCCGACCACCACAACCCGCTTGCCGCGCATGTCGATCGGGTCGAACGGATCGTTGTAGGCGTGGCTGTGGATCAGCACGCCGTCGAATTCGCCGGGATAGTCGGGGATGTTCGGGTCCCAGTGGTGGCCGTTGCAGACGATCAATACGTCGTAGTCGCGGGTGCGGCCGTCGCTCGCGGTGACCAGCCAGCGACCGTCGGTCTGCCGTTCGGCGGCGGTGACTTTCGTGCCGAACCGGATCTTGTCCCGGAAACCGAAATGGTCGACGTAATCCTTGAAGTACTGGAACAGCTGGGAATGGTGCGGGAAATCCGGCCAATCCGCCGGTGCCGGATAGTCCTCGAAGGCCAGCCGGAACTTGCTGGTATCGATGTGCAGCGACTGGTAGCAGGCCGACATCCCGTTGGGATTCTTGAAATACCAGTTGCCGCCGACCTCGTCGGACGCCTCGAACAGGTCGAACGGAATAGCGAAGTCCTGCAGCCGTTTCGCGGTGGTGATCCCGGAGGGGCCCGCGCCGATGAGGCAGACCCTGGGCAGAGTGGGTTGAGTCAATTCACGTGTCCTCGTGCTGGGCGGGCGGTCGCCTGCCTGCGGCGGCGCGCCCGGCGCCGAATCCGTCCGTAGCCGTGCGGCTCGCGGAGTGACGTAGGCAACAAGGTAACACTGGCTAGACAGCGTGTCTAGTGAATGACGTATTGTCTAGTAAAGGCGGCGTGGACCGCGTGCCCGCAGTACACTTGCTCACCGAAAGTCGCACGTCAGCAGAACTTTCGACCGACATGGGGTAACCGTTGCGTTCCAACCCGAATCCGGCGGGCGGCAGCCTGCGGGACGAGCAGAAGCAGCAGACCAGGACCCGGCTGATGGCCGAGGCCAAGGAGCTGTTCAGCACCCGCGGCTACGCGGCGGTGCGGGTCGACGACATCGCCGCCGCGGTCGGCTGTAGCCGGGCCACCTTCTATCTGCACTTCACCGGCAAGCTCGAGCTGCTGCGCGCGATCGCCGAGCAGAGCACCGCACCCAGCGCGCTGCATTTCTACGAGGATCTGGACCGGGTGCTCGACACCGGCTCGCGGGACGAGCTGGTCGCGTGGATGGGCCGGGCCATCGAGTGGTTCCACGAATACCGCGCGCTGCTGCCCGCCTGGGACGAGGCGACCGCGCTGGAGCCGGAGTTCCGCGAGATCGCCCGCAACGGAATCCTCGCGCTGCCCAACGCGATGACGTCCTATCTGGCCCGCTGGCCCGCCGAGCGCGCCGACGAGGCGCGGCTGCGCGTGGAACTGCTTGTCGCCCAACTCGAGCGGTTCTTCACCCGCTGGGCGGTGCAGGGCACCATCAATGTGTCCGCCGAGCGGGCCGCCGAGGTGCTCGCCGATATATGGTTCCCCGCACTCCAGGCGCCCGCCGATCGGGGTTGATCGGCACCGCGATTCGCGGGTTCACCGGGCGTAGCTCGATATTCGCTGGCCGTGCGGGAATCGTGTTCTGGGACTCGATTTCGTAGCGGCCTGTAAATCTGTCGGTGCGGTGCGGCATCATCTGTGCACGCAGCCATCCACGAATATTGCTCGGAGTCACCATGCCGTCGCCTAAAACCAAGCCCAAGCCATTGTCGGACAGCGAGATTCAGCGGATCGCCACGGATATCGCCGGTGGCCGCCCGCCCATGGTGTGGTTCACCGCCGCCGCGGTGGGCGTGCCGGAAGGACGGTCGGGAAAGGTGATCTCCCTCGGTGATCCGGCCGACGGAGACTTCCTGCAGGTCCGGCCCACCGGATCGAAGGATGTACTGTCCTTTTCTCCGACAGAAGTGACGTTGACCAAGCCGCCCCGAGGGGCGGCGACTGTTTCCACTGCCCAGCCGAAGTCGACAACCAGGAAGGAATCACCCGTGACCCAGCCGTCGACCTTGACGAGCGCTGCGACACCGACCACTCCCAGTTCCGTCCCGCCGCCGGTCGTCCCGAAACCCGTTGCGAGCGCCCCGGAATCGGACGAACACGACGGCGGCGCGGGCAAGCCCGCGGCCAAGCCGGCGACGCCGGCCAAGGCGGCCAAGGCCCCGGCCCGGCCGAAGGCGAAGACCCCCGAGGTCACCGTCACGCTGACCGGCACCGCCGACGGCGAATGGTCCGTCGACGTGGTCAGCGGCAAGAAGCGCGCCGTGCGCGGGCTCGCGGTGCCGAGTTCCGCGGTGGCGCAGGCCGCCAAGATTCTGCACCCCGAGGTGGCCGATGTGGTGGCGGGCATCCTCGACGCGGCCAGGGAGGCCCAGGAGGCCAAGGTGCAGGCCCTGCAGGCCGAGCTGGAGGCCGCGCGGCGGCTGCTCGACGAGCTGGTCGACTAGGTCAGACCGCGGTGCTGGTGGATCTGGGGCTCGCGCGCCAGATCCGCCGGCCCGACTCGTTCGCGCCGTGCCGCGCCGGGTCGTTCGCCATGTGCCGCACGGAATCGGGCGCGTGCCGCGCGTCGTCGTGGAACGCGTAGCCGAGCGAGTATTCCTTCGCGTGGTACATCGCCGAGTCCGCGTCGCGGATGAGGTCGTAGACGGTCGACTCGGTGCTGCGCGGTGAGCCGCAGGCGATGCCGATGCTCGCGGTGATCGGAATCTCGCCCGCGCTCAGTTCGAACGGCCGGACGAACGCGCCGAGCAGTCGCTCGGCCAGCGTCGCGGCCGCTTGCCGGTCGAGTGGGGACAACACCACGAATTCGTCGCCGCCGTACCGCGCGACCACGTCATCCCGCAGCACCACCCGCCGAATCCGCGAGGCGGCATTGGCGATCAACTCGTCCCCGACCGCATGCCCATAGCTGTCGTTGACCATCTTGAACCCGTCGAGGTCGATGAACAGCAAACACAACGGCAGCTCGGCCCACCGCTCACTGTTCAGATTCAGCGCCCGCAACAGAGCCGACCGATTCAACAACCCCGTGAGCATGTCGTGATCGGCCTGATACTGCGCCCGCCGCTCACTCCGCGAACTCCGCACAATAGCCCGCTCACTGCGCACCAGCACCCCGATGAGCAGGAGGGCGAACAGTGACGAGACGACCACGCGGTCAACGGTGCCCAGCGATGAGCCGACCACGGGTACCAGCGAGGCGACGATCAGCGCGACCGCGATGAAACTGGCGCGCTGGCGCGATTGATGCGGATGGATCTGGCGCGGTGCGCCGAGACCGGTCATGGTCGGGTGCAAGGCCGAGACACCGACTATCGCGTAGGCCGCGAGCAGCGGAATCATCATCACCTCGCGGCCGAACGTCGCGGCACCGGCGGTATCGAGGCTGTAGCCGAGATCGCCGAGCAGGGCCGCGATCAGCCCGACATGCACGAACCGCAGCGAGGACTCCGAGCGGGCCGAGGTGGCCACCGAATGCGCGATCAACGTCAGCAGCAGTGCGTCCAGCACCGGGTATGTCGCTGCCACCATCGTGTTCACGGTGGTGTCGTGATTGTGCAGGATCGGTGAGATCAGAAAGGTCCAGGACGCGAGCAGGGCGCCGAGGCCGATCAATCCGGAGTCGAGCAGGAGGTCATAGTTCGAGCGAACCTGGCGCGGGCGCAACCAGATCAGGGCGGCGAGGCCGACCGCGAGATAGGCGAGCAGCGTGCACACGTCATCCAGCGGATGCAGCCCCTGCTCGAATGCGTTGCGCAGCCCGACTCCGGCGCCGGACAGCACGGCTGAAGCGCACAGCAGGTACCACGGCAGGGGGCGGGCCGGGCGATACGTTCGCAGGCCGACGGTGATCATCGCGACCGTGCCCACGAGGATGGTCGCGAGCGTCAGGAACGACAGGAGCTTGGAATCGACCGTGGCATGCACCGCGATCACGGCCGCGCTTCCCCCCAGAAGCAGTGTGTAGCACCATGTTCGGAATGGACGGTGCTGATCTTTCCGCTCTCCGCTGACTGTCATCAGCCCCCCTCGGTCGCTCCATCCCCGGTGAACCGAGCCGCGTAGTAGGTTTGTGAGTCCGCCACCACGACCTCGACGTTCGCTTGTTCCTCGAGCATCACTCGAATGCTGTCGGCGAACGAGTACCGAGTGTTGTTGTACGAGCAAATGTCCCAACCGACCGCAGCGCGATCGGCAACCAGAACCTGGACAATTGATTTGATCATGGCATGAAATGCCGCTCCGTGTCGGGCACTTGGCGCAACCAGGGTGAAACCTGCGTAGTAAATCGCGCCGCGGGCCGCGTGTTCCGGATATCGTGCGGCGAAGTAGTCCGGGCTGATCCACGGGACCGTGTCGAGATGCTTGGTCACCGTGGTCACGCCTATGGGTTCGCCGGAGCCGAGCCTGGCCACATGCTTGTCCACCCGGGGATCGGTCATCACCGCGTGAAACTCGTCCGGGTGCAAAACCTGCCTGGCAATGGCCTGAGCGCGCAGTGGACCGAACGCCTCCTCGTAGAGTAGGTGGAACTGGTCTATCCGGTCGTCTGGGATCTTGCCCTCAATGGTGATGTGCAACCCCGGCTGTGTCTCCTCGCCGGGCTCGAATCCCCCCGCGTAGGGGGAATCGATACGGGCGATTCCGGACGGGCGAGCGTCGGTCGAATCGAGGCTCATCGTTGTCGCCCCCACGGCGTAGTGCGGTACGCGGCGAGCACGAGCGCGCAGGCGGGACCACCGTTCGAGCGGGTTTCGGTCGTGCGCAGGTGGACCGGTCCGAAGCTCCCCGGTCGGTTGCGGGTCATATCGTTCAGGCTGGATCGGATCAGGGCGGACACCTCGTCGGCGGTTTCCGCTTCGTGCTCGACGAAAAGACCGGCCCCGGAACCGTCGTCACGCAGGACCCAGCCGATGCCGGCCGCGGCCGTCTGACCTGGTTCGTTCGCGTGCTGCACCGCGTACACGCAATAGAGACGGTCGCCCCACAGGATCGGCTTGCGGACCCGCTCGGTGTGTTCCAGGGTGGAGCGTGGCGGGATGACCGACGACAGTCGAATCAAGTTGGCATCACCCACTCCAAGTTCGCGCAGTGCCGCATCGAAGGCCGACATGGCCGTCGGTCCCACTCCTGTTGCGGCGCCTATCTCAATTGTCAGCGGTGACCCGTAGATCTGCCTGCCCGAGGGAGGTCGAAGTCGATCTATCCACGGCAGCCCGAGCAGGCGACCGCGTGGCCCCACTAGACCGCTGCGCGGGGTGGTGTGAATCATAGTGCCTCCCAGAACGCCCGGCCTCATTTTGCAGGCCGGTAATACATCAAAATCGACTGTGCGGCACGAACGCGAATCGCGCACCTCCGCCAGCTGAAAGCAGTGTTCCCGTGGCGTGTCTCGTAACGTGTGGCAGGGCCAGTGGACACGACAGACCAGGAGAACGAGTGCGGATGTGGGTTGCGCCGGGCAGGGTCAACATCATCGGGGAGCACACCGATTACAACGACGGCTTCGTTCTGCCTATCGCGCTCCCGCTGGTGGTCGAGTGCCGGGCCGGGGTGCGTACGGACGGGCAGGTGCGGGTGGTCTCGCGGCAGCGGCCGGACGAATCGGTGCTGGTCGGGGTGGCCGATCTCGCGGACCGGCGGGATCGGGTGCCGGGGTGGTCGCGGTATCCGCTCGGCGTGGTCGCCGAATTCGTGCGGCGGGGGCACGCCGTGGGTGGGGTCGATCTGGAGTTGGACGGGGCGGTGCCGATCGGCGCGGGGTTGTCGTCGTCGGCGGCGCTGTCCTGTGCGGTGGCGATCGCGCTGCGGGATCTGTTCGCGCCCACGGTGACCGATCGGGAGTTGATCGAGCTCGCGCGGGCCGCGGAAAACGATTACGTGGGTGCGCCGACCGGTTTGCTGGATCAGTCGGCCTCGATCCTGTGTACGGCGGGGCACGCGCTGTTTCTCGATGTGCGGAGGTTTGTCGAGGACGGTGTCGATTCCGACACGAATGCTGTTGCACACGAACAGATTCCGTTCGATCTGGCCCGATTCGGGCTGGAGCTGTTGGTGATCGATACCGGCCAGCCGCACGAGCATGTGGATGGCGGGTACGCGGAGCGGCGTGCCCAATGTGAGGCTGCCGCCGCGGAACTCGGTGTGCCCGCGCTGCGCGATGTCGACTCGGTGGACGCACTCGACCGGCTTTCCGACGACGTGCTGCTGCGCCGGGCCCGGCACGTGGTGACCGAGAACGCGCGCGTGCTGACAGTTGCCCAAAGATTGCGAGACGGCGCGGATCCGCGCGTGGTCGGGCCGATCCTCACGGCGGGGCACGCCTCGCTGCGCGACGATTTCGAGGTGTCGACGCCCGCGCTGGATGCCGCCGTCGACGCGGCACTCGCCGCCGGGGCGCACGGCGCGCGGATGGTCGGCGGCGGATTCGGCGGCAGCGTCCTCGCGCTCGTCGATCGCGCACAGACCGACGCGGTGGTGGCGGCCGTGCGGAATCGGTTCGCCGACGCGGGCTTTGCCGCGCCGCGCACCTTCGTCGTCGGCCCGGCGGCGGGCGCGCACCGCCGAGACTGACCGACCGTCCAGGTTTTTGTCCCCGATTGTGGCCCGCGAGTGAGGCACAATCACGCAGAGTAGGTGTCGGCCGACACCCATTCGGCCGGCGACGAGTGAGTCGCGCGCCACGCAGTACCACCCGAAGACGCACGATCTCGTACCCAGGAAGATCTCGCTCGACGCCTGTTTCACGCCAGGAGGGACGCTGTGCCGCTTGCCGATTCACCTGTTCTGTCGCTGCTCGCCGCCGAACCGCGGTCGGTCTCGACCTATGTAGACGCCTCATCGACGCTGCGGCTGGACGCGGCGCCGGTCGACTTCGCCCTGGTCGCCCTGTACTTCGTGTTCGTGCTCGGCATCGGCCTGCTGGCCAGGCAGCGCGTCTCGTCCAGCATCGACTTCTTCCTGTCCGGACGGTCGCTGCCCGCCTGGGTGACCGGCCTCGCGTTCATCTCGGCGAACCTCGGCGCCGTCGAGATCATGGGTATGTCGGCCAACGGCGCCCAGTTCGGCTTCCCGACCTTCCACTACTTCTGGATCGGCGCGATCCCGGCCATGCTGTTCCTCGGCGTGGTGATGATGCCGTTCTACTACGGCTCCAAGGTGCGCAGCGTGCCCGAGTTCATGCGCAGGCGCTTCGGCACCGGCGCGCACCTGGTGAACGCGCTGAGCTTCGCCCTCGCCCAGGTGCTGATCGCCGGCGTCAACCTGTACCTGCTCGGCACCATCCTGAACGTGCTGCTCGGCTGGCCGTTGTGGGTGTCGGTGGTGGTCGCGGCGGTGATCGTGCTGTCCTACATCACCCTCGGCGGGCTCTCGGCCGCGATCTACAACGAGGTGCTGCAATTCTTCGTCATCGTGGCCGCGCTGCTGCCGCTCACCCTGGTCGGCCTGCACAAGGTCGGCGGCTGGGACGGCCTGCGGGATAAGGTGTCCGCGTCGCCCGGCGGCAGTGCGCAACTGCAATCGTGGCCCGGTAACGAGCTGAGCGGATTCAGCAACAACATCCTGTCGGTGATCGGCATCGTGTTCGGGCTCGGGTTCGTGCTCTCGTTCGGCTACTGGACCACCAACTTCGTCGAGGTGCAGCGCGCGCTGGCGACACACTCCATCTCGGCGGCGCGCCGCACCCCGATCCTCGGCGCCTATCCGAAGATGTTCATCCCGCTGATCGTGATCATTCCCGGCATGATCAGCGCGGTGCTGGTGCCGCAGATGAGCGAGTACAAGGCGGCGAAGGTGGCGGATCCGGACTTCACCGGCGACACCACCTACAACCAGGCGCTGCTCTATCTGATGAAGGACGTGCTGCCCAACGGCCTGCTCGGCGTCGGCATCGCCGGCCTGCTCGCCGCGTTCATGGCGGGCATGGCGGCCAATATCTCCGCGTTCAACACGGTGTTCAGCTACGACCTCTGGCAGCAGTACGTGCGCAAGGAACGCCCGGACGGGTACTACCTGACGGTCGGGCGCCTGGCCACGGTCGGCGCGACGGTGACGGCGATCTTCACCGCCTTCATCGCGTCGAGCTTCAGCAACATGATGGACTACCTGCAGACTCTGTTCAGCTTCTTCAACGCGCCGCTGTTCGCGACGTTCATCCTCGGCATGTTCTGGAAACGGATGACCCCGACCGCGGGCTGGATGGGCCTGGTCTTCGGAACCGGTTCCGCGGTGGTGATTTTCATCCTGCATCAGACCGAGGTGTTCCACCTGTCCGGGCAGGGGTCGAGCTTCGTGGCCGCGGGCACCGCGTTCGTGGTCGACATCGTGGTGAGCGTGCTCGTCACCCAGGTGACCACGCCGAAACCCGTCGCCGAACTAGTCGGGCTGGTCTACTCGGAAACCCCGAAGGACGTGCGCACCGATCCGGATCAGGCATCCCTGCCCTGGTATCAGCGCCCGGTGCTGCTCGCGGGCATCGCGCTGGTCCTGGTCATCGCCCTCAACATCATCGTCGGATAAGGAGCCGCAATGCTTTTCGACATCCGCACCATCGTCGGCGCCCTGCTCGGCTGCTACGGGGTGGTCCTGGTCATCACCGGCTTGGTCAGCAATACCGCCGCTGATCAGGCCAAAACCGGCAACATCAACATCAACCTGTGGGCGGGGGCGGGGATGTGCGTGGTCTCCCTGCTCTTCATCGCCTGGGTCGTCCTGCGCCCGATCGCGCTGCCGGAGAAGGCGCCGGCCGCGGAGATCGAGGAAGAGCCGCCGGCCGAGCACTAGTGCGAGCGTTCGAAGCCCCCGTCAGGTACATCAGGCGGGGGCTTTTCGCTGTCGCGGGATCGATCAATTACAGACCATACGGTCTGGTGACTCGTGGCACACGTTCCTGACCAGCAGGTATTCCTGGGCGAAATGCGTTTGTTCGATGCCTATGCGACCCGTACCGTCAATACGGTTTGGTCAGCTAACAATCAGGAATGGAGTGCAACGCAATGAAACCAGTGACTGAGCGCGACATCAGGTCGTCGTTCATCAACTGTTCCAAGACCGAGGCCAAGAAGCTGCCGGTGCCGAAGGACCTCGACGAGCGGCCCTGGGACGATCTCGACTTTCTCGGCTGGAGCGACCCGTCGCTGCCCGGCCGGGCCTACCTGGTCATCCCGAACGACAACGACGAACTGATCGGTGTCGCGCTGCGCTACGAGACCGGCGGCACGGGTCGGGCCCAGATGTGCTCGATCTGCCTGACCACGCACACCGGCTCCGGGGTATCCCTGCTGACGGCGGCCAAGGCGGGTCCGTCCGGCCGCAAGGGCAACACGGTCGGCACCTACATGTGCACCGATCTCGCCTGTTCGTTGTACGCGCGCGGCAAGAAGACACCCGCACTGGGCAACCGGTACCGGGAGAATCTGAACCCGGAGCAGAAGGTCGAGCGGATGCTCGCCAATATGCAGGCGTTCGTCGCCAGGCTCTACAGCTGATCACCGGCTGACCGAGCAAGAACTATGGAAATGGAGGTAGATGCCATGCGCCGACACTTGACACTCCGCTCGCCGAACCCGCACCCCGAGTTCCGCGACCGCGCAAGCACACTCGGGGTGCGCGAGGTTCCTCTCCGGTCGAGACGGCCTGGTCGCCGCACAGAGCGCCAGTAACCAGACCGCCTCATCCGGAGAGGAACCGCCCACCGATTACGCGGCGCGCAGCCTTGCCTGGAGACCCACCAGCACGTCGATGGCGAGGAAGGCGAGCAGGCTCAACCCGACCAGCGGGACGAACCAGCCGACCACCAGGGCCGCCGCCAGCACCGGCACCGCCAGCCATGGCGAGGTCCGGCGCAGCGCACCCCGCTTCGGCGCCCGGCCCAGCGCGGGTCGCCCGGTCCGCCGGGTCGGCCGCCTGCGCCACCACATCAGATAGCCGCGCACCAGCACGGTGATCAGCCCGATCATGACGGCGAGCAACAGCAGCTGGTTGAGCAGACCGAACAGCAAGCCCATGTGGAATTGGATTCCCCAGTTGGTCAGTTTGGCCATCAGCGGCCAGTCGGCGTAGGCCAGCCGGTCGGTGATCGCGCCGGTGGTGCCGTCGACCGCGACCGCGTCGACGGTGTAGGTGCCCGGCATCCGGCGTTCCTTCACCGTGACCGCCTGATTCAGTTCGGCCGGGATGGTGATCTCGGCGGCCTGGTCCACCCCGTTGGCGCGGGCGGCCGCGAATACCCGGTCGAGCTGGGCGATTCGAATGCTCGGGTCTGCCGATGTGGCGGGTGTCATGACGTGACCGGCGTGCTCGCCGCCCGAAACGTGTTCGGGCGCGGCGATTCCCGGCAGCGCCGTGGTGACCGACGGTGTGGTCCAGCTCAGTTGCTGGCGCAGCTCGGTGATGTTCGCGCCCGCGTAGGTCGACCAGGTCATGCCGGTCGCGGACAGCAACAGGATGATCGGCAGCACCCACATGCCGACCGAGCCGTGCCAGTTCACCGTGCGGCCGCGGCCGTTCTGCGTGCGATCCGGTGCGAACAGCCAACGCGCGGAGTTGCGGTTGCGCCGGGCGCGTACCCGGCGGACCCAGACGATCAGGCCGGCCAGCGCGATGACCCACAGCCAGGAGGCGGCCAGCTCGCTGTAGAGGCGGCCGGGCTCGCCCAGGTGCAGGTCGCGATGCAGGCGGTCGATCCAGGTGCGCAGGGGTAGCGCGCCGGAACTGCCGTAGACGACGGAGTCGCCGACCGGCTGGGCGGTGTACGGGTTGACGAACACCGCGCGGCGCTCGGATTCGCCCAGCGACGGATCGTTGAACAGCACGCGGGTGGTGTCCTCGGCGCCCGCCGCGGGCGCGACTGCGGCCAGCGCGAGCTTCGGCTGGGTGGCGACGGCGGCGCTGACCTGCTCGGACAGAGGTTTCGGCATTTCGCCGGCGGCGACGGTCAGCAGGTCGCGCGACACGATCGATTCGAGGGTGGGCGAGATGGCATAGAGGGCGCCGGTGACGGCGGCGATGAGAATGAACGGGGCGACGAAGATGCCCGCATAGAAATGCAGGCGCATGGCCAACGCGTACAACCCATTTCGCGCCGCCGGTTTGGCACGTGCCGGGTTCGGCGTCGGTTCCGATGCCTGCGGGGGTAATTCGGCGTCGGGGGTGATGATTTCTGTTGTGCTCACGGTCATTTCGTTTCTGCGGCTCGGGAGGGCGTTCCCGAATAAGCGGTCGGGATCTGTGTTCCGGGTGCGGCGCACGGCAGCGGCATCGATGGGTCGACCACGCAGGTCGGGGAATCACGTACGGCGACAACGAAGTCGGCGTACGGTCGGGTCGGCGAGACGACGAAGTCGGCGCGTCGGCGATGCCGGTGACGCGATGCGTACACCGGAACACGCGCTGCATGGGTTGCGCGCTATGGCGAAGTCAGCTGGCGACGGCGAAGGGTGGGCCGCGTGTCCGCAGCGATTCCGCGGCGAAAACTCGCAGAATCACGCGGTCCCGATAGGCGGTCCGCAGCGACGCCGGATCGGCGCGAATAGGCGCGGGCCGATATGACCGCAATACTCGGAAGAGCACCGCGGTGCCGGTCCGATAAGCGGTTTCGGTACCGCGGATGACAAGGGCGGCGAGAATGGCCGCGACAACGTGTGCGCCGAGCATCGCCGGCGTCAGCTGCGCATCGCCGTGATGCAGATGCCCGGAACCGAACCCCATGGTCAGATGCCCGAGCAGCTGCCCGGCGACGAGCGCGGTGATCAGCCCGACGGACGTTTCCCGCAGCGGCGCGAGCCCCGCCACCAGCGCACCGACCAGGGCGGCGGCGGCCACCAGCAGCGCGAGCGTCGTGCTGTCCAGCGACATCCCCCCGGACGCCCAGCCGTGTGCGGCAACCGAAACGGCCCCCGAGATCGCCCCGGCCGAACCGCCGCGCACCCGCGCGACAGCGCCGCGGTGCCCCGCGAACGAACGGCCGAACTCGATACTCACGCGCTGATAGTAGCCGACGAATTGCGCGCAATTTCCCCAGTGCAGAACGCCCGGAGAACGGCAGAAATCACCAACGCACGCCTCCTGATCTGCCGCACCGGAAATGGCAGGCGATTCTCGGTGCGACGAATCAAGAGGCGTGCGGGTGCGGTCAGCTCGCTTCGATGTCCATCTCGATCAACGGCTTGCGCAGGAGCTTGCCGGTGGCGTTGCGCGGGAGCTCGTCGAGGAAGATCACCTCGCGCGGCACCTTGTAGCGGGCCAGGTTCGCCTTGACGTAGTCCTTGATCTCCTGCGGGTCGCGCTTGGAATCCGGGCCGGGCACGACGAACGCGCGCAGCCGCTTGCCGAATTCGCGATCGTCCACGCCCACCACGGCGGCCTCGAAGATGTCCTCGCGGCCCGCGATCAGGTTCTCCACCTCGAGCGGGAAGACATTCTCGCCGCCGGAGACGATCATGTCGTCGTCGCGGCCGTCGATGAACAGCAGGCCGTCGGCGTCGAAGTGCCCGACATCGCCGCTGTTCATCATGCCGTCCACGATCTCCTTGGTCCGGCCGTCGGTGTATCCGCTGAACGCGAAGCCGTTGTCCACGAAGATGGTGCCGGTGACCCCCGGCTGGGTGATCGCCTTGCGGTTCTCGTCGAGCAGCACGATCCGGATCCCGACCGGGGCCTTGCCCGCGGTGGTCGGCGCCTTGCGCAGATCCGCGGGGGTGGCGACGGTCATGACCGCGCACTCGGTCGAGCCGTACAGGTTGTAGAGGCTGTCGCCGAAGTAGTCGAGGGTGCGGGTGACCACGTCGGGCGCGATGGCCGAGCCCGCCGCGAAGATCACCTTGATGGTGCTGGGGTCGTACTTGGCCAGCACCTCTTCGTCCAGGTCGAGGATGCGCTGCAACATGGTCGGCACGACCACCAGCGAATCGGCCCGGTACTTCACGATATTGGCCAGCGTCTGCTCCGGATCGAAGCGCCGCTGCTGGAAGACGACCCGGTTGCCGAGGGCGACACCGATGGTGAACTGGGAGAGCCCGGTGCCGTGGAAGATCGGCGCGGCCATGATCATGGTGCCGTTGTGCGGCAGCGGCACCCGGTCGACGAACTGGGCCGAGGCGAACGGGCTCACCTTGTCCCGGGGTGCGCCCTTGGGCGTTCCGGTGGTGCCGCTGGTCAGGATGACCATGCCGCCGGCCTTCGCGGGGGCGGGCAGCGCGCCGGTGGATTGACCCGCGGCGATCGACTCGATGGTGGCCGCCGCCGGATCGACGTTGTCCTTCTCGTCGACCCAGGTGAGCACCCGCGGGATCTCGGCCGGGATGGCGCTCATCAGGTCGACGAACTCGCTGTCGTGCAGCACCGCCTTCACTTTTTCGCGCGCGGCCACGTCGGCGAACTGCGGCTTCGCGAATCCGGTGTTCATCAGCACCGTGCGCACACCGAGCTTGCCCGTCGCGAGCAGGCTCAGCACCATGCCGCGGTGGTCACGGGCCAGCACCGCCACCACGTCGCCGGGCTTGATGCCGTGTGCCGCGAGGCCGCGGGCCAGCGCGTTCGACTGCTCGTTCAGCTGGCCGAAGGTCAGCTCACCGCGCTCGTCGACGATGGCGCCTGCTTCCGGCCTGGTCTGGGCGGCGTGCATGGCGACACCGGCGAACGGGCCGAACTTGACCACGTTGAACGCGGAACGCGCGGCGTGGTCGAGACGGAGCGGATTGAACAGCCGCCGCTTGACCATGACGTTCACGCCGAGGGCGAGATCGCCGGCCTTACGGGCAGTGCCACTCAACGCGGGGAAGGAGACAACCATTCGACAACAACCTTCCGGCGGTCCCACCCGGTGCGAGCCTATGGGTGGTGCGGACCGCAGCTTCGGGATCCAGTGCTATCGCTAACAATAGCAACCATCTGTAACCCGGTGTGTCACGTATCTCAACAGCAGCTACCGATGGGTAACCAGTTGGGGTCGTCTCCCTCGCCGATCAGGCCGGGACGTCGTATTCCACCAGCACTCGACGCAGCAACTTGCCGGTCGGGTTGCGCGGCAGATCGTCGAGGAAGACCACCTCGCGCGGCACCTTGTAGCGGGCCAGGTTGTTCTTGACGTAGGCCTTGATCTCTTCCTCGTCGGGCTGGTGCCCCGGCTCGGGCACGACGAACGCGCGCAACCGCTTGCCGAACTCGACGTCGTCCACCCCTACGACCGCCGCGTCGAAGATGTCCTCGCGCTCCAGCAGCAGGTTCTCCACCTCCTGCGGGAAGACGTTCTCGCCGCCGGAGACGATCATGTCGTCGTCGCGGCCGTCGACCATCAGCAGACCGTGCTCGTCGAAGTGGCCCACATCGCCGCTGGACATGTAGCCGTCGATGATCTGCTTGTGCCTGCCGTCGGTGTAGCCCTCGAACGGCGTGCCGCTGCGGATGAAGATGCGCGCGGTCGTGTTGGTCGCGGTGACCTGCTTGTCGTTGTCGTCGTAGAGCCGCACCTCACAGGTGATCGGCGCGCGCCCGACGGTGCCGGGGGCCAGCGCGAGCTCCTCCGGGTTGGCGATCGAGGCGACCGAGCACTCGGTGGACCCGTACAGGTTGTAGAGCACCGGGCCGAACACCTTGGTGGCCTTGATGGTGAGCTCCGGCGACAGCGCGGAGCCCGCGAGCAGGATGACCCGCAGCGAGGAGGTGTCGTACTTGGCGCGGATCTCCGGATCCAGCTCGGTCATCCGGTGCAGCATGGTCGGCACCGCGACCAGCAGCTCCGCCTTGTGATCGGCGATCAGCTTCAGCGTCGCCTCGGCGTCGAATCGCCTGCGCACCACCACTTTATTGCTCATGGCCATGCCGACCAGCCAGGAACCGAACCCGGTGCTGTGGAAGATCGGCGACACGATCACCTGAGCGCCCTTGAACGGGAACGGAACTCGGTCGAGGAACTGCGCGGTGGCCAGCGGCGACACCTTGACCCGGGTGGCGCCCTTCGGCAGGCCGGTGGTGCCGCTGGTGAGGATGATGAAGCCGCCCGGCTTGCTCGGCTTCGGCAGCTCGTCGGTGGGGTTGTTCGCCGCCAGCTCGTCGAGAGTCGTTGCGCCCTCCGGCAATTCGGTGCCCTCGTCGACCCAGGTGAGGAACCGGGGGAGGTCGGCGGGCAGCGCGTCGAGCAGGCCGAGGAACTCGCTGTCGTGCAGCATCGCCTTGACCTTCTCGCGCTGGCACACCTCGGCGAACTGCGGCTTGGCGAAGCCGGTGTTCATCAGCGCGACCCGCACGCCGAGCTTGCTCGCGGCCACCATCGACAGGATCAGGCCGCGATGATCGCGGGCCAGCACGCCCACGACGGTGCCCTCGGTGATCCCCGCCGCCTGCAACCCGCGGGCGATCGCGGTCGACTGCTTGTCGATCTCACGGTAGGTCAGCTCCCCGCGCTCGTCGGCCAGCCCGGGGGAGTCGGGGGCGATGCGGGCGTTGTGCCGGATCAGGGTGGCCTGCGGGCCGAATATCTGCGACTCCTTCAGCGTCCGAAGGGTTTCCAGCGGATTCTTCGGATCGGAAACCCCGCGGGACCTGAGCACCCCGAGCGCCTTGAGGTTCTCCAGCGCGTGCGCCACCTTCATGTCGAACACCTCCACCAAAGTTCGCGTCGGTACTCGACCTAGCGATATCGAACGGCGTAACTGAGGTCACCACCGTAGCAGCGGCGTGTCGGTCATCACATCACAGTGCGCGTCTCGTGCCCGGGTTGTGCCGTGCGCGCAGGTCCCGGCGTTTCGCGCCGACCGCACCGGCAGCTATTTGACAGCGCCGCGCCCGAGGCGTTCGATACCGGTAGGGGGTAGTCGAACAGAGAGAATGGAGCTGAGTCAACGATGATCATCACGCTTGTTCGATCGACTTCGGTACCGGCGGGCTGCCAGTGCGGTCCGTCCTGTCAGTGCGGCTGCCAGTCCGGCGGCTCGTGCAGCTGCGGTGGCGATAGCTGCTGATCCGGCGGGTCAGCGCCGCGCGCTGGCCAACGCGATGAGTAGTGGCACCACCCGGGCCGCGGGCACCTCGAACCGCCCGCGGCCTGCGGTGTGCAGCCAGCCGACCGCCGCCAGCTGGCGTAGATGGTGATAGACCTGCCCGGAGGTGCCGACCCCCTCCAGCCCCACGAGTTCGGCCGCGGTCCTGCGGCCGCCCATGATCTCCCGCAGCAGCCGCAGTCGCACCGGATTGCCCAGTGCGGCAAGGCATTCCGCCGTCTCGGCCCAGTCGTCCTCGATGAGGTCGCCGGTGGTGAAGGTGGCCTGCCAGCCGTAGTGCTCGCCGGCCGGTAGCCGGACCGAGCCGGCGAAGAGGACGCCGCCGTTCGGCTCGTCGTCCGCGACGAACTCCTCGTGCAGGCGGACCGCCGCCCACCGGTCGTCGGTGTTCGCCGCCACGTTGTCGTGCGCGCGCTGGTCGGCCCATTCGTCGAGCCGCCGTTCGAGTTCCGCAACCCGCTCTTCCAGACTCACGCCACCGAAACTACGGAATTACGTAATTCCGGACAAGAGGGCGCCGGGGTGATC
>NZ_JBHTUR010000013.1:0-269096 GCF_042793755.1 Nocardia sp. NPDC056564
ACACTAAACACACCCTGCGGGCGCATTTAGTGTGGCTCGGAAACCGGGCAAGACAGTTGAGAGTTGGGGTACTGGTCGGAGGGACAAAAAGGTATGAGTGAAGAGATGTTGTGATGGGTTTTGGGTGTGGGGTTGTGTGGCGCATGGGTTGGTGCTGGAGATTGGACGTCGGCGGCCGGCGGGTGGTGTTTGCGAGTTGTTGCTTAAAGGGTGATCGGTAACGACATGGATTCGCTCTTAAGGGACGAGGCAAGGACGGGGGCGCCCGGGAAAGTCTGAACGTATGCGGAAAGACCTGCATCGTTGCTAGAGTGCACCCTCCAAGGTTGCGGGCTTCAGTGGGTGGTGCTGTCAGGTATTGGCTGACGAGAGCGGGTAGGTGGGCAAAGAGGATTGGCCTTCGCACAAGGCTAAGAAGATGCTTCAGATACTCAAGGCGAAGCTCGGGTATCGCGCTGTACCGCGAAGTGGGCCAGGCAGTCATACTTGGTTGGAGGCAGACGGTCGCCCGCGGATTCGATGGGCCTTCCATAACAAGGTCGAGATCCCGGCGCGTGTGGTTCGAGACATCCTCGTGAAGCAGGCTGGGCTGACCGTGGAGGAAGCTAAGGAGGTGCTCGGTGTCGACTGACTTGCACATCATCTACACCGAAGCAGGCGAAGGGTACGGCTGGACTATCGAGTCGCCGCAGATCCCCGAGCTGATCGGTGGACGAAGCACCATCCAGGAGCTGGTTAAGGACACTACTGAAATCATCCAGTTCGCCAAAGATCCTGATCAGCGCTTTGATGAGATCTTCGCTCACGAGCAACACTGGCTCGTTGACCCGTCAGGCGACGAGTACTTGGTCAGATTGTCTGTGTCAGGTGATGATGATTCGGTCGACGAGCGGTATCAGACTGCTGGTCGTCTGCATGCTGCCGTCCATGATGGATACGACCAGGATGAGAAAGAGCGCCAGCCTCAATCGGTCACTGGCGAGCGCCTTCTGCTAGTCGTCCTCCGGACTGACACTCTTGGCTGGGTTGTTGACCAGCTTGGTCCCAACGGATGCGCTGTCCTGTGCCAGCACGAAGGTGATGGCGCGATTTGGTCGGTGCCGATCGGCGCGTCTGGCCTCGATAAACAGCAGCGCTGGGGATTTGAACTTCTCGGCCTATCCCGCGATAGCACCTTTGCGGACATGCTTGACGCTGTTCTATCGAGCGAGGTTGACGATGGTGCAAGGCGGATGATCGAGCCGCACTCTGAGCCGATCGAACGGCGGCTTGCGCGCCGGCCGTAGCCAGGACGAGTACGCAGAGAGTACGCAGCAGCCTCGATCCCGACCATCTTCTATCCAACAGAATCAACACTGATTCCGCAGGTCAGACGGGCGCGCCAACGCTGTCAACGCTGGCAAATGGCCAGGTAGAAGTCCGAGCTGTACTACGACGTGTAAGTCGTTCGTACACCGAGTCGTTCGGCAACGGCCCACCCGCACCCGCGGGTGGGCCGTTGCCCGTTTCGGTCGCGCAGAGTACGTGGATTGGGCTCGGTGTCCAGGGGGAATCTCGTTGACTGCCGGGTATGGTTCGGTCAGCGGGGCGGATGCGGCGGGATGGGGGAGAACGCCCATACCTGACTGGAACGGGTTCTAGTGTCCGGCGTCATGAAGAGTTCGTTAATTTCATTGATAACTGCGGCTTTGGCGATATTCGCCGTGACGATGGCCGCCGCTCCACCACTCGCGACGGCGCAGCCGGAGGCCGAGTTGGCGGTGGCGAGCGGGAAGATCGATCTGCAAGGTGCGGTGAACACCAGGGATATCGGCGGGTACCGGACCTATGACGGAGAAAAGACGAAGCCGGGCAAGGCGATTCGGTCGGACTCGCTGGAGAAACTGACCGACGCGGACGTGCAGAAGCTCGCGGGGCTGAAGGTGCAGACCGTGATCGATCTGCGCACGCCGGGGGAGGTGCAGTTCGCCGGCGCGGACAAGCCGATCCCGGGGGCGCAGGCGGTGTCGCGGCCGATCGACGACACGGGACTGTTCCAGCAGATGCTGGCGGTGATCCAGACCCGCGATCCGCAGAAGCAGGAGGCGGCGCTCGGCAACGGCAAGGCCGAGCAGATCATGCTGAACATGTACACGACGTTCATCGGCCGCCCGGAGTCGCGCACCGCGTTCGGGCAGACGCTGAAGGATCTCGCGAACACCGACAAGGCGACGCTGTACCACTGCACCGCGGGCAAGGACCGCACCGGCTGGCTGACCTACGTGCTGCTGCGCGCGGTCGGCGTGCCGGAAGGCACTGCGCGGCAGGACTATCTGCTGTCCAACCAGTACCGTGCCGCCGCGGACGCCGCGCTGCGCCAGCAGGTGAAGCAGGCGGGCCTGATGCAGAACCCGGATCTGCTGATCCCGTTGCAGGAGGTCCGGCCCGAGTACCTGGACGCCGCGGTGAACAAGATGGAACAGGACTACGGCGACCTCGGCAAATTCCTGACCAAGGGCCTCGGCCTGGACGCGGGCACCATCCTGAAGCTGCGGAAGAACCTGGTCACCTAGAATGAAAGATGTTCGGGCCCATCCAGTTACCCGTGGATGGGCCCGATGTCGTTGCCGGGACTACTTTTTCGCCCGCAGTGCCGCGGCCAGCTGGTCCGGCATCGATTCGTGCCGGGTGTAGGCGCGGGTGAAATCGCCGGTCCCGTGCGAGAGCGAACGCAGATCGATGGCGTACCGGCTGAGTTCGAGTTCCGGTACCTCGGCGTGGATTCGGGTGCGCCCGACCCCGTGCGGCTCGGTGCCGAGAACGCGCCCGCGACGACTGGAGAGATCGCTCAGCACCGGTCCGACGTAGTCGTCGGACACCACCACCCACACCTCGGCGATCGGCTCCAGCAACGAAACACCGGCGCTGGCCGCCGCTTCCCGCAACGCGAGCGCACCCGCGGTCTGGAACGCGGCATCGGAGGAGTCGACCGAATGCGCCTTGCCGTCGAACAGCGTCACCCGCACGTCCACCAGCGGGTACCCGGCGGCGACCCCGCGCGTCGCCTGCGCGCGCACCCCCTTCTCCACCGACGGAATGAACTGGCGCGGAACGACTCCGCCGACCACCCGGTCCACGAACTCGATCCCGGACCCGCCGGGCAACGGCTCGACCTCGATCTCGCACACCGCGTACTGCCCGTGCCCGCCGGACTGCTTCACATGCCTGCCGCGACCGTTCGCCTTGCCCGCGAACGTTTCGCGCAACGCGACCTGATGCTCGACCACGTCCACCTGCACGCCGAACCGGGTCCGCAACCGTTCCAGCGCGACATCGCGATGCGCCTCCCCGAGACACCAGAGCACCAGCTGATGGGTGTGCGCGTTGTGCTCGAGCCGCACGGCCGGATCCTCGGCCGCCAGCCGGGCCAGGCTCTGCGAGAGCTTGTCCTCGTCGGCCTTGCTGTGCGCGGTGATCGCGATGGGCAGCAACGGATCCGGCATCTGCCACGGCTCGATCAGCAGCGGCTTGTCGGTGCCGGAGAGGGTGTCGCCGGTCTCCGCGCGACTGAGCTTGGTGACGTAGGCGATGTCGCCGGCGATGGCCTGGCCGAGCGGGCGCTGCCCCTTGCCGAACGGCGAGGAGACCGCGCCGACGCGCTCGTCCACATCGTGACTCTCGTGGCCGCGTTCCTCCAGGCCGTGTCCGCAGACGTGCACGGTGTCGTCGGGGCGCAGCGTGCCGGAGAACACCCGGACCAGCGACACCCGGCCGACGTACGGATCGGACGCGGTGCGGATCACCTCCGCGGCGAGCGCACCCTCCGGATCGCAGTCGAGATCGCGCCGGGTGTTGCCGCCCGCCGCGGTGACGGCGGAGACGATGTGTTCCGACGGTGTCGGGAAGCCGCCGGTGATCAGATCGAGCAACTCGACGGTGCCCAAGCCCTGCTTCGCGCCCTCCGGCGCGGGCGCGCCGAACAGCACCGGATGAAAACTACCCCTGGCCACGGCCCGTTCGAGGTCGGTGACGAGGGTGGCGAGGTCGATCTCCTCGCCGCCCAGATAACGTTCCATCAGGGTTTCGTCTTCGGATTCGGCGATGATGCCCTCGATGAGCCGGTTGCGCGCGTCGTCCAGCATCGGTTGCTGCTCGGCGGTCGGCGCAGTCTCCACCCGCTCCCCGGAGGAGTAGTCGACCACGCAGTTCGGCAGCAGCTCGATCAGCCCGGTGACCGGGCGATGGCCGTCCGCACTCTTCGGCCCGTACACCGGAAGATGCAGCGGCAGAATGTTTTCCGACGCGCCGCCGCCGAGCACGGTGCGGCAGGTCTCGGTCATCTCCTCGAAGTCGGCCCGCGCGGTGTCCAGGTGCGAGAGCACGATCGCCCGCGGCATGCCGACCGCCGCGCACTCCTCCCACAGCGCCCTGGTCGCGCCGCTGACGCCCTCCGCGCCCTCGGCCGCCGAGATGACGAACAGCGCCGCGTCCGCCGCCCGCAGGCCGGCCCGCAGTTCGCCGACGAAGTCCGCGTAACCGGGTGTGTCCAGCAGATTGATCTTCATCCCCGACCAGGCCAGGGGAACCACGGACAACTGCACGGATCTGTGCTGCCGATGTTCGATCTCGTCGTAGTCCGAGAGTGAGGTTCCGTCCTCGACCCGCCCCGCCCGATTCACCGTCCCCGTGGTCAGCGCCATCGCCTCGACCAGTGTCGTCTTCCCCGACCCACTGTGCCCGACCAGCACCACATTTCGAATCTGTTCCGGCCGCTCGGCCGCAAACACTCTGCCGTTGCCCCCTACGGTCCCACTCGTCTTCTCCACTGTGCGTCTCGCTTCCTCGCGCCCCGACACCTGCGGTCCTTCGAGCTTCCCACCGGCGGTCGCCGCGCGTGCCCGGATCGGGAGATCCGATATGACGGACTGCCCGGTCCGTACCTGGTCGGACGGGCGGCGCCGGAGTGCGAGGCGGGCTCAGCCGACCGCGACCACGGCCTCCACCTCGACCAGGAACTCCGGGCGGAACAGGCCGGCCACCTGGATGAGCGAGCTGGCCGGGTTGGGCAGGTCGCCGAGGGCGGGGCGGAGGAACTCGTCGCGGACGTCCCGGATTTCTTGCAGCCTGTCGGTGTCGGTGACGAACCAGGTGAACTTGATCAGGCCGGTCCAGTCGGTGCCGAGGGCGTGCAGGATGTGCTGCAGGTTGGTCAGCGCCTGCCTGGTCTGCGCGGCCATGTCGTTCCCGCCGACCAGGTTGCCGTCGGCGTCCACCGCGATCTGGCCGGACACGTAGGCGAGGCCGTTGGAGGTGGTGATCGCATGGGCGTAACCGAAGCCGGGAGCGACGCCGGGGATGTCGGTGAGCCGTTCGTTGATCTTCGCCATGCGCACAGCGTAGACGGCCCGATCCGAGGGCGGTGGGAGTCCGAATCTTGCAGTCCGGCTATGACTTACGTGCGTCTGGGCGGCACCGGGACTCGACCGCGTGGAGGCGGGCCGGCTGGTTCGAGACATGCCGACCCCCGGTTGGGGGCTTGACCGGCGGGTGCTCGCGGGGTGAGAGTGCGGCATGGTTGTCACACAGGACGTGCCGCGCGCGACGCTGCGCAAAGTCACGCTTCGCCTGGTGCCGTTTCTCGGGCTGCTCTATTTCGTCAATTACCTCGACCGGGTCAACATCGGGTTCGCCGGGCCCAGCGGGATGAAGGCCGACTTAGGGCTCACCGAGACGGCGTTCGGGTTCGCCTCGGGGATCTTCTTCCTTGGCTATCTGGTGCTCGAGGTGCCGAGCAATCTGGCGTTGCACAAGTTCGGGGCGCGGCGCTGGATCGCCAGGATCCTGGCGAGCTGGGGCGTGATCGCGACCGCCATGGCGTTCGTGCCCAACGAAACCGTCCTGTACATCCTGCGATTCGCGCTCGGTGTGGCGGAGGCGGGGTTCTTCCCCGGCATCCTGCTGTATCTCACGTACTGGTTCCCGCAGAAGCAGCGGGCCAAGTTCGTCGCGCTGTTCATGGTCGCGGTGCCGATCTCCACCGCGCTCGGTTCGACCATGTCCAGCTTGATCATTCAGTACGGGCACGGTGTATTCGGGCTCAGCGGCTGGCGATTCATGTTCCTCGTCGAGGGCGTGCCCGCGCTGCTGCTCGCGGTGGTGACCTGGTTCTTCCTCACCGACAGTCCCGCCCAGGCGAAGTGGCTGACCAGCGCCGAACGACAGTGGCTCAATACCGAACTCGCCGCCGAGCAGGCCGCGGCGGAGCAGGGGGAGCACTGGACGCTGCGCAAGGCGCTCACCGATACCCGGATCATCGGGCTGGCCCTGGTCTACGGCGGAATCGTGTACGGGCTCTACGCTTTGGGCTTCTTCCTGCCGACGATCATCAACGGCTTCCAACAGCAGTACGGGACGCACTATTCGGTGGTGCAGCGCGGCCTGATCAACGCGGTGCCATACGTCATCGGCGCGGTCGTGATGGTCTGGTGGAGCAGGCACGGCGACCGCACCGGTGAACGCCCCTGGCACGTAGCGCTGCCCGCGCTGCTCGGCGGCCTGGCCATCCCGGTCGCCCTCTACCTCGGCAATCCGATCGCCGCCATGACCGCCGTAACCGTCTGTGCCGTCGGCGTTCTCGCCGCCCTGCCCACCTTCTGGGCGCTGCCCAGCGCCTTCCTCACCGGCGCCGCCGCCGCGGGCGGCATCGCCCTGATCAACTCGATCGGCAACATCAGCGGTTTCGCCGCGCCGTATATCACCGGCGGGCTGAAGGATTGGACCGGAACCCAGCGCGCGGGCCTGTGGGTCGTCGGCTTCGCCATGGTCGGCTCCGCCATCGGCGCGCTGATCCTGTGGAAACGGACCGCCGTTGCCGCACCGGAGGATTCGGTCTCGCTGAACAAGCGGGAGTAACGGTGCGACCGGATCGGGTGCGGATTCGCCGACCCGGGCCGGGGCCGATGGTGGCGTGCGCCGGATCACCCGAGGGCAGATCCGGCGCACGCACCGTGCTCAGTTGCCGAAGCGCGCCAGAACGGACGAGGCTTCCTGGGAGGCGGCGCCGCCCTCGGCGAGATGGGCCATGGCGGGGGCGATTTCGCGGCCGTGGTGGGCCATGGCCTGGCTGTACAGGCGACCGGCGCGGTAGGAGGAGCGGACCAGGGGGCCGGCCATCACGCCGGCGAAACCGATCTCCTCGGCCATCTTCGAGTGGTCGACGAACTCCTGCGGCTTGACCCAGCGGTCGACCGGGTGGTGCCGGGGGGAGGGGCGCAGGTACTGGGTGATGGTGAGGATGTCGCAGCCCGCCTCGTGCAGGTCGCGCATCGCCTGGGTGACCTCTTCCGGGGTCTCGCCCATGCCGAGGATCAGGTTGGACTTGGTGACCAGGCCGGCCTCGCGCGCCGCGGTGAGCACCGAGAGGGAGCGCTCATAGCGGAAGGCGGGGCGGATGCGCTTGAAGATGCGCGGCACCGTCTCCAGGTTGTGCGCCAGCACCTCCGGACGCGAGGAGAAGACCTCGGCCAGCTGCTCGGGGACGGCGTTGAAATCCGGGATCAGCAGCTCGACGCCGGTGCTCGGGTTGAGTTGCTTGATGGCGCGCACGGTTTCGGCGTAGAGCCAGGCGCCGCCGTCCGCCAGATCGTCGCGGGCGACGCCGGTGATGGTCGAGTAGCGCAGGCCCATCGCCTGCACGCTCTCGGCGACCCGGCGCGGCTCGTCCCGATCGAGTGCGGCGGGTTTGCCGGTGTCGATCTGGCAGAAGTCGCAGCGGCGGGTGCACTGCTCGCCGCCGATCAGGAAGGTGGCCTCCCGGTCTTCCCAGCATTCGAAGATGTTGGGACAGCCCGCTTCCTCGCACACCGTGTGCAGGCCCTCGCGTTTGACCAGGCCCTTGAGCTCGGAATACTCCGGGCCCATCTTGGCCTTGGTACGGATCCATTGAGGTTTGCGCTCGATCGGGGTCTCCGCGTTGCGCGCCTCGATGCGTAGCAGTTTGCGTCCTGCCGGTGCTGAAGCTGAGGTCACTTGATCGACATTACGCCTACCGGATCAGGCGCTCGCGTCCCGTCCTGCCGGTGTGACGCGCGCAATATCGTGCGCGGTTACCGGCAGTTCGCCGTTGAGCGCCCTGGCGATGGCGTCGGCGACGAGCGGCTTCACTTCGCCGACGGTTACCTCGCGGCCCAGCTCGCGCGACAGCGTGGTGACGCCGGCGTCGCGGATACCGCACGGGACGATCGCCTGGAAGCCGTCCATGGCCGAATTGCAGTTGAGCGAGATGCCGTGCAGGGCGACGCCGCGCTGCACGCGCACGCCGATCGCGGCGATCTTGCGTTCGGCGAACACGTCGGTCGCGGGCAGCCAGACCCCGGAGCGGCCCTCGATCCGGCCGCAGGTCAGGCCGAGGTCGGTGCAGACCGTGATCAGGGCTTCCTCGAGCCTGCGCACGTAGTGCACGACGTCGACCGGTTCGGCGAGCCGCACGATCGGGTAGCCGACCAGCTGGCCGGGGCCGTGCCAGGTGATCTTGCCGCCGCGATCCACCTCGACCACCGGGCTGCCGTCGATGGGCAGATCCTCGGCCTCGGTGCGGCGGCCCGCGGTGTAGACCGAGGGGTGCTCGAGCAGCAGCAGGCGATCGGCTCCGATGCCCTCGGCCCGTTCCGCGGCGATGGTGCGCTGCACGTCCCAGGCGCTGTGGTAGTCGATGAGTCCGAGATCCTCGACCACGATCGGGGTCGTATCGAATCGGGCGGACCACGTGGTGCGCGTGTCGTTCACGAGCTCGACGGTACGCCGGACGGGCACTTCTATTCCAGCTGTGCTCTGTGGACCGTGCCACAGGTCGGCGGGCGCGCCGCCGCACGCCTTCTGATTTCCCGCACCAGGAATCGCAGGCAATTCTCGGTGCGGGAAATCAGGAAGCGTGCGTGGGTGGTCAGTGCGCGTGGACCGGCAGGGTGAGCTGCATGAGGGTGAGGTCCATCCAGCGGCCGAACTTGTGGCCCACCTCGGGGAACTCGCCGATGACGCGGAAGCCGAAGCGTTCGTGCAGTTGGATCGAGCCGGTGTTGCCGGATTCGATGCCCGCGATGACGGCGTGCACGTGGCCGGACCGGCGTGCGCGGTCGAGCAGCTCGGTGAGCAGGGCGGTCGCGATGCCGCGGCGCTGGAACCGTTCGTCGACGTACACCGAATTCTCCACGGTGAAGCGGTAACCCGCCTTCGGTCGCCACGGGCCGTAGCTGGCGTAGCCGGCGACCTCGCCGGCGACCTCGGCGACCAGGATCGGCAGCTGCGCGGCCGTGCGCGTCTCGAACCAGGCGACCCGCTCGTCGAGACCGACCTGCTCCAGATCCCAGATCGCGGTCGAGGTGGCGATGTTCGCGTTGTGGATCGTCAGGATCGCGGGCAGGTCGTCGCGGTGCGCGTCCCGGATGCGGGTGGCGGGGCGGGTGTCGAGCTGGTCGGTCATCGATCGTCTCCGGGTCGGCCCGCCGTAGCGGCCAGTGCGGCGCCGATGGTCGGGTGCTGGAACTCGTAGCCCGCCTCCTCGAGGGCCGTGGGTATTGCTCTGGGGCCGCGCAGGATCGCCTCCTGCGCGAACTCGCCGATCAGCGCCCGCAGCGCGAACGCGGGCACCACCAGCGGGGTCGGCCGGTGCACGGATCGGCCGAGGGCGCGGCTGAATTCGGCGTTGGTGACCGGTGCCGGGCCGACGACGTTGAGCGGCCCGGCGAGTGTGTCGGTGCCGAGGGCGAAGATGATCGCGCCGATCTCGTCGGCCAGGGAGATCCACGGCGTGTACTGCCGCCCGCTGCCGAGTCGTCCGCCGAGGCCGAGCGAGTACAGCGGGTGCAACATGCTCAGCAGGCCACCGTGGCCGGACAGGACGACGGCGCTGCGCAACAGCACCGTGCGCACGCCCGCGTCGACGGCGGGCCGGGTGGCGGCCTCCCAGTCGCGACACAGGGTGGCGAGGAAACCCGAACCGGCGGGGGAGGTTTCGTCGACCACCCGGTCGCCGGTGTCGCCGCCGTAGAAGTGCACGCCGCTGGCGTTCAGCAGCGTCGGCACGTTCGCCTTGACGACCGCCGCGGCCAGCACGTCGGTCGGGGTGATCCGGCTGTCCCGCAGTTCCTGCTTGAAACTGCCGTTCCAGCGGCGGCGCCCGATGCTCGCGCCGCACAGGTTGACCACGGCGTCCGCGCCGCGCAACGCCCGCTCGTCCACGTCCGCCCGGACCGGATCCCAGGTGAACTCGTCCGGTCCGGCCGCCCGCCGGCGAACCAGGCGGGCGACCTCGTGCCCGTCGCGGCGCAGGGCCGCGACGAGCGCTGTCCCGATCAGCCCGGACGAGCCGGCGATCACGACCTTCATGCGAACACGACGGCTAGAGACCGAGGTCGGCCTCGAACGCCGCCTCCTCGAGCCGGTGCCGGATCGTGGTGAGGAAGCGACCCGCGTCCGCGCCGTCGATCAGACGGTGGTCGTAGGTCAGCGGCAGGTAGCACATCGAACGCACGCCGATGGACTCGCTGCCGGTGTCGTCCTTGACCACCACCGGGCGCTTGACGATCGCACCCGTGCCGAGCATGCCCGCCTGCGGCGGAAGCAGGATCGGGGTGTCGAACAGGGCGCCCTGGCTGCCGATGTTGGTGATGGTGAACGTGCCACCGGCCAGCTCGTCCGGCTTGAGGCCACCGTTGCGCGCGCGGTTGGCGATGTCGGCGATGGCGCGGGCCAGGCCGGCCAGCGACAGGTCGCTCGCGTTGTGGATCACCGGGGAGAGCAGGCCCTGCTCGGTGTCGACGGCGATGCCGAGGTGCACCGCCGCGTGGTAGGTGACTTCCTTGGTCGAGTCGTTGTAGCTGGCATTGACGTTCGGGTGCACGCCGAGCGCCTCGACGACGGCCTTGGCGAAGAACGGCAGGAACGTCAGGTTGACGCCCTCGCGCTCCTTGAACGCCGCCTTGGCCTGGGCCCGCAGCGCCGCGATCTTGCTGACGTCGGCCTCGTGCACCTGGGTCAGCTGCGCGGTGGTGCGCAGCGATTCCAGGGTCTTGGTCGCGGTGATCTGGCGGATGCGGTTCGCCTTCTGCACGGTGCCGCGCAGATGGGCCAGCTTCGCGCTGGCGGCCGCGGGGGCGGCCGGCGCCTTGGCCGCGGGAGCCGCGGCCGGTGCGGCGGCGGCCGGAGCCGGTGCCTTCTTGGCTTCCGCGGCGGCGAGCACGTCCTGCTTGCGGATGCGTCCGCCGACACCGGAACCGGTGAGCGCGGACAGGTCGACACCGTTCTCGTCGGCCAGCTTACGAACCAGCGGGGTGACGTACGGGGTCGCGCCGTTGCCGCTGGAGTCCGACTCGGCCGGTGCTTTGGCCGCGGCGGGCGCCGGTGCCTTGGGGGCCGGCGCAGCGGGCTTGGGCTCCGGCTTCGGCGCGGGGGCCGCTTCCTGCTTGGGCTCGGGCTTCGGCTCGGGCTTGGGTTCCGGCTTCGGCTCGGGCTTCGGCGCGGGGGCCGGTGCCGCCTTGGCGGGGGAACCGCTGCCGATCACGCCGAGCTGTCCACCCACAGCGACGACATCGTCTTCCTGCGCGGTGATCTCGAGCAGCTTGCCCGCGACCGGCGAGGGGATTTCGGTGTCGACCTTGTCGGTGGAGACCTCGAGCAACGGCTCGTCCACGGCTACGTCGTCGCCGACGGCCTTGAGCCACCGGGTCACGGTGCCCTCGGTGACCGACTCGCCCAGCTCGGGCATCTTGACCGGGGTGCCGTCGCCGGACGACGCGGGCGCGGCCTCGGCGGCGGGCGCCGGTGCTTCCTCGGCGGCGGGCTCGGGCTCGGCGGCGGGAACCTCCTCGGCGGGAGCCTCCTGCGCGGGCGCGGCGGCCTCGGGGGCGGGAGCCGAACTCGGCTCGGGCGCCTCGCCGGCCTCGCTGATCACGCCGAGCTCACCACCGACCTCGACCACATCATCTTCCTGGGCGACGATCTTCGACAACACGCCCGCCTGCGGGGACGGGATCTCCGTGTCGACCTTGTCGGTGGAGACCTCGAGCAGCGGCTCGTCGACCTCGACCGTGTCTCCTTCCTGCTTCAGCCACCGGGTGACCGTTCCCTCGGTGACGCTCTCACCAAGAGCTGGCATCTGGACGGAGAAGGCCATGTCCTCTGACTCCTCTGACTGCTCGACGGGTTTCTACAACAGTTGATCTCTCTGCGGACCCCCGACGCGGGTTGCGGCGCGAGTCCGGAAGCCACCGATCATTGTGCGTGGCACCGGAGATCTGTGTGGTTCTTGTACCGCGATCCATCCTTGCACTCGTCCGCTCGGCGCGTAGCACAAGGGCGGCGAACTCCACAGTGCTGGCAAGATAGAGGTACCGATGCGTTCGAGGTATCGGGGTGTGAAAGGAGGTGCGCGTCGTTGGGTTTGCTGGATCGTTTCCGAGGCGGCGCGACCCGGGGTGGCAGCGCATTACGTGCGGGTTCCGGGGGTAGCGAGGATGCCCGATATCTGGCCGAGTGGGTGCGTGCGCACGTCGGCGTGGAAGGCTATTTGGAGCCGAAAACGACCGTGACGGATGTCACCGTCGTGTTGATCGCGGCCGACGGTGAGTGGACCCGCCGGATCGTCGGCGAGCGCGGGGCGCAGCGGCTTGCCAAGGATTTGCGGATTCCCGTTTACGAGGTCGCTAAGACCGGATATCCGCAGCGGATGCGCGACTACGATGCGCGCAAACGGATCGAGCGGCAGCGCGCGTTCGAGGAAGATCTGCGCGAGCTATAGCCGCTGGCTACCGTCGGGCGACCCGATTTCGGGCCGGAGATGTCCTGTTTTTCCGGACCGGAAATCAAGGGTGAATCGGCGTGCGAAATGTGCCGCCCGGATCGCTCCGGGCGGCACATCGAACTCACTCCGCGGCGATGTCCTCGATGACCGCGATCAGCGTGCGGACCGGGACGCCGGTGCCGCCCTTGCCGATGTAGCCGAACGGGCCGCCGGTGTTGTACGCCGGACCCGCGACGTCCAGGTGCGCCCACTGCACGCCCTCCGGGACGAACTCCTTCAGGAACAGTCCGGCCGAGAGCATGCCGCCCCAGCGGTGCGGTGCGACGTTGGCCAGGTCGGCGATCTTCGAGTTCAGGTCCGCGCGCAGTTCGGTGGGCAGCGGCATGGCCCAGCCGTTCTCGCCGTTCGCCCGGGAGATCTCGGCGACCCGGTCGCGGAACTCCTCGGTACCCATGATGCCGGGGGTGCGGGTGCCGAGCGCCACCATCTGCGCGCCGGTCAGGGTGGCCACGTCGATCAGGTAGTCGGGCTCGTCCTCGCTCGCCCGCACGATCGCGTCGGCCAGGATCAGCCTGCCCTCGGCGTCGGTGTTGATCACCTCGACGGTGGTGCCGCCGTACTGGGTGAGCACGTCGCCGGGGCGTTGCGCGGTGGCCGAGGGCATGTTCTCCGCCATCGGCACGGTCGCGGTGACGGTGACCGGCAGGCTCAGCCGGGCGGCGAGCAGCGCGGTGGCCACGACCGCGGCGGCGCCGGCCATGTCCGAGGTCATGTTCTCCATGTTCTGCGCGGGCTTGATCGAGATGCCGCCGGTGTCGAAGGTGATGCCCTTGCCGACCAGCGCGACCTTCTTCGGGCCGCCCGCGTAGGTGATCCGGACCAGCCGCGGCGGGCGCGAGGAACCCTTGCCCACGCCGAGCACGCCGCCGTAACCGCCTGCGTCCAGGGCGGTTTCGTCGAGTACCTCGACCTCCAGGCCGGCCGCCTCCGCCAATTCCTGTGCGCGGGACGCGAATTCGGCGGGGTAGAGGTGGCTGGGCGGCGTGTTGACGAAATCCCTTGCGGTGGCGATGGCTTCGGCGACCAGCTGGGCGCGGAACAGCGCCTCCTCGCCGAATTCCGGTTCGGGGACCAGGAATTCGACCCTGGCCACCGGGCGCTCATCCGGCTTCGGCGCGGATTTGCCCGACTTGAACGGCGTGAACGTGTAGGCGCCGAGGTAGAAACCCTCTGCGGCGGCGCCGATGTCGAGGCCGGACAGCGTGGTCACCACCAGCTCGGTGCCGGACAGCGTGCGCGCGGCGACACCGGCCGAGCGGCGGATCTGCTCGGCGTCGATCTTCTCCGCGGCGCCGAGGCCGACGGCGAGCACGCTGGTCACCCCGTCCAGTCCGGCCGGGGCGGGCACCCGGGTCAGCTCCTCGGCCTTGCCCTTCGCGCCGACCGCGCCGAGCTGGTCCAGCAGTTCCGCGCGGAGGTCGGCGGGGAGCACGTCGCCGAACAGGTCCTCGGGCACGATGGCCGGGCCGTTCTCGGACGAGGTGAGGCCGACGACGAGGACATCGGTATCCGCGGCGATGGTCTGCGTACGGGCGAGCTCCGGTCCGAGGGAGCGATCTGCAACAGCGGTCATGGGCTCAGGCTACTGGGCAGTCGGATTGCGATTCCGTCGAGGAGTAAGGCGAGTCCGGTGTCGAGGATTCGGTCCAAGTCCAGGTCGGGGCCCGGCTCGCCGCCGGAGAAGAGGCGGTGCATGACCGGGCGGACGGCGGGGTCGAGCAGTTCGGGAAGGTCGGCGGGCCGCTCCGGGTGCTTGCCGCGCTGCCGGTCGGCGCGTTCCGAACCGGTCAGCAGGGCGAGGCCCTGGACCAGACCGGAGAAGGACAGGTAGATGGCGAGCATCTGCTCGCGGGTCAGGCCGTGGTGGTCGAGGGCGGTGAAGGAGCGTTCGAGGATGTCCAGCAGGGCGGGGCCGATCGGCGGGCGGGTGCGCGCGAGGATCGGCAGCATCCACGGGTGGCGCTGGTAGAGCTGCCATTCCTGCTCCGCCTCGTAGCTGAGTTTGGCTCGCCAGTCGGTGAGATCGGTTGCGGGCGGCCCGATTTCGGCGAGGACCAGTTCGGCCATGCCGTCCAGGAGCGCCTCGCGGTCGGGGAAGTACCGGTAGAGGCCCGCGGTGGCCGCGCCGAGTTCGCTGGCCAGGCGGCGCATGGAGAGGGCGTCGATGCCGTGGCGATCGGCGAGGTCGACGGCGGTGCGCAGGATGGCGATCGTGGTCAGTTTCGCCGGTCGCGCGGTGCGGGGTGCCGGGGTCACGTCATCGCGGCGGGCGCGGTAGGCGCGGGCCTGGCAGGCGCGGGAGCAGTACCGGCGTTTGCGGCCGCGCGAGGGCTGCGCGAGGGTGTTCCCGCAGATTCCACAGGCCACGGCGGCCTCCATTTCGACACACGAACACTTGTGACGAAATGGTAGCTGTGTCGCTGTGACCTGCCTACCTTGGCGAGAGCACACAGCGTTCACGACGAAAGGGTCAGCGGATGGAGATCACGGTTAGACAGGCGAGCAAGCAGGATCGCGATGCGGTGATCAAGGCCTTCGCGATCGCCAGCCCCGATGAGGTGGTGACGGCCTGGATCCTCGACGGACACCCGATCGAGCAGTTCATCGACCAGTACGTGCCCGCGCTCATCGACCGCGCGCTGAGCGACGACGAAATCTGGATCGCCGGCGCCGGATCGGACATCTGGGCGATCTCGATCTGGCAGCACGTCACGTCCGCCGACCGGCTCGAGCGCGAAGCCGCCGAAGCCCGCGCACTCGCCGAATCCGTCCCCGGCGTCCGCGCACTCCAGCGCGCCGCGATAGTCAGCGACCTGCTCGAGCGCTCCCACCCCCGCGAATTCCCGCACCGGTATTTGCAGGTGATCGTCACCGTCCCCGAACACCGAGGCAAAGGCGCGGGCGCCGCCATCCTCGCCAACCGAACCAAAGCCGCCTCCTCGGCATCGGTCCCCGCCTACCTCGAAGCCAGCACCGACCGCTCCGCCCGCCTCTACACCCGCATGGGCTTCACCCAAACCGGCACCCCCCACGACCTCCCCGACAACGGCCCAACCCTGCGCCCCATGTGGTTCCGCGGATAGAACCCGTCGAACGGGACATGGTCGAGGCAAAGCACGAGAAGCGCCTCCACCACGTCCCGCTCGCCGGACCGTGCGGCGCTGGCCGGGACATGGCGGTGGTGGAGCGCGGGTGGTGCCTCTCTTGTGTCCCGTTGGCTGGGTGGTGAGTCGGTGGTGGGGACATGGCGGTGGTGAAGGGCGGGTGGTGCCTCTCTTGTGTCCCGTTGGCTGGGTGGTGAGTCGCTGATCGGGACATGGCAGGGGTGAAGCGCGGGTGGTGCCACCCTGGCGTCCCGTTGGCTGGATGGTGAGTCGCTAAACGGGCCACGGCAGTGGTGGGGCGCGTCGTGTCCCGTTGGCTGGGTGGTGAGTCGTTGTGGGGGCATGGCAGTGGTGAAGGGCGAGTGGTGTCGCGCTTGTGTCCCGTTGGCTGGGTGTCCCGTTGGTGGGGACATGGCAGTGGTGAAGGGCGGGTGGTGTCACTTTCGCGTCCCATTGGCTGGGCGGGGAGTTCGCTGATCGGGCCACGGCAGTGGTGAGACGCGTCGTGTCCCGTTGGCTGGATGGTGAGTCGCAGATCGGGACATGGCAGTGGTGAAGGGCGGGTGGTGCCGCTTTCGTGTCCCGTTGGCTGGGTGGTGGGTCGTTGATCGGGACATGGCAGGAGTGAAGCGCCGGTGGTGGTTCTCTCACGTCCCGTTGGCTGGGTAGTGAGTCGCTGATCGGGACATGGGAGTGGTGAAGCGCGGGTGGTGCCACCCTGGCGTCCCGTTGGCTGGGTGGTGAGTTGCTGCTCGGGCCACGGCAGTGGGTGAGGCGCGTCGTGTCCCGTCGGCTGGTTAGTGGGTCGTTGGTGGGGGCATGGCAGTGGTTAAGGGCGAGTGGTGCCGCTTTCGTGTCCCGTTGGCTGGGTGGGGAGTCGCTGATCGGGACATGGTGGTAGCGAAGCGCGAGTAACGGCACCCTGATGTCCCATCCGTCGTCCGTGGATTGCCTTGCGGGACATAGCCGTAGCGAAATGTCAGGGACAGCGTTGTCAGGTTCAGTTCGGTGGGGGTGATCGTCCGGGACTAGCCGAGAGTGGTAGCGAGGTAGCGGCCCGGAAGTTCAAGCGCGGAGGACGGGCCCATCGGGTGGGCGCGTGATCGTTTTGCCACCCGAACGGGACATGACAGCGGCAAAGTGTGAGTGCTGGCGCTGTGATGTCCCGTTCGATGAAGTGCGATTCGCTCGGGACTAGCCGAGAGTGGTAGCGAGGTAGCGGCCCGGAAGTTCAAGCGCGGAGGATCGGCCTACCGGGTGGGCGCGTGATCGTTTTGCCACCCGAACGGGACATGACAGCGGCAAAGTGTGAGTGCTGGTGCCGTGATGTCCCATTCGACGAAGTGCGATTCGCTGGGTGGGACATGGTGGCGGGGGAAGTCGGATTGGAATCGCCGTGGTATCCGCGCCAGGGTTGAGAGCTGTCGATCGGGACGTGGTTGAGGCGAAGTGTGAGTATCACCTTCCTCATGTCCCGTTTGTCGGATCGTGAACTGGCGAGTGGGACGTGGTCGGGGCGAAGTTTTGGTGATTCCGGCGTGATGTTCGTATGCCGGTTGTTGGTGTCGAACGGGACGTGATGGCTGGCGGCGGCGGTGGGGGTGTCGAGCGGGACGTGATCGCGGGCGGCGGCGGTGGTGTTGAGCGGGACGTGATCGCAGGCGGCGGTGGTGTTGAGCGGGACGTGATGGCGGAGCGGTGGCAGTGGCGTTGTGTCCCGTTCGGTTGGCAGTGTCTGGCCGACCGGACTTGATGGGTTCGGTGGTGGTTCTGATGGTGGTGGGTGGCTGGTGGCGGAGACGTGGTGGCGGGGCTGTCGTCTGGGGGATCAGACGGTGGGGGTGAGGGAGCGGGTCCGGAGTGGGGGTGTGGCGGATAAGCTCGCCGGGTGACCGACTCGAACCTGCTGCAAGGTCCTATCCATGGTGTACACGTCGAGCTGGGGGCGACTTTCGCACCGTTCGGCGGGTGGGAAATGCCCGTCTCCTACGCGGGGACGGTGGCCGAACATCAGTCGGTCCGCACCACGGTCGGGCTGTTCGATGTGAGCCATCTGGGCAAGGCGACGGTGCGTGGTGCGGGCGCGGCGGCATTCGTGAACTCGGCGCTCACCAACGACCTCGGCCGGATCCGCCCGGGCAAGGCGCAGTACACGCTGTGCTGTGCGCCCGATGGCGGCGTGATCGACGACCTGATCGCCTACTACGTGAGCGATGACGAGATCTTCCTGGTCCCCAATGCGGCCAATACCGCGTCAGTGGTCGCGGAGTTGCAGAAGGTGGCGCCCGAGGGCATCACGGTGACCGACGAGCACCGTGAGTACGGCGTCTTCGCCGTGCAGGGTCCGCGCTCGACCGAGGTGCTCGCCGCGATCGGCCTGCCGACCGACATGGAGTACATGGCCTACGCCGACGCCGAATGGGACGGCCGTCCCGTGCGCGTCTGCCGCACCGGCTACACCGGCGAGCACGGTTACGAACTGCTGCCCCGCTGGGCCGACGCCGAGCCGCTGTTCCGCGCGCTCGTCACGCAGGTGGAGGCGGCCGGTGGCCAGGCCGCCGGGCTCGGCGCCCGCGACACCCTGCGCACCGAGATGGGTTACCCGCTGCACGGCCACGAACTGTCGCTGGAGATCTCCCCGGTCCAGGCCCGCACCGGCTGGGCGGTCGGCTGGAAGAAGCCCGAGTTCTGGGGCAAAGCCGCACTGGAGCAGGAGAAGTCGGCCGGCCCGCGCCGCACCCTGCTCGGCCTCAAGGCCCTCGACCGGGGCGTGCTTCGCCAAGGCCAGAGCGTCCTGCGCGACGGCGAACCGGTCGGCGAAACCACCTCCGGCACCTTCTCGCCCAGCCTCAAGATCGGCATCGCCCTCGCCCTGCTCGACACCGAGGCTGGCATCGAGCCCGGCACCGAGGTCGAGGTGGACGTCCGCGGCCGTCGCCTCCGCTGCGAGGTCATCCGCCCGCCGTTCGTGGAGACGAACACGAAGTAAGTGGTGGTCGCCCGCGCGAGATCCGGCGCGCGGGCCTCGGCCGATCTCGGCGTGGCGCGACACGGCGTGTCGTACGGCAAGTCGCGGCGTGGCGCGCTCCCCGGTGCGCAGGGTGCGTACTGCCCGGTGTGATTTCCTGGGGCGAATTGGGGCGCGGGGTGCACATTGGTGCGCGAGTGGCTGGGGTGGCGGGAAGTTCTGCGGTCCGAGGGGCAATCGGCCGCAAAGCTTGAAAGCCGCTTGGCTAGGATCATGGCCATGACCGTTGCTGCACAGTTTGCCCGTGTCCCGCATCCCGCGCCCGCCCCGGCGCAGCGGGTACAAGAGGTACTGGCGGCGCCCGGGTTCGGGCGGTTCTTCACCGATCACATGGTCTCGATCGACTACATCGACGGCGAGTGGACCAACGCGCGCGTCGAGCCGTACGGGCCGCTCGCCCTCGACCCCGCGACCATGGTCTTCCACTACGGCCAGGCGATCTTCGAGGGACTCAAGGCCTACCGGCACAGCGACGGCAGCGTCGCCTGTTTCCGCATCGACGCCAACGCCGCGCGGTTCCGCAGGTCCGCCCGCCGGATGGCGATGGCCGAGCTGCCCGAGGAACTGTTCATCGAATCCGTGCGTCAGCTGCTCGAGGTGGACCGCGACTGGGTGCCCGCCGCCGGCGGCGAGGATTCGCTCTACTTGCGCCCCTTCATGTTCGCCACCGAGGCCGGGCTCGGCGTGAAGCCCGCCGCCGGCTACAAGTACCTGCTCATGGCCTCGCCGGCCGGCGCCTACTTCCCGCGCGGCGTGAAGCCGGTGCGGGTGTGGCTGTCGACCGAGTACGTGCGCGCCGCGCCCGGCGGCACCGGCGAGGCGAAGGTCGCGGGCAACTACGCCGCGTCCTTGCTCGCCCAGGCCGAGGCAACCGAAAAGGGTTGTGACCAGGTGGTCTGGCTGGACGCGTGCGAGCGTCGCTACGTCGAGGAGATGGGCACCAACAACCTGTTCTTCGTCTTCGGCACCGGCTCGGACGCGCGGCTGGTGACTCCGGAACTGTCCGGTTCGCTGCTGCCCGGCATCACCCGCGACTCGCTGCTCACCCTCGCCGCCGACTCCGGTTTCAAGGTCGAGGAGCGCAAGGTCTCGGTCGAGGAATGGCGTAAGGGTGCCGAATCCGGTGAAATCACCGAGGTTTTCGCGTGCGGTACGGCCGCGGTGATCACCCCCGTCGGCTGGGTCCGCTCCGCCGACGGCGAGTTCACCATCGGCGGCGGTGAGCCCGGCGAGGTGACCATGGCGTTGCGGGACACTCTCACCGGAATCCAGCGCGGTACGTTCGCCGACATCCACGGGTGGATGCGCGGAATGTAGTTCGTGAGTGCTGCACCAGGGCGGTTTCTCGCGAGGCCGCCCTGGTGTGCGACTCGACCGGCGGTCGGTGTTTTCGATGAACCTGCCGGTGAGATGCTCGAGCGGTTAAGTCCTCGAGGCGACCCTTGGTCCGCCTGAGCAACCGGAGTAACTTCGCCGATCGTCATCGAGTGCGGTCCAATGGCCCGCCGCCTGGGTGGCTGCCGGGCCATCAGACCGACCCCATTCAGCTGGGCATGAACATGTGCCATTCTTCGAGGGTCTTGGGGCGCAGCACGTAGTTCTTGTCCCGGACAGTGGAGAGCGGGGCGTAGGGCTCCTGCGAATACCAGTGCCCGGGGTAGACGACCGGGTCGCCGGATAACTCGGCCAAATAGCGGAGGCTGCGGAACATTTCGTCGGAGTCGCCGCCGGGGAAATCGGTGCGGCCGCAGCCGTCGACGAACAGGGTGTCGCCCGCGATGAGCCGGTCGTCGAACAGGAAGCACTGGCTGCCCGGCGTGTGCCCTGGCGTGTGCAGCAGTTCGATGTCGAAGGCGCCGACGCTGACCTTGTCGCCGTGCTCGTGGCCGGTGAGTTCGCTCGGCGCGATGCCGGTGACGTTGGCCACCCAGGAAAGCTCCTGCGCGTTGATATGCACTGGGACACTTGTCTTTTCGAGCAGCTCGCGCACCCCGCCCAGGGTGAACCCGAGCATCGTCCCGCCCACGTGGTCGGGATGGTGATGGGTCGCCAGCACCCCCGTCAGCCGTAGCCCGTCCGCCTCGGCGATATCGACCAGATCGCCCGCCGCGTAGGCCGGATCGACCACCACACACTCGCCGGTCTCCTGATCCCCGATCAGATACGCGAAATTCCGCATCTGCGTCGCAATCGGATCGCCGACGGCGTAGTCCCTCCCCGACAACAGCTGGCGAAAATACAGGCGCTCAGAAGACATACCGCACACCTTATTGCCCGACCCAGACGATCCGCGCGCCGCAGCCGCAAATAGTTTGCTGCGCCGTACCCCCAGCCCCTCGAAAACCCGGACATCCGCCCCCGATCCCCGAACCAAGATCAACGCCATAACGTGGCGGACCTCACTCCACCGACGTCACCCCTATGTCCCGTGAATCACGAATCCATAGGCGCAGAAGGGGTTCGAGTACCGAGTATCGGCATTGCCCGCCGGACCATCGAGCCAACCCCATGATCAACGAGCCCGCAGCAGCAGTGAAGTACGAGAGCTTCCAGCGTCATGTCCCGTTGGCGTGGTCGCGCCGTGCACAGCGGGACATGGCTGCGGCGATGTGCGAGAAGGTGCGCTGCTGTGTCCCGTTGGCCGGTTCGGATGGTGCTCTGTGGGACATGGCTGCGGCGATGTGCGAGAGAGTCCGCTGCTATGTCCCGTTGGTCGAGCCCGGACGTATTCGACGGGACGGCAACTGCGGCGAAGTGAGATGGGGCCGCTGCTGTGTCCCGTTGGCGGGGTTGGATGGTGCTCAGCGGGACATGGCTGCGGTGAAGTGCGAGAAGGTGCGCTGCTGTGTCCCGTTGGCGGGGTCGGATGGTGCTCAGCGGGACACGGCTGCGGTGAAGTGCGAGAGAGTCCGCTGTTGTGTCCCGTTGGTCGAGCTGGATCATGATCAGCCGGGCCAGGGTTGCAGCGACGTGTGGGTTGCGGGTACGTCATGTCCCGCCGCATATGAAGGCTGAGCGGCTGGAATAGATTCCAGCGCTGATTGCATCGCGCAGGCAAATGCCGCCGTCAACTTGGCCCCGGGCAGAGCTTGGACTGCAAGCCGAGGTTAGAAGCTCCGCTTTCGGACAAGTTCAGGGCCGGAATTATGACCAGCTGGACATGGCGACGGCTAAGTGCGAAAGCATGTGCTGTCATGTCCCGTGCCTCGAGCCGGGTTGTGCTCAATGGGTAGCGCTTGTGGCGAAGTGCGAGAGGGTGCGCTGCTGTGTCCCGTTGGCGGGCCGGACCGTGCTCAGCGGGACACCGCTGCGGCGAAGTGCGAGAAGGTCTGCTGCTATGTCCCGTTGGTCGAGTCACGTCGTGTTTGATGGGGCACGGTCGTGGCGAAGTGCGGCATGGCCCACCGTCATGACCCGTTGGTGGGGCCAACCCGTGATCAACGGGACGTGGTTGCGGCATTGTGCGAGTGGGGGCTCCGGCATGTCCCGTTGAGCGTGAAACCTGGGGTTTAGTTGGGTGTTTGGGTGTTGAGTTGCTCTTGGGTATGTGCCTCGCTCGGGGTAAGCCGAGTGGGGGGCGCGGAGAGCGGGGTCCCGGTTGCCGCAAACTAAGGGGGTGTGGGCCCTTACGTCGCGAAAGTCCGCGTGCCTTCAGCTCGGCTCTGATCGTAGGCAGGGCTCGGAGGGCCGCTGCGGTGGCGCGAGGTCCCCGGCCAGGTGCCGGCGCGAATCGGGGTCTACGGGACATCACCGTGGCGATGTATTGCGTGCTGTCATGTCCCGTTGTTCGAGCTGGGATGTGGTTGCGGCAATGGGGCGGCTTCGCTAGGTCCCGTTGGGCGGAAGCTGCGGTCAGAGGTGGAGGGAGAGGGTGGCGGCGGTTAGGGAGACCGTCAGTTCGATGGTGGCGCCGAGGGGGTCGCCGGAGAGGCCGGCGAAGCGGCGGACGGTGTGGTGGATGAGGATGGTTGCGGCGGCGAGGGCGATGAGTATGGCGAGCGGGCCTTGCCAGGGGGTGGGGGTGGCGAGGGTGGCGGCGGCGAGGGCGATGACGGACCATGCCGCGGCGGTGAGGGGAGACTGGGTGCCGGCGACGAGGGCGCCGAAGCCGGCGCCGGGGGCGGCGTCGATTCCTTTGCGGCAGGCGAGAACTACCGCGACGCGGCCGACGGTTACGGCGAGGGCCACGGCGAACCAGCGGTCCGCCTCGGCCAGTGCGGCGAACGAAAACGCTTGAACGCCAATGGAGAACACGAGGGCGGCGACACCGAACGGACCCGCGCCGCCGCTCTTCATGATCTGCCTGGCTCGCTCGGGCGGACCGTAACTGCCGAGCCCGTCCATGGTGTCGGCGAGCCCGTCCAGATGCATGCCCCGCGTGATCAACGCCAACGCCCCGACCACCAGCAACCCGGCCAGCATCGAACTGGCCCCCGCCCACACCAACACCCCCAGCAGCCCGGCCGCTCCCGCCCCGAGCACCCCACCAACCAACGGCGCCAACGCAATTGCCCGCCCCGCCGCAACCCGGTCGACATTGTCCGGCCCTCGCACCGGCAGAACGGTGAGCCAGGAAACCGCGAGCCGCAATCCGTTCATTCGGCTGCTTTCGAGCCGAGCAGTCGACTGGCCGGTGGCGTCGACGCGATTGCCTGCGCCGCTGCCACCCGGTCGACATTGTCCGGTCTCTGTACCGGCAATGCGGTGGGCCGGGAGATCGTGCGCTGCGATCCGTTCATTCGGCTGCTCCCGCGCTGAGCAGTCGATCGGCCGAGGGTGTCAACGTAATTGCCTCCCCCGCCGCAGCCCAGTCGACGTCGGCGGATCCGCGTGCCGGCAAGAGGATGAGTCGGGAGATCGTGCGCCGCAATCCCGTTCATCCGGCTGCTCCCGAGCCGAGCAGTCCACCGGCCGACGGCGTCGACGCGATTTCCTGCGCCGCCGCAACCCGGTCGACATTGTCCGGTCTCTGTACCGGCAATGCGGTGGGGTGGGGAATCGTGCGCTGCGATCCGTTCGTCCGACTGCTCCCGCTCCGAGAACCCCACCAGCCGACGGCGTCAACGTAATTGCCTCCTCCGCCGCAGCCCAGTCGACGTTGGCCGGTCCGAGTACCGGCAAGAGGGTGAGTCGGGAGATCGTGCGCCGCAATCCCGTTCATCCGGCTGCTCCCGCTCCGAGTACCTCACCGGCAGACGGCGTCGACGCGATTGCCTGCCCCGTCGCAGCCCAGTCGGCACTGTCCGGCGCTCGCACCGGCAGAACGGTGAGCCAGGAAACCGCCAGCCGCAACCCGTTCATTCGACCAGCCCTGGGGCAGTACCCCACCACACTTGGCTCGGAATGCGTTGTGCGGCAGCTGAATGATCAAACGACTCGCGCCGACCGGTCATCGTCGGCGTTGCCCAGGTTCGGCAAACGCTCGACATCGACCGGTCAGGCATAGCGGCCACCGATCGATTACTCGTCGATAGCCCTGCTGCACTTGGAAGACACCGTGCTGCAAGCGAATTGCCGTGACCGTCGATTACCTCACCAAACTCGAGGGCGCGGGCTCCGAGCCTCGACGGCCGGTCGCTCATTTCCGCAAGTCCGGGGTGGCCGGGGGAACCTCTGCGGGCGTGGCGGTTTCGGCGGGCACGGTGAGGTCCGTGTTCTCGGCGGTGTCGGTGTCGGCGGTGCTCACGCCCGCCTCGGCGAAGGTGGACATCTCCGCGAGGGTGGCGACCGCGGCGCGGACGAGGGGGAGGGCGGTGAGGGCGCCGGAGGCCTCGCCGAGGCGCATGTTCAGGTCGAGGAGGGGTTCCAGGCGCAGGCGTTGCAGGGCGAGGTTGTGGGCCGGTTCGGTGGAGCGGTGGCCGGCCAGCCACCACGCCGACGAGCCCGCGGCCAGCTCCTCGGCGACCAGCGCGGCCGCCGTGACGACCACTCCGTCGAGAATGACCGGCGTGCGCCGGGCGGCGGCCTGCGCGAGAAACGCGGCCATCGCGGCGAAATCGGCGCCCGCGGCGACGCGCAGCAGTTCGACCGGATCCTTGACCACCGGACGGGCCCGGCGCATCGCGTCCCGGATCGCGGCGACCTTGCGCGCCCAGCCCGCGTCGTCGACGCCGGTGCCGCGCCCGACGGCGGCTACCGGTTCGGTGTCGGTGAGCGTCGCGATGAGGGCGGTGGCGGGGGTGGTGTTGCCGATGCCCATGTCACCCGCGATGAGCACGTCGGCGCCGGCGTCGATCTCCTCGTCGGCGATCGCCTTGCCCGCGGCGAGGACGGCCTCGACCTCCTCGGCGGTCAGCGCGTCCTCGCGGTCGATGGATCCGCTGGAACGCCGCACCTTGTGCTTGGCGACGAGCGAATCGGTCTCACCGTCGACCGAGATATCGGCCACCCGAACCGTCGCGCCCGCAACCACGGCGAGCGCGTTCACCGCTGCGCCACCACCCAGGAAGTTCGCCACCATCTGCGCGGTGACCTCACTCGGATACGCCGAAACCCCGTGCCGCGCAACGCCGTGATCCCCGGCGAACACCACCACCCTGGCCCGCTCGAACTGCTTGGGCGGGCACACGCCCTGACAGGCCGCGACCCAGTTGCCGATCTCCTCCAGCCGCCCGAGCGACCCGCCGGGTTTGGTCAGCTGCGTCTGCCGTTGCTCGGCCGCCGCCCGAACCTGTGCGTCAGGAGGCGTCACCGGTCCAAATCCGTGTGTCACTGTCGAGCCCTTCCGGTCAGCGCGGTCCAAACACTGCTACGCCGCTCAATCTTGCCCGCCGCGGTCTGTGCGTCGCACATCACCCGCCGCCAACCCCCCGAGCGTTTCATTTGAGCCGCAGCGGTAATCCGGCGACGACGAGGAAGGCTTCGTCGCAGACCTGGGCGAGGCGTTGGTTCAGGGTGCCGATCTCGTCCCGGAACAGGCGGCCGGAGCGAGTGGCGGGGATGATCCCCATGCCGACCTCGGGACTCACGATGACCAGGCGCTGTGCGTAGGCGGTCACCGCGGCGACGAGGGCGTCGGCGTCGGGGGCGACGGTGCCGCGCGGGGATTCCCAGGCCGCCCGGGCGTCGATGCGCGCGGTGAGCCAGGTGCCGATGTCATCGATCAGCGTGGTGCCGTGGGCCGGCTCACCGAGAACAACTGCGGGATCGGCACTTTCGATCACCGCCCAGTCTGCGGGCCTGCGGTCGCGGTGCGTGGCGATCCGTGCGGCGAAGTCGAGGTCGGCCGGATCGGGAATCGAGGTCGCCAGGTATCGAACCGGCCCGGCCCCCGCGGCCAGCTGTTCGGCATAGGCGGACTTACCCGACCGAGCGCCGCCGAGGACGAGAATCCGGCGCGGCTCGGACGAGACACTGTGCGACACGTCAGCACGGTATCAATCCCCGCCGCGTCGACCCGGACGTGAGCGCGCGTCGGGGATGCGAATCACCTCCGCGCAGGTTCGCAACGGAGATCGCGGTTGAGTACGACCGTCGGCGACGGAGAACCGGCGCGGCCCGTGCGGCGGAAGGACTGCGCCGGTAAGCCGCTTCGAGACCGGCGCAGAAACGCCCAGATACTCGGTATGCGGGTGCCGCCGAACCAACGTGGTCTGGCGGTGTGCGGACAGTCGTGTGTCTCGACGCTTCGAGCGCGGTGTCGAAACCGTGGGGTACCGGTGGCCGAGAAGGGTGGCTTCGCCGCGCGAAGTATCAGGCAGGCGTCTCGACGGCTTCCAGGTTCGCGCCGAAGCGACGGCGATACTCCGTCGGCGCGATGCCGACCAGCCGTTGGAAGTGGTGTCGCAGCAGCGCTCCCGAACCGAATCCGGCGCGGGTGGCGATCTGTTCGAGACCGAGGTCGGTTTCCTCGAGCAGCTGCTTGGTCAGCAGGACGCGCTGATTGGTCAGCCACTTCACCGGAGTGGTCCCGGTTTCGGCGGCGAAGCGGCGGGCGAAGGTGCGGGTGGACATGGTCGCGCGGGCGGCCAGGTCTTCGATGGTGTGCGGGAGGTCGAGGTTCTCGTTCATCCATTCCAGCGTCGACATCAGGCTGTCGGAGGTGCAGGTGGCGACGGGGCGTTCGATGAACTGACGCTGCCCACCGTCGCGCTGCGGCGGCACGACCATGCGGCGGGCGATCGCGTTGGCCACCGCACTGCCGAGTTCGCGGCGGACCAGATGCAGGCAGGCGTCGATGCCCGCGGCGGTGCCCGCGCTGGTGATCAGGTTGCCCGCGTCGACGAACAGCACGTCGGGATCGACGGTCGCCTCCGGATACAACTCGGCCAGCGCGTCGACGTGCGTCCAGTGCGTGGTGCATTTGCGCCCGTCGAGCAGTCCGGCCGCGCCGGCGAGGAAGGCGCCCGAGCAGACGGTCAGCACGATCGCGCCCGCCGCGGCGGCGTCCCGGACGGCGTCGACCAGGCGCGGATCGATCCCGTTCCTGGACGAGAAGGCGGGTATGGCGACCAGATCGGCCTTCGCCAGCTGCTCGAGCCCGAACTCCGGCGTGAGCGTGATGCCGGGCGTGCTGGAGTGCAGCGGCTTCCCCGGCTCCGCACCGCAGACCTTGAAGTCGAACGCGGGCAACCCGTCGGCGGAGCGGTCGAGACCGAAAACCTCGCAGACGACCCCGAACTCGAACATGGCCATGCGCTCGGACAGCACGACCGCAACCTTCGACAGCATGCCTCCAGTCTAATGGCTGGATATTTACGAACTATGTCAGTTCAGCCACTTTCGGCGGGAACTGACCGAGCGCAAAATTACTGCCATGCTTACTTTTCTGATCGCCATGGCAGTCATCGTCACCTTCGCCGCCGCAGTCGCCCACTACTCGGCTCCGGCGGGTTCGTCCAACGTCACCGACCGCGATATGCAGCGCATGCAGGCCGATCTGTCGGCGATGCACGGCCGAACCACCAACATCTGATCCCCATGTGTCCGCGACCGACCGCGGCCCGGCTCGAGTACCCGAGCCGGGCCGCAATCATGTTCGGGGTGGGTCGGGCCGTCAAGGGCGATTAACGCGCGCCTCCGGCACCGGCCTGCCGCAACGGACAACCTAGATGGCGTCTCCCGGACTGACCCGCGGCTTCGGCGCCCGCATCTTGCGGATCTGCGAGGCCCGCACGAACGCGTACCAGCCGAGCTTGTACCCGGTGTCCTCGGAATCCGGGAACCGCTCCCTGACCCGCCCGTTCACGATCCGGCCGAGCAGGAATCCCTCGGCGATCATGAAGAACATCATCACCAGCATGGCCAGCGTGACGATCGTCTGCAGCGCGGGAGCCACGAACATCGACAGGATCAGCACGAGCGCCATCGGCATGAACAGCCCGACCAGGTTGCGCCTGCCGTCGACGATGTCGCGGACGAACGCCCGCACCGGCCCCTGATCGCGCGGCAGCAGGTACTTGTCCTCGCCGGCGAGCATGCGCGTGCGCCGATCCTGGACCGCGGCCTTGCGCTCGGCCGAGGCCTGTTTGCGCTCCTCCCTGCTGCCGCGAGTGGCCTTGCGCCGGGCGCGGGCCTCCTTCGCGGTGAGCGGTGCCGGAGCGATCGGGCCGCGTCGCTTGCCTTGCGCGTCACGGCGTTTCGGAGTGGGACGGCCCTTGCCCGCGGTGGCGGTGACCGCCGTGCGAGTGGTGCCCGCGGTCGAGCCGCCGTCCACGGCCGCCGTCTGATCGGCGGCCGCGTCGGTGGTGCTGGACTCGCCGCGACGGAACAATTTCACATCGACCAGGCTATTCGATGGAATACGCGGCGGGAAATGCGGTCCGATTCGCGCAGGTGCGCCGGGTCACGTAGGTTGCGTGTTCCTGCGCGCGCGGTGGTGGCAAGATGGGGAATAGCAGCCCGCCGAGTGGTGTTGACCGACACGACCCGTGCGCTGTTCACGGGTCGACGACAGGTTCCTCGAGGAGAGTTCATGACTGTGCAGAACGAGACCGCCACCGAAACCCACGGTGCCGTGCTGACCGATGCTGCCGCAAGCAAGGCGAAGGCGCTGCTGGACCAGGAAGGTCGCGACGACCTGGCGTTGCGCATCGCCGTGCAGCCCGGCGGCTGTGCCGGCCTGCGATACCAGCTCTTCTTCGACGATCGCTCGCTCGACGGCGACATCGTTGTCGAATTCAGCGGCGTCAAGCTGGCCGTCGACCGGATGAGCGCCCCGTACATCCAGGGTGCCTCCATCGACTTCGTCGACACCATCGAGAAGCAGGGCTTCACCATCGACAACCCGAACGCCACCGGCTCCTGCGCCTGCGGCGATTCGTTCAACTGACCGAACCCGTCCGACTCGTCGTCAGCGGGTTCACCGCGTAACAGCCCGACCCCACGTGAGACGTTCTCACGTGGGGTTTGCGCGTTTTCCGATCGCGCGCGGCCGGGCGACTCGCCGACCGGGTCCCCCCTGTCGAGGGATCCGAGCGACCCTCCGACATTGGTACGGTGATGCAGGGACTTCGTTCCCGGTCTGCACCGCCTGCCGCCTACCGTTGAAGGGCCAGCCTCGTGTCCATCGCCGTTTCCGCGTCCATTGCCACCGACCACCTCATGCGTTTTTCCGGACGGTTCCGTGACGCACTGCTGGCCGATCAGCTCGACCACGTGTCACTCAGCTTCCTCGTCGACGATCTGCAGATCCGCCGCGGTGGCGTCGCAGGCAACATCGCCTACGCCATGGGGCTTTTGAACCGCACACCCCTGCTCGTCGGTGCCGTGGGCGCCGACTTCGCCGAGTACCGCCAGTGGCTCGAATCGCACGGCGTCGACTGCTCCGGCGTGCTGATCTCCGAGCGCGCGCACACCGCCCGCTTCGTCTGCACCACCGACGACGACATGGCGCAGATCGCGTCGTTCTACCCGGGCGCGATGAGCGAGGCCCGCGACATCTCCATCGGCGAGCTCGCCAAGGCGCACCCGCTGGACCTGGTGCTGGTCGGCGCCAACGACCCCGACGCGATGGTGGCCCACACCACGCAGTGCCGCGAGCTCGGCATCCCGTTCGCCGCCGACCCGTCCCAGCAGTTGGCCCGCCTCGACGGCGAACAGGCCGTGCAGCTGATCGACGGCGCCGCATACCTTTTCACGAACAAGTACGAGTGGGCGCTGCTGCTGCAGAAGACCGGACTCAGCGAGGCGGAGGTCGCGCAGCGCGTCGGCATCCGGGTGACCACGCTCGGCGCGGACGGCGTGCAGATCGTCGACAAGGACGGCACCGAGCTCACCGTCGGCGTGGTCCCGGAGACCACGAAGGTCGAGCCCACCGGCGTCGGTGACGCGTTCCGCGCCGGCTTCCTCACCGGCCACACCGCCGGGCTGAGCCTGGAGCGTTCGGCGCAGCTCGGTTCGCTCATCGCGGTGCTGGTCCTGGAGACCATGGGTACCCAGGAGTGGACGCTCAACAAGGAGACCGCGCTCGAGCGTCTGGCCGGCGCCTACGGTGCCGAGGCCGCCGCGGAGATCAAGCCGCTGCTCTGAGCCGGTCCGCTGCCGACCGGCGGCGGCTCGGGCCACGAGCCAACGAACGTGAAGTGCCCCTCGGCCTTTCGGTGAGGGGCACTTCCGCGTCGGCTTAGAGCGAGACCGGGTAGACCGGCTCCTGGATCTCCGGCTTGATCCGGTCCTCGACGAAGATCCCGTGCCACACCATGAACACCAGCAGCGTCCACAACCGGCGGCTGTGGTCGGAGGTGCCCGCGCGGTGCGCGACGAGCATGTCGGTGATCGCGGCCTTGTTCAGCAGGTGACCGGTCTGCGACTCGAGGATCTGCTGGTGGGCCCAGTCGTAGAGTTCGGTGCCGCGCAACCAGTGTCGCAGCGGGACCGGGAAACCGAGCTTGGCGCGGTGCAGCACGTGCGGCGGCACGATGCCCTCCAATGCCTGGCGCAGCGCGTATTTCGTGGTTTCCTTGGTGATCTTCTGCTCGAACGGCAGCCCCTCGGCGACCTTCAGCACCTCGGAATCCAGGAACGGCACCCGCAATTCGAGCGAGTTGGCCATGGTCATCTTGTCGGCCTTGACCAGGATGTCGCCGCGCAACCAGGTGAACAGGTCCAGGTGCTGCATGCGCGCCACCGGGTCCCAGCCGCGCGACTGCGCGTAGATCGGCGCGGTCACGTCCTGATGGGTCCACTCGGGGCGGAATTCGCGCAGTACGGAACGCAACTGGGCGTCGCTGAAGCTGCGCGCGTTGCCGTAGTAGCGCTCCTCCAGGCCGAGCGAGCCGCGATGCAGCAGGCTCTTGCCCCTGGTGCCGTCCGGAATGCGCTCGGAGAGCTTGCCCGCCAGCCTGCGCAGCCCGCCGGGCAGGTACTCGAAGGGCTTGAGCGACAACGGCTCCCGGTAGATCGTGTAGCCGCCGAACAGCTCGTCGGCGCCCTCGCCGGAGAGCACCACCTTGACGTGCTTACGCGCTTCCTTGGCCACGAAGTACAGCGGCACCAGCGCCGGGTCGGCCACGGGATCGTCGAGGTACCAGACGATTTCGGGAATCGCGGCGGCGAACTCGGCGGGGGAGACGGTCTTGATCACGTGCTTGGCGCCGATCGCCGCGGCGGTCTCGGCGGCGACGTCGGCCTCCGAGTAGCCCTCGCGTTCGAAGCAGCTGGTGAAGGTGATCAGCTTCGGGTTGTGCCGCATGGCCAGCGCCGCGACCGCGGTGGAGTCGATGCCGCCGGACAGGAACGAGCCGACGGTCACGTCCGCCCGCATGTGCTTGGCGACCGAATCCTCCATCGCCTCGGCGATCTCGCGGTAGCGGGCCGCCGCCGAACCCGGGGCGAAGGGGCGAACCCTGAACTGCGGGTTGAAGTATCGCGTGATCTTCGGATCCCGGCCGGGGGCGACCGTCGCGTAGCTGCCGGATTCCAGCCGCCGGATGTCCTTGTGCAGCGTCTCGGCCTCGGGCACGTACTGCAACACGGTGTAGTGCTCCAGCGCACGCGGATCCAGCGCGTCGGTCAGGCCGAGCGCGGGCAGCAGCTCCAGCAGGCTCTTCTTCTCGCTGCCGAACGCGGTCCCGCCGGGCCCGGTGGCCAGGAACAGCGGCTTGATGCCGAACGGGTCCCGCGCCAGGAACAGTTCCTCGGTCTCGGTGTCCCAGATCGCGAACGCGAACATGCCGCGCAGCCTGCGCACCGCCTCGGGGCCCCAGTAGTGGAACGCCGCGACGACGGCCTCGCCGTCACCCTCGGTCAGGAAGATCGAATCCTCGCCGAACTCCGCGGCGTGCGCCTCGGCCAGCTCTTCGCGCAGCTCGATGTAGTTGTAGATCTCGCCGTTGAACGTCAGCGCGTAGCGCTCCCGGTTCTCCGGCGGGCCCCAGCGCAGCGGCTGGTGCGAGTGTTCGATGTCGATGATCGACAGGCGGTTGAAGCCGAAGATCATGTGGACAGGAGCGGAGCCTGCGGAGTGACCATCGCCGCCGTCGTGCCACGTCCCTCGTTCGTCGGGGCCGCGGTGGCGCACACAGTGCAATGCGTCGTACACCTGCTCCACCACGCCAGGCGCTGCCTCGTCAGATGTCAGAAACCCGAGCAGTCCACACACGGCGTCGGCAACCTCGTTTCTCCGGTCGGGACGCGGCCGAAAACCGGCGCGTCCGAATGTCTTGCGGGGGCGGTGCGCGGTGTCTGCCGCGAGTGGTCGATCCGGGACGTGCCGGAGCCTGCCCTCGCGGTGAGCACAGCGGCCGAAATGTTGTGTCCGAGTATGCCGCACACGCCCCCTTCGCGCGTCGCGCGCACCCTGTGCAGGGCTTTTGAGCACGGATGCGCTGGTGACCGCGATCGGCGGAGTGTCGAATGCGACCCGACGACAATGACGGCCCCCGTTTGGTCTACGCTGCGTAGTACTCAGGCCATTCTCAGGCGGCGTACGCGCCCGACCCGGGACCGGCCTGACATGTGCTTAGAACGTATCGCCGGGCGGTCGCAGCCCAGGCGGTGCAAATGTCGGAATGTGTGGCGACCAGGAAGGCGTGAGCGTGGCGCACAAGGCGAGCGAAGAGATCGGGGCACGTCCCGCCCGGGGACGGATCCTTCGGCGGGCCGGGCTGGCGGTGTCCCTCGGGATCACCGCGGTGCTCGTCTCGGGCTGCTCGATCGACAATGTTTGGCTGCGGTTCGGCTGGCCCTCGGGCGTCACGCCGCAGGCCACCCGGATGCGGGAGCTGTGGACCTGGTCGGTCGTCGCCGCTCTGCTGATGGGCGTGCTGGTGTGGGGTCTGACCTTCTGGACCGTCGCCTTCCACCGCAAGAAGGCCGACTCCCCGGAGTTCCCCCGGCAGACCGGCTACAACGTGCCGCTGGAGCTGACCTACACGGCGGTGCCGTTCGTCATCATCGCGGTGCTGTTCTACTTCACCGTCGTCGTGCAGAACTACGTGCACGAGAAGGTGGACAACCCCGACGTCACGGTCGACGTGACCGCCTTCCAGTGGAACTGGAAGTTCGGTTACCGCAACGTGGACTTCAAGGACGGCTACTCGTTCAAGGGCATCGACACCACGCGTGAGGCGTCGAACCAGGAGCAGCTCGAGGAGTACAAGGAACGGACCAAGGACGGTCACCCGCAGCCGGGCCCGGTGCACGGCAAGCCGGAGAACGACATCCTGTCCTACCTGCACTACGACACCGTCGAGACCTACGGCTCCAGCACCGAGGTGCCGGTCCTGGTGCTCCCGACCAACAAGGTGATCGAGTTCCAGCTCGCCGCCGCCGACGTGGTGCACGCCTTCTGGGTGCCGGAGTTCCTGTTCAAGCGCGACGTGATGCCGAACCCCAAGGAAAACCACTCGGACAACATCTTCCAGATCACCAAGATCGAGAAGGAAGGTGCGTTCGTCGGCCGTTGCGCGGAAATGTGTGGCACCTTCCACTCGATGATGAACTTCGAGGTGCGCGCGGTCTCGCCGGACAAGTTCACCAAGTACCTGGACGCGCGCAAGGCGGGCAAGACCAACGCCGAAGCGCTCGACTCCATCGGTGAATCGCCGGTCGCCACGTCGACCCGGCCGTTCAACACCGATCGCACGACCAAAACCGCGGCCGAGGCAAAGTAAGGGACTGATCTGATATGAAGATCGAAGCGCGGATTTTCGAACTGCTGACGGTGTTCTTCATCATCGTCGCGATTGTCTACGGCTACTTCACCGGTGTGTCCCGCACCGGCGTGGAATGGGCGGGTACCACCGCGACCGTCCTGACCGCAGGCCTGTCGCTGATCATCGGCACCTACTTCCGCTTCGTCGCGCGTCGCCTCGACCTGCGTCCGGAAGACTACGAGGACGCCGAGATCGTCGACGGCGCAGGCGATCTGGGCTTCTTCTCGCCCGGCAGCTTCTGGCCCATCACCTTGGCCGGAGCCGGCGCCATCACCGCCCTCGGACTGGCGTTCTTCCAGTTCTGGTTGATCGGTCTCGGTGTGGTCTGCATCCTGATCGCGGCTGCGGGTCTGGTTTTCGAGTACTACCTGGGGCCGGAAAAGCACTGAGTTATTTGGTGAAAGTCCCCTCCGCTGTGTGGAGGGGACTTTCGTCGTTTCTGGGGTGGGTTGGTGTCCTGACCTGGGTTGCGGCGTGCAGGTGGGTGCTGAGTGCGTCAACTGAAGTTTTGGGCCCGAGGTGCGCCGAGGCTGGATGCGACACCCGTGGATTCGTTGCCGTTTCGCCTTACCTGATGGCCGGTCCCGGTTCGGATCTCTGGCGCGGAAGGTGCCGCCGGAAAGGCTCGGGAGATGTGTGGCCACGTTTTCCGTGGCCTACTCGACGCAGGTTGCGTGCTCTCGACGCGTGGCGGCGTTAGGTGAGTTTGCGAGGCTCCGTCCGGGGGCGCTGCTTGTGGCAGGGAGTTCTTGTCGCATCGGCGGTTCCGGCCGGAGCAACGCACTATCTGGTCCCCCTGGGGCGCTATGGATTTCAACCGGTCGATGGCTCGCTCCGTGGCAGGATGGTGGCCGGTCGAGGTTCCATCGAGGCGACGGGGTGGCGGGCGTGATCTATCGGATGCGCATCTACCGGGCGGTGCCGGAGAACCTGGCGCTCTTCCACGACTTCTTCCGGTCCCATCTGTTGCCGACTCAGTTGCGTCATGGGGCGCGGCTGGTGGGGCGGTGGGAAACCGACGATGGGCGTGTCGTCGCGGTCTGGGAGTACGACGACCGCGAAGCCTACGAGCGGGTGCAGGCCGCTGTGGCCGCCGATCTCGAGACGCGGCGTGCGCAGGAGCTGCGCCGGGGGTTGCCTGCCCTGTTCAGCGAGAAGGAAGAAGTGTTCATGCGGTCGGCTTCTTGGGTCTGAGCATGTTCCAGGTTTTGTGTTCTGCGGTCAGGCGAGATCGGAGCTTCCGAGGCGAGTTGCTGCGTGCCGGCGGCGAGGCCCAGAACGCCTGCTGTCTCTCGCATTAGTCGGCCAGGTTGGTGTCGCAGAACCACGGGTCCACTACCGCGCGTGGGCTGCTGATCTGGGGCAGGTCATCGTTCATCACCAAGATGGAGCTTGCACAGAGGTGTGAGGGGTTCGTCGCACAAGGTCTGACTCGTCGGAGCTCGGGTGCTCTTGGCTCAGGTTGCAGCGTGCGTCGTGAGGGCGTTCGAGGGTGTTGAGGTGTGAAGTCGGGCTGGGTGCTTGTCGTGTGGGGTTGATATGACGCGGTTGTGTGCTCGGGGTGGGGCTGTGTCGTGAGGGCGCTCGAGGGTGTTGAGGTGTGGAGTCGGGCCGGGCACTCCTCGTACGCGCCTGACATGACGCGGTTGCATGCTCTCGGCTCAGGGTGCGGCTTGTTCCATGAGGTGTTGGGTGCGGCACGAGGGGGTCGGTTAGATGCCGAAGGCGTGCATGAGGCGGGCGGTGGAACGGGGGGCTACGCCGGCCAGGGCGTAGAGGGTGCGGGTGAAGCGGGGTTCGAGGCGGGGGGAGCGGGTGTGGATGGCGGCTTCGATGCGGTGGGCGGTTTGGTCGGCTTCGAGGGTGGACTCTTCGCGGTGGGAGTCGGTGTCGAAGGCTGGGTAGTGGACGGCGGTGACCTGGATGCCGTGGGGGGAGAGTTCGGCGTCTGCGCATTGGCCGAAGGTGGTCCAGGCGGCTTGGGCGCTGGCGTAGGAGGCGAAATTCGGTGCGGCGCCGGTGTTCGCGTTCCAGGGGCCGACGTTGATCACGTGGCCCGTGCCGGAGCGCAGCATCGCGGGAAGGAGGCCGAGGGTGAGGCGTAGCGGGCCGAAGTAGTTGGTCGCCATCATGCGCTGGTAGTCGCGGAATCGGTGCAGCGACTGGGTTACCGGCCTGCGCACGGGGCGGCCGGCGGTGTTGATCAGCACGTCGACCGTGCCGAACTCGCCGAGCACCCAGGTGACCAGCTGATCGACGTCGCCGAGGGCCGAGATGTCGCAGCGATTCCAGTCCGCCACACCGCCATCCGAGCGGATGTCCTCGCAGGCGGCGATGAGCTCGTCAGTGCCGCGCGCGACCAGCAGAAGTTGAGCGCCTTGGGCGGCAAGCAGATTCGCGGTGGCCCGGCCGATGTCGGAACCCGCGTCGGTGATCAGCACGCGCTGCCCGATCAGCGATCCCTCCGGCGGACGATGGCGTTTACGATCAGCGGATCTCACCGGGGCAGCACGAAATTCGGGCATCGGCACAGCAACCTTCACACGTGAACGGCTGAACACACGCACGGCACCCACCAACTGCGCCGGACCGCCCGCCGCCGCTACCACCTGGCGACTGTCTACGGCCGGTCACAGTATAAAGTTTGCCGCCGGTTTGATGCGAGTGTTCGGCAAATGGTTTCGTTCCATCATCCGCGTCCGGTATTGGCGATCGGGCTGCTGCGAGGGCGTTGCGGGGTGCCGCAATTGCGTTCTGGAAGTTCGCATATCGGCTGCGGTTTCGACCTTGTGGGCAAGCCTCTTGGATTGCTGCAAGCGGTTTTCCCGGGGCGGAACGATGGATTGATGGCTGGTCTGGGTTGTCGAATAGACGTGGCGGTTCGCGTCCACAACGCCTAGGTGTGGGGTCTGCCGGTGCCGGGTGCACTGGACGACCGACACGCCATGACCGACCGCCGAGTGGCCACCCGATCTGCCTGCAGGTCACAACTGGGCCCGGCGTGCGGCACGTTGGATAGCGACGGGTCGGCAACTGGTCGACCTATCGCTATCAGCGGGTCGCGGCTCTGTGCGCAGGTCTTGGGTTGTCAGTGACAGATAGTCGCAATTGGCATGCTGGAAATTCGGCTTCCCCGCCCTAATTTCCGTTGAATACAACTGCGACTAATTGAAGCTTTACCTGCGCGCCCTGCCAGGTGATTGATTTGAGTTCTGCGCGCTGGACGTGCCGAAGTCCTGCGTCCAATAAGGAGTGCCATTTCTGGCTGTGGCAAATCCGACGCCGATATCACGAAGATCGCACTTGAGAATGTTGGCGCGGTGGCCTGCGCTGCGCATCCATCCATCGACCACGGCGGAAGCGCTCGATTGACCCGAGGCGATATTCTCCGCCCAGGCGCTCGCGCGGTAGCCGGCCGCCTTGATCCGGTCACCCGGACTGCCTTCCGGCGAGTTGTGGTCCAGGACGCCGCGGGCGGCCATGCCTTCCGTGTGGGCCTGAGCGGCCCTGGTAAGGCGACTTTCAGCCTTGAGCGCGGGGCATCCGGCCTTCGCGCGTTCGGCGTTGGTGCGGCTGATCACCTCTCCGGCGACGGGCTGAGCTTGCGGCGCGGCCAGTGCTGCCGGGCCCAGCGTGACCAGGCAGGCGGCGGCAGTCGGTATGACAAGACAAGTAAGTAAGGAACGGGTCAGAGCGGGAGAAAGACGCATAATTCAGACTCCACGGTTCGTATTACGTTTGAATAACATTAACATCTCAGTGCGAGCGGAGGCAAGATCTAAGTGCTGTCCAGCGGCCTGGCGGCAATCGGGCTGCGAAAGGGTGGGATTCGACCGAATAACGTAGCGGAGAAGGCGAACCGTCCGATACGATGCGTGGCATCCGAAATGGCCGCATCTCAGGACACCGGACGTTTTCGATCTTCACCCCTATCCATGCTCCACCATGGGCGAACGTGCGCGAGTAGTCGCGCCCGATTCGTCGCATCCGGTGACACCGATGTGCGGGCACAACTGAATCGATCGATTCGTTACTAAGGACGACAACTGATGGGCAAACACAACGCAAGACGGAACCCTCTCGGTTCGATGCGGTTGGCCATGCTCTCGATGACCGCACTGATCGCAACCGGTATCGCCACCGAACACGGTCCGTCCCCCGATAATCAAGCGGCGATCCTGACCGCCACCATGACCGATCTGCCTCCTCAGGCACCGGCCGCCGAACCCGCCGATACGCAGCAGCCCGTCGCGGTCGGCAGGCACGCGTGGCCGATCCGGCCGACGATCGACGCGGACGAACTACCTGACCAGCCATCCAGCGAGAAGGTGGGGCCGACCGGGCTCGGACTGCCACTCACCCCCGCCGAGCCGACGCCGCTGCCCGGCCGGACGAACACACCCCGCCCGCACCATCAGTCCGACACCACCCCCCGCGCCAATGCCCAAATCGCGCTTCCACCAATCGATCTCACCGCGCTCCTGACCAACATCACCGCCGCCCTCAACGCAGGAGCGGCATTCGCCGAGGGTTTGGAGTCCGGCAGCGCCGCTTCGACCCCCGCGTCAAGCAAGCCGGCCGCGCCGAGCAGCACCGAAGCCGACACCGCGAAGGCCGTGCCCGCCCCGGCCGCTCAAACAGCAGCGCCGGCACCAGATCTCACGTCACTCCTGGCCACCGTCACCGCCGCACTGAAAGTAGGAGCAGCCCTGGCGCAAGGCCTGGAATCCGGCAGCTCAATCCTCGACCCAGGCCTCACCGCCCTCAACTCCGGCAGCACCGCCCTCGACAGCGGCAGCTCAATCGCCGGAGCTGGCAGCTCAAGCCTCGACGGTGGCAGCTCGATCGCGGGGTTCGGGAGTTCAATCCTGGATGGCGGCAGCTCGATCGCCGGAGCCGGAAGTTCAATCCTGGACGGTGGCAGCTCGATCGCCGGAGCCGGCAGCTCCATCCTCGGCCCCCTCGCCGCCATCCTCACCCCGTTGAGCGCCGCAGCAGCAGCCTCCGCTTAACTTCACTCGCACAGGGGCACCCACAACATGGTCGCCCAGCAGCCCGTGCTGATCTGACCGCGGGCACTGGTTGGCCCCCGCCTCAATGGGCGCCCGCCGACATCAGGTCGCAACGCCGGCGCAGCGCACCACCAACGTCCGGCTCGTATCGATGGCCGCCAAACGGGACACCACTGCACCCCGCCCTGCGATTCAGTGCAGCGATACCCCGCTCGCCGTGAGTCTGGTTGTCGAGCGGGGTATCACGGTGCTTTGCCTCGTGTTTCGGTGCTGTGGCGTCCCGTTCGTGGTGGGTGTGGTTGTCGGGTGGGACTTCACGGTGGCCTGCCCGCGATTCAGCGCTGTGTGGTCCCCCTCGCCGTGAGTCTGGTTGTCGTGCGGGGCATGACGGTGTTCTGTCTGGTGTTTCGGTGCTGTGGTGTCCCGTTCGTGGTGGGTGTGGTTGTCGGGTGGGACTTCACGGTGGCCTGCCCGCGATTCAGTGTGGTGTGGTCCCGCTGGCCGTGAGTCTGGTTGTGGAGCGGGGCATGGCGGTGCGTTGTCACGTGTTTGGTGTTGTGGTGTCCCGCTCGTGGTGGGCGTGGTTGTGGGGTGGGGCTTCATGGTGGCCTGCCCCGCGATTCAGCGCTGTGGGGTCCCTCTCGCCGTGAGTCTGGTTGTCGTGCGGGCCGTGACGGCGTTCTGTCTCGTGTTTCGGTTCGTGGTGTCCCGTTCGGGGTGGGTGTAGTTGTCAGACGGGACTTCATGGCGGCGTGACTCGTGATTCAGCGCTGTGGGTCCCGCTCGGTGTGAGCGCTGTTGCCGAGCGGGACTTCGCGGTGCTGCCCAGTGATTGGGCGCGCTCGCGTTACTGACCAACGCCTTATAGTCGGGACTTCCTGCCCAGCGGCACATCACGGTGTAGCGGGCGTCTCGACGGGACGCTGAGGTGGAGGATCTCGCGACTTGGCGCGGTGATGTCCCGCTCGGCGTGAGTGTGGTTGTCGGGCGGGGCTCACGTGGCTGCCCGCGATTCAGCGCGGTGTGGTCCCGCTCGGTGTGAGCCGTTGTCGGGCGAGATTCCAGGGTGTTGTCCAATATTTGGGTGCAGTCGCGGCCGAAACCAACGCCTGACAGTCGAAACTTTCTGCCGAGCAGGACATCACGGCGCGTGTCTCGGTCAACGCGGTGATGTCCCGTTCGGCGGAAATGCTGCCGCTCGGCGCGCAGGGCGTTGCGAGTGGGACATTGTGGTGGCGGATCTCGTGATTCGGCGCGGTGATGTCCCCTTTGGCAGGAGTGTCGTTGCCGAGCGGGGCGTCATTGTGCTCTGTCCTGCGATTTAGTGTCGTCAGGTCCCGTTCGGAGTCTCAGGATCGGGCGGGGGTTAGCGTGTTCCGTCGGCGTCACTACGCTCGGTTCGGTGCGAAGGGCGGTTGTCGAACGGGACACGGGGGTGGCGGATCTCGTGGTTCGGCGCGGTGATGTCCCGTTGGGCGGGAGTGTCGTTGTCGAGCGGGGCATCAGTGTGCCCTTGCTCGGCATTTGGTGATGCCATGTCCCGTCCGGCGTGAGTCTCGTTATCGGGTCAGCTTCAGCGTGTTCCGTCCGAGGATTCGGCGTAGCTACGCCCCGTTCGGCGCGAAGGGTCTTGCCGAGCGGGGCATTGCGTTGGCGGATCTTGGGATTCGGCGCGGTGATGTCCCGCTCGACGGGAGAGTCGTTGTCGAGCGGGGCATCAGTGTGCCCTTGCTCGGCATTTGGTGATGCCATGTCCCGTCCGGCGTGAGTCTCGTTATCGGGTGAGCCTCAGCGTGTTCCATCCGAGGATTCGGCGTAGCTACGCCCCGTTGGGCGCGAAGGGTCTTGTCGAGCGGGGCATTGTGGTGGCGGATCTTGTGGTTCGGCGTGGTGATGTCCCGTTGGGCGGGAGTGTCGTTGTCGAGCGGGACATTGTGGTGGCGGATCTTGGGATTCGGCGTGGTGATGTCCCGCTCGACGGGAGTGTCGTTGCCGAACGGGACATGGCGGTGGCGGATCTTGGGATTCGGCGTGGTGATGTCCCGCTCGACGGGAGAGCCGTTGTCGGTCGGGACATCGGCGTGGATTGTGAGCGGGTGGTGCGGTGATGTCCCGTTCGACGGGGACGGTGGAGGTCGGTTGTATCGAGGGGAAGAGTGTGTTGGGTGTCCGTTCTGCGGGGGCGGCGGGACGGCCATATCGAGGGGCGGTTCTGGGGCGCTGGCGGGAGCAGGCAGCGCGTCAGAGAGGCGGAGTGTCTACTCCTCCGACTCGTAGCGTAGGGCGTTTTCCGAGCGGCAGATTTCGTCGATGCCGGAGACTATGTCGCGCAACAGTTCTGAGGGGAGGGCGGCGGGGCGGAGGCGGCTGGTGAAGGTGATGAGGCCGTGGTCTTCGGGGGAGAGGCCGCGGGCGGCGGACTCGGAGCGGAGGTAGCGGGAGCGGACACCGTAGGTCATGGCGGAGATGACGGTGAAGCAGCCGGTGCGCTCGCGGTGGCCGGCGAACAGGTCGTGCAGGCGGTAGAAGACCGACGTGTAACTGGACAGAGGCGCGAAGATGCCGACGCGGTAGGCGGGGCCGCGCTCGGACGAGCTGAGGGCGGTGTCTGCGAGGTACTCGGCGTCGCGCAGGGTTTGCACCTTCGGCGCGAACAGCACCGCGCCCGCGGCGGCGTTGCGCAGCGGCATGCCGGCGGGTCCGCTGGCGGCGGAGGCGATGACGCCCAGCGATTTCCGGGCGCGTGAACCGACCTCACGCCGGGCCCGCACGGAGCGGGTCGGTGCGGTGGGGTGCAGGGTCGACCACTGGCCGAAACGCACGGTGCCCAGCTGCACATGCCCGACACCGCCGGGGCGCGACACCTTCAACGGTGCGGTGTCGACCCAGCGACCCACCTGCAACGCCGCGTTGCCCGGCCGCATGATCTCGGCATAGGCGTGTTCGACGAAGGAGTCGAAGTCGAGGAACCGGTCGGCATTGGTGGTCAGCCAGGTGCGGTCCTTGTCGATGTCGATCACGTCGAGGGTGAGCGCGGTGATGATGCCCGCGCGCCCGCCCGCACCAAGGATGCGATGGAACCGCTCGGCATGGTGGGTGCGCCCGCAGGTGCCGATGCGTCCGTCGTTGTCGACGTACTCGAGATCGACGACCTGATCGATGAACATGCCGTACTTGTGCGACGCCGCGCTCACGCCGCCCACCGACGCGAATCCGCCCGCGGTGATGTCGCGATGGTCGCCGACGATCGGCAGGCCGAGCCCGTGCGCGCCGAGCCGCCGATCGATGTCGGACAGCTTGGCGCCGGCCTGCACGCGCACCGTCCGCCGCCCCAGATTGATGTCGAGCACCTGATTCATCCGGCGCAGCGACACCACCGTCGGCTGGGCGGGCAGCGTCAGTCCGTCGTCGAGTTGCTCGCCGCCGCGGACGGTCAGCGGTTCCGCGCGGCCGCGTGAATCCCGAACCGTGCGAACGACATCCGCCGTATCGCGGGGTAGGTATTCCTCGGCGGAGACAAACTGCGGCGTGCTCATGGCACGAAAGCTACTACAGCGCGGCCCGCGCCGCCTCCCCGATCTCGAGAGCTACCGGACGGTCGGTTCGAGTCGCTGGCTGAACAGCACCGATCCGCTCGCATCGCACAGATTGACTGTCAGTTCCCTTGACTTGCCGTCGATCAGCACCTCGCCGAAATGCTGGAAGGCATCCAGCGGTGAGCTGTTCTGCACGGTCGGCGCGTGCACGAAGACCGCCTCCGGCCCGAAGGTCGCGTCCAGCGGGTTGGGACCGAACGCGCCGGCGTTGAGCGGTCCGGAGACGAACTCCCAGAAGCCGTCGAAGTCGGTGAACGCCGCGCGCTCTGGGGCGTAGTGGTGGGCGGCGGTGTAGTGCACGTCGGCGGTCAGCCACACCACGTCGGTGACCTTGTTCGCCTTGATCGACGAAAGCACCTGGGCGATCTCGGTTTCCCGACCGGACGGCGCGCCGGGATCGGCATTGGCCGGCCCCTCGAACGCGATGGTGTTCGGCTGCTCGCCGTCCTTGACCACCACGCCGAGCGGCAAATCGTTGGCGACGATCTTCCAGGTGGCCTGCGAGTCGCGCAGGCCCTCGATCAGCCACTTCGTCTGCGCCGGACCGAAAATGCGACCCTCGGGTCCGTTGTTCGCGTCGTTGGTGTCCTTGTAGGTCCGCATGTCGAGCACGAAGATGTCCAGCAGCGGACCGTAGGAGATCTTGCGGTAGAGGCGGCCGTCGACGGCTTCCTTGGGCTCCACCGGCATCCACTCGTGGAACGCCTGCCAGGCGCGGGTGGCCAGGACATCCATGTTGCGCTCGGTGTAACCCTTGGACTCGGGGACCAGGCCGCCGGGGTACCAGTTGTTGACCGTCTCGTGGTCGTCCCACTGCACGACCTGTGCGACCGAGGAATTGAAACGGAGATAGTTCTGGTCGGTCAGGTTGTAGGCGTAGGCGCCGCGGTACTGCTGGAGGGTCTGCGCTGGAGCGCTTTTCGCCTCGGAGACGATGTTGCGCCAGATTCGCCCGTCGGGGAGCGTCACCGATTCCTTCACCGGGTTGTCCGCGTAGATGGAATCGCCCGAATGCAGGAACAAATGCGGGTCGCGGGCGGCCATGGTGGAGAAGATCTTCATGCCGCCGAGGTCCGGATTGATGCCGTAACCTTGGCCGACCACGTCGCCGGACCACTGCAACCGGATATCGGACGCGCCGGTGGGGACCGTGCGGAACACGCCGGTGATCGGTTCGGACTTGCCGCCGTCGTCACCCTCCAGAGTTACCCGGTAGTGCACCTGTTCGCCCGCAGGCAAACCGTTGATCCGCACCCGGCCGGTACCGTCGGAATCCGGAGTGAGCAACGGTCCGGTGAATCGCTTGGCATTGCTGAACGATTCGGTGGACGCCGTCTCCACGATCAACTTCGCCGGGCGGTCCGCGCGTGCCCAGATCAGCGCGCCGTCACTGCGCGGGTCACCCACCGCGACACCATGTGTCAGCACCGGCCGTGGCCGGACCAGCCCGGGCCCGTCGTTCGACGAGCACGCGGCCAGGGCGGGGGCAGCCACCAGGCCGAGGGCGGAGGTGCGCAGCAGGGTGCGGCGGGAGATCGAACCAGTCATGGGATCACCCTGGACCAGCTATCTCAACGCAATGTGAACGGGTTCGGTCCGATTGGGTAACGGGGCGGCCTGGGTGGACAGTTTCGCGCCGGTCGGGGGGAATTTCCGGGGGAGGTGGGGAAAGTGTCCGTGTAGGCCGGGTCTCTTTCGGCCCGGGGCTGCGCACGGTGTGTGGTACTCCGGGCGTCTGCTGCTCGATGTGCCATCGCCCGTTGGTTGCCGCCGCCATCGGGGCGTAGTCGGTGATCGGGGTGTGACCCGTGATGGGTGCGGTGGGTGATGAAGGCGCGGCGGGTAGTCAGGATGTGGTGATTGATGAGGGCGCGGTGGGTGATGGGGCTGCGGTGGGTGATGAGGGAACGGTGGGCGTTCGGGGTGCGGTGGGTGATGGGGGTGCGGTGGGTGATGGGGGTGCGGTGGGTGATGAGGGAACGGCGGGTGATCGGGGTGCGGTGGGCGATGGGGTGCGGCGGGTGATCGGGATGCGGTGATTGATGGGGGTGCGGTGGTCGGTCGGGTTGCGGTGGGGGTCATGAGAGACCGGCGGGTGATCGGGCTGCGGTGGGTGCTTAGGGAACGGTGGGTGATGGGGTAACGGTAGGCGACGGGCACGGCGGTCGATGGGGGTGCGGCGGGCGACCAGGATGTGGTGATTGATAAGGGCGCGGCGGGTGTTCGGGGTGCGGCGGTTGACGGATGGATTGCCATGTCTCGGCGCCCTGGTGCCTACCAGCAACGGACCCGCCGTGATCCCGACACCCAGGTGATCGTTGGGGTGAGTGCGGGCGCTGCAGCGGTCGCGGCCCTTCACCATGGCGGCGAACTGCGCCGACGCGGGTGTAGAGCCCGGCCACAAGCCCTTGGTCTCCGCGGCCGTCACCGTGCCCGGCAATCAGGATGCGGAGGGTGCGGTGAGTGTTCGGGGTGCGGCGGGTGTTCGGGGTGCGGTGGGTGATGGGGCGCGCGGCGGGCGATCGGGATGTGGCGGGTGATGGGCCGCGGCCGATCATCGCACCGTCGAATACTGTCACCGATTTATCCTGACCCGATGGATACCGTCGATCGTGGGCTGGTGCATGCGCTGAATATTGATGGGCGGGCTGCATTTCGCGACATCGCTACGGTGCTCGGTGTTTCGGAGAACACCGTTGCTCGCCGGTATCGCAAGCTGCGTGGCGAGGGCACCGTGCGGGTGGTCGGGATGGTAAATGGGCGACGGCTCGGGTATGTGTCGTGGACGGTGCGGGTGCGTTGCACGCCCGATGCCGCGGCGTCGGTGGCCAAGGCGCTGGCGGATCGGGCGGACACCTCGTTCGTTTACTTGCTGTCCGGCGGCACCGAGGTGTCGTGCACCGTGCAGGCCACGAGCAGCCAGGAACAAGACGCGTTGTTGCTGCATAAGCTGCCGCGAACCAGTCGGGTGGTCTCGGTGTCGGCGCATCTCGTGTTGCGCGGATTCGCGTTGCCGTCGGGATGGCAAGGCTTGGTGGCACTTTCGCCGGAGCAGGCGGCGCGCCTCGAACCTCTGCCGGTCGAATCATCGACCGCGCCAGTCGAATTGGACGACGGAGATCGGGCATTGCTGCATGCCCTCAATCGAGACGGCCGCACGTCCTATGCGGAGTTGACGGCGGTGACCGGCTGGTCGGAGTCCACTGTGCAGCGCCGCCTGTCCGCGTTGCGCCGCACCGGCGTCCTCCAGTTCCACCTGGACTTCCCACCCGCCGCCCTCGGCTTCCACACTGAGGCCCGCCTATGGATCAACACCCAACCCACCCACGTCGTCGAGGTCGCCGAAGCCCTGTCCCGCCACCCTGAAGTCACCTTCGCCGCCCTGACCACCGGCTCGACCAACCTCCTCGCAGCGATCAACTGCCGCGACACCACCGACCTGAGTACCTACCTCACCGAACGAATCGTCCCGCTACAAGGCATTACCTCCATGGAAACCGCCCCCATCATCAAGACCGTCAAACGCGCCGGCGCCCTTCTCCTCTGATCCCGGAAACCCCTGTCCGACAACGGCTCTGCCGATTCCCGCTCGGCGCCCGGGACACCCATCCATGACGCCTAATGGGACATTGCCGCGTCGAATCACGAGTAGACGCTCCCTGGTGTCCCGCTCGGTCGGGGCGAGCGAGTGATCTGCGCGCGGTGGCGCGCTGCCTGGTTCAGCTCCCACGTCGACACGCAGTTCGCGGCTGTTGACCACGGACGCGCGGATCCTGGCCTTGTCCGCACCCGGCCGGACCAACCGGCCCCGACCGTGCCCCGATACGAGCCGAGGGTAGCCAGGTAGCCGATCTTCTCCAGATTCGTCTTGCCGTCGCCGTTCGATGGAGCACCGCGACGTGGACGAACGAGTCTGCTGCGGCGCAAAATCGGGGTTGGTGATCGACTTCCAGTTCGGTGCTCCATGAGATGGATCCCGAGCGGGACGTGCCTGTGCCGAATTGTGGGGCCAGGCTCAGCAGTGTCCCGGGCGGCAAGAGCAGAGCCCCCCGGCGGGACATGACAGCGGCGAATGTCGAGACGGCGCGCGATGGTGTCCCGTTCGGCGGCTGTGGCGCGTGCCAACGGGACATCGCTGCGCCGAAGTGCGAGAGGATGCTCCGTGATGTCCCACTCGGCAGAGCTGCGGGAGATGTCGTCGGCGGTCCGGTCAGGTGGACGCGGGGCTGTGCCTCGGCACCCCTGCACGGCCAGCGGCTCTCGAGCTGAGCTGGCCAGAGGCGAGCCCGATCTCCGCGATCCTGCTCCGAACAAGGTGGGACAAGGCAGCGTGTGCAGGGCTGCTTGATGGTGTCCCGCTCGCAACTCCAGGTTCCCCGCTCGCAACATCGAGTGGGACATGACTGTGCTGAAATCGCGGGTGGACGCTTCGTAGCGTCCCGACCATGCCTCCGGCTCGGAAAGGCTATCTGCTGCGGCGTGGTCGAATGGAGCGCCGCGGCGTGGCCGAATCAGCCTACGGCAGTACGGAATCGGTGATCGACTGCCAGTTCGGTACCGCGTGAGATGGACGCCGAGCGGGACATGGTTGAGCTGAATCGTGAGTGGACGCTTTGTGATGTCCCGTTCGGCGGATGGGGCGCGTGCCTATGGGACATCGCTGCGTCGAAGTTCGAGAGGATGCTCCGTGATGTCCCGCTCGGCGGAGTTGCGGAGGATGCCGTTGGCGGTTCGGTCAGGTGAGGCGCGGCGCTGTGGCTTGGCACCGTGCGGGGGGCGGTGGGCCTCCAGCTGAGCTGATCGGAGGTGAGCTGGCTCGACGCGATGCTGCTCACGACCCGTGGTGTCCCGTTCGGTGGAGGTGCCGTGCGTCGGAGAAGCGGACGGGACTTGGTGATTGGTGACAAGTCGGCGATGACAAGTCGGCGATTCAGAGTGGTGGCTTGGGTCGGATGCGGGCCGCTGTGGGTTGGATCAGGTTGCGGCGGCGCGGAATCGCGGGTTGGTGATCAGCTGACAGTCCGGCGCCATTCCAGGACGAGCACATCGGGTGAGATGGACGAGGTGGGGGACATGGCTGTGCGGAACAACGAGTACACACTCCGTGGTGTCCCGCTCGGGGGTGGTGGGAGGGTTGAGTGGGACGTGGGTGTGGCGGGGTGCGAGGTGGTGCTCCCGTGGTGTCCCGCTCGGGGGTGGTAGGAGGGTTGAGTGGGACGTGGGTGTGGCGGGGTCCGAGATGGTGCTCGGCGGTGTCCCGCTCGGGGGTGGTGGGAGGGTTGAGTGGGACGTGGGTGTGGCGGGGTGCGAGATAGTGCTTCGTGGTGTCCCGCTCGGGAGTAGTAGGGGAGTTGAGTGGGACGTGGGTGTGGTGGAGTGCGAGGTGGTGCTCGGTGGTGGCCCGTTGGGTGGGGCAGGGACGACGAAGGCCGCTCGCGGGCCGAGAGTTCGGGTGGGCGAGCGGCCTTGTGGTCGGAGGGGTTAGCTGGCGGCGGTGTGGGGGATGCGGGTGGCTTCCTGGGGGGTGCCGCCGGTGGGGACGTTCTTTTTGAGGCTGGCGGCGTAGACGTCTACGTATTCTTGGCCGCCGAGTTGCATGAGTTCGTACATGACCTCGTCGGTGACGGCGCGCTCGACGAAGCGGTTGCCGCCCATGCCTTCGTAGCGGGAGAAGTCGATGGGGGTGCCGAACTTGACGGTGACCTTGCGGCGGCGCCAGCGGAAGGGGCCGGGCGGGCTCACGTCGTCGGTGCCGATGACGGCGACCGGGATGACCGGGACGCCGGTCTCCAGGGCGAGGCGGGCGAGGCCGGTCTTGCCCTTGTACAGGCGGCCGTCGGGGGAGCGGGTGCCCTCGGGGTACAGGCCGACGAGGCGGCCCTGGTCGAGCAGCTTGCGCGCGGCGTTGAGTGCGTCCTCGGCCGCGTCGGCGCCGGTGCGGTCGATCGGGAACTGGCCGGAGGTGGTGAAGAACCACTTCTGGAAAGCGCCCTTGATGCCGGGGGTGTTGAAGTATTCGGCCTTGGCCAGATAGTTGATCCGCCGCGGGCTCAGCAGCGGCGCGAACAACCAGTCCGCGAAGGACAAATGGTTACCCGCCATGATCGCCGGACCGTCCGCCGGAATGTTCTCCACACCCTCGACCGTCGGCCGATTGTAGAGATGCATGAACGGTCCCAGCAGCACGTACTTCAGCAGCCAGTAGAACATGACGTCCTTCCCCCGGGACCGGGATAGAGGCGGGCACCTGCGTCAGTTGCCGACTTTACCGCTGGAGCTAGATCACATCCAACCGCAGCGGCGAATCTCACCACACTCTGCCATGCGCGAGCGGGCACGCCGTAATCGACGACCGGAAGCAGATTCCTCGGCGACCGGAATGGGTCATCGGCGACCGAAGCAAGCATTCACGAATTGAATACCACTGCCGCAGCAGATGAAACGTCAACCGCGGGGCAGGCACGCATCCGGATCGGATCACCGCCCGCGGCTAGGCGACGATCGATGCGTTCCCGGCGCCGACTCGGACCGTCATCGACCGGGGCGGCTCGGTCGGCGCGAGCAGCTCGGTCGTCGAAGCCGTGTAACCAAGTTCGTGCCCCGGCGCTGCGGACGACTCGCGACCGATGATGCCAACAGGTCCCTCGGCAGGTTCATGCTCACCGGGAACTGGTGCCGGCATCGTGCAAGCGGGCACCGGCTCCCCTTGATCTTGAACCCGCCACCGAAGCCTCGGAACAGTTGGACGCCCGCGATGCCCGTGCCCCGGCGGAGCGGAACGCCGCGGCGCCCGTAACTCGGCGGCTGCGGGCTACGCGAGCTCAGCGGCTGCGGGCTACGCGAGCTCGGCGGCTGCGGGCCACGCGAGCTCAGCGGCTGCGGGCCACGCGAGAGGACTTGTGTTCGCTCTCGATCAGGGCCGCCCGGGCGAGGTCGGCGGCGCCGATCATGCCTGCGGCCTCGCCGAGTTGGGTGGTGCGGATGCGGGCGAGCGGGCGATGTCCGGCCCCGGTGACGGAACGCGCGTACTCCTCGCGCGCCTCATCGAGGAACAGGGGAGCGGAACTGCTGACCCCGCCGGCGATGACGACCAGATCCGGGTCGAAGATGTCACTGACGAAGGCGAGACCGAGGCCGAGCCAGCGCGCGAAGTCCTCCATGACGCGAACCGCGAGCGGATCGCCGTCCTGCGCGGCGTTGGCGACCCGGCGGCCGGTCAGCGAACCCGGATCACGGAAGACGTCCTTGGCGAGCACGGACCGCACCGGGTCGGTGGCCAGCATCTCGATCGCGGTGTCGGCGAGTGCCGTTCCGCTGCAATACCTTTCCCAGCAACCGTGCTTGCCGCACGGGCAGGCGCGACCCTGCGGAACGACCTGCAGGTGCCCGAGTTCCGGTGCGACGCCGTGGGTTCCGCGATACAACTTGCCGTCGATGAGCAGCGCCGCGCCGATGCCGGTGCCGATCGCGACGAGCACCACATTGTGACCGCCCGCGGCCGCGCCGAACCGATATTCGGCCCACATGGCGGCATTCGCGTCGTGTTCCAGAATGACGGGCAGCTCCAGCCGCTCGGTGAGCCGTTGCGCGACCGGCGTGTTCTGCCAGGGCAGGTGCGGCGCGAACCGGACGGTGGAGCGGTCGCCGTTGATGAATCCGGCGACGGCGAGGCCGACCGCGCCGATCGGATGTCGTTGGCACAGCTCGCGCACGGAGCGGGCGAGGGCGTCCTCGAGCGCCTTGGCCGAATGCGGGGTCGGCGCCTGGACGGTGTCGAGGACCTCGCCGCTGGTATCGATCACCGATGCGCGAATGTTGGTGCCGCCGACGTCGATTCCGACGGTCAGCGGTCGCGCACCTGCTATGCGGTGCGTCATGCCTTGATCGTCACTGGGATGCTGACATAGCGGGAGCGCTTGCCTGCCCGCGATGTGTGTTGTCCGGCAGTGGATTCCGCGCCTTTCGTGGTACTGGTGGAATGGTCTTGTGGCACACCGTGATTGTGCTGACGTGTATCCGGTTCGGGCATGACCGGGTCGACCGGCACCCCGGCCAGCGCTTCGCGCAGCACGGTGACCAGGGCGGTGCCGTGATCGGCGACCGCCTGCAACACCTCGTGGTGCTGACCGCGCACCAACGCGGCGGCCGCGCAGACGGGGCACCAACTGCAACTCGACCACTCCACCTGCCCGTCGGCGGCCTGGCGCAGTACCGGCTCGACTCGTTCCAGCACGGCTTCGGCGAGCAACTTCAGCTCCGCCGCGAACTCGGCCAGCCCGTCCTCCGGAACATCCTCGCCCGCAGCACCTTTCGCCCGAGCGAAGGTCGGCTCATCATCGGCCACTCCCGAGTCCGCGGAACCGGCGGGCTGCTCGTCGGCCGGATGCGGGAATCCAGGCTCGGCTCGGTCATCGCTGGTATCCGACCTGTCGGAGCCCCACCCCGAGCCCCGGGTACTCCCCTCCGAGTCGCTTACGTCGCGGCTTCCGGCGCCCCGCCGGAAGAACCCGCCCGTCCGATCACCGCTCATCGCCGCTGCCTTCGGGCCATAACTCGGGATCGGGGCGGAACCGCACCACGAGCTGTCCTCCGTCGAGTTCGGCGCCGTCGACCGTGCACCGCCGCAATACCGGCGCAAGACGAACTCGCCGCCGGACACCGTCCGCTCCCACGATCAAATCGTCCTCCACTCGGCCAAGTCGCAGCGTTGCCGCGTCGACAACGGGCAGGGGCATCCGCAGTGTGTATATCGCGCGCAGGCCGGTGCCTGATTCACATCGAACCACCGGTTCGCCGGAACTCGCGTCAACCTCCGCCGGACTGTCGCTCAGCATAGGTCCTGTGCCGCCGGTGTTCCTGTCCGAGTCCACCGCGTACGACAGGGCCGCGAGCGAGGTGAGCCCGATCGGCTCGGGTCCGGTGTGCTGGGCGATCAGCAGCGGGATACCCGGCATCGAGCGTTCCAGTTCGGCGATGGCGGCGAGCTGTTCGCCGCGCCGGTTCAGATACCAGTGCACGGCAGGGTGTTCGGTGTCGAGCGGGGAGGTCGGCGGCAGCACCTTGTTGACCACCACCGCGTCCAGCCGCAGCCCGAGCAGCGCGGCCGCGGAACGGACCCGCTCGGATTCGGCGAGGGTCACCCGCTCGGCGACGGTGATCAGGCGCGCGCCGGTGCGCCGATGGTCGGCGAGCAGATCGCGGACCTCGGTCACCGCGTTGACGATCCGTTCGACGGTCGCGGCGAGGATGGCCTGGCGCACATCGGTGCCGACGGTGCTCATCGCCCGCGCGTGCGGCGGCCAGATCCGTTCGAGGTAGCCGAGCAACGTGTCCGGCGCGGTGACGATGCGCAGCATGTCGGCCGACGGCGGGCAGTCGACGACGATCACATCCCAGTCGTTCTCGTTGGCGAACTGGGTGATCTCGACCAGCATCAACAGTTCCTGGACGCCGGGCAGGCCGGTCAGCTCGGCCGGGTCCAGCGCGGCCAGGTCGATGCCGTGCTCGTGGCCGGTGCCGGGGGACAGCACCCGCACCACGTCGCGGAATCGATCCTCCAGCAGCGCAAGCGAATCCACCTCGATCACGTCGAGTCCGGGCAGCACGTTCGCGATCCCGGTGACGGTGCCGGGATCGTGCGGAAATCGGAAGCCGAGCGCGTCGCCGAGCGAATGCGCCTGATCCAGCGAGGCCACCAGCACGCGCGCACCCGCCCTGGCGTAGGACATGGCGGTGGCGCACGCCAGCGTCGTCTTGCCTACCCCGCCTTTGCCGATGAACAGTTCGACCCGGGTCGTGTGCGTCGTCAGCCTTCGACCCGTTTCTTCAGTTCTTTCAGCGCGGTATCGGTGATCACCTTCTCGGCCTTGCGTTTGAACATGCCGATCATCGGGATGTTCAGGTCGACGGTCAGCGTGTAGACGACCTCGGTGTTGCCGTCGGGCTGGTCGATGAGCTCGTAGGTGCCGTTCTGCGCCTTTTGCAGCTCACCGCTGACCAGCGTCCAGCTGACCGCCTTGTTGTCCGGGCTCCAGGTATAGGACAGGACGTAGCTGTCCTTCACCACGCCCGCGTCCAGCACGAATCGCGCGATGCGCGCCCGGCCGTCCGGTCCCTTCTCCTGTACTTCGACCGATTTCGCCGCCGAGACCCACTCCGGGTAGGACTCCAGGTCGGCGATGACGGACATCACCTGCTGCGACGGGGCCTCGATGATGATCGACCTCTGGGTCCTGTCGGCCATGGCGGACAGCGGTTCCTTTCAGCGGTGAAACGTGGGGACGGCGACCGGTGAAAACTGAGTCAGGACGCGTGCGCGGGTGCGACACCGGCCGGGCGACCTGCCTCCAGCCGGGATTTGAGTTCGAACGACACGTTGCGGCCCGCGACGCGGCGCGCGCGGTTGGCGGCGGCCAACCGGTTCGGCGGCAGTGCGGGCCGCGGTTCGGCGTGCAGGAAGTAGTGCACGATCACTCCGTCCAGCATGGGTTGCAGCCAGACTTCCATGGTGCCGTCCAGCGCGCCGGACACGGTCCAGCGGATTCCCTTGTCGCCGCGGTCTTCCCGGACGACGAGGGTGAGGTCCGGCCACCAGCGGCGCCAGTTGTTCGGTGCCGATAGGACATCGGCGACGGCGATGCCCGGCGCGGCGACGAAGGTCTGATCGGCGACCTGGATGCTGCTCACGACTGCGCCTCGCTAGCGCTCGGCTCCGTCGTACGCAAGGGCGCTGCGTCTCTGGTTCGCTCGCTGCGCTCGCTCACGACTGCGCCTCGCTAGCGCTCGGCTCCGTCGTACGCAGGGGCGCTGCGTCTCTGGTTCGCTGGCTCACAGGGTGAGCGTATCGGATCGGGGCCTGGACGCAGCAGTGGTGATCACCGCAGGAGTTGCCGGAGGCGGACGCCGTGGGTGTCCCAGCGCCAGCGGTCCTCGACGAACGCGCGGCCCGCGGCGCCCATTCTGGCGGCCGCGTCGGGGTCGGAGAGGATGTCTACCAGGGCATCGGTGATCTGCTGGACCGAGCGTCCGTCGACGACGCGCCCGGTTTCGCCCTCGATGACCGTTTCCGGCGCGCCGCCGGAGCGGCCGGCGACCACCGGCACGCCCGATGCGGACGCTTCGAGGTAGACGATGCCGAGGCCCTCGACGTCGAGGCCCGCGCCGCGGGTTCGGCACGGCATGGCGAAGACGTCGGCGAGGGTGTGGTGCGCGGCGAGTTCGCCGGAGGGGACGCGGCCGGTGAAGATGACGTCGTCGGAGATGCCGGCGGCGATCGCGAGCTGACGCAGCTTCTCCTCGTACGGTCCACCGCCCGCGATGACCAGGACCGCGCCGGGGACCCGGTCGCGGATCTCGCGCATGGCGACGATCAGCGCGTCCTGGCCCTTGCGCGGGACCAGGCGGGACAGGCACAGGATGGTCGGGCGGTCGCCGAGCCCGTACCGGTCGCGCAGTTCGGCGCGCGCGGCCGGATCCGGGCGGAACGCGTCGGTGTCCACGCCCGGCGGCAGGTACTCCAGCGCGGCGTTGCGGCCGAATGCCGAGGCGAAACGCCCGCGCGTGTACTTGCTGACGTAGGTGATCACGTCGGTGTGCTCGCCGATCTGCCGCAGCGCCTGCCGCGCGCCGGGCAGCATGGACCAGCCGACCTCGTGCCCGTGCGTGCTGGCCAGAATGCGTTCGGCTCCCGCGCGGCGCAGCACCGGCGACATCAGCGCGAGCGGGGCGGCGGCGCCGAACCACACGGTGTCGCACTTCTCGCTGCGGAGCAGGCGCGCGGCTCGGCGCATGACCAGCGGGGTCGGCAGCATCAGCGTGGTGGGGTGGCGGACCACCTGAAACTTCTGTTTGGCATCGAATTTCAGGTGACTGTCGCCGCGCCAGCGCGGGGCGTACACGACGAGATCGTCCGGCGGGAGCTGACCGGCCAAGGCATGCAGATAGGACTGAATACCACCCGGCCGCGGCGGGAAATCATTGGTCACCAGCAGAGTTCGGGCCATGGTGACAACCTACTGTGTTGCCCGTTTCGCTACTTCGCGCGGCGTGTTCTCGCACGGCGGTCAGCCCACCGCGACCGCGACCACAGCCGCACATCGGCTGATTTCTCGCATGTCGACTTGCCGGGCTGACACGGGTGCGGATGTCAGAAGGTGTGCGGGTCAGGTGGTTTGGGTGGAGAGCCAGGTGCGCCAGGCGGCGATGAAGTCGGCACGGTTGGTGCCTAGGGCGGTTTGGAGGATGTGGTCTTCGGTGGCGGGGGTTTGGGGGGATGCGGCGATTTGGCGGTAGAGGTCGACGAGGTGGGGCTGGTCGTATTTGTCCGCGATGAAGGCGCAGAGGGACCAGGCTTGTTCGTAGGTGGCGGCGGCGTTGCGGCCGGAGAATTCCGCGTCGGCGGGCAGGTCGCCGGGGAGGTTGCGGAGGGTGACCTGCGCGGTGAGGGTGGGGGCGATGTCGGCGAAGCGGTGGCCTTGGCCGTGGTGTGCGATGTAGTCGGCGAAACCCTCGAGCATCCACAGCGGGGCGCCGTCGCGGGTTTCGGCGCGGGTGGCGATGTGGGTGAGTTCGTGGCGGAGCAGGGTGCGCAGGCCCTCGGGGTCGAGGCGGCGGCCGGCGTCGGGGCTGAACACGATGCGCTGGCCGGTCGGCTGGGTGCCCGGCGCGAACGGGTCGGCGACCGAGGCGGCGGCGACCTCGGGGGACATGCCGCCCGCGTGCACGAGGCCGGCGAACTCGGAGGGGGAGGAGGCGACTACGACTGTGGTCGCCTGCGCCCAGTCCTTGCCCCACACCTCGCTGACCGCAGTAGTGGCGGCGGCGAGTTCGCGTTCCAGGATGTCGATTTCGACGCGCTGGGCGGGATGGCCGACGACCAGGGATCGCTGCCCGTCACCGGTCGGCACCTGGCGGGCGACGATCGAGCCGAACGGTTCGATGCTGCGCCGCACCTCGGCCAGCCGCGGATCGCCGGCCGGAACCTGACCTGCGACATCCGCGGTCTCCTTGGCCGCATGCGGTTTCGGCAGCGCCGAGTTCGGCAGCATGACCAGGGCCCCGCAGAACCCCGTGAACGCGACGACTATCGCAACCGTCAGACAGAACTCGAACCGCCGCCGAGCCGACCACCACGCCCGCAACCCACGCACGCCACTCATCGCCGCGGCTTGGGGTTGGACAGGCTATGTCCATTCATAGTTGGTCAGTATCGCCGAGCGGAGTTGTAGGGCGTGGAGCCCATGGGGGCGACGGCTACCGGAACGCCGAAGGTGGAGGCGTGCAGCATGAGTCCGTTGCCGGCGTAGATGCCTACGTGGGAGATATCGGAGTAGAAGAAGACGACGTCGCCGGGTTGTAGTTCGTCCTTCGACACGGGGGTGCCGTAGGTCGCCTGCGCGGAACTGGTCCTTGGCACGTTCTTGCCGACCTGTTTGAACGCCCACTGCACGAGCCCGGAGCAGTCGAACTGGTTCGGGCCGGTCGCGCCCCAGACGTACGGGTCGCCGATGCGGGTGAGGCCGGCGGCCAACGCGCTGGTGCCGCTGCCGGGGACCAGTCCTTGCAGCAGGGTGTCGCGGTCGAAGCCGGGCGGGAACGGGGAACCGGCGAGCGCGGACTTGTCCTTGGTGGACAGCGCGCCCCACGCCTGCACCACCTGGGCGATGGCGCCGCCGAGGTCGCTGCGTTTGCGTTCCAGGTCGGCGCGCACGGTGTCGGCCTTCTCGGCGGCCGCGCGGGCCTCGTCCGCGGCCCGGCGCGCGACGGTCTCGGCCTTGTCGGCGGCGTCGGTCGCGACCTTGTACTGATCGAGCTGCGCGGAGGTCTGCGCGGCGAGCACGTCCAGCGTGGACATCTGGTCGAGCAGTTGCTGCGGGGAATCGCTGACCAGCACCGCGAACAAACGGTTGGTGCGCGCGCCCTGATAGGCGGCGATCGCGGTCCGGTCGATGATCGGCTGGTATTTGCGCACCTCGTCGCGGGCGCGGTTCACCATGTCGGTGCTGGCGGCCAGCTTGGCGTCGGCGTCGTGCTGGATGACGAGCTTGGCGTCCAGATCGGACTGCGCGTCCAAGGCCTGCTGATTGAGCTGCTCGGACTGGCGGGAGAGGTCGATCATCCGCTGCACGGCCTCGGTGGCCGTGGTCGGTAAGGCGACCGGATCAGCTCCGGCCGGGTTGCCACCGTAGAGGGCGGTGGTGGCCAGGACTCCGGCCACCAGTGCGCCGCCGACCAGACGTCGGGTGCCATGTCTCCGGTGAGCTGCCACAGCCTGCCTTGCCCCGCTCTCTCGTGAAACGATCTGGGTGGAACCGACGATCCGAACCGATGAGCACCTTCATCGAAAACGAGGTTTGCGCTGTGCGAGCCTCGGGTAATTCCAGAAGGTCTCGATTAGGTTACGGAACGGCCTGCGTCTATGTCCAGTAGAGAACGAAATGATCACAGCGGCCGCCCGGGGGTCGGGCCGCAACGTACGGCCCGACCAGCGGTTTGTCAGAAGCGACGGGCTCCGGCGACCGGCATCGAGGAGATCGGGGCCACCTGCACGGGCGTGCCCGCGGTGGACGCGTGCACGACATTGCCGTCGCCGGCGTACAGGCCGGAGTGGCCGCCGCCGTAGAACGACACCAGGTCGCCCGGCTGCAGGTCGTCCATCGAGACCGGGGTGCCTGCGGACAGCTGGGCGCCGCTGGTGCGCGGCAGCTCCAGGCCCGCCTGCTCGTAGGACCACTTGACCAGGCCGGAGCAGTCGAACGCGTTCGGGCCCGCGGCGCCGTACACGTACGGTGCGCCGAGCTTGCTCATGGCGGCGTCGAGGGCTTCCTCGCCGATGGTCCGCTTCGGGGCCACGAACGGCAGCGGGGCCTGGCCCGGCAGTTCGATGCCCGGGATGCCCTGCGGGATCTGGATCTCGTTCGGCACCTCGAAGGTCCCGACGCCGGGGATGTTCACCGGCTGCGCCGATGCGGGGGCGGCCGGAAGCAGGAACGCGCCGATGGTGGCAGCGCCGACGGCCCCGGCGGCGACGGCACGCTGCGCCGAACGCTTGACGGATTTGGTCGTCATGATGCGGTACTCCCAATCTGCCCCACGACGCCGCACCCTGACTGGTGCCGCGGACTTCGTGTCGTTCGCACCGGTTGGTGCGTCGGACTCCGTGAGGTCTCGAAAAGGTTACGAACACATCACGGGGGTTTGTAAAGTCCGCCGACTGCCGAATGCGTGCGCGGGTCTGAATTCGGGCTTAATCAGTGTGAGATATGTCCCAGCAATCACGAAAAGATAACGACGCGTAATCGTCGGCGAGCTTCGCGGCGGCTATCTCGGTCAGCGATGCCATGCCCGACCGGGCCCGGGAAGTGAGCCGATTGGACATTTCCCCAGGTCGCTACGTTCATCTCGGGGACATCTGCGCGTTGAACACTGGTCGGTCGGACAACTCGCTGTGATCCGTCACAGCGAGCCCGAAGCGGCCCGTCCGCGTCAGCCGACACGCCCGACCGATTGATACGTTTTATGCGACAGTGTGACCTATGTCACTTTTTGGCGTTCTAGATCATTTCGTGGGTACCGAACCATAAATACGCACGGTGTAATTCAGACATTTCCTGGGGTTTCCGCGTGCGCCGAACCCTGCCCGCGCGCGCCCCGTTCTTGTCGGACCCACCGCCTACGCTCCAGCCCGTGTCCGACCCCGCACCGCGCAAGGCCGCCGCTCGGCAACTGGTCTTCGACGACCTCGACACGCCCCTGTTCGACACCACCTTCGTGGTCGTCGACCTGGAGACCACCGGGACCAGTCCGGGTGGGGACGCGATCACCGAGATCGGCGCGGTCAAGGTGCGCGGCGGTGAGGTGCTCGGCGAGTTCGCCACCCTGGTCAATCCGGGGCGTGCGGTGCCGCCGGCCATCGTCCAGGTCACCGGGATCACCACGGCGATGGTCTACGCGGCCCCGGACATCGCCTCGGTGCTGCCCGGATTCCTCGAGTTCGCGGCAGGCGCGGTGCTGGTCGCGCACAACGCGCGGTTCGACATGGCGTTCCTGCGGGCGGCCGCGGCGGCGCACGACATGGCCTGGCCGGCGGCGACCGTGCTGTGCACCGTGAAGCTGGCCCGGCGGGTGCTCGGGCGGGACGAGGCGCCCTCGGTCCGGTTGAGTGCGCTGGCCCAGTTGCTCGGCGCGAGCACGCGACCGACGCACCGCGCGCTGGATGACGCGCGCGCGACCGTGGACGTGCTGCACGCGTTGATCGCGCGGGTCGGCAATCAGGGCGTGCACAGTCTCACCGAGCTCGTCGACTATCTGCCCGATGTCACCCCGCGTCAGCGCGCCAAGCGGGTACTCGCCAACGACCTGCCCGCCAGCCCCGGCGTGTACCTGTTCCGCGGGCCCGCCGACGAGGTCCTCTATATCGGCACCGCGGTGAATCTGCGCCGGCGCGTACGTAACTACTTCACCGGCTCGGAGACCCGCGGGCGGATGAAGGAGATGGTCTCCCTCGCCACCCGGGTCGATCATGTGGTCTGCGCGCACGCGCTGGAGGCCGGGGTCCGCGAACTGCGCCTGCTCGTCGCGCACACCCCGCCGTACAACCGCCGGTCGAAGTTTCCCAAGCGCGCCTGGTGGATCACGCTCACCGACGAACCCTTCCCGCGCTTCTCCGTCGTCCGCACGCCGAACCGGGATTCCTTGGGCCCGTTCAACTCTCGCGCCGACGCCACGGAACTGGCGGTGATCATCGCCGAATACACCGGCCTGCGCACATGCACTACCCGCCTGCCCCGGCGCGCCCTGCACGACTGCCCGCCCGCGCTCGTCGGCGGCTGTCCCGCCGCCGCCCTCGGCGCTCCTATTAATACAGAGGAATACGCCCCCGCCCCCGCGCTCGTCCGCGCCCTGTTCGCCGGCTACTCCGACGCCCCGCTGCGCACCATGCTCGACCGCATCGAAACCCACTCCCGCGCACAACATTTCGAGGCCGCCGCCCGCCTGCGCGACCGAACCGCCGCCGTGGTTCGCGCCCTGCACCGCACCCAGCGCCTCGCCGCCGTCGCCCGCATCGCGGAGTTGATCGCCGCCCACCCCGACGGCGCGGGCGGCTGGGAGTTCGCCGTCATCCGCTACGGACGGCTGGCCGCCGCGGGCAACGCGGTCAGGGGAGTCCCGCCGATGGCGGTGGTCGAGCAACTCGTGGCCGCCGCCGAAACCGTCATCCCGGAGGGCGGCTTCTCCGCCCAGGGCCAGATCGCCGCGGACATCCCGATTCCCGTACCCAGCCCGGCCTTCGCGCCGAGTCCGGCCCGCGCCGCTGAGCACACACAGGCGATCCCGCCGGGTCATGCCGGGAAGCTCGAAGGTTCGGCGCCCGACGGCGGCATAGCGAACCAAAACGATGACACCGCAGCAGAGGGCGATGCGGCGACCCACCGGGCGGCGGGTGCAGGTCCGACCGGCCGTCGCGTGACGAGGACCGCAGCGCTGAGAGCCGGCGCTCTGACCTTCCACGTGCCGAACGGCGCCGCAACGAGCATCGAGGGAATGACTGACCGCACAGCCGATGTCACCGAGCGACGCAACGACGCGGCAGGCCGTGACATGGCAGACAGCGATATGTCGGATGACACCACGCAAGACCGCGTCCGGATGGCTGATCGCGGCGCAGCTGTCGTTGATGACGCGGTAGATATAGACGCGATGGCTCGTGGCAGCGTGGCAAAACCTGAAATGACAGATCAGGATGCGGCAGGCGGTGACAGGGCAGGCAGTGATGCGATGAGCCGCAACCTGGTGGGTGGTGGTGGAGGGGTAGTGGCCGAGGGTGTTCTCGCGGCGGGTCGTGCTGTGGCGAGCGATGATTCGGCGGGGCGTGGTGAGGCGATGGGCCGCGTCTCGGCGGGCGGTAAGGGTGGGGTGGCTCATTCTGCGGAAGGTGGTGAGTCGGCCGCTGGTGTCGCGGCCGGGTCGGTCGCGGGGGGCGATGTGTCCGGGGAGGGTTGGGTGCCGGTTGGGGTGCCGCCGTTGCGGGGGGCCTCGCCGGAGGAGGTGGGGTTGGTTGTGCGGTGGCTGGCTCGGGCGGGGGTGCGGATAGTGCGGAGTACGGAGGGGTATCGGGAGCCGATGTATGGGGCGGGGCGGTGGGTCGGGTGGGCTGAGGTGGCGGATGCGGCGGCGCACGCCCAACCCGCTGAGGATGCGTACGTGGACCGCTTAGGCTGAGCGCATGATTACCGCGATCGTGATGATTGACGCCGACAACGGCCGCATTCCGGAGACCGCGCAGGCCGTCGCGGACACCGAGGGTGTGACCGAGGTGTACTCCTGTGCCGGTGACGTGGACCTGATCGCGATCGTGCGGGTGCGCGACCACGAGCAGATCGCCGAGGTGGTGACCAACCGCCTCGACAAGGTCCCCGGCGTCGCGCGGACCATCACGCACATCGCGTTCAAGTCCTACGCCAGCGCGGACACCGAGGCCGGCTTCTCGCTGGGGGAGTGAGCCTCAGCTGCGCAACATCGAACTGCCGGTGTAGGTGCCGCTCGAGCGCCCGCGCAGGATTCCCGAGGCGGCACCGACGCAGTGGGTGTTCATATAGATGGTCACCAGCCGGTCGCTGTTGTTCTTGAACTTGCGCGGCGCGTTCGGCCCGAGGTCGACGCAGCCGGACGTGCCGCCGTAATCGGTACCGTCGACGATCAATTCGCCCTCGGCCGCAGCCGCCGTCGGAACGGCGCAAACGGCCACCATCGAAAGTGCCCCGAGTGCTACCCGAATGCTGTGCTTCATGTGCTGCTCCTCGTTGGTAGGAGCCGGGGTGCTCGCCGGGAAGTGTGCGGATCAGCCGATGATCATCGACTTGCCGGTGTAGGTGCCGCTGTCGTGTGGCGAGAGGACCCCGGTGGATATGCCCCCGCAGGTGGCGTCGGCATAGATCGTCACCACGCTGTCGGTGTCGTTCTGGAAATCCCGTGGCGCGTCCTCGCCGAGCAGGACACACCCGTTTCGGTCGGTGTAATTCACCCCGCCGACGAACAATCCGCATCCGTCGGCCACGGCCAGTGGAGCGGCGGCGCAGAGGGCGGCCACCGAAAGACTCCCGAGTCCTGCACGAACGCTGCGCCGCATGCTGTGCTCCTCGCCGGTCGAAGCCGTTCGCCGCTGCCGCGCCGAGTCGGCTCTACGTAGATGCGTCTGTCCAGCTATCAAGCTGACCTCATCTTATGCACTTCAGCTATCTCTATGTCCACGGTTTGCGCGCAGCGTGCGATTCGACGCTCGACGACCTGCACCTGTGCGACTCGGCCGCCCGCGACACCTGGATGGCGGCATCCGCCGGACTCGACAATCTGGCGCAGCTGCCCGCCGCGCACGACATCGCCCGCGCATGCGTGCCCGCCGAGGGGCCGAGTGCCATGCCTGCTGAACGGCAGAGTCGTGCCGGCTGCGGGCCAAGCGCGCGCCCGTTGAGCGGCCAAGTCGTGCCCGCTCAACGGCGAAGTCGTGCCTGCCGAGCGGTCAAGCCGTGCCTGCTCAACGGCGAAGTCGTGCCCGCTGAGCGGTCAAGCCGTGCCTGCCCAACGGCGAAGTCGTGTTTGTTGAGGTGCCGAGTGCATGCCCGCTGAGCGGTCAAGTCGTGCCTGCTCAACGGCTAAATCGTGCCTGCCTAACGGCCATGTGCGTGCCTGCCCAACGGCTAAGTCGTGCCTGCCGAGCGGTCAAGTCGTGCCCGCTGTCCAGCGGCGAAGTCGTGCCCGCCGACCCGACAAGTGTGTGCCCGCCGAGCTGGAAACGGGCACGGCACACCAGCCAGCCACATGCACAGTGACCGACCGAGGGCGCCGGCGTGACCCCGTCCGCACGGAGAACCGGGTCCGCCCCTGGCTAGCGGTCCCCGAGCGTGACCGTCAACTTCGTCCACCGTTCGAGCAGCGCCGCGGCCTTGCCCGAGTCGATCGCCTCGGCGGCCCGCTCGAGCCCGCCGGCCAGCGCGTCGTGCACGTCGGCCGCGAAATCGACCGTCCCCTGGGACATGTCGTAGGCCACGATGGCCGCCGCCGAGTTCACCAGCACCGCGTCCCGCACCGCGCCGCCCGTTCCGGCGAACACGCTCCGCGCCACACCCGCGTTGACCTCGGCGTCGCCGCCCCGCAGTGCCTCCAGATCGACGCGCGCGATGCCGAGACGACTCGGATCGATGGTCGTCTCCCGCATCTGCCCCCGGGACACCACCCACGCGGTGGTCGTGTCGGACGTGGTGATCTCGTCGAGCCCGTCGTCCCCCCGGACCACCAACGCACTCCCGCCGCGCGCGGCGAACACCCCGGCGATCACCGGCAGCAGATCCGCGAACGCGCACCCCACCAGCCCGGCCCGCGGTTGCGCCGGATTCGTCAGCGGCCCAAGCACATTGAACACCGTCGGAATCCCGATTTCCTTACGCGCCGCCCCGGCGAACCGCAGCGCGGGATGGAACACCGGCGCGAAACAGAACCCGATCCCCACCTCGCGCACGCACCGCGCCACCGCCTCCGGCCCGAGCGCCAGCCGCACCCCGAGCGATTCGAGCACGTCCGCGCCGCCGCTCTTGGACGAGGCCGCGCGGTTCCCGTGCTTGACCACCGGCACCCCCGCCGCGGCCACCACGATCGAGGACATGGTGGAGATGTTCACCGACCCGGACCGGTCACCACCGGTCCCGACGATGTCGACGGCGTCACCGTCGATGTGCACCAGACGCGCGTGCTCGAGCATGCCCGCGGCGAGCCCGGTCAGTTCCTCGGGCGTCGGTCCCTTGATCTTCATGGCGACCCCGAACGCCGCGATCTGCGCGGGGGTGGCGTTGTCCGACATGATCTCGTCCATCGCCCATGCCGTGTCGTCCGCGGCCAGGTCGCCACCGTCGGCGAGGGTTCCGAGTACCTGGGGCCAGCTGCGCACGCTCATGAAGTAACTTTCTCCCGTCACACTGGTTGCACACCAGTTTGTCGCGAAGCAGCTTACTGCCCCCGTTCAGGCCAAAGCCTGTGGTTAAACCCCGGACCCGGATTGTCCGGCCGCCGGCCGCGGTTGCAGCGCATCCCACCCATCCGCGGTCCCGTCGTGCCGCTGCGCGAGCCCGGCCATCCGCGAACGCTCCTGCGAACAGTGCAGCGCGTCGAGCACCTGCACCCGTTGCAGAATCACGGTTTCCCACGCGTCGGTCCCCGGCCCTCCGACCCGAGGGGCGGGCGCGTACCCGTCCTGCGCCGCGATCGCACACACCGCCTCGACCTGCTCCGGCGGAATCCGCAGATGATGCCGCAGCACCGCGTCCGCGTCCGGCACCAGCTCGCTCGCCCGCGCCAACGCCGCCGAACACGCTTCCGCGTCATCGAAACTCGACGCGACCACCACCAGATCGGCCCGGCTCGGATCCAGCGGCGCCTGCCCGCCGCGCCCGAACAGCCGACCCCACAAACGCCCTGCCACATCGCCTCCATCTCAGCTTTTACTTACGCACACCTGTCATGCTGGGTCCAGCTACCCGAGGGCACGCGGACCCGGCACGTAAACACGTTCCGACCGATGCCGCCGCGCCGCGGGCGGCTCGACCTCAACACGCCGAGCCCTGGTCGAGAGGCTGTCTGTCCGTGGGTTTTCCGACACGGAGGCACAAGTTTCGCACCCGGGTACTTGTGTCGTACTACGACGAGTCATACTTACCCCCGTGACGACCGCAGTAGGGACCCCCGGATCGGCCATTACCCAGCGTGTGCACTCGCTGAATCGGCCCAACATGGTCAGCGTCGGTACCATCATCTGGCTGTCCAGCGAGTTGATGTTCTTCGCCGGCCTCTTCGCGATGTATTTCGTCGCGCGCGCACAGGCGCACGGCGTCTGGCCGCCGGAACCGACCGAGTTGAACCTCAAGCTCGCCGTGCCGGTCACGACCGTGCTGGTCGCGTCGTCGTTCACCTGCCAGATGGGCGTGTTCGCCGCTGAGCGTGGCGACGTGTTCGGCCTGCGCCGCTGGTACGTCATCACGCTGATCATGGGCGCGATGTTCGTCGCGGGCCAGGGTTACGAGTACACAAGCCTGGTCAAGGAAGGCACCTCGATCTCGAGCAGCGCCTACGGCTCGGTGTTCTACATCACCACCGGTTTCCACGGTTTGCACGTCATCGGCGGTCTGATCGCGTTCGTGTTCCTGCTGATCCGCACCAAGGTCAGTAAGTTCACCCCCGCGCAGGCCACCGCCGCGATCGTCGTCTCGTACTACTGGCACTTCGTCGACATCGTCTGGATCGGGTTGTTCGCCACGATCTACTTCGTCCGCTGAGTCGGGCTACCCAGTCTTTTGCACACGTCGGTTCCGTCTACTCCAAAGGGACACAGATGAGTTCATCTCCCCCGTCAGCGCCAGAGCCCGCCAGCAACGGGAACGGCGAGGCCAGCAAGACACGCAGGCAGCGCCGCGTTCGCCGTCGCATCGCGGGCGGGCTCGCGCTGTTGGTGGGCCTCGTCGGTGCGGGCTTCCTGGCCGCGGCCTTGACGCCGGACCCGCAGCGGGCGACCGCGAACGAGGATTCCTCGGCGCTGATCCGCGAGGGTAACCAGCTCTACGACACCTCCTGCATCACCTGTCACGGTGCCAACCTGCAGGGCGTTCAGGACCGTGGTCCCAGCCTGATCGGCGTCGGCGAGGCCGCCGTCTACTTCCAGGTGTCCTCCGGCCGCATGCCGATGGCCCGCAACGAGGCCCAGGCGCAGCGCAAGCCACCGAAGTTCGACGAGCACCAGACCGACGCGCTGATGGCGTACGTGGCGGCCAACGGCGGCGGCCCGACCGTGGTCCGCGACGCGAACGGCGAGATCGCGCAGGAGTCGCTGCGCGGCGACGACATCGCCCGCGGTTCGGAACTGTTCCGGATGAACTGCGCGTCCTGCCACAACTTCACCGGCCGCGGCGGCGCGCTGTCCTCCGGTAAGTTCGCCCCGCCGCTGGAGCCCGCCTCCGAGCAGCAGATCTACGACGCGATGATGACCGGCCCGCAGAACATGCCGAAGTTCTCCGACCGGCAGCTGTCGCCGGAGGAGAAGCGCGACATCGTCGCCTACGTCATGAACGCGAAAGAGGAGAAGGCCCCCGGCGGCTGGGACCTCGGCGGCTTCGGTCCCGCGACCGAGGGCCTGGTCATGTGGGTGATCGGTATCACGACGGTCGTCGGTGCCGCGATTTGGATCGGGTCACGGTCATGAGCGAGAACGAGAAGGAGCCAAACGACATGGGTCGGCCGGATGAGGGCCACGACGGCGGCGAGCCGTCGAAGGAATCCACGGGCCACGGTTCCCACGAGGTGGTCGCCGATTCCGACGGCCACGCGGTGGCGGAGTCCGATGGCCACGCGGTGGCGGAGTCCGACAGCCACGCGGTGAAGCGCGACTACACCGAGGCCGAACTCGACGCGATGACCCGCGACGAACTGGTCAAGCTCGGCACCGAGCGGGACGGCGTCGACGTCGCCTACCGGCGCGAGCGGTTCCCGGTTCCGGGCACCCGCGCGGAGAAGCGCGCCGAGCGCGCGGTCGCGTTCTGGTTCGCCGTGTCCGGCATCGCCGCGGCGGCGCTGATCGGCGTGTACCTGTTCTGGCCGTGGAAGTTCAAGCCGTCCGACGAGGAAGGCCACACCGCCTACTCGCTGTTCACCCCGCTGGTCGGTGTCACCTTCGGCGTCTCGGTGCTGGTCATCGGTGTCGCGGTGGTGCTGATCCGCAAGATGTTCATCCCCGCCGAGCTGTCCATCCAGGACCGCCACGACGGCCCGTCGCCCGAGGTCGAGCGCCGCACCCTGGTCGCCGAGCTCTCCGACGCGCTGGAGACCTCCACGCTGGCCCGCCGCAAGCTGATCACCCGCACGGCCGGCGCCGGCGTCGGTGTGCTCGGCATCGGCGCGCTGCTGGTGTTCGTCGGCGGCATGGTGAAGAACCCGTGGGCCAAGCGGGAGAAGTCGCCGCTGTGGGTCTCCGGCTGGACCCCGGACTTCGAGGGCGAGACCATCTACATCCGCCGCGACACCGGTCGCCCGGAGGACATCGTGCTGGTCCGGCCCGAGGACATGGACGCGGGCGGCATGGAGACGGTGTTCCCCTGGAAGGAGAAGTGGCGCGGCGACGAGCACGCCACGCTCCAGTCGCTGCGCGGTATCCGCAACGCGGTCATGCTGATCCGCCTGCGCACCGAAGACGCGCAGAAGGCGATCAAGCGCAAGGGCCAGGAGAGCTTCAACTACGGCGACTACTTCGCCTACTCGAAGATCTGCACCCACCTCGGTTGCCCGACGTCGCTGTTCGAGTCGCAGACCAACAAGATCCTCTGCCCCTGCCATCAGTCGCAGTTCCTGGCGACCGAATGGGGTAAGCCGGTCTTCGGTCCCGCCGCTCGCGCACTGCCGCAGCTGCCGATCACCGTCAATTCCGAGGGCTACCTGGTCGCCAACGGCGACTTCATCGAGCCGCTCGGCCCGGCCTACTGGGAGCGTCGTTCATGAGCGAACGGAGTGAGCGAATCATGTGTCAGCGTGCAGGGCACATGCCGGAACCGAGCGCTAGCGAGGTGCAGGCATGAGCCCTTCTGCCGCCGCACAGGCTAACGAGATGGACGAGCGGTACCAAGCCGCCGCGTTCGTGAAGCGCTCGATCAACAAGGTCTTCCCGACCCACTGGTCGTTCCTGCTCGGTGAAATCGCGCTGTACGCGTTCATCATCCTGCTGCTCTCGGGTGTCTACCTGACCCTGTTCTTCGATCCGTCGATGACCGAGGTCGTCTACAACGGCTCGTACCAGCCGCTGCGTGGTGTCACCATGTCGCGGGCCTACGAGACGTCGCTGGACATCACCTTCGAGGTGCGTGGCGGTCTGTTCGTCCGCCAGGTGCACCACTGGGCCGCGCTGCTGTTCGCGGCGTCGATCATCGTGCACCTGTTCCGCATCTTCTTCACCGGCGCGTTCCGCAAGCCGCGTGAGGCGAACTGGGTGATCGGCTCGCTGCTGCTGATCCTGGCGATGTTCGAGGGCTTCTTCGGTTACTCGCTGCCCGACGACCTGCTGTCCGGCACCGGCCTGCGGGCCGCGTTCGGCGGTATCACGATGAGTATCCCGATCGCCGGCACCTGGATGCACTGGCTGATCTTCGGCGGGGACTTCCCCGGCACGATCATCATCCCGCGCCTCTACATCGCGCACGTGCTGCTGCTGCCCGGCATCATCCTGGCCCTCATCGCCGCGCACGTGGCGCTGGTCTGGTACCAGAAGCACACCCAATTCCCCGGGCCGGGCCGCACCGAGAACAACGTGGTCGGCGCCCGCATCATCCCGGTGTTCGCCGCGGACCAGGGCGCGTTCTTCGCCTTCACCCTCGGCATCGTCGGCATCATGGGCGGCCTGTTCCAGATCAACCCGATCTGGAACCTGGGTCCGTACAACCCGTCTCAGGTGTCCGCGGGTTCGCAGCCGGACTTCTACATGATGTGGACCGACGGCCTGGCGCGTCTGATGCCGCCGTGGGAGCTCTACCTGGGTCGCTACACGGTTCCGGCCGTGTTCTGGGTGGCGCTGATCATGGGCCTGGTGTTCACCGTGCTGATCATGTACCCGTGGATCGAGAAGCGGCTGACCGGCGACACCGCCGGGCACAACCTGCTGCAGCGTCCGCGCGACGTGCCGGTGCGCACCGCGATCGGCGCGATGTCGATCGGCTTCTACGTCGTGCTGACCCTGTCCTGCGTCAACGACATCGTCGCGCTGAAGTTCGACATCTCGTTGAACGCGACCACCTGGATGGGCCGCATCGGCATCCTGGTCGTGCCGCCGCTGGCGTACTTCGTCGCCTACCGGTTCTGCATCGGCCTGCAGCGCAGCGACCGGGCGGTGCTCGAGCACGGCATCGAGACCGGCGTGATCAAGCGGCTGCCGCACGGTGAGTACATCGAGGTGCACCAGCCGCTCGGCCCGGTCGACGACCACGGCCACCCGATCCCGCTGGAGTACCAGGGCGCGACCGTCCCGAAGAAGATGAGCAAGCTCGGCTCGGCCGGCAAGCCCGGTACCGGCAGCTTCCTGCGGGCGGACCCGTGGCAGGAGAGCGAGCAGCACTTCGAGACCGAGCACGCCGAGGAGCACAAGCAGCTCAAGGTGTTGCAGGCGCGTCAGGAGAAGGAACTCGGTGGCAAGCACAGCCACTGACAGCTGAAAACCGAAGGCCCCGAGTCGAAACCGACTCGGGGCCTTCGCGTTGTGCTTACAGCCGGGGCGCGCTGCGCCGAGACGCCTCGATGGCCTCGAACTTGGCCAGGTTGTGCCTGGCGTCGGCGAGCGCGTCGTGCGCGTCCGGGGGGACCGGGGGCAGTTCGGGGCGGCCGTGCGCGTCCCAGTGCTGGCGCAGCTCGTTGGTGTAGCGGGGGAAGCTGGTGGGCAGGTCCACCATGGAGCCCCACAGCTGGCACAGGGCCACGTGGTCGTAGGCGCCGACCCAGGCCCACAGCTCCGGCACCACCGACGAACGCGGCACCAGGAACTTGTACAGGTCGTCGCGGATCTGCTTGCGGCTGCGCCACAGCGGCGAGGACGGCGAGGGCAGCTGCGGCAGCACGTGCCTGCGTACCCACGGGCCCGCCTTGTCCGGATCGAATTCCGTGGACACCGCGTAGTATTCGCGCCCGTCCTCGCACACGACACCGATGGAGACCAGGTCGATGACGACCCCGTCCTCGATGAATTCGCAGTCGTAAAAGTATCGAAGCGAGATCGGTCTACTCCTCAGCAATTCGGTGTGGCGCCGGTTCGGCCGGGCGTACGTTTCCGAACAATCACCCTAAGCGGGGGAGGGGCCGGATTCGCAGGCGGGCTCGGATCCGCGGGGTGGTGGCCGGAGACACCCCTATGGTGGGTACCACGCTCGTCCGACTCATCCGTATTCTGAACGAGTGAACTGGACCGTCGACGTACCGATCGATCGCCTGCCGGAACTGCCACCGCTGCCTACTGAGTTGCGCAGGCGGTTGGACGAAGCGCTGGCCCGCCCCGCGCTACAGCAGCCGTCGTGGGATCCAGAACAGGCCGCGCAGATGCGCACCGTGCTGGAGAGCGTGCCGCCGATCTGCGTGCCCGCCGAGGTGGAGGACCTGCGCGAGCAGCTCGCCGAGGTGGCTCGCGGCGAGGCGTTCCTCATGCAGGGCGGTGACTGCGCCGAGACGTTCGCCGACAACACCGAGCCGCACATCCGCGGCAACATCCGCACCCTGCTGCAGATGGCCGTGGTGCTCACCTACGGCGCCAGCCTGCCGGTGGTCAAGGTCGCGCGTATCGCCGGCCAGTACGCGAAACCGCGTTCCTCCGACACCGATTCGCTCGGCCTCAAGTCCTACCGCGGCGACATGGTGAACGCGCTGGTCGCCGACGCCGCGCAGCGCGAGCACGATCCGTCGCGCCTGGTCCGCGCCTACGCCAACGCCAGCGCCGCGATGAACCTGGTGCGCGCGCTGACCGGCGCGGGCATGGCCGACCTGCACAAGGTGCACGACTGGAACCGCGACTTCGTCGCCAAGTCGCCCGCCGGCGCCCGCTACGAGGCGCTGGCCGAGGAGATCGACCGCGGCCTCGCGTTCATGACCGCCTGCCGGGTGAACGACCCTAGCCTGAAGTCGGCCCGCATCTACGCCAGCCACGAGGCGCTCGTGCTCGATTACGAGCGCGCCATGCTGCGGCTGAGCGAGAACGCCGCGGGCGAGCCGGTGCTCTACGACCTGTCCGCGCACTTCCTCTGGATCGGCGAACGGACCAGGCAGCTCGACGGCGCGCACATCGCGCTCGCCGAACTGCTGGCCAACCCGATCGGCCTGAAGATCGGCCCGACCACCACGCCCGACATGGCGGTGGAGTACGTCGAGCGGCTCGACCCGAACAACGAGCCCGGCCGGCTCACCATCGTCTCGCGCATGGGCAACGGCAAGGTCCGCGACGTGCTGCCGCCCATCATCGAGAAGGTGCAGGCCACCGGTCACCAGGTGATCTGGCAGTGCGACCCGATGCACGGCAACACCCACGAGGCCTCCACCGGTTTCAAGACCCGCCACTTCGACCGCATCGTCGACGAGGTCCAGGGCTTCTTCGAGGTGCACCACGCCCTCGGCACCCACCCCGGCGGCCTGCACATCGAACTCACCGGCGAAGACGTCACCGAATGCCTCGGCGGCGCCCAGGACATCTCCGACCTGGACCTCTCCGGCCGCTACGAAACCGCCTGCGACCCGCGCCTCAACACCCAGCAGTCGCTGGAGCTGGCGTTCCTGGTCGCCGAAATGCTCCGCTGACCAAGGGTTCCGACGGCGGCATCACGCCCCCGCACCACTTCTGATTTCCCGCACCGAAAATCGCATGCGATTCTCGGTGCGGGAAATCAAGAGTGGTGCGGCGGTGGGACCCGAACTCGGATCGGGTCACCCTTCGTGGCGGGCGCTTGGGGGTGCGTAGGCGCGACCGCCTAGGGCAGCGCGACCAGGGATACCGTGTTGCCCGCTTCGATGTTGGCGCCGACGGCCGGGGTCTGCGAGACGATGAGTGAACTGTCGCTCGCGACAAGCTGTTTCACCTCGACCTGCACGCCGAGGGATTGCAGTTTGGCCCTGGCGTTGGCCACGGTCCAGCCGCGCACGTCGGGCATCTTCAAGGCGTTGGAGACGATCAGCGCGACGCCGTCGCCGGATTGGACGGTCGCGCCTGCGGCCGGATCGGTGCCGATCGCCTTGTCCGCCTCGATGCTGCGGTCGAACTGAGACCTGGTCTCGCGCACGGTGATACCCGCGGCGGTGAGGATCTTGGTTGCCTCGTCGGTCGTCTTCCCGCGCACGTCGGGCACCTTCACCGGCTGAGAACCCTTGCTGCGGTAGACCTTCACCTGGCCGCCCATCGGCAGGACGACGCCGGGGCCCGGATCGACCTTGGCCAGTGTGCCTTTCGGCGCGGCGTTGCCGATCTCGCCGGAATCCACCGGCTGCAACCCGGCGTCGCGAATCAGCTGATTGACCTTCGTGATCGGGTCGCCGGGCTGCACATCGGGCACCTTCGGCTTGCCGCTGGACACCAGGACCGCGACCGTCGATCCCTTGGTGACCCGCGACCCCGCGGACGGATCGCTGCCGACCACCCCGCCGACCGGAATGATGTCCGACGCCTTCTGCCGGATCTCGGTCTCGAACCCGGCATCGCGCAGCGCCGCGACCGCGCGATCGGAATCCATCCCGGCGATCGCCGGAACCGGCGAATACCGGCCGACCCCGAGCCACCACCCGCCGACGCCGACGACCAGCGTGAGAATCGCCACAATCGCCACCCACACCCACGTCGTGCGGCGCGACTTGGTCCGATCCGGCGCGTAGGCCTGATACGGCGACGACGCGTGCTGCTGCCGCACCGGTTGCTGCTGCGGCTCGTAGCCGTCGGGCGGACCGTAGTCGACCCGGGGGCGCGGAGCGGTCACCACCTTCGTGTGCTGCACGGTCGGCGGGGTGTACGGCTCCGGCACCGCCGCAGCCTGCTGCGTGGCCGGCGTCGCTATCCGATAGCTCGCGCTCAGATGCTCCGCCGACTCCTGCGGCGCGGGCACCCGGTACGGCGGCAGGTTCAGCTTCGCGCCGATCTGCCGCAGCGCCGCCGCCATCTCGTTCGCGTCGGAGAACCGGTGCGCGGGTTCGCGTGCGGTCGCCTTGGCGACCAGCTCGTCGAACTCCGGCGGCACCCCCGAGATGAACCGGCTCGGGCTCGGCACGTCGTTCTCGATCCGCTGATACGCCACCGACAGCGAGGTGTCGCCGGTGAACGGCACCTTCCCGGTCAGCAGCTCGAAGATCAGCACGCCGAACGAATACACGTCACTGCGCGCGTCGGCCGTGCCGGTGGTCACCTGTTCGGGGGACAGGTACGCGGCCGTGCCGAGAATCACGCTCGCCGAGGTGGTGTTGGCCGCCGCGACCGCGCGGACCAGGCCGAAGTCGGCGATCTTCACCTCGCCGTTGTCGGAGATCAGCACGTTCTCCGGCTTGATGTCGCGGTGCACCAGGCCGGCCGCGTGCGCGACACCGATCGCCGCGAGCACCGGTTCGGCCACCGCGCGCACCGCGTGCGGCGGCATCGGGCCGCGCTCGCGCAGCAGTTCGCGCAGCGTGCCGCCCTCGACCAACTCCATGATCAGGAACGGATACTCACCGTCCACGCCCTGGTCGTAGACCGCGACCAGCGACGAGTGCTTGAGCTTGGCGACCGCGCGCGCCTCGAACTCGAACCGGGAGAGAAACTGCGGGTCACCGGCGAATTTCGGGTCCATCACCTTGATCGCCACGGGACGGTCCAGGCGGGTGTCGACACCCCGGAAGACCATCGACATGCCGCCGCGGGCGATCGGCGCATCGATGCGATAGCGCCCTTCCAGCATCTGGCCGATCAATTGATGTCCTCCGGCTTTCACAAAGTTCTCACCCCTCGCGGTTTGGTCCCACAAGCGATCGACCGCCCCGTGCGGCCCTCACGATGGTATCGACCAAACGCACCCGGGTGTCTCACGACTTGCTGCGGGTAACCGTCTACCGTTATCCGCGTGAGTGCATTTCCCTGCAGTGATGATGTCCTTCCGGAGTCCGTGGCGCTGCTGCCGCTGCCCGAGGTGGCAGACCGGCTCGGGCTCGTGGTGACCCGCGTCCATCAGATGCTGCGTGACCACCAACTGATCGCCGTCCGCCGCGACGGCGTGGTCGGCGTTCCCGAACGGTTCTTCGATCAGGAGGGCGTGGTCCGGTTCCTGCCCGGCCTGATCACCGTGATGAAGGACGCCAAGTACACCGACGAGGAGATCCTGGAATGGGTCTTCACCGAGGACGACAGCCTCCCCGGCATGCCGGTCGACGCCCTGCACGGCCCGCTGGCCCGCGAGGTCATCCGCCGCGCCGCCGCCGACCCCTTCTGAAACATCCGGGCGCGTAGCTGCGGCGGGTTCGTAGCCCGGGTACCGCGCGTCCGAGCGGTCGAGCCTCGCGTTTTCGGCGCGTGTGCTTGGACCGCTCGGACGTGCGACGGGCCGCGAACGGCGCTCGCGGCGCGCGGCATCGCCGCGATGGCCGAACGCCTATCTCCAGCGATCTCGCGCGCGGTGGGCGGGTGAACACCGCGCCACCAGGTCAGCGGCGCAGCGCGGCGGTGGTGAAGTACATCGCCGCCGTGCCTAGGCGCTGGTGGCGGGGGACGACCGCGCGTTGGCTGAAGATGGCGTAGTCGGTGGCCTCGATGCGGTCGAGGATGCTCGCGTAGAGCACGGCCGCGGTGCGGATCGCGGGGCGGACCCGTGGTTCGAGCAGGTCGATGCCTGGTTCGGCGCGGCGGTAGACGTCGCGGTTGATCGCGATCAGGTGTGCGAGGGCTCGGCGGACGCGCGGATCGGTGCGGCGGGTGCGATGGCAGTGGACGAGCAGCTCGTGGTCGACGCCGAAGGCGGCCAGTTCGTCGGCGGGTAGGTACACCCGGCCGCGGTCCAGGTCCTCCGCGACATCGCGCAGGAAGTTGGTCAGCTGGAACGCCTCGCCGAGCGCGGCGGCAGCGGGTTCGGCCTCGGCGATCGGCACCACGGTGCCAAGCACCGGGAGAACTTGCAGACCGATGGCGGCCGCCGAGCCGCTCATGTACTCGTACAGATCGGCCATCGTCGCGTACCGATCGCGGAACCGCGGCGTGCCGGGCACATCCATCCGCATCGAATCCAGGAACGTCCAGAAGTGCTGGGCGGCAATGTCATAGCGGCGAATGGTGTCGGCAACCGCCAGCATGACCAGGTCTCGCCGGTCCGGCGAATCGAGTAACCAGGCGGGGTCGGCTGTCTCCGGTGCGTCGAGGGCGATCCGCAGCCGCTTCTCGATCAGGTCCAGTTCATCGCCGAGGCCGTGCTGGGGCGGGTCGAGGTGACCATGGTCCGACCGTTCCCGCAACTGACTCGGATAACGCTGCACCACATCGGTTTCCGCATGGTCCACGATGTCGTCGACCACCCGCGCGAACGCGTACAGCGCATGCACCGCCGGTCGCCGCTCGGCCGAAAGCAACCGGGTCGCAAGGAAATACGTGCGCCCATGGGCCGCCGCGATCTGCTTGCATTCGCGGTAGGCAACGCTCAACTCGGTCTGCCCCGCGACGCGCGGCGCATTGCCGATCATGGCCGAGCGTCGGTGGCCGCGTCGAGGTTCGGCGGCGTGGCCCGCAATCGCAGCGGGTCCACCTTGCGCAGCGACATCGCCGCCACCACGGCGGCAAACGTCGCCAGGGCCACGTGCCAGAAGCTGTAGAGCCCGATCGATCCGTCCGGTTGGAACACCAGCATCAACCAGGTACACAACCCGACCAGCACCATCAATGTCGTGGTCGAGAGCGCGAACCCGGCGGCCAGCGCCAGCGGCCACGAGTAGTACCAGGGCAGCGCGGCCGGCGACAGGATGACGATCCCGACGAACGCGATCAGGATGCCGAACACCGCTTCACGCTCGCTGTGCCGGAACCGCCACCAGGCCCACACCAGCACGGCGACCAGCGCCAGCGCGCACATCGCCCTGGTCACGGTGAGCACCTTGCCGGAATCGAACGAGGTGAACCAGCCGACCGCGTGCATCATGATGGTCGGCAGCGAGAGCCAGTTGATGATCTTCTTCGACCCGGACAGCGCGGTCAGCCAGCCGATGCCGACGCCGGCGATGGCCGAGGCGGCGACGAACACCGCCGCGAACACGCTCAGCCCGAGCCCGGCGATCTTGGCGAACATCAGCGCCGGGTGCGGCATGTCCTCGGTGGGTTCGGCGGCATCGTGCGGCCGTTCGCTCTCCGGTAGGTTCGCCGGGTCGCGTCCGGCCCGCTGGGCGGCGCGCTTCTCGCGTTCGTGCAGCATCCAGATCCACACCAGGAACGGCAGCGCGATCCCCGCGGTCGCCTTGATCGCCACACCGATGGCGACCACCACGATGCCCGCGACGTGGTGACGTTCCAGCACCAGCGCGATGCCGGCGCACATCAGCCCGACCATCAGCATCTCGTTGTGCACGCCGCCCCAGAGGTGGATCAGCACCAGCGGGTTGAGCACGGCCAGCCAGAGCGCCACGGTCGGCTTGCCGCCGAGGTGCTTGGTCAGGTAGGGCACCGCCCACATCATCAGCGCGAGGCCGGGCAGCATGACCAGGCGCATCGCGATGGTGCCCGCGACCACGTTGTCCCCGGTGATGCTGGTGATCCCGCGGCCGAGCAGCAGGAAGATCGGTCCGTACGGCGCGGTGGTGGTCTTCCACACCGGGCTCACGTTGTCGAGCAGCACGCCGGGGTTCGCGATCGGTCCGACGACGTAGGGATCGAAACCGTCGCGCAGCAGCGCGCCCTGCGCCAGGTACGAGTAGACGTCCTGGCTGAACATGGGCACGGCGAACAGCAGCGGCGTGATCCAGATGACGACGATGGCCCGCAGCTCGTTCAGCGTCACGCCGGCGTCGAGGCGATCGCCGCGGCCGATGGTGGTGCGGCCGAGTCGCACCCACGCGGTGATCATCAGCAGTACGCCGATCCAGATCACGATCGTGGACAGCGCGTAGCCGTGGCCGAACCGTAGCCAGGACAGGTGCAGCGCCTCCAGGATCGGGTCGCGCTTGCGCGTGCTGCCCGCGCCGAAGCCGCCGAAGGTGATCATGATCGCGCCGTAGAAACCGAGCAGCGCGGAGTGCCCTTCCGGGCTGCGCAGGAAGATCGCGACGGTGCGCATCCAGGACCGCACGCCAGGTTGCGCGGCGGCGGCCGATTCGCGCTTCGCCGCGGTGTTCGGTGCGTGGCCGGTGATTTCGGTCAAGGTGGCCTCTGCGGCGCGCGTTTCGGGGGATGCCATCTGGTGTCGGTCCCCCCGAATGGTCAGCGGTCGCAACCGCGAGTGAATAGGTCGGCGCCTAGTTTACGGCGTCGTCCGGAACACTATCTTGCTGGTACGCGCGGTTTCATCTCGAGCGGCTGCGGCTAGCCGGTAATGCGGGTTGCCGCCAGTTTTCCGGACAGCAGGGTGGTCGGCACTCCTACGCCCGGCGTGGTGCCGCAACCAGCGATAACTACATTGTCGCTGGAGCGCGGAAAATTGCGCGAGCGAAATGGTCCGGTTTGCCGGAAGAGGTGCGCCGCGGAGAACGGCGTACCGGCCAGCATCCCTTGATCCCGCCAGGTTTGTGGCGTGTCCAGATGGTCGACGGTGAAATGCTCGGCAATCCCGGTGTAACCGCGGCCCTCCAGCACGTCGAGCAGTTCGCGCAGGTATGCGGGGGCGAGCCGGGGCCAATCCAGGGGAGCGGAGTCCAGGTTCGGGCAGGGGGCCAGCAGCGAGAATGGTTCGTGCGCTCCGTCGGCGCGGGTGATGAAGAGGCCGGGGTCGGTGAGGGCGGGCCGGGTGAGCAGCAGCGACGGGTCGCTCATCAAGCGCCCGCGGCGGCCCGCGATCTCCGCGAACGTCTGGTCCCACGCGTCGCCGAATTCGATCGTGTGATGCGCCTGGACGGGCCAGGTGCGGGCGACGTCGGCGGGCACGGTGCCGTGGGCGACGACCGCCGAGGGCGCGGCCCGCAGCCCGCGCCGGCGCCGCACGCCGAACCGTTCGATGGACCCGAGATCGGCGGTCAGCACCAGGGCGTCGCAGTCGAACGTGCGACCGTCCGCCGTGCGCACTCGCTCGGCCCGGCGTCCCGCGTAGTCCACGCCGGTAACCTCGGTGCCCAGTTCCAGGGTCCCGCCCGCCGCGGTGAACGCCTCGGCCAGCGCCGCCGCGATGGCCCGCATCCCGCCTTCGGGGAAGTAGACGCCGAGTGCGGTGTCCATGTGCGGGATCGCGCCGTACACCGCCAGCGCCTCGGCGGGCGGCAGGCCCGCGTACAGCGACTGGAAGGTGAACAACCGGGCCAGCCGCTGGTCCCGCAGGATCCGGTGTACCCGAGGTCCGAGCCGGCCGAACCCGCCAAGCCACACCAAATCCAGCAGGGCGCGGCGCTTTTCGGGAATGCGCAGCATGTCCAGGGGCGAATCGAAGTTGGTGTCCATGAACTCGCCGTACTCGGCGGCGTAGATCCGGGCCAGCCAGTCCCGCAGCCGCCGGTAGCGCCGCGCCTCGGCCGGACCGCAGACCAGCGCGACCTCCTCGGCCATCGCGTCGGCGTCGGCGAACACCCGCAGGGACGCGCCGTCGGCGAACCTGGCGTGATAGCCAGGGGCGAGTTGATGGATACGCAGCGCGGGTTTGCCGGTCTCCGGTGTCCGCCCGACCGCGGCCAGCGCGTCGGTGATCAGCTCGGGCAGCGTCAATACGGTTGCGCCGGAGTCGATCTCGTAGTCCGCCCCCTGGTAGCGCCCGACTCGTCCGCCGGGATGATCGGCGCGTTCGAGCAGGGTGACGGCGCGCCCCGCGCCGGTGAGATGGAGCGCGGCGGACAGCCCGGCCAGTCCGGCGCCGACGACAACCACCCGGTCCGTCGGCCCGGCAACGGTTTTCAACGCGCGGCTGACCGACCTGTTCCGCGTAGGCACGCGATCAGCCGATGCGGCAACGTCTTTCATTCAGGTTCCCCTTTTCCCGGGCGACGTCGCCGATCTCGCGCTCACGCAGCGCGCTTGGTCGCCGCCAACGCCATGGCGCGCAACCGCTCTTTCGAAGCCGCTGTCGCCGTGCTGGTTTCGATCGCGGCCAGTCCGGCCTCGGTGAGCTCGCTGATCCGCCGTTCCACCTCGTCGACCGCGCCGAGTTCGGTGATCACGGCGCGCAGCTTCTCCACCTCGTCCGCGTCCAGATCGGTGCCGATGCTGGTGCGCAGTAGCTTCGCCGCGGCCGGATCGGCCTCGTCGGCCCTGGCCAGCGCCTCGGCCAGCAGCACGGTGCGCTTGCCCTCGCGCAGATCGTCACCGGACGGCTTGCCGGTGACCGCCGGGTCGCCGAACACGCCGAGCAGATCGTCGCGCAGCTGGAAGGCGATGCCGATATCGGTGCCGAACAGGCGAAAGGCGTCGACCAGACCCTGGTCGGCGTCGGCGATGGCCGCGCCCAGGTGCAGCGGGCGTTCGACGGTGTACGCGGCGGTCTTGTATCGGTTGATCCGCAGCGCGGCCTCGACCGACTCGTCGGCTCCCGCCTCGCCGTGGATGTCGAGCAGCTGCCCGCCGAGCACCTCGGTGCGCATGCCCGCCCACACCGGCGCGAACCGGGCGATCGCCGCTGGGTCGAGGCCGGAGGCGTGCACCATGTCATCGGCCCAGGCCAGCGCCAGATCGCCGACCAGGATCGCGACGCTGGCGCCGAAGTGTGCGGAGTCGCCTGCCCAGCCGCGGTCGCGGTGGCGCTGCTCGAAGTCGACGTGCACGGTCGGGAACCGGCGGCGGGTGCGCGAGGAGTCGATGATGTCGTCGTGGATCAGCGCGCAGGCCTGCACCAGCTCCAACGCCGAGCACGCGGTCAGCACGGCCGCGGCGTCCGGTCCGTCGGCGTCGCCGCCCGCACCGAGCCAGCCGGTCCAGGCGAACGCGGGCCGGGTGCGCTTGCCGCCGCGCAGCACGAACAGTTCCAGCGCGTCCGCGGCCTCCACGAAGACCGGGCCCAGCTGCTCGACCAGCGCGCGGCGGGTGGCGAAGAACGTGGTCAGCGCGTCTTCCACGGCGGCGACGAAGGCCGGTGTGCCCGGCTGCGGCGCGATGAGCTCGGCGGCCGACGTGCGGTGAGGCGTCTGGATACCGGATCCGGCGGACAGGGCAGCCTCCAAGGTGGTGCGGGCGACGGGCGCGTGGGCGCCACGGGTTTTGTTGCGAAGAATACGCGTACTCGTCGGTACGACCCGTCGGGCCTGCCGCCGGTCACCACTAGACTGAACCGGTGACTTTCGACGATGCGCGGGGACGCTCGACCCCAGGTGGTCCGCCCCGGGCGCAGCCGGACGTCTCGGCCACCCCTTCGGTTGTCCAGAGTCTGCGGACCCATTCCGGCACGTCGGTGCCGTTCTCGGTGGAGTTCAACCCGCCGCGCGACGCCGCCAACGAGGCCAGGCTGTGGCGGGCCGTGCGCCAATTCGAACGGATGCATCCGGCGTTCGTCTCGATGACCTACGGCGCGGGCGGGTCCACCCGCGACCGCACCGTGCGGGTCACCGGCGAACTGGCCCAGCAGACCACCCTGCTTCCGGTGGCGCATCTCACCGCCGTGGAGCACAGCCTGTCCGAATTGCGTTCGCTGGTCGGCTCGTACGCCGATTCGGGCATCCGCAACATCCTGGTGCTGCGCGGCGACCCGCCCGGCGACCCGCTGGGCGAATGGCAGCAGCATCCAGAGGGCGTCGCCTACGCCGAGGAACTGGTGCGCATCGTGCGCGACCTCGGCGACTTCCACGTCGGCGTCGCGTCGTTTCCGCAGGGCCATCACCGCTCACCCGATCTGGACTCCGACACCGCCTACCTGGCCGCGAAACTGCGTGCGGGCGCGGAGTATTCGATCACCCAGATGTTCTTCGACGTCGAACACTATCTGCGGCTGCGCGATCGGATCGCGAAGTTCGATCCGATCGAGGGCGCCAAGCCGATCATCCCCGAGCTGATGCCGATCACCTCGCTGCGCACGGTCGCGCGGGCAGAGGAACTCTGCGGGCGCTCGCTGCCCGCCGCGGTCTTGGAACGGCTGAACAACGCCGCGGGCGACGATCCGGACGCCAACCACGCCGCGGTGCGCGAGGTCGGCATCGAGATCGCCACCGAAATGGCCCAGCGGCTCATCGATGAGGGCGCACCCTGCCTGCACTTCATCACGCTGAACTTCGCCAAGGCGACCACCGAGGTCCTCACCAATCTCGGTTACGGCGTCACCGCGGCCCCGATCAGCGCGTAACCCCACCGGCTGTGGGGTCACCAGCCGGGGGTGCCGGCGAGCGGGACGTTGACGTAGCTGGGTTCGGAGGGATCCAGTTGGAGGTGTTGGGGTTTGAGTTCGGTTGCGTCCAGTAGGGGGCGGATGGGCAGGCCTTTGGGGTAGTTGCCCGCGAAGATGTCGATCCGAAGCCGGTGTCCCGGTTGCAGTATCGCGTCGGTGGGGGCGAGGCCCAGGTCGAGTTGGGTGGGCTGACCGGGGACGGTGGGCTGTCGCGCGGCGAGGGACATCACCGGGAACGGATCGGTGTACGCGCCGTCGGCCGAGCGGCGGCTCTTGGCGTCATCGATGGCCCGCATCGAGGACATCAGCTGGCCGGTAGTGAGCGTCACCGAACGGCCGTCCGGGGCAACATCGTTCAGCGTCGCGGTCCAGTAGCCGTCGGCGGCGTCGTGCACCGTGTTCAGGTGCACCGCGATCGGCCCGGAGATCGTCGTCGGCTCGGCCACCGGCGGGCTGGTGAAGGTCAGCCCGCCGAGTTCCTGCACCCTGGCGTCCTTGCCGCAGCCGGAGAAGACCAGGATGCCCGCGGTGCCCTGGACGGCGTCGGTGGAGCAGAGGCCGGCCAAACCCGGCGCGACGGTCAGCCGGTCGGTTTCGGACGTCGGTGCGGCCGTGAGGGTTCCGTCGTGCGCGCTGGTGGTCGTGGTACCGCTCGGTGCGGCCGACAGGTACAGGCGACGATGGCTCGCCTCCGCCCGCGGGAACTGGTCGGTGCTGGTCCACCCCGCGCCCTGCTGCCACAGCGTCACCGGTCCGTACCCGTCGATGCCGTTGTCGATTCCCTTGAGCCACTTGTCGAACCACGCGCGCTGCAACACGTCGATGCGCGGCGGTTCGCCGGGCTTGCCGCGCATGTCGAAGCCCGCGTTCACGTGATAGCTGTTGCCCATGATCAGCTGCTTCTGCCCGGGCGGCAGCGGAATGTCCTGGTAGATCCGGGGTTCGCCGTTGGCGAAGTTGTCGTGCCAGCCGCCGATCACCATCGTCGGCACGGTGATGCGTTCGGGATGTCCCAGCCAGGCCTGGCGAATCGGACTGTCCGGGTCGAGAACCCGCTGGAGTTGCGGCTGCACGGCATCGAACGAATCCGTGCTCAGCGTCTGGATGCCGACGTCCATGAACGACATCGGGCTGGCCAGCCGGTCGGCGAGCCACTGCATGTCGAACCTGCCCTGGATCAACGACGCCAGATCCGGCACGAACTTGGCCACGTTCACCGCGAGCAGGTAGGGGAGCAGGATGCCGATGGCTGCTCCGCCCGGTGCGATCATGTCGCGCACCAGATCGTTGCCCGGTACCACCGGAACGATGGCTTTCAGTGCGGGCGGCTGCTTTTCGGCCGCCTGCACCTGATTGATCGCGGAGTACGAGGCGCCGGTCATCCCGACCTTCCCGTCCGACCACGGCTGCGCGGCCGCCCAGGCGATCACCTCCGGGGTGTCCTGTTGGTCCTTCGGCCCCCACGGCTCCCAGATCCCTTGGGAGAAGCCGGTTCCGCGCACATCCACCACGACCTGGGTGTAGCCGCTGCGAATCAGCTCGGGGTCCACTGCGAAAGCCCGCCCGAACCCGCCGCCGGCCACCCGCGTCGCGTCGGTCAACGCCTCCAGCGGGGTTCCCGGCAACTCGAAGTCCCGCAGGAACCCGACGATCGCGTCGGACAGCACCGGCACCGACAGCGCGGTCTGCGCGATCATCGACAACAACTTGGTGTAGGGCGTCAGGTTCACAATCGTCGGCAGCGGCGTGCCGACCGCCCCGTTGGCGTCCGCCGGACGATACACATTGGCCTTCAGCACGGTTCCGTCGCTCATGGTGATCGGCACATCCCAATCGATGTGCATCCCCGGATACCGCTGCGGCCCATCGTGCACCGACGTCCACGCCGCAACACCCGCAGGCGCGGCGGGCGCCCCCGGCGCCACCACCACCTGCGAAACCACAAGCAGCGCAAGAACTCCGACAACACCCCTGGTCCACCGACGGCGTGGAGCAATCAACATTGACATCTCCCTCTCCTGATCGGCCAGAAATATACATGCACGCCTGTATGTTTTGCCCTGATCGAAGGAATCATGTCGAGATGCCCAAGAAACCCACCCCCAACCTGGTCAATCTGCCGACCCGCCACTCCAGCAGCAAGACCCGCACCCCCACTCGGAATCCGCCTGGCTGTAGGGCACTGTTCTCGGTGCAGATCCCGAGGCAGAGTGCGGGTCTTCGGTCGACCGGCTCGAAGAGCCCCCTTCACGTGCAGGTCCACCGGCGGCGGCAGCGCGAGCCACCATGAAAACCGCCGCTGACCGCCCCACTCGTGTCCACAGCGTTTGTGACGCAACCACAGCCAGATGACCACGCTGGAACTAGAGGTCGCGCACCTGACCGCGGAGGTAAGTCGGGTACGGCACACGACGTGCCCAGCACTGCTTCAGTGAAAACCTGGGTAGGTCTTCAGTTTTCGATGGCCAGGTCCTGTTGGGAAGTCCTTAGCGATACCTAGCAGTCAGGTGCGCCTGCTCCCAGGGATGATCGATAGTGCTGAGCGCGTCGAGTGGGGTACCCGGCCTACCTCCCGCAGTGGGTATGGGCAACGTGGGAGTCCCGGCGTGGTTACTTGGCTGTGGTCCGGTTCAAAGAGGCATGGAAACGAGGAGTTCGGTGGCGGTCCTGTGCGGTCGAGTCGAAGGGCCATTCACGTGCGTTGAGTCGAGTCAAATGGTTGCTGTTGAAGATCAAATAGCGACCATATGACTCGACTCGATATTCGAGTGGTGTCGGCCGGGATAGGTCGCTGCGCGCGTATCTGCCTGGCGCGCACGAAACTGTGAGCAGTTCCGCGCGCGCCAGGCAGATTGGTGTGCGCGGTCAGGCGGCGCGGGCGGCGCGCAGGCCCCAGGCGTCGGCGAGGAGGCGGTGGGACTCCAGGCGGTCGGCGTGGTGGTGGGTGATGCTGGTGACGAGCAGTTCGTCGGCGCCGGTGACGCGTTGCAGGGCCGCCAGGCGTTCGGTGACCGTGCTCGGGGAGCCGACGAACTGGGTGGACAGGCGGTCGGCGACCAGGCGGTGCTGCTCCGGGGTGAGCGGAGTTGCGGTGTCGGGATCGAGGTAGTCGGCCGCGCCGGCGCCGCTGCGGATGCTGTGCACCCAGTGGCCGTAGGTGGAGGCGTGATGCTGGGCGGTGGCGTCGTCGCCGGCGACGACCACGTCCGCGGAGACCACCACGTAGGGCTCGGCCAGGAGGGCGGACGGGCGGAACGCGGCGCGGTAGGCCTCGACGGCGTCCAGGGCGGTGCCGGGCGACACGTGGTACGCGGCGGCGAACGGCAAACCGAGTTGGCCTGCCAGCACCGCGCTTTCGCCCCCGGAGCTGCCGAACAGCCACAGTTCGACCTGTGCGCCCTCACCCGGAACCGCGTGCAGCGCAACGCCGTCCTTGCTCACGAAGTGCCCGCCGAGCAGCGCGCGGATCTCGTCCACCTGTTCGGCGAAGTCCTGCGGCTGCGCGCCCTCCTGCTGGAGTGCGGCGGCCGAGGCGAGGAACTTCGTCCGGTCGGTGATCCGGCCGGGATCGAACGGCGGCGGAACGACCACGCCGTCTCTGATCTGGGTCCGCCCGGTCGCCGTATCCAGCTTGGGGTGGCTGCCTTTCGGATGCGCCGGCTCGGATCCGTACTGGCTACGCCGGTGACCGGAGCGCCCGAGACCGAGATCGAGCCGGCCGGGGTAGAGCGCGTCGATCGTGCCGAACGCCTCCACGATCGACGCCGACGTGTGATGCCCGACCTGAACGGCCGCCGACCCCACGCGAATTCGCGAGGTGGCCGCCGCGACCAGGCCGATCAGGGTGATCGACGACGAACTCGCGACCGACACGAAATGGTGCTCGGCGAGCCAATAACGGTGGTAGCCCCACTGTTCCGCGTGCTGCGCCAGATCGACGGTGTTGCGCAGCGCCTGCTGCGCAGTCGATCCGGCGCTGATCGGGGACAGATCGAGGATGGAGAGTGGGACGGTCATGCATTCCTCCCTAGCCGTGGATGCTGCTCGCCCGCCTCGATCGCCACGCGCAGCCGGTTCTCCGCGGGCGCGAGCGGGCAGGTCGCGAAATCGGTGAAGGCGCACGGCAGATTGGCCGCGCGGTTGAAGTCGAGGCGCACCGTGCCGTCCGCATCCGGCGCGCCCACCGCGAGCGCGCGGGCCGCAGGGTAGGTGGTGATGCCGCTGGTCGCGTCGGTGAACAGCAACCGGAGGTCGCTCGGATCGCCGAACGCGATGACCCGCTCGGTCGCCTCGCCGATGGTGAATTCGATGGTGCCGGAGGCGGTGTGGTGGTGCTCGAGGCCGTCCACCACGGCGCCGGTGGTCACCGTGCGCTGCTCGTCGAACGGCGTGAACCGCCCCTGCACCACCCAGCGCGGGTCCGGCGCGTAACTGGGAATGCCGTCGAAGCTGGACAGCGTCGGCGCGGCCGGATCGTGCACCCGCACCGCGTACCGTCCGGTGCGCCGGATCACCTCGAGCACCCGATGTTCTTGCAGCACACTGAGTCCCGGCGCGCCCTCGGCCGGCTTGATGATCTGCACGCCCGCGATGCGGGTGCCGTCGTACTCCAGCCGGTCGGCGGGCTGGGCGGTGATGAACACCTTGTCGTCGGTGACCCACCAGGTGCCGGGCACCTCGGGCAGCCGCTCGGGTTCGTCGGTGAGCCAATGCAATCCGGTGAGGCTGAGGAAGCCGAGCGGGTCGCGCAGCTGGTCCTCTCTGCTGTCGTGCCAGTGCGCCCATTCGGTTTCGAAAACGGTGCTGATGCTGGTCGTCATGACGCTCGGGCTCCTTCGTGGGCGGTGGTGTGCTGGTGTGGATGGCGCAGACCGAGGTGGTCGCGCAGCGTGCTGCCGGTGTACTCGGTGCGGAAACTGCCGCGCTCCTGGAGTTCCGGGACGACCCGGTCGACGAATTCGTCCAGTCCGCCCGGGGTGAGGTGCGGCACGAGGATGAATCCGTCGCTGGCGTCTTCCTGGACATAGGTATCGATCTGCTCGGCGACCGCGGCGGGCGTGCCGACGAACTGCTGGCGCGCGGTGACCTCGATGATCAGCTCTCGGATGCTGAGCTTTTCGGCCTCGGCCTTGGCCCGCCAGGCCTCGGCGACCACGCGCGGGTCCTTGGCGTGGCGGACCCGGCCGCGGGTGATGCTGACGTTGTCGGCCGGCTCGACGTCGGGCAGCGGGCCGTCCGGGTCGTAGCCGGAAAGGTCACGGCCCCACACCTGTTCGAGGAAGGCGATGGCGGTCTGCGGGCCGACCTGCTGGCGCCGGATGTGACGAGCACGATCCTGGGCGTCCTCGGCGGTGTCCCCGAGCACGAAGGTGGCCGCGGGCAGGATCTTCAGCTGGTCCGGTGTCCGGCCGTATTTCGCCAACCGGCCCTTCACGTCCGCGTAGAACCGTTGGCCTGCCTCGAGCGTGCCGTGCACGGTGAAGATCGCGTCGGCGGCGGCCGCACCGAACTCGCGCCCGTCGTCGGAATCGCCCGCCTGCAACAGCACCGGGTGCCCCTGCGGGCTGGGCGGCAGCACGAACCGTCCGGCGATATCGAATTGCGCACCGCGATGCCGGGTTTCGGGGATCTCGCGGGCGAACACCCCCGCGGCCCGATCGACCACCAGGGTGTCGGCGGCCCAGCTGTCCCACAGCTTGCGGGTCACCTCGACCACCTCGGCGGCCCGCTGGTAGCGCTGGGCATGTTCGAGATACCCACCGCGCCGGAAGTTCTCACCGGTGAACGCGTCCGATGAGGTGACCACATTCCAGGCGGCCCGCCCGCCGGACAGATGGTCCAGCGAGGCGAACTGCTTGGCCAGTTCGAACGGCTCGTTGTAGGTGCTGTTGATGGTGCCCGCCAGGCCCAGCTTGCCGGTGACCCCGGCGAGTGCGTTGAGCACGGTGAAGGTGTCCGGCCTGCCGACCACGTCGAGATCGTGGATGCGCCCGAGGTGTTCGCGCAGCCGCAGGCCCTCGGCCAGGAAGAAGAAGTCGAACAGGCCGCGTTCGGCGGTCTTCGCCAGGTGCACGAACGACTCGAAGTCGACCTGGCTCTTGGATGCCGGGTCGGCCCACACGGTGGTGTTGTTGACGCCGGGGAAGTGCGCGGCGAGATGGATCTGCTTGCGTGGTGTGCCGGTCACGACGGCGTGCCCTCCTGGATCGTGGTGCCCGCATAGCGGCTGGCCGGGCGCGGCAGCCCGAGGCGTTCGCGCAAGGTGCCTGCGGACCGTGGCTTCTGCGCCAGCGCGCCGAGCCGCCGGACGGCCGCGGACACGGCGAGGGGACGCAGCACGACGCCGTCGGCCGCGCCGGAAGCGTCGATGGCGCCGAGCAATTCGCGCAGGGTCGCCGGAGTCCCGAGGTGGCGCAGCCCGGCCGGGGGGTCGGCGGTCCACCGATCCAGCTGAGCCACCTCGTCGCGCGCGGCCTCGGCCGAATCGGCCAGGTGCACGTCGACATCCAGCAGCACCCGGACCGCGTCCGGGTCGCGATCGGCGGCTCGTACGGCCGTGCGCAGCGCTGTCCGCAGCACCCGTGCCGAGTCGAGATCGCTTGCGGCGGCACGGATCAGATCGGCCCGCCGCACCGCGACACCCGTGCTCGCGTCGTCGTGCGCCCGGACCGCGACGATCGACTGGCCCTGCGGCGAGCGCGGCGTGATCGACGGCCCCTTCACCGAGAAGTTGTCCCCGGTGAAGTCGATGTAGTGCAGCTTGTCTCGATCGATGAACCGCCCGGTGGGCACGTCGCGGATCTCCGCGTCGTCCTCCCAGCTGTCCCACAGCCGGGTGACCACCTCGATCGCCTCGTCCGCCTCGTGCCACAGCGACGCCGCGTCCTGCTCGCCCTTGCGCCCGAACGCCCGTGCCTGCTCCACACCTTCGGAGACGACGACCTCCCAGCCCGCGCGCCCGACCGAGGCGAAATCGAGGCTCTGGATCGCCTTGGCCAGATGGAACGGCTCGGTGTGGGTCACCGCGCCCTGCGGCAACAGGCCGATGTGCCGGGTGGCCGCCGCCACGTGCGCGGCGATCGCCACCGCGTCGAGCCTGCCCCGGGCGACACCGGGCCCGCCCGGCTGCAACCCGAACGAGTCGGGCACGAATACCGCGTCCACACCGGCCTTTTCGGCCGCGGCGACGGCATCGACCCAGTACCCGCCGGTGAACAGATCCTCCGCCCGCGAGTCGTCCCGCCGCCACGATGCCGGGTGAATCCCCGTCCCGGCGAGCTCCACCGCCAGGAAGAAGTCGGATTCGGCCATCAGTAGGTTTCCTTCCACTCGAGGCACTGCCGTGCCGCCGGGTGCACACCCGCGGCGTCCGGCGCGAAGAAGAACGCGTGCTGCCACAGGTCGGTGGCGGCGCCGCGCTCGGGCCTGCGCAGCTGGGTGCGCCACCAGCGCTTGGCTCGCGCGGGCAGCGAGCCGGGGCGCTCCGGCCTGCTGCGGCAGTGCGCGGGCCGGTCAGCACGGACGAGTATCCGGTAGGTCGGGTCCGACATCAGGATGGTCCTTTCGCGACGGCGGGGGTGGGGATGGCCGAGAGCAGCTCGCGGGTGTATTCGTGCTGCGGGTTGTCGAAAATCGCCGCGGTCGGCCCGGATTCGACGATGCGGCCGTGCCGCATGACGGCGACGTGATCGCTGATCCGGCGGACCACCGCGAGATCGTGCGAGATGAACAGGTAGCTCAGTGCCAGCTCGGTTTGCAGCCGGTCCAGCAGCTCCAGGATCTGCGCCTGCACCGAGGCGTCGAGGGCGGAGACCGGTTCGTCGAGCACCAGCAGGTCCGGGTGCAGGGCGAGCGCGCGGGCGATGGCGACGCGCTGGCGTTGCCCGCCGGACAGTTCCGCGGGCCTGCGCAGCGCGAAGTGCTCCGGCAACGCCACCTGCGACAGCAGTTCGGCGACCCGCGCCTGCCTGGCCGCGCGATCGCCGACGCCATACGCGCGCAACGGTTCCTCGATGATCGTGCCGACCCGCCACCGGGGATCCAGTGAGGAGTAGGGGTTTTGATAGACCACCTGGAAACGCTTGCGCAGCAGGCGCAGCCGGGTGCCGCGGACCCTGGTCAGCTCGTGTCCGTCGAAGGTGACCCGGCCGCTGTCGGGCTCGGTGAGCCGCAACGCGATGCGCGCCGTCGTCGACTTGCCCGACCCGGATTCGCCGACCAGCGAGAGTGTTTCGCCGCGGCCGAGCTCGAAACCGACGCCCGCGACCGCCGTCACCGACCCGCCCGCCTGCGCGCGGAAACGCTTGCGCACCTCGCGCAGCGTCAGCAGCGGCGCACCCGCGCGCGGCTTCGGTGTCCGGTAGGCGCCCGCGGGCGCCAGGCTCGGCGACGCGGCCAGCAGCCGCCTGGTGTAGGGATGCCGTGGCTGGGCGAGTACGGTCGCGGTCGGCCCGCTCTCCACGATCTCGCCGTTGTGCAGCACCGCGATCCGGTCGGCGCGCTCGGCGGCCACCGCGAGGTCGTGGGTGATCAGCAGCACCGCGGTGCCCCTGGCCGCGATCTGGGCCGCGAGCTGGTCCAGCACCCGCCGCGCCACCGTGGCGTCCAGCGCGCTGGTCGGCTCGTCCGCGATCACCAGCTCGGGCCGGCAGGCCAGCGCGGACGCGATGAGCACCCGCTGTCGTTGCCCGCCGGAGAGTTCGTGGGGGTACTGCACTTCCCGCAGTTCCGGTCGATCGATGCCCGCGTCGGCGAGCAGTTCGATCGCGCGCTCGCGCGCCGAGCGCCTGTCCGCGAGCCGGTGCACCAGCAGCGCCTCGGCCACCTGATCGCCGATGCGCCGCACCGGATTCAGCGACAGGCCGGGATCCTGGGGCACGAACCCGATCCGCGCGCCGCGCAACCGCTGCAACGCCCGCTCCGAGCGGGTGTCGACGAGGTGCCCGTCGAAGGCGACCGTCCCGCCGGTGATCTCGGCGTTCGGCCCGAGCAGCCCGATCACCGCCTGCGCGAGTGTGGATTTGCCGGAACCGGATTCACCGACCAGGGCCACCACTTCACCGCGCGACACACTGAGCGTGACGCCGTCCAGCGCGGTGACGTCGCCGGAGTCCGACCGGTAGCGCACGCGCAGGTTGTCGATCCGCAGCAGCGGTCCTGCTGGCGGCTGCCCGGCTTCGGCCTGCGCGTCGATCGGTTCCGCGCGCGGTGCGGAGGTGGTGGTCATGGCTGTTCGTTCCTTCCTACGGCGCGCCCGAGGCGCTGGGCGGCCACGACGACCGCGACGATGACCAGGCCGGGGAGGGTGGTCATCCACCAGGCGGTGGCGAGATAGTTGCGCCCCTCGGAAATGAGCGAACCCCACTCGGGGGTGGGCGGTTTCGCGCCGTAGCCGAGGAAGCTCAGCGCCGAGATGGACAGCACGGCCATGCCGAACTCGACCGCGGCCAGCGCGAGCACCGGCTGGTAGGAGTTGGGCAGCACGTGCCGCAGCAGCACCGTGTACCAGCGGACCCCCGAGGCGTGCGCCGCCTCGACGAATGCCTCGTGGCGAACGCGCAGTACCTCCGATCGCATCACCCGCGCGAAGTTGGCCACGAGCGAAACCCCCACCGCGATCGCCACATTGCGGGTGCCGAAGCCGAGCGCGGTGACCAGGGCCAGCGACAGCAGCAGGGCCGGAATCGACAGCAGCACATCGACGACGCGCATCACCGCGGCGTCGACGATGCCGCCGGCCGCCCCCGACAGCAGGCCGAGCACCGACCCGGTGATCAGTGCGATGCCCACCGCGGCGAGCGTGGCGGTCAGCGAGAGACCGGCGCCGTGCACCATGCGCGTGTACAGGTCGCGGCCGAGGTTGTCGGTGCCGAACCAGTGCTGGGCACTGGGGCTCTGGAACTTCTGCGCGGGCACCCCGATCAACGGATCGCCGCTCGCGAACACGGACGGGAACAGTGCCCAGCCGACCGCGATCAGCACCACCACGCCGGACAGCACCAGAACCGCGTTGTCGCGCAACCACTTCCACCGCAGCGCCGGTGTGCGCAGGCGGGGCACCGCGCCGCGCCGCTCGTCGATGACGTCAACCATGAATTGCCACCCCTTCGGCAGTGCCGCCGATCCGCTCGCCGGTCTCCTCGTCCTTCGCCGCCCGCCGCGACCGCGTCGCGATGCGCGGGTCGAGCAGCGGATACAGCAGGTCCACGGCGAGATTCACGGAGACGAAGACGACCGAGGTGAGCAGGACGATGCCCTGCACCACCGGAATGTCCTGGGCCAGTACGGCGGTCTGGGTGAGGCGGCCGACCCCCTGCCTGGCGAACACGGTCTCCACCACGACCGACCCGGCCAGCAGGTTGCCGACCAGCACCCCGGCGATGGTGAAGGTGGGCACGCTGGCCGGGCGCAGGACGTGCTTGCGCTGCACCCACCAGCGCGAACCACCCTTCGCCAGCGCCACATCGACATAGGGCTGCCGCCAGGTCGAGACCAGTCCCGAGATCAGCACCTGGGCGATCACCGCGCCGATGGGCAGCGCGAGGGTCAGCGCGGGCAGGACGGTGCCGGCGAACCCGTGCCCGCCGAACGCGGGCGTCAACCGCAACTTGAACGAGAACAGTTGCAGCAGCAGCAATCCGGTCCAGAAGGTGGGCACCGACACCGCGAGCGAGGGGAGCGCGGTCAGCGCGGTCCGCAGCCACGGCCGCCGGGTATAGGTCGAGGCGAAGGCCAGTGCCACCCCGCCGATCGTCGCGAAAACCACGGCCAGCCCGGCCAATCCGAGCGTCCCGGGCAGCGCGCTGCCGATGGCGTCGGTCACCGGCTGCCCGGTGACGATCGAATGTCCGAGGTCGCCGCGCACCGCGTGCCCGAGCGCGGTCCAATACTGTTCCCACAGCGGACGATCCAGCCCGTAGCGGGCCTGCAACTCGGCGATGGCGGCCTTGTCCACCGGCGTGCCCGCACCGGCGCCGTCGGCCGCGATCGAGATCGGGTCGGCGGGCAGCAGGTAGAGCACGATGAACGAGATGGTGAACGCGGCCCACAGCACCCAGATCGCCTGCAGGACCCGCAGAGCCAGATAGCGCGCCATGACTACCGCCCGCTCAGCCAGGTGTCGAAGAACTGTAGTCGCGCCGACGCCTCGAACTTCAGGTCCTGGGTGGTACCGGCCGCACCGATGGCCTGGGACAGCTCCACCGTCGGAATCAGCAGCCCGGCGTCGAGCACCTGCTGCTGCGCGGTCTGCACGAGGCTGTTGCGCACCCCGGTGTCGACGGTGCTCAACTGTCCGTTCAGCGCATCGTCGAGTGCCGGAATGGGTCCGCGCGCATTGAGATTGCGCCCCTCCAGGCCGAACGAGGTGCGCAGGATGTCCCCGTCGGCGCGGGTGGTGTTGCCATAGGAGCTGTCGAAGTCCTTCGTGTTCTGCCGGGCGGTCTGCTCGGCGATCGACACCAGATCCAGCTTCAGCTCGACCCCGACCTGGCGCAGTTGCTGCTGCACCAGCTCGATGATCGCCTGATTGCCGCCGAACACCTGACTGAACACCACCGAGAAGGACAGGCGCTCACCGTTCTTCGCCCGGATGCCGTCCCCGCCGGGCACCCAGCCCGCCTGGTCGAGAATGCCGCGGGCCTTGGCCGGGTCGTAGGCCAGTCGGGCGGACAGATCCGTGTAGCCGGGCGTGCTGCTGGCCAGGGGACTGGTCGCGGGCTTGAACTGCGGCCCGAGCACGGTGTCCACCAACTGCTTCCGGTCGATCGCGGGCAGCAGCGCCTGGCGCACCGCCGGGTCGCGCAGCGGCCCGCGGGTCACGTTGGTCTGGAAACCGAACGGCACACCGGGATTCGCGGTGCTCAGTACCCGGCCGCCGGCCGCCTCGATCTGCGGCGCGTCCTGGGGCAGCGCATCGCTGATCGCGTCGAGCTGGCTCGACGCGAGACTGCCGGTGCGCACGCCGGATTCGGGCACCACGGTGAACTCGATCTTGTCCAGGTAGGCCTCGCCGCGATGCGCGAACACCGCCGAACCCCACTGGTAGCCGGGGCGTTTGGCCAGCGTCGCCGACGCGTCCTGGCGGTAGCTCGCGTAGGTGAACGGACCGCTGGCGATGTTGTCGCCGAGGCAGCGCTGCTCGGCCGGCTTGGCGGTGGTGGCCTCGGCCTGGATCCCGAGCTGGGTGGTCGAGGTCGCCTGGAGGAACTGCGCGTTGGGCTTGCTGAACTCGACCCGCGCGGTCAGCCGGTCCACCGCTGTGGTGCCGACATAGTTGGTCAGGTAGCTGGCGGCCAGTGCCGCCTTGGCCGCGCCGAGCCTGAGCACCGAATCGAACGTCTGCCGGACCGAATCCGCGGTGAACGCGGTGCCGTCGCTGAACGTGACGCCGTCGGTGAGGTGGAAGGTGAACACCTTCGCGTCGGGGGTGACCTCCCAGCTCTGCGCGAGCCACGGCTTCAGCTCGCCGGTCTTCGGGTCCTGGTCGGTCAGCGAATCGACGATCTGCCGGGTGACGTAGAGCGTTTGGTTGGTGCCGGACTGCGCGGGATCCGAGCAGGTCGGCGCCTGGGACAGGCCGTAGCGCAGGGTGCCGCCCGGCTTGGGTGGTCCGGCATCGCCGCCGGGCGCGGCCGAATCGGTGCCGCAGGCGGTCACGGCGGTGGCCGCGGCGAGGGCGCCGGCCAGCGCGACGATTCGATGGCGGGTGCGAATCACGAGGTAACTCCAGAAGTTTCGGCGCGGACGGGTTCGGCGCGCGGGTCGAGCTCGGCGGCATCGGCGCCGATGGCCAACGGCCGGCTGGGAATTCGGCGGCGCAGTTCCGGCGCCACCTCGGTCTGGAACAGCGCCAGGCTGTCCAGGTAGTCGATCTCGGGGCGGCCGTCGCGCTCGGCGGACAGGTGGATCACCTCGTGGCCGAACTGCTCGTGCTGCCTGCCGACCTTGTCGATCACCTGCTCCGGGCTGCCGACCAGAGCCGAACTGCGCGTGACGAAGTCGTCCAGGGTCTCGAACACCACCGGCAGGCCGAGCTTGCGCGCCAACCCGAGTCGCGCCTCGAAGATCGGGCGGTAGGTCTGCACTGCCTGCTGGGAACTGCGAGCGACGTGGAAGCCCGCCGTCCCCGCGCCGACCAGCGCGTCGGCGGGGTTGTGCCCGTAGAACTCCCAGCGCTCCCGGTAGTGGCGGACCAGTTCGGCATACGGTTCGATCGGGTTGGTGACGTTCGCCGAGAACAGCGGATCACCGTGGCGCGCGGCCAGTTCGACCGAATCGCGGCTGGTCGCGCTGCCGTGCCAGATCCGGATCTTCGGCTGCCACGGCCGGGGCAGCGCCTTGGCGTTGTTCAGCTCGGGCCGGAACCGGCCCGACCAGGTGACGCTGTCGCTGTCCCACAGCGCCCGGAACAGGTCGTAGCCTTCGCGATTGCGGTCCCACTGGTCGTCGGTGGTGACGTGGAACAGCTCGGCCTGCGCGGCTCCGTTGCCCTTGCCGATGATCAGCTCCAGCCGCCCGCCGGACAGATTGTCCAGCGTCGAGTAGTCCTCGAAGGCGCGCACCGGATCGAGCAGGCTCAGCGTGGTGACCGCGGTGAACAGCGTGATGCGGGAGGTGACGGCGGCGATGTGGCTGAGGATCACCGGGGGAGCGGCGGACAGGAACGGATCCTCGTGCCGCTCACCGACGGCGAAGCCGTCGTAACCGAGATCCTCGGCGAGCTTCGCCTGTTCGACGACGTTGCGCAGGCGCTCCCTGGTGCCGGGCAGCCGGCCGGTGGTCGGATCCGGCACCCGGGTGACGAGGGTGAAGAGGAGGAATTTCATGTCTCACCGCTGTTTCGGTAGGCCGGGCGGGTTGATGCGCGACTGGGTGACCTGCTCGGTCTTCAGCCCCCACCGATCGATCACCTGCTGGTAGGTGCCGTGTTCGATGGCGTAGTTCAGCGCGTGCTGGACCGCGGTGATCAGCCCGTTGTTCTTCTTGGTGAGCACCGCGATCTCGCCCTGCAGCGCGTCGCCCGCGCCGGAGAAGGTGGCCAGGATCTTGGTCTGGTTCGCGGTGGCGGAGTGGTAGATCGCGGTCGGGTTCGGGCCGATGTAGGCGTCGAGCCGTTGCGAGGCCAGTGCCAGGTAGTAATCGCTGGTCTTGTCGAAGTAGGCGATATCGATCGGCGGCAGCTTCTCCGCGGTGTTCTGCTCGTTCCACTTCACCAGCAACTGCTCCTGGTTGGTGCCGGTGCCGACGCCGATCCGCTTGCCCGCCAGGCTTTTCCGGTCCTTGTAGTCGAGGGTGCTCTGGTTGGGCACCTCGAGCGCGACGGTGTCGTTGCGGTAGGTGGCGAAGTCGTACTTCTCCTTGCGCTCCTCGGTCACCGTCACGTTGGAGATGAACGCGTCCACCTCACCGGAATCGATGCGCACGAAGTTCTGCGACCAATCCGCCACCTGCGCATCGAGTTTCAGGCCGAGAATGTCGGCGACCAGCGAGGCGAAATCGACCTCCGAGCCGACCACGGTCTTGTCGTCGTTGGCGTAGAAACGCAGCGGCGGCGCGGTGCCGGACGCGCCGGTCACCACGAGGGTGCCGCGGTCGCGGATGGCCTGCGGCACTTCGGCGGCGATGCTGTCCACCTTGGCGGCGCGCACCCGGCCGGTCTGGGCGGCGGAGAGATCGAAGGTGATCGCACCGGCGGGCTGGGCCGCGGTCTCCGCTTCGGGATCGGTGCAGCCGGTGGCCAGCAGTACGACCGCGGTCGCGGCGGCGGTGGCCAGGGCGGAGAGCTTCATCGGATACCTGTTCATCAACGGACTCGGGAAAGGAAGGCGCGGGTGCGCGGGTGTTCGGGATGGTCGAGGACGGCCTCGGGCGGTCCCTGCTCGACGATCGCGCCGGCATCGAGAAACACCACGGTGTCGGCGATTTCGCGGGCGAAGCCGATCTCGTGGGTGACGATCACCAGCGCGGTGCCGCCGTGCGCGAGGTCGCGGATCACATCCAGGACCTCGCCGACCAGTTCGGGGTCCAGCGCGGAGGTGGGTTCGTCGAACAGGATCACCCTGGGGCGCAGGGCGAGTGCCCGGGCGATCGCCACGCGTTGCTGCTGCCCGCCGGAGAGCCTGCGCGGGTAGGCGTCGGCCAGTTCGCCGATGCCGACCCGGTCCAGCAGCACCCGCGCCTCGGCCTCGACCTCCTTGCGATCCCGGCCTTGCGCGGAAAGCGGTGCGATGGTGACGTTGTCGAGCACGGTCAGATGCGGGAACAGGTTGAACTGCTGGAAGACGAACCCGATGCGGGAGCGTTGCCTGCGCACCTCGCGGTCGGGCAGCGCGTGCAAGGTGTTGCGGCGCAGCCGATATCCGATCAGCTCACCGTCGATGTGCACGGTGCCCGCGTCCAGCGACTCCAGATGGTTGACCACCCGCAGCAACGTGGACTTGCCCGACCCGGACGGGCCGATCACCGTGACCACCTCGCCGGAGCGCACGGTCAGGTCGACGCCGCGCAAGACCTCGTGCGCGCCATAGGATTTGCGGACGCCGCGGACCTCGACGGCGCGTGCGGTGCTCATCGGGTCGCTCCTCGCGGTGCGGTGGAACCGGAATCGGCGATCTCGCGCAGCTTCTGCCAGGCCCGCTGGGCGGGCGACGGCGGGGGTGTGCGCTGCGTGCCCTTGGCGTAGTGGCGCTCGATGTAGTACTGCGCCACCGACAGAATGGTGGTGAGCACGATGTACCAGGCGGTGGCGACCAGCAGCAGCGGCACCACCCGGCCGTTGCGGCCGTAGATCACCTGGACCTGGTAGAACAGCTCGGCGATCGCCATCACCGAGACGATCGAGGTGCCCTTGAACAGGCTGATCACCTCGTTGGTCGCGTTCGGCAGGATCGAGCGCATGGCCTGCGGGACCACGATCGAGCGGAACTGGCGCACCTTCGGAATGCCGAGCGCGGCAGCCGCTTCCAGCTGACCGGCATCCACGGAGATGATGCCCGCGCGGATGATCTCGGCCGAGTACGCGGCCTGATGCAGCGCGAGCCCGATCACCGCCGCGGTGAACCCGCTGATCACGCCGTTCACCTCGAAGGTGAAAAACGCCGGGCCGAACGGGATTCCGACCGAGAGCGTGTGGTACAGGTAGGCGATGTTGAACCAGAACAGCAACTGCACGATGAGCGGAATCGACCGGAACGCCCAGATGTAGCACCACGAGATCACCCGCAGCACCGGATTGTTCGACAGCCGCGCGATAGCCAGCGCGGTGCCGAGCAGGAAGCCGAGCGCGGTGCCCCAGGCGGTGAGCTCCAAAGTCACCTTCAGCGAGGCCAGCACCGACTTCGCGGTGATGTACTTGGCGAATGTCGGCCAGTCCCACCCGGGATTGGTGACCAACCCGTGGACGAACTGGGCCAGCAGGATGAGCGCGACGGCGCTGATCACCCAGCGCCATGGATGCCATTGCTTGGCCACCTTCGGCGCGGAGCCCGCCGTTGTCGCCGCGGATTCGCCCGGCACCGGGTCGAGTATCGGTTCGGATCGGCCAGCGGCTTTATCGACGGCATCGGGTGCAACGGATGCACTCATGACTCCGCCTCGCTGGCGCTCGGCTCCGTCATGACTGCATTGGCAGCTGTGCCTATCGGCCGCTCGCTGCGCTCACTCATGTCGTGGTCCTTCGGAAGAACGAACGAGACCGCGCCACATCGGGCCGCGGTCACACCACCCGGCCAGCGACGGGTGCAACGAACTGGCTGCGGGTCAGCCCCGACAGCTCGCGGAGGTCACCTTGCATTGGTCGATGTGTCGGCGGCCCCAACGGGTGCCTCGGGCAGCGGCGATTCGCACTTCGGTTCTCCTCCATCGGTCCCGGCGGAAGCACCCGCACCCGGTGAACCGGGGGGTTGCTGCGACGTCGACGAGCCAGGTCTCTCGGTCGCTCTGGATGGTTGTCGTCGATCCGGACATCGGACGATGTCAGGGTCGAGCCGAATTATCATGCCCAGCAGGGGAACCCTTAGGCAAGGGAAGTAATCAGGGTGAGCGTAGATCTTGCCGCGGGCCGGTTCGCCGGGTAGATCGGATAGCCGGATATACGCTGGCGCAGTCGGTTCGGGATCGGTCGACTGGTGCGGGGCGGGCGCTCACGGACTCGGGCGGCGCCGCCGCGAAGCAGCATACGGCCTACCGCGAGTCTCGGGGGGCGGACCCCGCGAACGGAGCACCGCCGCCGCTGTCCCGAAGACACGCCGATGGCTTGCCGTGGGTAATACGGCCAGTTCAGCGCGTTTGCCGGAGTACCGTCAGCCTTCGATCGCGTCGACGATGAGAAGAGGTCTCCGTGGCCGTAACGCGCCGTCTGACCGTATTGTCCGCTGTCGCGACCTGCTCGGTCGCGCTGGCGCTCGCGGCCACGTCCGCGGGCGCGGCCCCCAATCCGCCCGTCGCGCCGGTTCCGCCGGTGGTCACCGACCGTTCCGGGCAGACCGGCGCCGTCGCGCCCGGCGACCTGTTCGGCGTCTACAACGCCGCGATCGACGGCCTGCGCGCGTTCGGCATGCAGCCGTTCCTCTATCCGACCGCGGCCGCGTACTGCCTCAACGGCAACTCCCTCGGCCTGGCCCCGGCCGTGGCCGGTGCGGTGCCGGGGCCGTGGCCCAAGACCTCGGTCACCATCCCAGGACTCGACCTGTCCGCCGTCAAGGCCGGGCAGACCATGTTCACCTTCGTTCCCTACGGCCTGAACCAGGACGGACCGGACACCACCGGCATGCAGGTCGCCTGGCTGAACGTGACCAGCGGCCGCGGCGGGGTCGCGTCGATGGGCCCGCTGTCCACCATCCTGCGCGCGATGATCCCGGCCGAGGTGCCGATCGCCCTGCGCCCCATCGCCGAACGGGCCATCCAGGACTTCTTCTTCGCGGCCCTGCCGATGGGCGGCGTGCGCGCCGTGCCGGTCGACACGGGGCAGGGGACCGTGCTCGCGGCGGTCTTCGGCACGGTCGAGAACGGCGGCAAATCCTGTTTCTTCCTGCCGACGGTGGGGATCACCGAGGTTCCGTGAGGCGGCGCGAGACCGACTCCGTTGTGCGCGTGCGCTGCTCAGCGCTGCGCGCTGGTCGGAGGGTACGCGGCAGCGCGCCCGCAGGGGTGCCCGACGTCGGAGTCGAGTGCGCGGTCCTTCCAGCGCAATGCGCCGCGTCGCCGAGCGCGTCGGGATCGTGCCCACAGCAGCAGATACGCAGCCACCGAGAACGGGTGAGCCACGGCCGCAAGGACATCGGCGGCGCGAAGCCTGCGAGTTTCGAGCGACCGCGCCAGCAGCCGGCCGGTGACGGCGGCCGCATAGCCGAGCGCACCCGCGCGGCGCACCGCGCCACGGCCCCCTAGAGCCGCCAGCGGCGGCACCCAATAAGCCAGGGCGGCAAGCGTTCCCACGGTCGCACCGCCCGTGCTGGTGCCGCCGTACGCGGACCACAGCCAGCGGGTGTACCCGGCATAGAGCTCGGCTGCGCTCTCGTACATTCGAGTGCTCGCCAGGAGTCCTGCGGCGACCAGCGCGGTGGGCTGCCCTGCGCGGCGCAGGGTCCGGGCGATATCGAGGTCTTCGGTGACGCTGGCGGCCACCGCCGCGTGTCCGCCGACGGCGCGATAGGCGGCGGTGTCGAACACCAGAAATTGGCCGCACGCAACGGAAGTCGAGGGGCGCAGGCTCCGGTTGGCCGGCCGGATCGGGAGCGTCGCCGCCCACGACCAAGCCAGCAACGGCTGCACCAGGGCCTCGGCGAGCGACTCCGCCCGCTGCATCGGCCACGGGGATATCAACGCGACCCGGCGCTTCCGCAATTCGGTGACTGCCGCCGCTATCGCACCGGGCGCCAGGCGCACATCCGCGTCGACGAAGATCAGGACCGGCGCGGCCGCCGCGTCGGCCAATCGCGCACAGGCGGCGGCTTTGCCGGTCCACCCCGGTGGCGGTTCGGTGTCGTTGCGCAACACCGTGATTCGTGGATCGCCGGCGGCCGCGTCCACGGCGGCCGCGAAGGTTTCGTCGCCCGACGCGTCGTCGAGAATCACGACGCTCATCCGCGCGACCCCGCGCTGCGCCCGCAGATCCGCGATCAGCGCGGGCAGCCGGGTGGCTTCGTTCCGGGCCGGTACACAGACCGCGACCGGCTCGATCACGCTGGTCGCGTGATTCGTCAACGGGCGCACCGTGATCCGGTTGTAGAGCGCGATCCCCGCGCCGGCCAGCGAGAGCGCGGCGCCGGCCCGAACCGCGCCCCGCCGAACGGAACTCAGCGGTTCTGCTTGACCGATTTCCACCACCGACTCCAGGAGAGACCGGTGGGCGCGCCCGGCGCGGGCGGGTTGCGGTCCATATAGGCCATGGCCGCGATGATGGCGGCGACGGCGAGGGTGATGCCGCCGACGATGCCGGCCCAGCCCGCGAACGAGCGGGTGTTCGGGTCGGCGTAGCTGACCTCGGCGCGCAGCGTGGAGACGTCGCCGGCGGGCAGCTTCCAGGACACGATGTTGTCGCCCTCGCGGTTGCCGTTGGTCTTGGCCACGCGGGCCGGGAACGCGATGGTGAACTGCACGTCGGAGCCGTGCGGCGGCACGGATTTCAGGTCGACCCGGCCGGTCAGGCTGACCAGGTCGCCGGCCCGCTGGAACTGGAGCTGGAACATGCCCTGGGTCTGCTCGGACAGCTGCCCGAGCTGGCCGACCTCGCCGAACGACATGTCCTCGAAGAACACCTGACTACCGACGTAACCATCCTGCGAGTAGGACTCCACCCGCACCTTCGCGGCGAGCGAGTCCGGCGCCTTCAGCTGCGGGCCCTTGTCATTGGGCTCGGCGGGCACCACCGCGGCGACGATCCGCCCGGAGACGCGGTCGTTGGACGAAACACCCATCGACACCTGCACCCGCAGGCAGCCCGCGAGGACGGGCACCAGCAATGCCGCGAGCAGAACGGCCGCGGCGACACGCACGCCAAGGCGGCGCGTCCGCGGCGACGGTAGTACCGGGGCATCGGGCATCGTGGTGACGGGACTCGGCTGCACGGAGACATCGTGCCAGGCCGTCCGTCCAGATGCCCACGCGACGGGCGGAACGAGGCGCGCGATGTGTCGCGGCTAGTCCGTGGGTTCCGGTCGCGGGCGGGAAAGGCGCAGGTGGCGCAGCAGCGGAAGGCCCAGTACGGCCAGTGCCGCACCGCCGTAGCCCGCCGAGATCGGCAGGCCGAGAAAGACCGCGTGCGCGAGCGCGGAACCGAGCCAGGTCCACAGGAAAACCGCCACCGGCACGGATATCGCGGAACCGGTGTCCAGCCCCGCTGACGCGGGCAGCGCCCGATCCAGGACGGTCAGCGGCGCACCCATGAGCAGCGCCACCGCGAACCAGCCGAGATAGTTGGTGACCGGGATCTCCGCCAGGCCGGGCAGCCCCGAGCCGGTGTCGCACCAGGCCCATTGCCCGTCGGCGACCATCTGCGGGTCGAGGAAGAGGTCCCAGCCGACCGCGCCCAGCGCCGCCAGCCCGATCCGGGACAGCGCGCGGCGGGACAGGAGCCCCGCGACGACCCAGATCGGATACAACCCACCGGTCCAGGCCAGCGGAACCACCAGCGGCACCCCGCTGAGCGCGGGCCCGAGCCGATCGACCGCGTACGCGTAACACCCGAACGGAATGCCCGTCGCGGTCCCGGCGACCTCGGCGGCCAACCCGAGCCCCGACACGATTACCGAAAACCCCGCCGCATAACGAATCCCGCGGGTCGCGGTCGCATGCGCCAGCGCCGTGCCCGCCGACAGCAGCACGACCGCCACCGTGACCCGGTCCCGCGCAGCACCGGACGTCAGCGGATAGGCGATCTGCACCAGCACCAGCGCCACCGCCAACCCGACCGGCACACCCTGACGCACTGTCGCATGTGCGCCACTCACCGCCGCACGCCTCCTGATTTCCCGCACCGAAAATCGCATGCGAATTTCGGTGCGGGAAATCGAAAGTGGTGCGGGGGCGGGGTCATCGCCTGCGCAGCAACGGGAGTCGGCGGCGGAGGTCGCGGAGGGCCAGGGTGGCGGCGCTGCGGCCGCTGGCACCGGAGACGCCGCCGCCGGGATGGGTGGACGCGCCGGTCAGGTAGAGCCCGGGGGCGCCGGGCACGCGCTGGCCGGACAGCTCCGGCAGCGGCCGCCACAGCATCATCTGGTCCAGCGACATGTCCACGTGCATCACATTGCCGCCCAGCAGCCCCAGCTCGCGCTCCAGATCGACCGGTGTCTGCACGAACCGGCGCAGCACCGAATCGGCGAAACCCGGTGCGTAGGAGTCGACTTCGGCGATGATGCGATCGGCCTCCGGTTCGGCGTGCGCGGCCCACTCGCTGCCGTCGGCCAGCCGATACGGATGCCACTGCGCCCACAGCGAGAGCTGATGCTCACCCGGCGGCGCGATGCTCGGGTCCAGCGCGCTGAAACTCATGGCCAGCACGACCGGCCGCGGCGGCAGGTCGCCGGCCGACGCGGCCCCGTGCGCGAGCCGGAGCTGCCGCCGGTCGGACACGAGAAACTGGAGGCCGCGCGCGGATTCGCCGAGCGAGCTGCCGGGATAACTCGGCAGCGAGCGAGTCGCCACCCGCACCACCATGCCGATCCCGGGCCCGACCCGGATCCGCCGCCGCCAGTCGTCCAGCACGGCGGCGTCGAATCCGCCCGCGCCCAACAGATCCAGCGTGGTCAGCACGTGCGCGCCCGCGATAACGGTGTCGGCGTGCAGGTTTCGCCCCGACGCGGTGCGCACCCGCCAGCCGTCCCCGGCGCGCCGCAGTTCGGTCACCGCGTCGCCCGCCGTCACGACCCCGCCGTCGGAACGCAGCCGCCGCACCAGCGCCGCGGACAGCGCGCCGCTCCCGCCGACCGCGCGGCCGGGTGGCAGCGTGTGCATCAACGCGGCGAACCCCACCATCGGCGCGGTGCCCGGCTCGGACATCGGGGGACCGGACTGCGCGCCGAACCAGGCCAGCGACGCCTTGAGTCGTTCGTCCTGAAAGTGCGTGTCCAGCAACGCGTCCCCGGACTGCAAGAACTCCCGCGACAGCGCGCTCCCGCCGTCCTTCGCGTCCAGCCCCCAGAACGAGCGCAGCAGCCGTCCCGGCGTCGGCCCGCCGCCGAACGCGCGCATCACCCTGGCGCTGCGCGGGCCCCACACCTCGACGAACCGCCGGTACGCGTCGGCATCCCGCTCGCCACAGGCGGCCGCGATCGACGCGCAGGTCGCATCCAGGTCGCGATGGAACACCAGTGCTGCGCGGCCATCGGAGCCCGGCGTGAAACCCCAAGGGTCGCAATCGATATACCGCAGCCCGAAGCGGTCGAGTTCGAGCTCCTCGATGATCCCGGTGTGCCGCACCATGATGTGCGCCGACGACCCGCGGTCGACCAGATGCCCGGGAAACCGCTCGACCGTCGACACCGCCCCGCCGAGCACCTCGTCGCGCTCGAGCACCTCCACCGCGTGCCCGGCCCGCGCGAGATAACAGGCGGCGACCAGCGCGTTGTGCCCCGAGCCGACGACAACGACCGTCACGTGACCCTCACGCCGGTACCCCGAAGGCTCGGCGTCACAGCGGCAGCCGCCGTCCGAGGATGGCGAACGGCCGATTGTCGCCCGTGAACACGAAATTCCGTACCACGTCGGTGAATTCCTGCCGCCGGTACAGCCGCCAGGCCCGGTTGTCCTCGCCGGCCACCTCCGGGGTGGACAGCAGCACCGCCTGCTCCGGCCGGTCGCGCAGCAGTCGTTCGAGCAGCGTGCTGCCGATGCCGAGCCCCTGCGCCGACGGGTGCACGTGCAGCTCGGTCAGCTCGAAATAGTCCGAAAGCAGTTCGCGCGTCGAATGTTCCGGCCAGCCGGAGCGGCGCATCCCGCTGTGCACCTGCTGATGCCACCACTGGTGCGCGGCGCCGCGATAGCCGTAGGCGATCGCCACGATCGGCGCGGAGCGGAGGTCGACGTGCCCCGAATCGTCGGGCACCACCGCGGCGACGGCCTGCCAGCCGGGGCGGGTGGTGTGCTCGGTCCACATCGGTGCGCGATGGTGTTCGGTGCCGCGCGGATAGTCCATCGCCGCGACATACACTGCCAGCGCATCGTGCAGCCGGGAGCGCAGTGCCGCGACGGAGAGGTCGACTACGACAGGTGCGGGGGTGTGATTTGGCTTGACGGCGGTCATGGCTCTCGTCGGGTCCACTGCGGGCGCGGAAGTTTGTCGGTGGGTGTCTCTATATTCAAACTCAATTCAAACGTTCGAATGCCTGTTCGATCACACCAAGGCGGTGTTGACCACAGGTACGCGATGGCGGAGGGACTGGCGAGATGTCTGGTCGAGTCGAGTATCCGGGACAGCCGGGCCGGGCGGGCAAGCTGCTGCAACGGGCCGACGGCCTGCTCATGCAGGCGGCGGGGGAGCGGGACCCGCGCGAGCGCTTCCGCGCCGCGTACATCGCCGCCCTGCGCGGGGCCGGCGCGGTCATCGCGCTCACCGGCGCGGACAACGCGCCGCGGGCGCGTTCGCGCAACGCGTGGGTGCTGATGCAGTCCGCCGCGCCCGAGTTCGTCATGTGGTCCGATTACTTCAGCGCGCGGTCGGAGACCAGGGCCGCGCTGGAGGCCGGGCTCGATCGCGACATCGACGATGACGAGGCCGACGAGTTCTATTCGCGGGTAGGAGCATTCCTGCACGACGTCGAAGATCTCCTTAGCGCATCGGCTCGGTTGCGCCCCGCACCGGGGTGGACAAACGGCATGACCGGATAGTGACCGGCGGCACGCCCACATAGTTATGGGCGACTAGGTGGTACGGCCCTGATCGAACTCGTATCATTGGTGTCAGATAGCCGCCAAGGTCGGCTATCAGGTCGCCTACCCGGAGGCGACAGCCACGCCTAGTGCCGGGGGAGGTACCGTGCCACTCTCCGAGCACGAGCAGCGCATGCTCGAACAGATCGAGAGCGCGCTCTATGCTGAGGATCCGAAGTTCGCGTCGTCCGTCCGCGGCGGGCGCCTTCGCTCGACCTCGAGTCGTCGCAGACTCCAGGCCGCGGCCTTGTTCGTCCTTGGTCTGTTCCTACTCGTCGCCGGCATCGCCGCTCCGGTGAAGCCCGGCGGCTTCCCGATCATCAGTCTGGTCGGATTCATCGTCATGTTCGCGGCCGGCGTACTGCTGCTGGTCGGCACGTCCAAGGGCATGGCGAAGGGTGACCGGGCCGGCGGCGACGCCACGCCCGGCGGTCCGAGCGGTGGAACGGCCGGACAACGTGGGCGCCAACGTAAGTCCGGTGGTTTCTCCGAACGTATGGAGGACCGATTCCGGCGACGGTTCGAGCAGGATTAGCCCGCTCGTAGCCTGATATCTACAGACAGACGGCGACGCCGCACCGATCCGGTGCGGCGTCGCCGTCTCGCGTGCGGATGACCGCGGACCGTCGATGATCTCCGCGCGGGTCGCGCGGCACTTGCTCCACATCTCCCCACAAGATCCCCCACTTCCCCCCAATCCACGGGCGGGCAACCTCGCACCTGGGCGTTTGCTGGGTGTTTCCGGGCCTTTGTCCATGCGGACTGTGCGTGTCGGCAGAACACGCAAAAAGTTCTCCACCATGGTGATAGCTGGGATGACCTGCGGAATCGTCTGAGCCGGGAGCCAGATCACCGGCAGTTTCGATTGAAAGTGGGGGAAAGTGGGGTAATGTGGAGCGCGCACTACCGGAAAGGCCGACCATCGAGGTGATCGACTAGGGAGGTATCGAGTTGTTTCTCGGTACCTACACACCTCGGCTGGACGACAAGGGGCGACTCACGTTGCCTGCGAAATTTCGAGACGATCTGGCGGGAGGGTTGATGGTCACGAAGGGTCAGGACCACAGCCTTGCCGTGTATCCCAAGGAAGAGTTCACCGCGCTCGCCCGGCGAGCCGCGGCGGCATCTCGAAGTAACCCGCAGGCTCGCGCGTTCGTCCGGGCTCTAGCGGCCGGTACGGATGAACAACGTCCGGACGCACAGGGCCGGATCGTGTTGTCTGCCGAACATCGGCGCTACGCAAACCTGCAACGGGATTGCGTGGTCACCGGCTCGGTCGACTTCCTCGAAATATGGGACAAGCAGGCGTGGGACTCCTACCTCGCCGAGCACGAGGAGGACTTCTCGCAAGCGAGAGACGAGTCGCTGGGCGGAATCTTCTAGCCCCGAGCGAACGAGTGCCGCGCGGCCTCTGCCCGGACGCGGACCCTGACGTACTTCCCCGACGCCAGGTGCCGAGGTTCGGTCAGAGACCACGGGGCATTCGTCTCCGGCAACGGTTTCTTATGTACAGCATTCTCTCCGAATATGGCGACCCGTCCGCGGTGCGCGACGAAGCGAGGCAGATCCCGGGAGGTCGAGGTGAACCGTGAGCAGGACGGCCCCCGCCATGTTCCTGTTCTGCTCGGGCGAGCCGACGCGTTGCTCGGACCCGCGCTCACCGAATCCGGCGCCGTCTATCTCGACGCGACCCTCGGTCTCGGCGGACACGCTGAACATTTCCTGCGCACCTATCCCGGCCTCCGGCTCGTCGGTCTCGATCGCGACACCGCCGCGCTGAAGCTGGCCACCGAGCGGCTCGCGCCGTTCGCGGATCGAATCACCCTGGTGCACACCCGATACGACGGGATCGCCGAGGCGCTCGCGCAAGCCGGGTTGACCGCCGAGGGCTCGGTCTCCGGCATCCTGATGGACCTCGGCGTGTCCTCGATGCAGCTCGACGAGGCCGATCGCGGCTTCGCCTACTCCGTCGACGCGCCGCTGGACATGCGGATGGATCCGACCACCGGACCCACCGCCGCCGACGTGCTCAATACCTACAGCCACGGCGACCTGGCCCGGGTGCTGAAAAACTATGGCGAGGAACGCTTCGCGGGCCGGATCGCGTCGGAGGTGCTGCGCCGGCGCCAGCAGAAGCCGTTCACCACCAGCGCCGAGCTGGTGGAACTGCTATATGCCGCGATACCCGCGGCGACCAGGCGGACCGGCGGGCATCCGGCCAAGCGCACGTTCCAGGCGCTGCGGGTGGAGGTCAACCGGGAGCTCGATTCGCTGCGCGCGGCCTTGCCCGCGGCGCTCGACGCGCTGCGGATCGGCGGCCGGATCGTCGTCATGTCGTATCAGTCACTCGAGGACAAGGTGGTCAAGCAGGAGTTCGCGCCGCGCGCGGCCTCCCGCACCCCCGTCGACCTACCGGTCGAATTGCCCGGCATGGGACCGGAATTCCGGATGCTGACCCGTGGCGCGGAGAAGGCGACCGAGGAGGAGATAGCGGAAAACCCGCGGGCCGCACCGGTAAGGATGCGGGCCGCGGAGCGAATTCAGGAGGTCGGATGAGAGATGAGCTCGTCCGGCGGACCGGGTGCGGGGCCTGGACAAGGGAGGCCGGATGTCCCGCACAGACTCACGAGGGGACGGCAGTATGAGCATTCGAACGCGGACCGTCGAGGCGCCAGGACGGATCGCCCGCCGGGTCCACGAATCCGAGCGGGTGAAGTCGGGCGCCGCGCAACGGGCCTACGCCCGGCGCCGGACTCGCGCCGAAACTCGTTCGGACACAGCCGATCTGCTGCCCCGGCAGGGGTCGGTGATGGCCGCGCGGATTCCGTTCGTGGCGGCGATCATCGCGCTGCTCGGCTGCGGTCTCGCGCTCACGCTGCTGCTCACCACGCGCGCCGCGGAGGACAGCTACCAGCTCGGCGACATCCGCGCGACCAACAAGCGGCTCGCCGATGAGCGGGCCGCGCTGCAACGTGAGGTGGAGTCCGCGGATTCCGCGCCCGACCTGGCCGCTCGCGCACGGGAACTGGGCATGATTCCGGCCAAGGACCCGGCCCGCATCGTGGTCGCCCCGGACGGCACCGTCACCGTGATCGGCAAGCCGACGCCGGCCGACGGCCCCCCGGTGCCGCCGCTGAACATCTCGCCCACCGCCCCGCCCAACCCGCAGGCGGGCAACGCGCAGGCCCGCGGCGAACGCGTCATGCCGGTGACGACCACGCCGCCGCCCCCGCCCGCCCTGCCGCCCGCGCCGGGGACCGCCGCCCAGGTGAACGCGGCCCAGGCCAGCCCGGTTCCGGTCAGCCCGGTCCCGCCGGTGCCCGCCGCACCGGCCGAGGTCATCCCGCCGCAGGCCGAAACCCCGCGCCCGCCTGCGGAACTCGCCCAGGGGCAGCCGGAAACCCCACAGCCACAAGCACTTCCCGACGGAGGCCAGCGGTGACTCAGACCAGGCCCGCCCCGCGCCGGCGACGCGAGCCTGGTCCGAGCAAGTCGGCCCGGCCGCGTTCCGCGCCGCCGAAGAAGGACCGGCCGCTACGCAGGCGACTCGGCGCCGGGCGGATCATCATGCTGATCGCGCTCGGCGTCGTCGCGTTGCAGCTGCTGTGGATTCAGACCATCGGCGCGCCGAACCTGTCCGCGCAGGCGGCAACGCAGCGCACGCAGCACGAGCCCGACTACGCGGTGCGCGGGCCGATCACCGATCGCAACGGCAAGGCGCTCGCGTACACCATCGCCGCGAAGCAGCTGACTTTCCAGCCGATCGTGGTCCGTAAGCAACTTGCCGACGCCAAGGCCAAGAACCCCAAAGCACCCGACCCGGACGAGCGGCTGAAGGCCATCGCCAAGAGCGTGCACGACAAGCTCGGCAAGGCCGGCCCCGCGGAGGCGGACCTGCTCGCCAAGCTGCGCGGCGACGAGACGTTCGTGTATCTGGCTCGCGGCGTCGATCCGCGGATCGCCGCGGATATCCGCACCCAGTATCCCGAGGTCGGCGCGGATTCCCAGTACCCGAGGGAACATCCGGGCGGATCGCTGGCCGCGAACATCCTCGGCACCACCGGCTGGGACGGGCACGGTCAGATCGGCCTCGAGTCCTCGCTGGACTCGGTCCTGGCGGGCACCGACGGTTCGCACACCTACGACCGCGGCTCGGACGGCGCGGTCATTCCCGGCAGCTCGCGGGACAAGCAGGACGCGGTCAACGGCCACGGCGTCGAGCTGACCGTGGACTCGGACCTGCAGTATTACGTGCAGCAGCAGGTGCAGCAGGCCAAGGAGATGTCCGGCGCCAACTCGGCCTCGGCGGTCGTGCTCGACGCCAAGACCGGGCAGGTGCTGTCGATGGCCAACGACAACACGTTCAATCCGCAACTGGGCCCGCAGACGTGGGCGAGCGCGGAGATGAGCAACCCGTCGGTGTCGAACGTGTTCGAGCCGGGATCGGTGAACAAGATCATCACCGCGGCCGCCGCGATCGAGTACGGACTGACCAATCCCGATGAGGTGCACCAGGTTCCGGGCGAGATCCGGATGGCGGGGGTGACCGTGCACGACGCGTGGACGCACGGGGTGGCGCCGTACACCACCACCGGCATCTTCGGCAAGTCCTCCAACGTGGGCACGCTGATGCTGGCCCAGCGCGTCGGTGAGGATCGATTCGCCGACATGGTGAACCGCTTCGGCCTCGGCCAGCGCACCGGGGTCGGCCTGCCCGGCGAGAGCGGCGGCGTGGTGCCCGCCCGGGATCAGTGGTCGGGCGGCACCTTCGCCAATCTCCCCATCGGTCAGGGCCTTTCGATGACCACGCTGCAGATGACCGGCATGTACCAGGCCATCGCCAACGACGGCGTGCGCATCCCGCCCCGGATCATCAAGGCCAAGATCGCGCCGGACGGCGCCCGCACCGACGAGGTGCAGCCGGACGGTGTGCGGGTGGTGAGCCCGCAGACCGCGGCGACGTTGCGCACCATGTTCCAGTCGGTGGTCCAGCGTGACCCGATGAACGCCAACCAGAACGGCACCGGCGGGCCCGCCGCGATCGAGGGCTATCAGATCGCGGGCAAGACCGGCACCGCGCAGAAGGTCGATCCCAACTGCGGTTGCTACTCGACCTCGTCGTTCTACATCACCTTCGCCGGCATCGCCCCGGCCGATAATCCGCGCTACGTCATCGGCCTGATGCTGGACAACCCCATCCGCAGCGCCGACGGCAGCGGCGGTCAGTCGGCCGCGCCGCTGTTCCACAACATCGCCTCCTGGGCGTTGCAGCGCGACCGCATCCCGCCGTCGCCGGAACCGTCCAAGCGATTCGTGCTCCAGGCCGACTGAACTCGTGCGGTGTCGGACATACCGCGCGTGCGGGGCGAGGTGTTCGGTAGGTGCGTTGCCGGGCCGTGACCGGTCGTCGGTAACCTGACTCGTCGTCCCAGTCCCGCCCGTATCAGAGAGGAGCAATGTGCCTGCGCAGCCCAGCCAGCACGCGCTCCGGCCCGCTCATCCGCCGGCCACCGCGCTGACCACCGTGCTGGCGTCGACCGGCGCCGAGGCGATCGGTCCCGCCCGGGCGGAGATCCAGGTCACCGGCATCGAGCAGCGGTCGCAGGCCGTGCGGCCCGGAGATCTGTTCGCCGCCTTACCCGGCGCGCAGGCGCACGGCGCCCGGTTCGCGCGCGACGCGGTCGAACGCGGCGCGGTCGCGGTGTTCACCGACGCGGCGGGCGCCGAGCTGGCCGGTGAGCTGCCGGTGCCGGTGCTGGTCCGGGAGAATCCGCGCGCGGTGCTCGGCGAGTTGTCGGCCCTGATCTACGGCAATCCGTGTGAGCGGCTGCGCATCGTCGGCATCACCGGCACCTCGGGCAAGACGACGACCTCCTATCTGGTGGAAGCGGGCCTGGCCGCCGCCGGGCTGTCCACCGCGCTGATCGGCACGATCGAGACCCGGATCGGCGGCAGGCGGGTACCGAGCGCGCTGACCACGCCGGAGGCGCCGCAGCTGCACGCGATGTTCGCGCTGATGGTCGAGCAGGGTGTGGACGCCGTGGTGATGGAGGTGTCCAGTCACGCGTTGGCGCTCGGCCGGGTGGACGGTGTGCGCTTCGCGGTCGGCGCCTTCACCAACCTGTCACAGGATCATCTGGACTTCCACGCCGACTTCGAGGACTACTTCGCCGCCAAGCGCAAGCTGTTCGAGCCGACCTCGCCGATCGCCGCTCGGACCGCGGTGATCTGCGTCGACGACGAGTGGGGCAGGCGCCTCGCGGACCGGCTGGACGCGCCGATCACGGTGTCCACCACCGGAACCGGCGATTGGGCACTGGACGGCGCGATCACCGCGCACGGGGGCGAGCAGGAATTCACCGCGGCCGGACCGGACGGCGATATCGCTGTGCGACTGCGTCTTCCGGGGCGCTACAACGTGGCCAACGGGCTGCTCGCGGTCGCGGTGTGCGCGGCCGCCGGGGTCGAGGCGTCGGTCGCCGCGCCCGCGCTGGTCACCGTCGACGTGCCCGGCCGGATGCAGCGGGTGGAGCGCGGACAGAACTTCCTCGCCATCGTCGACTACGCACACAAGCCGGCCGCGCTGGAATCGGTGATCGCCACGCTGCGTGGACATCTCGCGGCGGACGCGCCGGAATCGCCAGGACGGCTCGCCGTGGTGGTCGGGGCCGGTGGCGACCGGGACGCGGGTAAACGCCCGCTGATGGGCGCGGTGGCGGCCCGCGGCGCCGACCTGGTGATCATCACCGACGACAATCCACGCAGCGAGGACCCGGCCGACATCCGGGCCGCGCTGCGCACCGGCGCGCTGGCCGAGGCCGAACGCGGCGAGGTGCGCGAACTCGGCGACCGCGCCGAAGCCATTGCGGCGGCGGTGAATTGGGCTCAGCCCGGCGACGTGGTACTGGTTGCGGGCAAGGGGCACGAGGCCGGGCAGGAGATCCGGGGTGTGAAGCACCCCTTCGACGACCGCGATGTGCTCGCGGCGGCACTGGACAAGCGAAGTCCGCACCACGCGGACGCGGAGGACTTGACGGTTTCATGATCGAGATGACACTGCGGGAGATCGCGGACGTAGTCGGCGGCACGCTGCACGACGTCCCCGACCCGGCGGCGCGGGTCACCGGTTCGGTCGAATTCGATTCGCGCCGAATCGGTTCCGGCGATCTGTTCCTGGCCCTGCCGGGCACGAGGGCGGACGGGCACGACTGGGCCGCGGCGGCGGTCGCGGCCGGCGCGGTCGCGGTGCTCGCGGCCCGCCCGGTGGGGGTGCCCGCCATCGTCGTCGAACCGAACCCGGGCTCGGTGCCGTCGAGTTCGGTTGCGCTGGCCGGTGATTCGGACGGATCCGGGGCCGCGGTGCTCGCCGCGCTCGCCGACCTGGCCCGCGCCAGCGTGCAACGGCTCACGGCGGCAGGCACGCTCACCGTGATCGGGGTGACCGGCTCGTCCGGCAAGACCTCGACCAAGGACCTGCTCGCGGCGGTGCTCGCGCCGCTCGGCACCGTGGTCGCGCCGCCCGGCTCGTTCAACAGCGAGCTCGGCCATCCGTGGACCGCGTTGCGCGCCAACGCCGATACCCGCTTCCTGGTGCTGGAGATGTCCGCGCGCGGCCCCGGCCATATCGCGGCGGCCGCCGAGGTGACCCCGCCGACCATCGGCGTGGTGCTCAATGTCGGCACCGCGCATCTCGGCGAGTTCGGCAGCCGGGAGGCGATCGCCAAGACCAAAGGTGAACTGGTGCAGGCCCTTCCGCCGTCCGGGCTGGCCGTGCTGAACGCCGACGACCAGCAGGTCGCCGCGATGGCGGCGCGCACCACCGCCCGGGTGGTGACCGTCGGCCACTCCGAGGGCGCCGATCTGCGGGCGACCGACGTCCGGCTCGACGACGCGGCGCGCGCGGGCTTCACCCTGCATACGCCGGTGGGCAGCATCGCGATTCAGCTTGCGGTGCACGGCGAACACCAGGTCGGCAACGCGCTGTCCGCGGCGGCGGTCGCCCTGGAGTGCGGCGCCGACCTCGACACCATCGCGCGGTCACTGTCCGGCGCGCGCGCCGCGTCCGCCCGCCGGATGGACGTGCAGACCACCCCGGCCGGGGTGACCGTGGTCAACGACTCCTACAACGCCAACCCGGACTCGGTGCGCGCCGCGCTCAAGGCCCTGGTCACCATGTCGCGGGCGGGCGAAACGCCGCGGCGCAGCTGGGCGGTGCTCGGCGAAATGGGTGAGCTGGGGGAAGAATCCGTGATCGAACACGACCGGATCGGCCGGCTGGCGGTACGGCTGGACGTGCACCGGCTGATCGTGGTCGGCACCGGAAGGCCGTCCCGGGCGATGCACCAGGGAGCGGTGATGGAAGGCTCATGGGGTGCGGAGTCGATCCTCGTGCCCGACATCGGCGCGGCCATCGCGTTGCTCGACGACGAAGTCGAGGCGGGTGATGTGGTGCTGGTCAAGGCGTCGAAGTCGGTAGGCCTCTGGGAGGTCGCCGAACACTTGATCAAATCGGAGCCATCCAGCGGACGTACGGGAAGCACGGAGGCAGTTGAGTGAGACAGATTCTATTCGCGGCCGCGATCGCGCTGGCCGTATCGATTCTGCTGACCCCGCTGCTGATCAAGATGTTCGCCAAGCAGGGCTTCGGCCAGGAGATCCGGGTCGACGGCCCGGCCAGTCACCAGGCCAAGCGCGGCACCCCCACCATGGGCGGCGTCGCCATCATCATCGGCATGTGGGCCGGTTATCTGGGCTCGCACCTGATCGGCATCGGCTACCGGGCGGACGGCCCGTCGGCCTCCGGCCTGCTGGTACTCGGCCTGGCCACCGCGCTCGGCGGCGTCGGCTTCGTCGACGACTTCATCAAGATCCGCAAGCAGCGCAACCTCGGCCTGACCGCCGCGGGCAAATACCTCGGACAGTTGACCGCCGCAGTCGTTTTCGGCGTGCTGGCGTTGCAGTTCCGCGGCGCGAGCGGGCTGACCCCGGCCAGCAGGCATCTGTCCTACGTGCGCGACATCAGCACGGTGACCATGGGCGTCGTCGTGTTCCTGGTCTTCGTCTGCCTGGTCGTGGTCGCCTGGTCCAACGCGGTGAACCTCACCGACGGCCTGGACGGGCTCGCGGCCGGCTCGATGAGCCTGGTGCTCGGCGGCTACGTGGTCATCACGTTCTGGCAGTACTACCACGCCTGCGAGATCAAGGCCGAGGTCGGCTGCTACAACGTGCGCGACCCGCTGGACCTGGCGCTGGTCTGCGCCGCGGGCGCCGCGGCGTGCGTGGGCTTCCTGTGGTGGAACGCCGCGCCCGCCAAGATCTTCATGGGTGACACCGGCTCGCTGGCGCTCGGCGGCATGCTGGCCGGATTGTCCATCACCACACGAACCGAGCTGCTGATGATCGTCATCGGCGCGCTGTTCGTCGCCGAAACCCTGTCGGTGGTGTTGCAGGTGGCGGTGTACCGCACCACGCGCAACCGGCTGTTCAAGATGGCGCCGTTCCATCATCACTTCGAACTCAGCAAGTGGGCCGAGACTACGGTGATCATCAGGTTCTGGCTCTTGGCCGCGATGGCTTCCGCCGTCGGGCTCGGCTTGTTCTACAGCGAATATCTCTCTGCGGTCGGGTGAACTAGCGATGGTCGAACATTCTCCGCGGGCCCTGCGATCACCTGGGCCCATGCTCGAATTCCTGCGTGGCCGTGACGTTCTCGTCGCGGGCTGGGGCATATCGGGGCGCTCGCTGATCGAGCCCCTGCGCGATATCGGCGCGCGCCCGGTGGTCACCGACGGCGGTGCCGCGGCGCTGGCCGAGGCGGCCGGGCTCGGCTTGGACATCGCCACCTGCGTGGAGCTGGAAACCACGGACTGGAGCCGGTTCGCGCTGGTGATCACCAGCCCGGGCTGGCGGCCGGACTCGCCGGTGCTCGCCGCGGCGGTGGCCGAGGGCACGCCGGTGTGGGGTGACGTCGAATTCGCCTGGTGGGTCGATCAAGCCAGGATCTACGGACCCGTGCGCAAGTGGCTGGTGATCACCGGAACCAACGGCAAGACCACCACCACCCAGATGACGCACGCCATCCTGCGCGCCGCGGGCATCCCGAGTGTCGCGTGCGGCAACATCGGCCTGCCGATCCTGGACGCGTTGCGGCGCAACCCGGGACCGCAGGTGCTCGCGGTCGAGCTGTCCTCGTTCCAGCTGCACTGGGCGCCGTCGGTGCGCCCGGAGGCGGGCGTGGTGCTCAATGTGGCCGAGGATCATCTGGATTGGCACGGCGGCCTGGACGCGTACGCCGCCGCGAAGGCGCGGGCGCTGGTCGGCCGGGTCGGCGTGGTCGGGCTCGACGATCCGGTCGCGGCCTCGCTGGCCCGCCGGTCGAAGGCCCGGCGCACGGTCGGCTTCCGGATCGGCGTGCCCGCCGACGGCGAGCTCGGCGTGGTGGACGGCAAGCTGCTCGATCGCGCGTTCACCAAGGCCGCGATCCTGGCCGAGGTCGGCGACATCAGCCCGCCCGGACCGGCGGGCGTCGCGGACGCCCTCGCCGCGTCCGCGCTGACCAGGGCCATCGACGTGGCGCCGCAGTTCATCCGCGAGGGACTGATCGAGCACAAGGTCGGCCCGCACCGATCCGCGTTCGTGCGCGAGGTCGGCGGCGTCGACTTCATCGACGACTCCAAGGCGACCAACCCGCACGCCGCGCGCACCGCGATCCTGGCGCACCCGCAGGTGGTCTGGGTGGCCGGCGGACAGCTCAAGGGCGCGCAGATCGACGACCTGATCGAAGAGGTCGCCGAGCGGCTGGTCGCGGTGGTGCTGATCGGCGCCGACGCACCGGTATTCGCGGCCGCGTTGGCGCGACACGCGCCTGAGGTCCCGGTCATCGAGCTGATCGCGGGAGACGATGCAGGGATGGGTGACGCGTCGAAAGACAAGGCCGACGTCGTCATGGCGCGCGCCGTACAGGCCGCGGCCGGGTACGCCCGCCGCGGCGACGCCGTACTGCTCGCCCCCGCGGCGGCCTCGCTGGACATGTTCGCCGATTACACGCACCGGGGCCGCAGCTTCGCGGCCGCGGTGCACGCACTGGAAGACGGTGACGTCGGGCGGACGCTATGACGGAAACGACGCGGCGGCGTAAGGAACTACCCGGAGCCGGCGCCAGGTTCGTGGCCTGGCTGGCGCGGCCGCTCGCGTCGTTTCACCTGGTCGTCACCATCGCCACCCTGCTCACCGTGCTGGGGCTGGTGATGGTGCTGTCCGCGTCCAGCGTCGAGGCGTATGCCGATGGGGGATCGGCGTATTCGCTGTTCATCCAGCAGGCGATGTTCGCCGCGATCGGCACCGTGCTGTTCTATCTGGCGCTGCGGATTCCGCTGCGCCGGTTGCGGCAGTGGTCGTTCCCGCTGTTCGTGCTGTCCGTGCTCGGGCTGGTGCTGGTGTTGATTCCCGGCATCGGCTCCAAGGTGCAGGGCGCGCGGCGCTGGATCGATCTCGGCCTGTTCAACGTGCAGCCGTCGGAGATCGTCAAGGTCACCCTGGTGGTGTGGGGCGCGCACCTGCTGGCATCGCGCCGCTCGGAGCACGCCGGGCTGAAAGACATTCTGATGCCGCTGGTTCCGGCCGGTCTGCTGGTGTGTCTGCTCGTCGTGGTGGAGCCGAACCTGTCCACCACCATCGCGCTGGGCATCGTGCTCGCCGCGCTGCTCTGGTTCGGCGGGCTGCCGCTGCGGTTGTTCGTCACGGTCTCGGTGTCCGGCATGATCGCGGCGGCGGTGCTCGCCCTGTCGGCCGGTTACCGGTCCGACCGCATGCGCGCGTTCTTCAACCCGGGCGACGACCCGCAGGGCATCGGTTATCAAGCCCGCCAAGCGCTCTACTCGCTGGCCGACGGCGGGATCTGGGGCCGCGGCCTCGGGCAGAGCCGGGCCAAGTGGAGCTACCTGCCCAACTCGCACAACGACTTCATCTTCGCCATCATCGGCGAGGAACTCGGCTTTCTCGGCTGCGCCCTGGTGCTCGGACTGTTCGCGCTGTTCGTCTACACCGGCATCCGGATCGCCAGCCGCTCGGTCGATCCGTTCCTGCGGTTGCTGACCGCGACCGCGACCACCTGGATCACCGGGCAGGCGCTGATCAACATCGGTTACGTGGTCGGCCTGCTGCCGGTCACCGGATTGCAGCTGCCGCTGGTGTCGGCGGGCGGTTCGTCGCTGGCCATCACGCTGTTCATGTTCGGCATCATCGCCAACGCGGCCAGGCACGAACCGGAGGCCGTCTCCGCGCTGCACGCCGGGCAAGACGGTAGGTTCAGTAGGTTGCTGCGGCTGCCCAAGCCGGAGGTGTATTCGCCGGCGCGGGCCAGTGCCGCACGGGCGAAATCCGCGCAGCGCAAGGCGCAACGGCCGGGCAGACCAGCCCTGCCCGCGCGGCGTCCGCAGCCGGAGCCGGGGCGACGGCGCTCGCCGGAGAGCCGCGGCACCAGCTCGCTGCGCGCCACCAGAGCGTGGGAGCCCAGCTACCCGGTCAACCACACAAGAGAACGAGGAAAATCTAGGTGATCTCGGTAATCGTCGCAGGCGGCGGCACGGCGGGCCATATCGAACCCGCCCTCGCGGTGGCGGATGCGCTGCGGCGGCTCGACGATTCGATCCGGGTGACGGCGCTGGGCACCGAACGCGGATTGGAGACCCGGCTGGTTCCCGAGCGCGGCTATCCGCTCGAACTCATCCCGCCGGTTCCGTTGCCGCGCAAGCCCACCGCGGACCTGCTGCGGCTGCCCGGCCGGGTGCGGGCCTCGGTCGCGCGGACCAGGGCGGTGATCGACGCGGTCGAGGCCGACGTGATCGTCGGCTTCGGCGGATACGTCGCGCTGCCCGCCTATCTCGCCGCGGGCCGGGGGCTGTTGCGCCGCAGGCGCACCGTGCCGGTGGTGGTGCACGAGGCCAACGCCAAGGCCGGGATCGCGAACAAGGTCGGCGCCCGCCGCGCCGCGCGAGTGCTTGCCGCGGTACCGGATTCGGGCTTGGCCGGGGCGCAGGTGGTCGGGATTCCGGTGCGCGCCTCGATCACCACCCTGGACCGGGCCGCGCTACGCGCCGAGGCGCGCGCGCACTTCGGCCTGCCCGCCGAGGGACCGGTGCTGCTGGTGTTCGGCGGCTCGCAGGGCGCGCGCAGCCTGAACGACGCGGTGTCCGGCGCCGCACCGCAACTCGCCGCGGCGGGTATCTCGGTGCTGCACGCGCACGGACCGAAGAACACGCTCGAGGTCACCGAGAGTGGTGCGGGCGCACCGTATGTCGCGGTGCCGTATCTTTCCCGGATGGATCTCGCCTACGCCGCCGCCGACGCGGTGGTCTGCCGGTCGGGCGCGATGACCGTCGCCGAGGTGTCGGCGGTCGGCCTGCCCGCCTTCTACGTGCCGCTGGCCCACGGCAACGGCGAACAGGAACTCAATGCCAGGCCCGTCGTCCGCCAGGGCGGCGGCAGGATTGTCCCGGATTCGGAGCTGACGCCGAAATACGTGATCGATGAGGTGATTCCGCTGCTCATGGACTCCGCACGGCTGATCGAGATGGGTCGCGCCGCGGCCGGCGCCGGGCACCGCGACGCCGCCGACGCGGTGGCGCGGATCGTGCTGGAGGTCGTAGGTGGCTGACGACGATCTCTCCGCTCTGCCGCCCTCGCTGGAGCGAGTGCACATGGTCGGCATCGGCGGGGCAGGCATGTCCGGCATCGCCCGGATCCTGCTGTCCCGCGGCGGCGCCGTGTCCGGCTCGGACGCCAAGGAGAGCCGCGGCGTGCTCGCGCTGCGGGCCCGCGGCGCGCAGGTGCGCATCGGCCACGACGCCAGCGCGCTCGACCTGCTGCCCGGCGGCCCGACCGTGGTGGTCACCACCTACGCGGCCATCCCGAAGACCAATCCCGAACTGGTGGAGGCGAAACGGCGCGACATCCCGGTGCTGCTGCGCCCGGCCGTGCTCGCCTCGCTGATGCAGGGGCACCGCACGCTGCTGGTGTCGGGCACGCACGGCAAGACCTCCACCACCTCGATGCTGATCGTGTCGTTGCAGCACTGCGGCTTCGACCCGTCCTTCGCGGTCGGCGGCGAGCTGAACGAGGCGGGCACCAACGCCCATCACGGCACCGGGGACATCTTCGTCGCCGAGGCCGACGAGAGCGACGGCTCCCTTCTGCAATACGACCCGGACGTCGCGGTGGTCACCAACATCGAGTCCGATCACCTGGACTATTTCGGCACCGACGAGGCCTACGTCCAGGTCTTCGACGACTTCGCCGACCGGCTGGCCGAGGGCGGCCTGCTGGTGGTCTGCCTGGACGACCCTGGTTCCCGCGCGCTGGCCGAGCGGGTGGGGGAGAAGCTGGCCGCCAAGAACATTCGGGTGCTGGGTTACGGCTCCGGTGAACTGGCCGACGCGCCGGTGCCGGTCGGCGTGCGGCTGCACAGCTGGGAGCCGCGCGACGTCGGCGGCATCGCCCAGTTCCAGCTCGACGACGAGGCCGCGCCGCGCACCCTGCGGTTGTCCGTGCCGGGCCGGCACATGGCGTTGAACGCGCTGGCCGCGCTGCTGGCCGCGCGGGCGACCGGGGCCGACGTGGACGAGATCATCCAGGGCCTGGCGGGTTTCGGCGGTGTGCACCGCCGGTTCCAGTTCGCCGGCCGGGAGAACGGCGTGCGCGTCTTCGACGACTACGCCCACCATCCGACCGAGGTGCGCGCCGTGCTCGGCGCCGCCGCCGAGCTGGTGCAGCAGGAGGCGCGCGACGGCGCCCGCTCGCGCCAGGGCCGGGTGATCGTGGTCTTCCAACCGCATCTCTACAGCCGCACCGCGACGTTCGCCGCGGACTTCGGCGCCGCGCTGAGCCTGGCCGACGAGGTGGTCGTGCTCGACGTGTACGGCGCGCGGGAGAAGCCGCTGCCCGGCGTGAACGGCGCGCTGGTCGCCCAGTCGGTCACCAAACCCGTGCACTACCAGCCGGATATGTCGCGGGTCGGCCGTCAGGTGGCCAAGCTCGCGCTGCCCGGCGACGTGGTGATCACCATGGGCGCCGGCGACGTGACCATGCTCGGCAGCCAGATCCTCGACGGTTTACGGGCGCGTCCACAGTACGGGCGGTGAGGCCGTGACCCAGCGATCGAGGCGCGGTGCCGGGTCGGTGCGCGAGCAGGGCGTCGGCGCGGCGCGCTCGGCCGGTGCGCGGCTGAGCCCGAACGGGTGGCGGCGGGTCCGGCTGTGGGGATTGCTGGGCGTGTGCGTCCTTGCGGTCTTCGGTGCGGTCGCCTGGTTCACCCCGGTGCTCTCGGTGCGTACCGTGGACGTCGACGGTGCGGTCGCGGTGCCCGAACAGCAGGTGCGCGACCTCCTCGAAATCCCTTCCGGCCGGTCGATGTTGCGCATCGACACGACCGCGATCGCCCGGCGTGTCGCGAGTATCCCGAAGGTGCGCACGGCCCGGGTGCAGCGGGTGTTCCCGTCCACCGTGCGGGTGACCGTCGTCGAACGAGCCCCGGTGCTGTTCTTCGACAGTCCGCAGGGCGCGCATCTTCTCGACGCGGAGAGCGTGGAATTCGCGATCGAGGACGCGCCGATCGGCGTGCCCAAGCTGATCACCGATCATCCGGCCAGTGACGCGCCGGTGACCAGGGCCGCGGTCGGGGTGCTGACCGCGCTGCCGCCCGCGCTCGCCGTTCAGGTGGACGAGGTTGCGGCACGGTCAATTTCGGATATTTCGCTGAATCTGAAGGACGGGCGCACGGTACTCTGGGGCGGCATGAACGACGCCGCACGCAAGTCGGCGGTCGTGCTCCCGCTGCTGACCCGCCCCGGAACGGTGTTCGATGTGTCGAGTCCCAACCTGGTCACGGTAAAGTGAGCGATACCCATTGCGCCCGCGTCGAATTGCAGTGTTCGGCGGGTGGCGTTCGCCGATCCGGAAGGGTCGCGCGAGCTGCCGCTTCCGGGCCTGACGCTCACGGCACCGGCCCTCGCGCCGGGAACCGAGCGCCGAGGGGCAACCGTTCACCATACGTCGTGCGGCGCTGCGAGACGAGAGGGATCACACAAGATTCTGTCTCTTGTTTCGGCGCGCCTGCGCGCGTATTGCGGCGGCGACGAATAGCGTTCCGCAGCAGTCGGATACTTGACATAACGCTAACCCTATGGTTGAGGTTTAGGGTTTGCCCGAGTGGCGGTTCGCTGAGTGAAGCCGCTCAGGCGAATACGGCGGAGTGTCTCGAATCCGAAAACGACAGGCTTTAGATCGAAGGAAGGCGAGAGCCCATGACGCCCCCGCACAACTACCTTGCCGTGATCAAGGTCGTCGGTATCGGCGGCGGCGGTGTGAATGCCGTCAACCGGATGATCGAACAGGGCCTCAAAGGTGTCGAGTTCATCGCGGTCAACACCGACGCGCAGGCGCTGCTGATGAGCGATGCCGACGTCAAGCTCGACGTCGGCCGTGAACTCACCCGTGGCCTCGGCGCCGGCGCCGACCCCGAGGTCGGCCGACGGGCCGCCGAGGACCACAAGGACGAGATCGAAGAGGTGCTCAAGGGCGCCGACATGGTCTTCGTCACCGCGGGCGAGGGCGGTGGCACCGGCACCGGTGGCGCCCCGGTCGTCGCCCAGATCGCGCGCAAGCTCGGCGCGTTGACCATCGGCGTGGTCACCCGCCCGTTCTCCTTCGAGGGCAAGCGGCGCGGCGGCCAGGCCGAGACCGGCATCGGTCAGCTGCGCGAGTCCTGCGACACGCTCATCGTGATCCCGAACGACCGGCTGTTACAGCTCGGCGACGCGGCGGTCAGCCTGATGGACGCGTTCCGCTCGGCGGACGAGGTGCTGCTCAACGGTGTCCAGGGCATCACCGACCTGATCACCACCCCCGGTCTGATCAATGTCGACTTCGCCGACGTCAAGAGCGTGATGTCCGGCGCGGGCAGCGCGCTGATGGGCATCGGCTCGGCGCGCGGCGAGGGCCGTTCGGTGAAAGCCGCCGAGTCGGCGATCAATTCGCCGCTGCTCGAGGCATCGATGGACGGCGCGCACGGCGTGCTGCTGTCCATCGCGGGCGGATCCGACCTCGGCCTATTCGAGATCAACGAGGCCGCGTCGCTGGTCCAGGAGGCCGCGCACATCGAGGCCAACATCATCTTCGGCACGGTGATCGACGACTCGCTCGGCGACGAAGTGCGCGTCACCGTGATCGCCGCGGGTTTTGACGGGGGAGGTCCCGCCCGGCGGACCTTCGAGAACCCGAGCCGGAGCACCATCGGAGCGGCCCGCGCCGGCGAGATCGGCCAGAGCCGTCCCACCGAGGTGGCCGCCCGCAGCACCGACATCGCGGCCGCGTCCGCGAGCTCGACCTCGTCGACCCGCGGCGCCGTCCCGAGCTACCGGGACAGCGAGAAGGCGCGGATGGCCGACCCGACCGTGGCGAACAACGCACGGACACACATCGCGCCGCCGGACGATGATGATGACGACGACGTCGATGTCCCGTCGTTCATGCGACGGTGACGCCCAGACGGCGTGCAGAACAAGCTGAACCGCGAAGGCCCTGATCCACTGAGGATCAGGGCCTTCGCGGCCTCCAGGTGCGGGAGATCAGAGGTAGTGCGGCTGACGTGCTGACCGGCGGGGGTGCGGGGGAGTGCGTTGTAGTCCGCTGGCGGCGGGTCGTCGGGGGTGCTGAGCGCTACTAGGCTCGGTGGCATGACTTCTGCCCCTACGCTGACCGTTCGACGAGTGACGACGACTAGGGCGGGTGGGTTTTCGGCGCCGCCTTATGAGTCGTTCAATCTTGGGGATCACGTGGGGGACGACCCGGCGACGGTGCGGCGCAACCGGGATCGGCTGGCCGAGGGGATCGGGCTCACGCCGGATCGGCTGGTCTGGATGGAACAGATCCACGGACGCAATGTCGAAATCATCGACGGCCCACGGGATGCGCCGGTGCCTGCCACCGACGCCCTCGTGACCAAGGTGCCCGGCCTGGCGTTGGTGGTGCTGACCGCCGACTGCGTGCCGGTCCTGCTGTCCGACGACCAGGCCGGCGTCATCGCCGCCGTGCACGCCGGACGGATCGGCGCGCGGATCGGGATCGTGCCGAAGGTGCTCGAGGCGATGGTGTCCATCGGCGCGAGCGTCGACCGCATCGGTGCGTTCCTCGGCCCGGCCGCCTCGGGGCGGCAATACGAGGTGCCCGCCGCGATGCGCGCCGACGTCGAAAAGCACCTGCCGGGTAGCGCTTCGACCACCGTGCGCAAGACGCCCTCGCTCGACCTGCGCGCCGGCATCGCCAGGCAGCTCATCGAGGCAGGCGTCAACGGCGTCGCCATCGACCCGCGCTGCACCATCGAGGACCGCACCCTGTTCAGCCATCGCCGCGGCGCGCCCACCGGACGGCTCGGCAGCGTGATCTGGTCGGAGGTGCGCTGATGAGCGGCTCGGAAGCCGTTGCGGCGCAGGTCGACGCGCGCACCGCGGAGCTGGCCACCAACCTGTCCGCGCTGCTGCAACGGGTCGACGCGGCCTGTCTCGCGGCGCGGCGCGCCCCGGACTCGGTGCGGCTGCTCCCGGTGACGAAATTCTTCCCGGCGAGCGATGTGGCGATCCTGTATCGGCTCGGCCGCCGCGAGTTCGGCGAATCGCGCGAGCAGGAGGCCACGGCAAAGGTGGCAGAACTGCCAACTTTGGTCGGCGGGGGCGCCGAACGTGACGAAGGACTCCCGGATGTGCAGTGGCACATGATCGGCCGTCTGCAACGCAACAAGGCTCGGGTCGTCGCGCGCTGGGCACACACCGTGCACTCGGTCGACAGCGAACGGCTGGCAACGGCTCTGGCCACGGGCGCGCAGACCGCGCTGGACGCGGGGGAGCGGACCGACCCGGTGCGCGTCCTGTTGCAGGTGAGCCTGGATGACGACCCCTCGCGCGGCGGTGTCGCTTCGGCCGAATTGGCCCGCCTCGCCGCACACGTTGCGGGGTCCAAGGCATTACGACTGTCCGGTCTGATGGCCATTCCGCCCCTGGGGGCTGAGTCTGATGCGGCATTTGCGCGACTTGCGACTTTGCACACGATGCTGCTCGCCGAGCATCCCGGCGCGACAGAACTTTCCGCAGGAATGTCGGGCGATCTGGAATCTGCCATCCAACACGGCTCCACCTGTGTGCGTGTCGGTACCGCCTTGATGGGCGCTCGACCGATAACCTCGGCGTAGCAAAGAAACCTCATCAGTCACATTCGACACATATGCTTGAGACAGACGAGGGCTGAGCAAGACTTCAACACCCGGCCGCCACCGGGGCCGAAGGAAGGTCGACCAATATGAGCGAGCGCAGCGAGCGAGTTCTCGACGCAGCCACCATCGTGGTCATGACTGCGCCGAGCGTCAGCGAGGCCAAGTCATGAGCACGCTGCATAAGTTCAAGGCGTACTTCGGCATGGTCCCTCTCGAAGACTACGAAGACGACTATGTCGATGATCGCGCCCCGCGGGGGAGCGACGATCGCGTCGCACGCCGGCCTCGGCCCCGTGACTACCCGGACGGCTACGGTGCCGACCGGTACGCCGAAGACCGTTACGGCGCCGGCCATTACGCCGCCGACGGCTTCGACCGGGAGGACGCCGACTACCCGGAACCTGCCTACAAGTCGCCGTACAAGGCCGGCTACCCGGTCTCGCGCCGCGAGGAGTACGCGGACGAGCCCTACGGCGAGGACCGCTACGACTCGCCGCGCAGGCCGACCCGGATCGAGACCGCGCCGTCCTCCGGCCGGTTCCGGGGCAGCGGCAGCCTGCCACCGCTGCGGGGTGCCACCCGCGGTGCGCTCGCCGTCGATCCCGACGCCGAGGAGCGTCGGCTCGAGGAGCGCGTGCGCCCCGAACCGGCACCCGCGCGCAGGCCGGGGATCTTCGAGGACGGAGGCCCCTTGTCCAAGATCACGACACTGCGCCCGCGCGACTACAGCGAGGCCAGGATCATCGGCGAGCGGTTCCGCGAGGGCAACCCGGTGATCATGGACCTGGTCGATCTCAGCAACGCCGATGCCAAGCGCCTGGTCGACTTCGCCGCCGGACTCGCGTTCGCGCTGCGTGGCTCGTTCGACAAGGTTGCTACGAAGGTGTTCCTCCTCTCACCGGCCGACGTCGACGTATCAGCCGAAGAACGCCGTCGCATCGCCGAAACCGGCTTCTACAACCAGAAATAAGGTCGTGATCTGGGGGGTGTTGCAGACCGGTCGCAGGTGGTGCGGCGCGGTCATTTTGCGCAAAGCGGATTTTGCGGCAGAGTGAGCTCGTGGCCTTGTTCGCGGTGCTGTACTTCGTACTGTTCATCTTCTGGCTGTTGCTGATCAGCCGGGTGATCGTCGAGTTCATCCGAAGCTTCGCTCGTGACTGGCGTCCCACCGGTGTCGTGGTCATCATCCTCGAGATGATCTTCACGATCACCGACCCTCCGGTGAAACTCCTGAGGCGGTTGATACCACCGGTGTCACTGGGAGGAATTCGCCTGGATCTGTCGATTATGGTCCTGCTTTTCATCGTCTTCATCTTGATGTCGATCGTGGGCAGGCTCGGGCAGCCGGTAGCCCCGGTGTGACAGAATGGGCCGTGAAGTAGCTTGCTAGATCTGCTAGATCTCCAAAAGACGCGTGAAGGGATCCTTCCATGCCGCTGACTCCAGCCGATGTGCACAACGTCGCGTTCAGCAAACCGCCGATCGGGAAGCGCGGCTACAACGAGGATGAAGTCGACGCCTTCCTGGATCTCGTCGAGCAGGAACTCTCGCGTCTGATCGAGGAGAACGCCGACCTGCGTCAGCGGGTCGCCGAGCTCGACGCGGAACTGGCCGATGCCAAGAAGAATCGCGGCCCTGTCGGCCCGAACAACGTGAAACCGCCTGTACAGCAGGCCCCTCCGCCCCCGCCGGAGCCGATCAAGCCGCCGGTGCAGCAGGCCCCGCCTGCCCCGATGCCCGCCCCGCCCGCCCCGAAGGAGGCGCCGAGCGCGGATGCGAACCTGCAGGCCGCCAAGGTGCTCAGCCTCGCCCAGGAAATGGCCGACCGGCTGACCAGTGACGCGAAGGTCGAGGCGGAAAACCTGCTCTCGAACGCCCGGGCAAACTCCGAGCGTCTGGTCGGCGATGCCCGCACCCGCTCCGAGGCGATGATCGCCGACGCGCGCCAGAAGGCCGACGCGATGCTCTCGGACGCGCAGTCCCGTTCGGACAACCAGCTGCGCCAGGCCAAGGAAAAGGCCGACGCCCTGCAGGCCGACGCCGAGCGCAAGCACACCGAGATCATGGCCACCATCACCCAGCAGCGCAGCGTGCTGGAGAGCCGGATCGAGCAGCTCAAGACCTTCGAGCGGGAGTACCGGGTGCGGCTGAAGTCCTACCTGGAATCGCAGCTCGAGGAGCTGGAGAACCGCGGCTCGGCGGTCCCGGTCGACGGTGGCGAGGCGTTCGCCGATGCCAACACGGCCAACAACCTGCAGCCTGCCTCGTTCGCCAAGGGTGGCAAGTAAGCGGCTCACGCCGAGCACACACCCGCAGTTCGTACAATTAGAGGAACTGTCGTCGAGCCGCCTGGCATGCGTTGGGGGTTTCCATGCTCGTGTTGACGCTCGTTCTTGCCGCCGTCGGCTTCGCGCTACTGGTCGCCGCGCTCACCACCGGATCGGTGATCTGGGCGTGGGGTTGCATCCTGGTGTGCGTACTCGGTGCGGTGCTCCTGCTGGTCAGCGCCTTGTCTATGGGTAAGCCGGACGAAGATTCGACTCCGCCGCCGCCGGGCCGCCACGCGAAACGCTAGGCGGGCCGTAAACAGGTTTGACCGCACTGGCTAGAATCAAACATGAACATGGTGTCGATCCGGCCATCACCGGGGAGCCTTCGGAAGAACAGCACCCGCTGCCCGTGCGGCGGTGCCCAGTAGAACCGAACGGGTGAGCCCGTCACAGCTCTCAACGAGAGGTCCGGCTGCTCTGGCCGGGCAAGCGGGGTGGTACCGCGGTTTCGGCGCACCGGCGCCGGCATCGTCCCCGTGCCAACGGAAACGGCACGAGGAGACGCATCCGCGATGGCGGACCAAACTTCCAGCAACAGCGGCTACCCGAGGGTCGACCTCGGTGCCGGAGCGACGTTCCCCGAGATGGAACGCCGCGTGCTAGACGCATGGGCGGCCGCCGACACCTTCCGCGCGAGCATCGAAAACCGTTCCGGGGCAGCGGAGTTCGTCTTCTACGATGGACCGCCGTTTGCGAACGGGCTGCCGCATTACGGACATTTGCTCACCGGATACGTCAAAGATCTCGTCCCGCGTTTCCAGACGATGCGCGGCAAGCGCGTCGACCGGCGTTTCGGCTGGGATTGTCACGGATTGCCCGCGGAACTCGAGGCGGAAAAACAGCTCGGTATCACGGACAAATCACAGATCGAAGCAATGGGCCTCGCCGAATTCAACGCGGCCACTAAATCTTCCGTGCTCCGCTACACCGGTGAATGGCGCGATTACGTGACGCGTCAGGCCCGCTGGGTCGACTTCGACAACGACTACAAGACGCTCGATCTCGACTTCATGGAGTCGGTGATGTGGGCGTTCAAGTCGCTGCACGAGAAGGGTTTGATCTACCAGGGTTTCCGGGTGCTGCCCTACAGCTGGTACGAGCAGACGCCGTTGTCCAATCAGGAAACCCGGCTCGACGACGCGTACAAGATGCGCCAGGATCCGGCGGTCACCGTGGACATGCCGCTGCGCGTGCCCGCCGACCATCCGCTGCACGCGCTCGACGGCGCCAACGCGTTGATCTGGACCACCACCCCGTGGACCCTGCCGTCCAACCTGGCCATCGCCGTGCACCCCGACGTGCGCTACGTGCACCTGCGCGGCGCCGACGGCAAGCGTTATCTGCTGGCCGCCGAACGCGTGTCGCACTACACCCGCGAATTCGGCGAAGAGCCGGAGGTGCTCGGCGAGTACGACGGCGCGGCGCTGACCGACCTGGCCTACGACCCGCCGTTCGACTTCTTCGTCGGCCATCCGCGCGCGCACCGCGTGCTGAACGCCGACTACGTGACCACCGACTCCGGCACCGGAATCGTGCACCTCGCACCGGCATTCGGTGAGGAGGACATGGATGTCGCCACGGCCAACGGCATCGAGATCGTGCAACCGCTCGATCAGGGCGGCAAGTTCACCTCGATGGTGCCGCCGTACGAGGGCCTGATGGTGTTCGACGCCAATCCGGTGATCATCAAGGACCTCAAGGCCGCCGGAAAGCTGTTGCGGCACGAGACGATCGAGCACTCCTACCCGCACAGCTGGCGCTCCGGCCAGCCGTTGATCTACATGGCGGTGCCGTCCTGGTTCGTCGCGGTCACCACCTTCCGCGACCGGATGGTCGAGCTGAACCAGCAGATCTCCTGGGTGCCCGAGCACATGAAGGACGGCCAGTTCGGCAAGTGGCTGGCGGGCGCGCGGGACTGGAACATCAGCCGTAACCGCTACTGGGGCAGCCCGATCCCGGTGTGGGTGTCCGACGATCCGGCCTACCCGCGCACCGACGTCTACGGCTCGCTCGACGAGCTGGAGCGCGACTTCGGCGTGCGCCCGACCGATCTGCACCGGCCGATGATCGACCAGCTGACCCGCCCGAATCCCGATGACCCGACGGGTAACTCGACCATGCGCCGGGTGCCCGAGGTGCTCGACTGCTGGTTCGAGTCGGGCTCGATGCCGTTCGCCCAGGTGCACTATCCGTTCGAGAACACCGAGTGGTTCGACAGTCACTTCCCCGGCGACTTCATCGTCGAGTACAACGGGCAGACCCGCGGCTGGTTCTACAACCTGCACGTGCTCTCGACCGCGCTGTTCGACAGTCCGGCGTTCAAAACCGTTGTCGCGCACGGCATCGTGCTCGGCGACGACGGGCTGAAGATGAGCAAGTCCAAGGGCAACTATCCGAACGTCAACGAGGTGTTCGACCGGGACGGCTCGGACGCGATGCGCTGGTTCCTGATGAGCTCGCCGATCCTGCGCGGCGGCAACCTCATCGTCACCGAGCGCGGCATCCGCGAGGGCGTCAGCCATGCGCTGCGGCCGCTGTGGAACGCGTGGACCTTCTTGCAGCTGTACGCCTCGAAACCCGGTACCTGGCGCACGGATTCGCCGCACGTGCTCGATCGCTACATCCTGGCCAAGCTCGCGCAGACCAGGGACAGCATGACCGAGGCGTTCGAGACCTACGACATCGCCGGCGCCTGCGATGAGCTGCGCGGGTTCGCCGACGCGCTGACCAATTGGTATGTGCGCCGGTCGCGTTCGCGGTTCTGGAGCGAGGAGCCGGATGCGGTGGACACGCTGCACACGGTGCTCGAGGTGGTCACCCGGTTGGCCGCGCCGCTGCTTCCGCTGATCACCGAGGTGATCTGGCGCGGGCTCACCGGCGGCCAGTCGGTGCACCTGACCGACTGGCCGAAAGACGGTGAGCTGCCCGCCGATCCGGAGCTGGTCGCCGCCATGGACGAGGCCAGGGTGGTCTGCTCGACGGTGCTGAGCCTGCGCAAGGCGCAGAACCTGCGGGTGCGGCTGCCGCTGGCCGAGGTCACCATCGCCGCGGCCGACGCCGAGCGGTTGGCGCCGTACGCCGACATCATCGCCGACGAGGTGAACGTCAAGAAGGTGGACCTGACCACCGACGTCGCCGTGCACGGCCGCTTCGAGCTGGTGGTGAACGCCCGTGCCGCCGGTCCGCGCCTCGGCAAGCAGGTGCAGACGGTGATCAAGGCGGTCAAGGCCGGCGAATGGTCCGAGGACGCCGACGGCGTCGTCACCGCCGCCGGAATCGCCCTGCTCCCCGAGGAATACACCCAGCGCCTGGTCGCCGCCGAACCCGAGTCCACCGCTGCGCTGCCCGGCAATGCCGGTCTGGTGGTGCTGAACTCGGTGGTGACCGAGGAACTGGAGGCCGAGGGCTGGGCCCGCGACCTCATCCGTGACCTCCAGGAGACCCGGAAGTCGTTGGGGCTGGACGTATCCGACCGGATCACCGTGGTGCTCGAGGTGCCCGCGGATCGGGCCGGGTGGGCCGAGACCCACCGCGACCTGATCGCGGGCGAGGTGCTCGCCACCAGCCTCACCCTCGGCGCCGCGGGCGCGGACGCCGCCGACCTGGTCGGGGGAGTGCGCGCCGAGGTCACCAAGGCCGGATAGTTCGACACCGCGCGGGCGGGACCGGTTCCGGTCCCGCCCGCGCCGTCATCCCCTGCCCCGCACCGCGCCCGGCTGCGGCTGCCCGCCGGTCGCCGAACTCCCCAGCGACGGTTGCCAATACGCGTCGACGCCGGCCTGTCGCCGATCGCGCCGTTCGTAACGTTCCGCCGCGACCCCGCGCTTGGCCGCTTTGTACGCGCCCATCAGGCCGGCGCCATCAGCTGCTGCATGATCGCGGCGGTATCCAGCCAGACGTTCTCCCGGCTGATCTTGTTGTCCCTGACCTCGCACACGTGCAGGATGCGGAAGCTGATCTGCCGGTTGTTGCCGGGCATGCCGAGCAGCATGCCGTGCGCCCGGCCATGCCACACGGATTCGTCGACGAAGAAGTCCGCGCCGTAGTACCGGTGCACGCTCTCCATCTTGTCCTCGCTGATCGCGTCGAACAGCTCGCGGTAGCGCTGGGCGATCGCGTCCGGCTCGCGCAGGGTCCCCTGTGGATCGCCGACCGCGTCGTGCTCGACCTCGTCGGCCAGCGTCGCCATGATCGCGTCGACATCGTTGGCCGCCTCGGCCGCACAGTGCCGCTCGAACAGCTCGTCCATTTCTTCTCTGGTCATCGCACGCCCTCCGGAATAGTGAGATTCTGCTATCGTGGTGAGATGACTTTCTCACGGCGAGACGAGATTCTCAATAGCGGTCGAGCGGCGAATCAGAAGATGCGGACCAGGGAGGCCTTGATCGACGCCGCGCTCGAGCTCGCCCGCAACGGTCACTCGCCGTCGATCGCCGAGGTCGCCGAGGCCGCGAAGGTTTCCACCGCCACGGCCTATCGGTACTTCCCGAATCCGCAGTCGCTGTGGTCGGACCTGGCCACCCGGCAGGCCGGGTTCACCGGTGGCTTCCCCGACCTGCTGAGCGACCTGCCCGGGGACGTGGAGGACCGCATCGAGCGGGTGGTGCGCGAGTGCTGCGCCTTCCAGTTCGCCGACGAGGTGGTCTGGCGCGGCGTGCTGCGGGCGACCCTCGATCGCTGGTTCGGTCAGGTGGATGTCCCTGAGGCGGAACGGGTTCCGGTGCGCGGGGTGACCCGGCTGGAAATGGCGCGGGTCGCGCTGGCGCCGCTGCGGGACACGCTCTCGGCCGAGCGGTTCGAGCGGCTGGTGAATGCCGTCGTGCTGGTGTTCGGCGTCGAGGCGCTGGTGTCCACGCGCGACACCAGCGGGCTCGATCCGGAGGCGGCCACCGAGACGATGTGCTGGGCGGCCCGCGCGCTGGTTCGGGCCGCGATCGCCGAATCGGCGGCGTGACGGCGCGTCACGCGGGGCCTTTCGCGTGTCGGTCAGGCATGTGAGTCAGATCACATGCTAGAAATTTGCTGAAGTATTGTTGCAGGTCCGAGGCTCGCGGCAGAATCGGAGCTGGTGCTGCTGTTGCAGAGAGGTACTTCTGGGGCGGCAGTGAGTTCGTGGATTGTCCTACCTGAAACGCGCTGTGTCCGGCGTCGCCGCGTCGGCCGCGGCAACTGCGGCTCCGCCGGGATGACGCCGCTCGACCCGGGCGTCCGCCGGGACCGCCGGATGGCGACCCGCTCGCCGGGCCGCCGGAAGGGACGAGCACGTGAACAGAAAACCCTTGCGTCGCATCGCTTTCGGATTCCTCCTAGCCACCGCCGCGACGCTCATCCTGGCCGGACCCGGCTGGTCGGACACCGGGAGCGGGACCGGCAGCGCCGAATCCCTGTCCGCCTCCGGTTCCGCCGCGATTCCACTGCCCAGCACGCACGGGGTAGGTGCGCTGGCCGCCGCGGTGTCGCAGACCGGAAAGCCCTACGAGTGGGGCGGCACCGGCCCGTTCACCTGGGACTGCTCCGGCCTGGTCCAGTGGGCGTTCCGGCAGGTCGGGGTCAACATCCCGCGCACGACGTGGGAACAGGCCAGGGCAGGCGCACCCGTCCCGTTCTTCGCCCTCTCACCCGGCGACGTGGTGGTGCTGAACACCGACGGCTCGCACGTCGGCATCTATGCCGGCTTCGGCCAGATCTTCAACGCCTACGACTGGGGCGTTCCGGTCGGCCTCAGCCCGCTGCGCCAGTTCGACATCTACGCCATCCGCCGCTTCTAGCGGGTCTCCTCGACCAGGCTGCGCAGCAGCGGGGCGTACGTCGGATTGGCCAGCGCCGAGGCGAACTGGGCGACCAGGTAGTCGGCCGGGTTGCCGGTGTCGTACCAGCTGCCGCGGATCACCTGGCCGAAGACCGGGTTCTCGGCGGCGTGCACGTTGATCGCGTCGGTCAGGTAGACCTCGCCGGAGCGGTGCTCGTACCAGGCCCTGGTCTGGCTGCGCAGCTCGTCGATGATGCCGGGCGTGACCACGTAACCGCCGATCGCGGCGAAGTCCGACGGCGCGTCCTCGGGCTTGGGCTTCTCCCGCAGGCCGGTGATCCGCAGCAGGCCGTTGCCCTGGTCGTCGGCGACCACCGGCACGCCGTAGCGCTGCGACTCGGCCGGGTCCATCGGCATCAGCGCGAGCACCGGGGCGCCGGTCGCCTCGTAGGCGTCGATCAGCTGCTGCGCGCGCGGCACCTCGGCGACGAACACGTCGTCGGGCCACAGCACCAGCATCGGCTCGTCGCCCAGATTGCGGGCCGCGTTCAGCACCGGGGTGCCGTTGCCGTACGGGCCGTGCTGGTCGAGGTAGGTGATGTGGCCGAGCCGGGACAGGTCGCCGACCTCCTCGACCGCGTCGGCGTAGGCCGTCTTCCCGTCCGCGCGTAGCTGCGCCACCAGGGCCGGGTTGGGCCGGAAGTGGTCCTGGATCAACGATTTTCCGCTGCTGACCACGATGGTGATGTCGGTGATGCCCGACGCGACCAGTTCGCGGACGGTGTGTTCGATGACCGGCTTGTCGCCGACCGGCAGCATCTCCTTCGGGATGGCCTTGGTCAGCGGGAGGAGCCGGGAACCGATACCGGCGGCCGGGATCACGGCCTTGCGGATCTTCATAGGTCCGATCATCACATACGAAGCTGGGCGGTAAGGCCGGTCCCCGTGCTTCGTCAGCTGTTTACCGACACCGTGTAGTGCGCCGGCGCGGGCGATATCTGCCCAGGTCGTAGGCCGGTCGACCGCTCGCGGCCGGGCCGAGGGCGGGCGGGCGCCGACTGTTGATCTCTACAGGAAATCAACAGCTAGTGCGCAGGCACCGCCCAGCGTCGGGACCTGCCGGGATCTGTCGGTGGCCGGGCGTAGATTTCGGTTCGTGCGTACAGACAAGGCCACCGTCGCCGGGATCCGAGAGCAGCTTCAGCCGCTGGACGTGCGGGCCGGGGCGATGTTCGGCGAGGGGGGCCGGTACTGCGACGACAAGCTGGTCGCCGACGATCGGCTGTTCGTCGAACCCACCGCCGTGGCCACCCGCCGCGCCGACGAATCCCGGCCGGCGGCACCGTATCCCGGCGCCGAGGACTACTACCGGGTGGCTGCGGTGCGACCGGCGGATACGGCCTGGCTGGGCGAGTACGTGCGGCGCACCGCCGAGGTGCGGCGGGCGCGGATATCCGAGCCCAGGAAATCCCCGGCGAAACCCCGGTGAGCGGGCAGCATCCGCCGCTGCGCACGGACCCGCGCCGCGCGGTGACCGCCGGCGGGCCGGATCCCGAGCGCGCCGACCCGCCGAGTGTCGACGCGCCGAGCGACGCATCTGGGGACGGGCCGGACCCCGTGCGCACCGGTGCGCCCGGCGCCGCGACCGCCGCATCCCTCGGGGCACCGGCGCTCGTGCGTGCCGACGCGCAGAGCACCGCCCGGCGCTGGGTGCTGCACATTGATATGGACGCGTTCTTCGCCTCGGTCGAGCAGCTGACCCGGCCCACCCTGCGCGGGCGACCGGTGCTCGTCGGCGGCACCGGCGGGCGCGGCGTGGTCGCGGGGGCGAGTTATGAGGCGCGGGTGTACGGCGCGCGTTCGGCCATGCCGATGCATCAGGCGCGCAGGCTGGTCGGCGTCACCGCGGTGGTGGTGCCGCCGCGCGGTGTCGTCTACGGGGTGCTGAGCGGGCAGGTGTTCGACACGCTCCGCAGCCGGATCCCGGTGCTGGAGACGCTGTCGTTCGACGAGGCCTTCGGCGAGCCCACCGAACTGGCCGGCGCGACCGTGGCACAGGTGCAGCAGTTCTGCGAAGACCTGCGCGCGGCCGTGCGCGAACGCACCGGCCTGACCGCCTCGGTCGGCGCCGGCACCGGCAAGCAGCTCGCCAAGATCGCCTCCGGTCTCGCCAAACCCGATGGGATACGGGTGGTTTCGGCGGTCGAGCAGCCGCAGATGCTGGCCGCGCTGCCGGTCCGGAAGCTGTGGGGGATCGGCCCGGTGGCCGAGCACAAGCTGCGCTCGCTCGGCATCGAGACGGTCGGCGCGTTCGCCGCGCTGCCCGAATCCGAGGCCATGTCGATCCTGGGCAGCAGCGTCGGCGCCGCGCTGCACCGGCTGGCCCGCGGCATCGACGACCGGCCGGTCGCCGAACGCAACGAGGCCAAACAGATCAGCGCCGAAACCACCTACGAGACCGACATCGTCACCCTGGCCCAGCTGCGCCCCGCCATCGAGAAGATGGCCGCGGCCGCGCATCGCCGCCTGGTCAAGGACGGCCGCGCGGCCCGGACCGTCGTGCTCAAGCTGCGCAAGTCCGACATGAGCATCGTGACCCGCTCCTTCACCCTGCCCTACGCCACCGAGGATCTGATCACGCTGACCACCGCCGCCCAGCGCTCGGCGATCGACCCGACCGAGCTCGGCCCGATCCGGCTGGTCGGCGTCGGCTACGGCGGATTGTCCACGGTGCGACAGGAATCCCTGTTTCCCGAACTGGATCAGGCGCCGATCGCCGAGGAGTGGGAGAGCGCGGCCGAGGCCGAGCCGGATGCGGCACCGGTGGCCGCGCCGCTCGCGAGCGCGCAGGCCGGACCGCTCTGGCATCCCGGCCTGGACGTCGAACACGCCGAGTTCGGCCACGGCTGGGTGCAGGGCGGCGGCTACGGCGTGGTGACCGTGCGATTCGAGACCCGTTCGACCGGCCCCGGTCCCGCGCGCACCTTCCCCGCCGACGATCCGAGCCTGACCAGAGCCGATCCGCTGAACAGTCTCCGGTGAGCACGCGGGCGAACGGCTCGACATCGCCGAGCGCACCGGCTACGTTCGCTGCCGACGACATCAGTCAGTCCCGTGTGGGTCCACTCGGTAGTCCTCGGTGCCGGTAGCCTGGGAGCTCGTGCAGCGCCGCCGGTCGGGTGGAGGCTGCCATTGGTGGACATGACACGGACCTACTCGAACGCAAAGGACGAGCAGTTGAAGCTTCGTAAGACTGGACGCATCGCGATCGCCGGCCTGGCCGTGGTTGCCGCGCTGGGGATGACCGCGTGTGGCAGCGACGACAAGGACAAGCCCGCCGCCAAGACGACGACCAGCGCCAAGGCGTCGGCGTCGGCGAGCGCCGCGAACCTGCCGCCGGTCCCGACCGTCGCGGAGCTGAACACCGCCCTGAGCCGCGCGCTCGACCCGACGGTTCCGGCCTCGGAGAAGCTCGACGGTGTGCAGGGTGCCGAGGCCGACCCGACGCTGCCGGATCGCCTGTCCCAGGCGGCCAAGGGCGCGGACGTGAAGATCGAGGTCACCGACGTCTCCAGCTTCGGTGACAGCGTCAACGCCAAGGCCAAGTTCACCGTGAACGGCCAGGAGAACATCGTCGACGTGCCGTTCGTCGCGGACAACGGCAAGTGGAAGATCCAGAAGTCCTGGGCCTGCGCCATGCTGACCAACCTGGGCCAGACCTCCACGGCCTGCGGCTAGATCGTGTCCGTCGTGGCCGGCTCCCCGGGAGCCGGCCACGGCAACGACCTATTTGTCCGGTACCGCACGGTGCCGAATACGCAGGCTGAGTTAGTGATTCGAGCGCTGATAGCTGGGACTCTGTGTCATCCGATGATTTCGCGCTAGCATCCACCGTCGTGACTGTCAGTGACGCCGTGCGTGAATCCGCTCAACCGCCGGCGCAGCAGGCGGACCAGCAGGACTCGGGCAAGCGTGGCGTAGCCTCCGGTCGACTCCGATTGCTGGCCATCGTCAGCGGGGTGCTCGCGCTCCTCGCCGCGGTATCGATCCCGTTCCTGCCGGTCGAGCAGGACCAATCCAGTGTGGCGTGGCCGCAGACGGCCGCGGTGACGTCGGTGACCTCGCCGCTGATCACCTACGCGCCGATGAGCCTCTCCGCGCAGATCCCGTGTGCCGCGTTCGGCACGCTCGCGGACACCGGCGGCGTTGTGGTGTCGACGATTCCGCGCCAGTCGCCCGATCTGGAGCGCTACGGGTTCGTGGTGAAGGTGGTCGCCGACGCGCCGGATCGGGCCGGCCGGGTCGACGTGGTGTCGCGCAACATGCTGCTGTGGTCCGCGCCGTTGAGCGCGGTCCGCGATTCCGGCTGTGCGGTCGATATCGAGATGAACACCGAGCGGACCACGGTGTCCGCGTCCGGTCTCGCGGATTCGGCCAAGGAGTTCGGCTCCGACATCCGCCCGCAGGTGGTCGGCGTGTTCAGCGAGCTGACCGGCGCCGCGCCGTCCGGCCTGCACGTGAATGTCCAAGTGGATTCCCGGTTTTCGTCCTCGCCGACGCTGCTGAAGCTGGCCGCGATGGTGCTGGCCGGGCTGGCCACCGCGGTCGCGCTGGTCGCGCTGTACCGCTTGGACAGTCTCGACGGCCGCAGGACCCGCAGATTCCTGCCGACCAGCTGGTGGCGGTTGCGCCCGGCGGACTACGTCGTGTTCGCGACGCTGCTGGTGTGGCATTTCATCGGCGCCAACACCTCCGACGACGGCTACATCCTCGGCATGGCACGGGCCTCCCAGAGTTCCGGCTTCATGTCGAACTACTACCGCTGGTTCAGTGTCGACGAGGGCCCGTTCTACACCCCGTACACCGACATGATCTCGTTGCTGACTCACGTGTCCTCGGCGAGTCCCTGGGTTCGGTTGCCCACCCTGCTGGTCGGCGTCTTCACCTGGTGGGTGATCAGCCGCGAGATCCTGCCCCGGCTCGGTGTGGTGTTGCGGGACAACCGGATTGTGGTGTGGACCAGTGCGCTGGTGTTCCTCGCGTTCTGGATGCCCTACGACAACGGCCTGCGCGCGGAACCCTTTGTGGCACTCGGCGTGGTGCTCACCTGGGCCTCGGTCGAACGGGCCATCGCCACCCGGCGGCTGCTGCCCTACGCGTTCGCGATCATCATCGCCGCGCTGACCCTGACCTGTGCGCCGTCGGGCCTGATCTGTCTCGGCGCGCTCGCGGCCGGCGCCCGCACGATGACCGCGGTGCTGGTGCAGCGGGCGAAGAACTCCGGATACCTCGCGCTGCTGTTGCCCGGACTCGCGGCCGGGGGCGTGGTGCTGACCGTCGTCTTCGCGGATCGGACCTTGGCGGGCGCCCGCGAAATGTTCTATGTGCACGGCCGGATCGGCCCCGGCGAGTCCTGGTTCTTCGAGTTCCTGCGCTATCAGTACCTGTTGCAGATCAACGCCGACGGCTGGCTGACCAGGCGGTTCGGCATGTTCATGCTGCTGCTCGGCCTGGCGGTCTGCGTGGTCACGATGCTGCGCCGGGGCGGGCGCATTCCGGGGACGGCGCTCGGGCCGGGGCGCAGGCTGGTCGGCATCACCGTCGCCGCGATGGTGCTGATGATGTTCTCGCCGACCAAGTGGACCCATCAGTTCGGCGTCTTCGCCGGCCTGGCCGCCTGCGTCGCGGCGCTCACCGCGGTCTCGATCAGCCCCGCGGTCATGCGCCCGCTGCGTAACCGGGCGCTGTTCGCCGCCGCCGTATTCTTCGCCATGGCACTGACTTTCGTCGGCGCCAACGGCTACTGGTACGTCTCGGCCTGGGGCATCCCGTGGTGGGACAAGCCGCCGACCTTCGTCGGCTTCGGCCTGTCGACCTTCGCCGCGGGGCTCTCGGTGCTCGCGCTGGCGATCGCCGCCTGGTTCCATATCCGGCCGCAGACCCAGCCGCGGCCGGCCTCGGTGCCCGGCCGGTTCGCGCGGGTGCCCCTGCTGGCCGTCGTCGCGGCCGCGATGGTGGCGTTCGAGGTGCTGTCGTTCGCGAAAGCCGCAGTGGCGCAGTATCCGTCGTACTCGCTCGCGCAGTCGAACCTGTCCGCGGCCACCGGCGGTGGCTGCGGCCTCGCCGACAAGGTGCTGATCGAAACCGATCCCAACGCGTCGGTGCTGAAGCCGCTGTCCGGTGACCCGGCGACCGCGCTCGCCGGTGCCGACTCGACCGGCTTCACCCCGAACGGCGTGGCCACCGATCTCACCTCCGATGAGGTCGAATCCACTACGGGCAAGGCGAATTCCGTCGCCAGCGCCGATTCCGACGACACCGCCGATCCGAAGGCCGGATCGAAATCGCCAGGGTCCGAGGCGGGTACGTCGGGGGTCGGGATCAACGGCAGCAATGTCCCGCTGCCGTTCGGCCTCGACCCGGCCACCACCCCGGTGCTCGGCAGCTACCACGACGGCGCGCAGGTGCCCGCCGAGCTGACCTCCGGCTGGTATCGACTTCCCGAGGACAGCAACGGAAGTCGCGGCCCGATCGTCTCGATCGCGGTGGCGGGCCGGATCCGGCACGTGGACAGCGACGGCATCGTGCATCCCGGTCAGGACCTGCGCGTCGAATACGGCCGCGCCGGATCCGACGGCACCGCAACCACTCTCGGCAGCGTCGACCCGATCGACATCGGGCCGTCGCCGTCCTGGCGCAACGTCCGCGTTCCGTTCGACCAGCTGCCCGGTGACGCGAATGTCGTCCGGATCGTGGCCAGCGACAAGGATCTCGGCAAGGACCAGTGGCTCGCGGTGACGCCGCCGCGCGTGCCGCAGACGAAAACCCTGACCGCCGTGGTCGGTTCGAAGACGCCGGTGCTGCTGGACTGGGAGGTCGTGCTGCACTTCCCCTGCCAGAACCTGGTGCCCACCCACGCGGGGGTCGGCGACCTGCCGGTCTACCGGATCCTGCCGGACCGCAACGGCGCCACCATCACCAACCTGTGGCAGGCGCACGACGGCGGCGGGCCGCTCGGCTGGACCCAAATGCTGTTCACCGCACGGACTCTGCCCACATACCTGGACAAGGACTGGGACCGCGACTGGGGCTCGATCGAGCAGTACCTGCCCCTCGACCCCAACGCGCGACCGGCCGAGGTGACCGTCGATCAGACCCAGCGCTGGGGCACCTGGACCCCGGGGCACATCAACACCGCCTGGTAGCCGGCGCGCGGAGCTACCCGCGTTCCGACCCCGCCGGCTCGGCGCTGCGCGCGTCGAGATGGGTACGCCGCGCACGCAACAGGGCGTGCGCGGTGAAGATGGCCAGCGCCGCCCAGATGAGCGCGAAACCGGCCCACCGGGAGGCGGGCATGGGTTCGTGGGCGATCGCGACGCCCCAGGCCATCTGGAGGGCCGGCGTGAGGTACTGCAACAGCCCCATGGTGGACAGTGGAACCCGTTGGGCGGCAACCGAGAACAGCAGCAGCGGAATCAGCGTGACCGGTCCGGTCGCCAGCATCAGCGCGGCATGTCCCGCGCTGGAACCGAATTCACTACGTCCGGTGACCGCCAGCCCGATCAGGAAGATCAGCGCGAACGGCGCCGCCACCACCCCCTCCGCGGCGATGCCGCGCAGCGCGTCCAGTGGAACCACCTTCTTCACCAGACCGTACGTGGCGAACGAGCAGGCCAGCACCAGCGCGATGACCGGCGGTCGCCCGTAGTCGACGGTGAGCACCGTCACCGCCGCGGCGCCGAGCCCCAACGCCGCCCACTGCGCCTTGGCCAGTCGCTCCCGGAAGATCAACACCCCGAACGCCACCGTGACGAGCGGGTTGATGAAGTACCCCAGCGCGCACTCCACCACGTGCCCCGAGATCACGCCGTAGACGTACACACCCCAGTTGAGCGCGATCGCCGCCGAGGCCACCGCCGCCAACCGCCAGGTCCGCGGGCCGATCCCGCGCAGCTCGCGCAGCCGCCCTGACACCAGCAGCACCGCGAGCACCACCAGCAACGTCCACAGGATCCGCTGCGCGACCACCTCGGCCGCCCCGGCGAACGCCAGCAACCCGAAGAACGCGGGGAACAAACCCCAGAGGAAGAACGCGCTCGTACCGAACGCAACACCCGGGATAGACCTGCTCCGCTGCACGCTTCCGACGCTACTTCTCCCGTAGCCTTGCGGTCATGTCGACAACCGTGCAGGCATCGCGCGCCACCGGACTCACCGCGGCGGAGGTCGAGCAACGTCGCCGCGACGGGCTCACCAACGATGTGCCGGACCGAGCCAGCCGCTCGGTCCGCGACATCGTCAGGGCGAACGTGTTCACCCGGATCAACGCCCTGCTCGGCGTGCTTTTCATCCTGGTGCTGGCCACCGGTTCGATCATCGACGGCATGTTCGGCCTGCTGATCATCGCGAACAGCGCGATCGGCATCATCCAGGAGGTCCGGGCCAAACGCACCCTGGACAAGCTGGCCATCGTCAGCCAGACCAAGCCGACCGTGCGCCGCGACGGCAAGGCGGTCGAGGTGGCGCCGCGCGAGGTGGTCCTCGACGACCTGATCGAGCTCGGCCCCGGCGACCAGATCGTGGTCGACGGCGAGGTCGCCGAGGCCTCGCTGCTGGAGATCGACGAGTCGCTGCTCACCGGCGAGGCCGACCCGATGGACAAGCAGGTCGGCGCGGAGGTGATGTCGGGCAGCTACGTGGTCTCCGGCAGCGGCTGCTACCGCGCGACCAAGGTGGGCAAGGACGCCTACGCGGCCAAGCTGGCCGACGAGGCGAGCAAGTTCACCCTGGTGAAGTCGGAGCTGCGCAGCGGCATCGACACGATCCTGAAGGTGATCACCTACCTGCTGATCCCGGCGGGCCTGCTGAGCATCTACAACCAGCTGTTCTCCAGCAAGGAGTCCTGGCGGCCCGCGGTGAGCGGCATGGTCGCCGCGCTGGTGCCGATGGTGCCCGAGGGCCTGGTGCTGATGACCTCGGTCGCGTTCGCGGTCGGCGTGGTGCGGCTGGGGCGGCGGCAATGCCTGGTGCAGGAGCTGCCCGCCATCGAGGGCCTGGCCAGGGTGGACGTGGTCTGCGCGGACAAGACCGGCACGCTCACCGAGAACGGCATGCGCCTGTCCGATATCAAGGTCCTGGATTCGTTCGAGGACAACGACGTTCGCCAGGCCCTGGCCGCGCTGGCGGCCGACGACCCGCGCCCGAACGCGAGCGTGCAGGCCATCGCCGAGGCCCTGCCGGACGGCCCGGGCTGGCAGCGCACCGCGGTCGCGCCGTTCTCCTCGGCCAAGAAGTGGAGCGGCTGCTCCTACGGCGAGCACGGCGACTGGCTGCTCGGCGCGCCGGACGTGCTGCTCGACCCGGACTCCGAAGACGCCAGGGTCGCAGAGGAACTCGGCTCCTCCGGCCTGCGCATCCTGCTGCTGGCCCGCAGCGATCGCCCGGTCGACGCCGCGGACGCGCCGGGCACCGTGCGCCCCGCCGCGCTGGTCGTGCTCGAGCAGCGGGTCCGGCCCGACGCCAAGGAGACGCTCGAATACTTTGCCGGCCAGAATGTTTCGATCAAGGTGATCTCCGGCGACAACGCCGTCTCGGTGGGCGCGGTCGCCGCCTCGCTCGATCTCCAGGGCGGTGATCACGCGGTCGACGCGCGCCAATTGCCCGAGGACCGTGACGAACTCGCCGATGTGCTCGATCACGAGACCACCTTCGGCCGGGTCCGTCCGGATCAGAAGCGTGCCATGGTCGCCGCCTTGCAGTCGCGTGGCCACACCGTCGCGATGACCGGCGACGGCGTGAACGACGTGCTCGCGCTCAAGGACGCCGACATCGGCGTCGCGATGGGCGCGGGCAGCCCGGCGACCCGCGCGGTCGCGCAGATCGTGTTGCTGGACAACAAGTTCGCGACGCTGCCATACGTGGTGGGCGAGGGCCGCCGGGTGATCGGCAACATCGAGCGGGTATCGAATCTGTTCCTCACCAAGACCGTCTACTCGGTGCTGCTCGCCTTCCTGATCGGCATCGCCGGGGTCGGCTCGCAGATCTTCGGCTACGACCCGATCGGCTATCCGTTCCTGCCCAGGCACGTCACCATCGCCGCCTGGTTCACCATCGGCATCCCGGCGTTCATCCTCTCGCTCGCGCCGAACAACGAGCGCGCGCGCAGCGGATTCGTCCGCCGCGTCATGCGTTTGGCCGTCCCGTCCGGCGTGGTGATCGGCGTCGCGACCTTCGTCGCCTACCTGATCGCCTACGCGGGCCCGGACGCGACCGCACAGCAGAAGGAACAGGCGGGCACCACCGCGCTGATCACCCTGATCATGATCGCGGTGTGGGTGCTCGCGATCGTGGCCAGGCCGTACGTGTGGTGGAAGGTGGTGCTCATCGGGGCCTCGGTGGCCGCGTACATCTTCCTGTTCACCGTCCCGTTCACCCGGCACTTCTTCAAGCTGGATCCGTCCGACGCCGGGCTCACCACCGCCGCATTCATTTGCGGCGCTGTCGGAATCGTGCTCGTCGAGGTCGCGTGGTGGGTGAGTGCGAGGCTGCTCGGCGAGAAAGGAAAACTGTTCCCGACCCCGAACAACGGCGTTTCCTGACAAACTGGACATCTGACCCGGCGCGCCGCGAGAAGCCTTGTGCGAAGCGGCCATTCAGTGTTGGAGTACCTTCTCCGGATATGGAGGTACTGCTGCACCAGATCGACGCGTTCGCCGACGCACCGTTCTCGGGCAACCCGGCCGCGGTGATGCCGCTCTCGTCGTGGCTCCCGGATTCGTTGCTGCAACACCTGGCCGAGGAGAACAACCTCGCCGAAACCGCCTTCTACACCGCGGAATTACCGCCGGAGGCGGGTGCGCCTCCCGGTGACTGGCCCGCGTTCCACCTGCGCTGGTTCACCCCGGCCGTCGAGGTCGACATGTGCGGGCATGCCACGGTGGCCAGTGCCGCACAGATTTTGGCGGACATGCACCCCGGCGCCGATCGGGTGAGCTTCTTCACCCGCAGCGGCTGGCTGCACGTGGACCGTACCGACGACGACGAATTCGTGCTCGATCTGCCCGCCGTGCCCGCCACCGAGGTGGAACCCGATCTGGTGCTGGTCGCCGCGCTCGGCGTCCGCCCGGTGCGCGCCTTCACCGGCACCGACGAGGTCATCGTGGTGGCCACCGAACAGGAGGTCCGCGACGCCGAGCCGATCTTCACCGCGTTTCCGCCGCTGTCGCGCGGTGTGATCGTCACCGCGCGCGGCGAATCCGCCGATATCGTCTCGCGCTTCTTCGCGCCCGGTGTCGGGGTGCCCGAGGATCCGGTCACCGGATCGGCGCACGCCCAACTGGTTCCGCTGTGGGCCCGCGAATTCGGCCGCACCGAACTCACCGCCCGTCAGCTCTCCCGCCGCGGCGGGAGCCTGCGCTGCGAACTCGCGGGCGACCGCGTGCTGCTCGTCGGCCGCTGCCGCCGCTACCTGGATGGGGTTGTGCAGCTGCCGGACTGAACCGAGCATCCGCGACTCGTCGAGTCGCGTGCTGTCACCGCGGCGCGGCGAGTCATGATGCGGCGTGGTGATGTCAGGCCTCCGCCGGGATGAAGTGGGGATGAATCATCCCGGCGGAGGTCTGTCCCCTCCCTATCTCGGCGACGGTTCCTGCCTGCGCTGAACCGGCACCGAATCCAGTTCCGCCCTGGCCGGTTTCGACGGCCACCAGACCCGATCGCCGGCCAGCACGGTCAGCGCGGGCACCAGCACCGACCGCACCAGCAGCGTGTCGAGCAGCACGCCGAACGCCACCGTGAACCCGACCTGGACCATGGCCACCAGCGGCAACGTCATCAACACCGCGAACGTCGCGGCGAGCACCACGCCCGCCGAGGTGATCACGCCGCCGGTCACCGACAGGCTGCGCAGCATCGCGGCCCTGGTGCCGTGCCGTGGCGTCTCCTCGCGCGCGCGGCTCATCAGGAAGATGTTGTAGTCGACGCCGAGCGCGACCAGGAACAGGAACGTCATCACCAGCAGCGATGGTTCGAGCCCGTGGAAGCCGAAGACCCGCTCGAACACGAAAACGCTTGCGCCGAAGGCCGATCCGAACGACAGCAACACGGTCAGCACCAGTCCGATCGGGGCGACGACCGAGCGGAGCAGCAGTCCGAGGATGAGGGTCACCACGAGCAGCACCAGGGCCAGCACCCGCCAGTTGTCCCGCGCGGAGGCGGTGTCGACGTCGAGATTCATCGCGCTCGGGCCGCCGACCAGGGTGCCGGCGCCGACCTTCGGCAGGGTGTCGCGCAGTCGTTCGATGGTGGCGTACTCGGCCGCCGAATCCGGCGCGTCCACCGCGATCGCGGTGATGGCGCCGTATTCCGCGCCGACCCGGCCCTCCTCGGCGAACCCGATGCCGGGGTCGGCGCGCACCGCGCGCAGGACCTCCGCCCGGAATTCGTTGCGGGCCAGCACGGTCAACGGCAGGCCGCCGCGTTCGGGGAAGTGTTCGGCGATCAGTTTCTGCCCGGTCACCGAGTCCGGCGCGGTGACGAAACGATCGGCCTGCCCGAGCGCGCCGGTGTCGCCGAACAACCCGAGGGCCAGCACCGCGAGCACGCCGACCGAGACCGCGGCCGCCGCGGCCGGGCGGCGAGAGATGGCCTGTCCCAACCGATCCCACAGCCCGGTCCGCTGCACCGCACCGGACTGCGGGCGCGGAATCCGCGGCCAGAACACCCACCGGCCGCACAGCACGAGCACCGCGGGAAAGAAGGTGAGCATGACCGCGAGCGTGCCGACGATCGCCGCCGCGCCGACCGGGCCGAGCCCCGCGGTGCTGTTCATGTCGGCGACCAGCAGGCACAGCAGGCCGGCCGTCACCGTCGCCGCCGAGGCGACGATCGCCGGTGCCGCCCGGCGCAGCGCCGCGCCCATCGCCGCCCCCGGCGCCGGATGACGGTGCAGCTCTTCGCGATATCGCGCGACGATCAACAGCGCGTAATCGGTGCCGACGCCGAACGCCAGAATGGTGAGGATCGCCGAACTCTGATCGCTCACCGTGATGCCGAACGCCCGCACCAGCCCGTATACCGCGGCCATCGACACCACGTCGGCCACCGCCACCGAGATCAGCGGCACCAGCCACAGCAGCGGGCTGCGATAGGTGAGCAACAGCAGTACGGCCACCACGGCCACGGTCACCAGCAGCAGCTGGGTATCGACGCCGTCGAAGCTGCCCTCGAAATCGGCCTGGAGTGCCGCCGGGCCGGTGACGTGCACGGTGAGCCCGTCCGGGTGGTCGGCCACCGTCTTTCGCAGGTCCTTGATGTACGTGCCTGCCTCGCCACGGGATTCGTCGACCGCCAGCGAATACAGCAGTGTGGTGCCGTCCCCGGCCGACGTCGGCTGGGTGGCCGAAGCGGCGGCGCCCGGGGTCAATTCGGCCGACAGCGCCGAAAAGTGCCGCGCCGCAACGGACCGGTCCAGATCGGTCAGTCCGCTCTGCCGGAAGTAGGACAGCACGAACAGGTTCGCGGAACCGCCCGGCAACGTCGCCGCCAGCTCGGCGGCCGCCGTCGACTGTGCCGAGGCGGGCAGATACTCCACCATCCGATCGGTTTTCACGCCGTCCAGCCGACCGGCCGGCGGCACCAGCGCGAGCAGCGCGACCAGCCACAGGCCGAGCACGATCAGCGCCCGCGTTCGCATTCCCATCATGTCTCCTCCGTCGAGTCCCGAGTGCAGCGTCGCTCGCGCGCGGCGGGATTACGTCGGCCCGCGGAGGGCAGTTCGAGTACTCCGCACGGAGTACCTGCGCGGCCGCGAAACCGCGCACAATGGCTGGAATGGAGCGGCGATGGTGGATCGACGGCGCGATCACCGGCGTGGTCCTGTTCGTGGGATTCGGCTGGGCCCTGCTGATGCCGGGGGATTCCGCTCTCGATCCGCTCGGCGTGCTGCTGCTCGTCGCGGGGGTGCTGCCGCTGCTGGCCTGTCGGCGCGCGCCGCTGGCGGTGCTGGTGGCGAACTTCGCGGTCGCCGCCGTCTACCACCTGTCCGACTATCCGCACGAGGCGCTGATCCCCGCCACGATGGTCGCCCTGTTCGCGGTGGCCCGGTACGGCGACCGGCGGCGCACGGTGGTGGTGTCGCTGGTGGTCATCGCGCTGACGGAGCTCGGCATCTGCTACTCCGCCGAGGCCGGGGAGAACACCGTGTTCCTGGCGATCGACTCGGTCGGCTGGGTGCTGGTCGCCTGCGTGGCCGGCGAGGCCGCCCGGCTCCAGCACGCCTACCTCGCCGCGATCGTGGACCGGGCCGAGCGCGCGGAACGGTCCCGGGACGAGGAGGCGCGTCGTCAGGTCACCGAGGAACGGTTGCGGATCGCGCGGGATCTGCACGATCTGCTCGCGCACACCGTCACCGTCATCCAGGTGCAGGCCGGCGTCGCCGCTCATCTGCTCGCAGAGCGCAAGGCCGAGCCCGCGACGGTGATCGCCGCCCTGGACACGATCTCCGACGCCTGCGTGGACGCCAGGGCCGAACTCGCCGCCACCGTCGGCGTGCTGCGGTCCGCGGTGGCCGAGCCCCGCGCCCCGCTGCCGACCCTCGCGCAGCTCTGCGCGCTGGCCGAACCCCTCGAAGCGGTCGGCGTCCCGGTGCGGATCCAGCGCACCGGCCGGGTGCGCGCGCTCGCGCCCGCGGTCGAGCTGGTCGGTTACCGGATCGTCCAGGAGGCGTTGACCAATGTGGCCAAGCACGCCGGGGCGACCGCGGCGCGGGTGGATCTCGACTACGCGGACGACCGGCTGCGCATCCGGGTCACCGACAATGGGCATGGAACCGCGAGCGCGACAGCGGGTCTCGGGTCGGACCGCGGAACCGGCGGCACGACAACCGGGTTCGGCATCGTCGGGATGACCGAGCGGGCCGAGGCGATCGGCGGGACGTTGACCGCGTCCGGGACGGCCGGGGGATTCGCGGTCACCGCGGACCTGCCGGTCGCGGATCGGGGCGAGGCCGGACCCGGCGTGCTCGGCGCGGCTCCGCCCGCCGGCGCCGGCCGCGACGATTTCGCCGGTGCCGCCTCATGATTCGGGTGCTGCTCGCCGACGATCAGACCCTGGTCCGCAGCGCCTTCGCCATGCTGGTCGCCTCGGCGCCGGACATGCTGGTCGTCGGCGAGGCGAGCACCGGTCGCGCCGCGATCGCGCTGGCCCGCACCGAGCGGGCCGACGTCGTGGTGATGGACATCCGGATGCCGGATCTCGACGGCATCGCCGCCACCGCCCGGATCGCCGCCGACGAGAACCTGGCCGGCGTCCGCGTCCTGGTGCTCACCACCTACGACACCGACGACAACGTGCTCGCCGCGCTGCGGGCGGGCGCCAGCGGCTTCCTGATCAAGGATGCCAAACCCGCCTTGCTGCTCGACGCCATTCGCACGGTCGCCGCGGGCGACGCGCTGCTCTCGCCGGGCGCGACCGCCGCCGTGATCGCCCGGGTCCGTGCGGTTCCGGATCCGGTCCCGCGCCCGGAGGTCGCCATGCTGACCGACCGCGAGCTCGACGTTCTCGTGCTGATCGCGCGCGGCATGACGAACGCCGAGATCGCGGAGGCGTTGACGGTCAGCCCGCTGACGGTCAAGACCCACGTCAGCCGCATCCTCGCCAAACTCCTTGCCCGGGACCGGGTTCAGCTGGTGATCGCCGCCTATGAGGCGGGGCTGGTCACGCCCTCGGGTGGCGCCGGGGGCTGATCCTCCAGCGGAAAGAGGATGGGGCTCAACAGGTATTGCGTGCGCCCAGGGGCAGCGTCGTTACCCAGCATCGGCAGGATCGCCGCGCGCATGCCCTCGATCAGCGCGCGCACCTCGTCGTCGCCGAGCCAGATCGCGTGCTGGCGGTAGCCGACCGCGTCGCGGGTCAGGTCGGCCTCCGGGCGATCGAGGTAGGCGTTGAACTCGGCGAGCAGCGTGGCCATGGCCGCGGTGAACACCCGGCGGTGATCGTCGGAGGTCAGCGCGCGCGCCGCCGCCGGATCGACGGTCGCCCGCTCCCGGTGCAGCCGATAGCGGCGCTGCACCGCGCCGCGCACCCGCTCCTCTTCGGCCACCTCGAGAATCCCGCCCGCCGTGAGCATTTCGACGTGTCGATACACGGTCGCCTTCGACGTATCCGGAAGTCGCTCGCACAGCTGCGCGGTGGTGAGCATTCGCCCGCCGCGCATCGCGTGCACGATCCGCAACCGCACCGGATGCGCCAGCAGCTCCAGGGAATCCATTGCTCCACGATCTCACAGCTGATACCGTTCTCAAACATGAGAACGGTAGTGGAGTCGGACCGGACGATCCCCGTCCGGGTGGCGGAATTGCTGCGGGACGGGGAGTTCGAGCGGGTGGCCGAGCTGTTCGGCGCGCCGTTGCGGGCGGCGGTCTCGCCGGATGCGCTGCGCGGCGCGTGGCTGACCGAGATCGGCAGGATCGGACCGGTGCGCGCGATCGGCCTGCCCGCGGTGGAGCCGTTCGGGGACAAGCTGATCCGCGCGAACGTGCCGGTGACGGGCGAGCGCGGCGGATTCGCCTTGATCATGTCCATCGACGCGGCGGGCCTGCTGCACGGACTGCGGCTGGCGGACCCGGCCGCCGCGTGGGCGCCGCCGGACTATGCCGACCCGAGTCTCTTCGCGGAGCGGGAGATCACCGTCGGCTCCGGCGAACTCGCGGTTCCCGGCACGTTGAGCGTGCCGCACGGCCCCGGTCCGTGGCCCGCCGTCGTGCTGCTCCACGGCGGCGGTCCGTTCGATCGGGACGAAACCTGCGGCCCGAACAAGCCGTTGAAGGATCTGGCCTGGGGCCTGGCCGGGCGCGGCATCGCCGTGCTCCGCTTCGACAAGGTGACCTACGCGCATCCGCGGGTCGCCGAACGGCCGGACTTCACCATGGCTGACGAATATGTGCCACATGCCGTTTCGGCCGTGGACCTGCTCCGGCGGCACCCCGGTGTCGACCCGGCCCTGGTCTTCGTCCTCGGCCACAGCATGGGCGGCAAGGTCGCGCCGCGGGTAGCGGCGGCGGAACCGTCCGTTGCCGGCCTGGTCCTGCTGGCAGCGGATGCCGAACCCATGCACCACGCCGCCGTGCGCGTGCTGCGCTACCTGGCGTCGGTGACCCCCGGCCCGGAGGTGGACGCGATGCTCGCCGCCGCGACCCGCGGTGCCGCGGTGGTGGACGGCCCCGAGCTGTCCCGCGAAACACCCTCCGCCGAACTGCCTTTCGGCATGAGCGGCGCCTACTGGCTGGACCTTCGCGACTACGACCAGGTCGCCACGGCCGCGGCGCTGCCGCAGCCGATGCTCATCGTGCAGGGCGGGCGTGACTACCAGGTGACGGTCGACGACGACCTCGCCCGCTGGCAGGCAGGCCTCGCACTACGCACCGACGTGACAACCCGTGTCTACCCCGCCGACAACCACTTGTTCTTCCCCGGCACCGGTCCGTCGACCCCCGCCGACTACGAAGCGCCGCAGCACGTGGACCCCACCGTCGTGTCCGACATCGCCGAATGGCTCGCCCGCCAGGCCGCGCTCACCCCGTGACCTCGCGCGCCCGAATCCGCCGGCGAATCGCTGTGCAGCAGGAGAATTGGTGCGCGGCGTTACTGCTCGGGGATCGGCCCGTCGTTCGGGCCGGGCTGGACGACGTCGAGTTGGTCGGGGAGTAGCGGTACCACGCCGAAACGGCCGGCTACCGCGTCGGCGGGGAGCGCCTCGACCGCGCGGATCCCGTTCCGGGAGGCGATGTTCCGGAGGCCGTCGAGCGGCCCGCGGACGACCAGGCCGACGGCGCAGGCGCACCCGGAGCGCAGGCGGGCGGCGGAGAGCGCGGCGACCCGGGTGGCGCGCTCGTCGGACGGGTTGCGGGGGAGCAGCCAGGCGGCGGCCGCCGCGGAGGTGACCGCAGCCTCGTCGCCCGCCGGTACCGGCACGGCGACCAGTGGGGTCTGCACCCTGGGCACCGGAACCTGGTACAGCACTTGTGCGATCCGCAGTGCACCGCTGTTCGGCGGAATCTGTTCCGGCACCATCGGTTCGGCGAACGACACCAGCGCCCAATGCTCGGCGCTGTCCGCACCGGACAGCGAATCCCGGGCTCGCGCAAGATAATCCGCGACCCGCTCACCCTGTTCCGGCCCGAGCCGGTCGGTGAACACCCCGGCCTTACGCGGCGGATTCAGCACCCCGAGCAGCACGATGAACACGACCAGCGCGACGGCCGCCGTCCCGAGGACGATCCGGCCGAGGGGCAGCGCCCGCCGGTCAGGCATTGCGCAGGACGTCCAGCGCGTGCTTCAGATCGTCGGGGTACTCGCTGGTGATCTCCAGCCAGCGACCGTCGGCGGGGTGGTTGAAGCCGAGCGAACGGGCATGCAGCCATTGCCGTTCCAGGCCGAGTCGCTGGGCCAGCCGCGGGTCCGCGCCGTAGGTGAGGTCGCCGCAGCACGGGTGCCGGATTGCCGAGAAGTGCACCCGGATCTGGTGCGTGCGACCGGTTTCCAGGTGGATGTCGAGCAGGCTCGCCGCTTGGAACGCCTCGACGGTGTCGTAATGCGTGACGCTGGGCCGTCCGTCGGCGGTGACCGCGAACTTCCAGTCGTTGCCGCGGGCCCGCCCGATCGGGGCGTCGATGGTGCCGCTGCTCGGGTCCGGATGTCCCTGCACCAGTGCGTGATACCGCTTGGCCACGGTGCGCTGCTTGAACGCGCGCTTGAGCACCGTGTACGCGTGCTCGGACTGCGCGACCACCATCACCCCGGAGGTGCCCACGTCGAGCCGGTGCACGATGCCCTGCCGCTCGTGCGCGCCGGAGGTGGAGATCCGGTAGCCCGCCGCGGCCAGCCCGCCGATCACCGTCGGCCCGGACCAGCCGACGCCGGTGTGCGCGGCGACGCCGACCGGCTTGTCCACCGCGACGATGTCGTCGTCGGCGTACAGAATCCGCATCCCCTCGACCGGCGCGACCTCGATCGAGAGCTCCCGCTTCGGCTCCGGGAAGATCACCTCGAGCCAGGCGCCCGCGGCGAGCCGATCGGACTTGCCCGCGGCGATGCCGTCGAGCTGCACGGAGCCCTCCTCGGCGAGCGCGGCGACCGCGGTGCGGGACAGGCCGAGCAGCCGGGACAACCCCGCGTCCACGCGCATGCCGTCGAGCCCGTCGGGAACGGGCATGGTTCGTGTTTCCCTCATGCGGTGTTCCCTTCGCCGGTGGTCTTGTTCACTGTTGTTTCGGTCTGCACGTCGTCGTCGGTGTCCGGCTCCTCGCGTCCGGTACGCGTCCCGTTCGGCTCGAAGCCGAACACGGTCAGCACGACCAGCAGGATCGCGCCGCAGACGATCGACGAGTCGGCCACGTTGAACACCGGCCACCAGCCGATTGCGATGAAGTCGACCACGTGCCCCTGCAACGGCCCCGGCGCCCGGAACAGCCGGTCGACCAGGTTGCCGAGCGCGCCGCCAAGCACCATGCCGAGCCCGATCGCCCACCACAGCGAGCGCAGCGTGCGCCCGATGCGCACCACCCCGATCACCACGGCCGCCGCGACCAGGGTCAACAGCCAGGTCATGCCGGTTGCCATCGAGAAGGCCGCGCCGGGATTGCGCACCAGGCTGAACCGCGCGAAGTCGCCGATGATCGATACCGGCTCGCCCGGCGTCAGGTTCGCCACCACGAGACATTTGGTGAGCAGATCCAGTGCGAGCAGGACCGCCGCGATGATCAGCAGGGTTCGCAGCCGCTGCGGCGGAGTCGCTGCCTGCACCTCCTCGGCCTGGTTTGCGGGGTTCTCCTCGGACGGCGGCTCTTCACTCACACGCACCATCATCGCTCGAGCTACCCGACACGTTGTGCGGTGGTCACCCGCAAGACCCAGCTGACACTCAGGAACCGGTCGTACCCTGATGCTCGTGACGGTGTTGTCTTCCCCCCACATCCCTCGGTTCGCGCGTTCGGGTGTGCTGCTGATAGTGCTCGCGGTCGGCCTGACCGCGTTCGGAACCGGTTGCAGCGGTGGCGGCGAGTCGCGCTCGGAACCTGACAGCACCGAGCCGCTCGGTATCGGCAAGGGTGTCACCGTGCCGATCCCCGCCGCGATCACCACCATCGTCGATCCCGGCGCCGAGCCGCGCTCGCTGCTGCGCCGCGACTACCCGGCAGGCACCGTGCAGCAGGTGACGCTGAATACCTCGCACCGCATCGCGCAGCAGATCAACGATCAGCCCGCGCGCGACTTCTCCGCGCCCGCGCTGTCCATCCCGATGACCGCGCAGACCGACGCCGAGGGCATCGACCTGACGCTGGGCACGGTCACCACGCCGGACCCGTCACTGGCCAAGGCGCTCACCAAGACCGGCGGTTCGCACGCCGGATTCGACCTCAGCGACCTCGGCGCGATCACCGCGCTGCGGCTGGAGCCGTCGCCGGACACCTCCAATCCCGCGCGGGCCGCGCTGGAGCAGGCCTTCTATCAGGCGGTCTACCGCTCGATCGCGTTCCCCGATCAGCCGGTCGGCGAGGGCGCGGTGTGGACGGTGCGGCAGGAGATCAGCGGCGGGGTCACCCTCGAACAGACCACCACGGCGACGCTGACCAAGCGCGACGGCGACCGGCTCACCATCGAGCTCGACGTCATCCAGCAGCCCAAGTCCGCGGTGTGGAACCTGCCCAACAACGCGGGCAAGCTCGATATCCAGGACTACGTCATGCAGGGCAACGGCACGATCACCGTCGATCTCGGCTTGCCGCTGCCGGTCGCCGGGTCGATCACGGTCGGCGGGCATCAGGGTTACCGCGATCCGCGCAGTGCCAGCGTGCTGGAGCAGACGATCGACACGCAGGTGTCGTGGACGGAGTGAGCCGCGGGTTGGGTCTGCTGTTGACCGCCGCTGCCGCCGCGCTGGTCGCGGCGTGCGGATCGTCGAAATCGGCGGCTCCCGAGTCGTCGCCGTTGCCGTCGCTCGGTCCGGTCGCGGCCGCCGCGCCGGTGACCGCGCCGCCGATCACGGATGCCGACCGATTGCGTGACCAGCTGCTGACCGGCGCGAATCTGCCGCCGAACTTCACCGCGCTGCCCACGCGGGCTGACGTGGCCGCCGACGGGCAGGCCTCGCCGACCAACCCGGCCGAATGCGCGAAGGTGCTCACCCCGTTGGCCGCGCAGCGGCCGGGCTCGCTCGCCAGGGCGTCGGTCGGGTATTCGGGGCCGAACTTCTCCAGCATCGATATCGACGCGGCGAGCTACGCGAACGACGCCGTGGCGTCCGCGTTTTCGGAGGTGCAGGCGATCCTGCGCCGGTGCGCCCGTTACTCCGGTACGGACGCCACCGATATCTCGGTCGAGTACCGGGTCGGCGGGCTGACCCAGCCGCCGGCCGGCGACGCGGCGACCGCCTTCCAGGTGCGCACCAGCAGTGACGGGCTGACGCTGCACTCCTCGGTCGCGATCGTGCAGGTCGGCAGCACGCTGGCGCAGGTGGCGGTGACCGCGCCGGAGCCGGTCGAGGCCGGGGTGCTGAGCGATCTGACGGCCGCGCAGGTGCGCAAGCTACAGGGTGTCTCGGGGCCTTAGCCGGGCACCACCGAATCGCCCACGACGCGAACGGCTTTCGCGGCCAGCGGTTTGGTCGCCGGACCGTTGGAGACCGAGCCGTCCAGCTTGTACTTGCTGCCGTGGCACGGGCAGTTGATCGTGCCACCGGATACCGACGCGACCGTGCAGCCGGCATGCGTGCAGGTCGAGGACAGGCCGACGAAGGTGCCCGCGCTCGGCTGAGTCACCACGGTGTCGCCGACGATCACGCCGCCGCCCACCGGGACGTCGGCGGTCTTGGCGAGCGCCTTCCCGGCGGATTGATCGGCGCCCGCCGGGGTGCCGCTCGGTGCGGGATTCGGTGCGGGCGCGGCGTTTTCCTTGCCGTAGGTGGCGCAGGCGGACAGCGCCGCGGCCGCGACAACGGCGCTCGCGCCCGCCGCGACCACACTGCGGCGAGGGAAAACCGATTCGTTGGTCATGGGTGATCTCCGATCAGAAGGTGAGGCCGTTGTGCTGGAAGAACCAGAGCGACGAGGTGAGCCAGAGGCCGGTCAACCCGGCCAGGACGAGTCCGCCTGCGACCGGGATCACCCAGCCCGGCAACCCTTTTCGGGTGAGCAGCAGCATCTTCGCGACGAACGCGCCGTAAAAGAAACAGCCAAGCAGTGAATGCAGCAGCACGCGGGTGTCGTACTGCTGAAAGCCCAAGGCGTACAGGCAGTGCACCGCGACCGGGACGCTGACCAGCACGGCGAGCCTGCCCGACCAGACGTGCGCGGTGCCGATCCAGGACGGCGCGCGGACCGGCAGCTTGCCGTACATGGCCAGCGCCGAGGCGAATTGGCACAGCGCGAGCAGGAACGCGACGCTCGCCAGCCACGCCTTGACCGCCTGCGGGCCGGAGAAGCCCGCGATATTGACGGAGAACGCCGACGGCTCATGCGTTGTGGCGTAGACGCCGAGCAGTACCGATACCGCGGCGCCGACGAGCAGCGGGATCGCTATGGCCGCGAACGCCTTTGCCTTCGGCCGCCCGATGGGCGTCGTCTCTCGCTCAGCCGACACTGTCACCACCACTTACCTTGTTCGCGGTTATCTGCTTGCCGTTGACGATTGCCGTCGCGTCGGGGGACAGGCCGGGTGCGGGGGAGGTCGAACCGTCGGGCGCGCGCTGGACGCCGGTGACCGTGCCGTTGGCATCGACGATCCAGCTCTGCCGGCTGCCACCCTCGTTGTAGACGTAGAGCCCGGCGGGCGACTGCACCGGCGCGGCACTGAATTCCCATTTCTTCTCGCCGAGCCACAGCGTCCCCGCGACCACCCTGCCGTCGTAGCGCCCATTCAGCTCGGCGTCGTTCTTCCCGCTCAACTGGAGCGCGCCGCCGGCCGCACTGCCCTGCAACCACGACTCGACCTTGCTGCCGTCGCAGGCATAAGCCGTCGCCTTGTCGCCCGCGACGGTGATGGACACCGTGATCGGCGCCCCCGTCGCCGGCGGAATGGTGCCGACATAATCCGCTTTCGGCGGAAACCGTAGCGGCGGCGCGGCCGTGGTCGGCGCCGGAACCCTACTGGTCGCCACCACACCCGTGGTCACCTCCGCCGACTTCGGCACCGCCGCCGGTTCGGTCTCCTTGGACATATTGACGACGAGCAAGACAATCCCCAGCACGGCCACCGCCGCCAACGTGAGCCAAGGCCCGAGACGTTTCATCAGATCTCCTCGATATCCGGCCGCCGAAACCGGCCGAAGCGATCCCCGCCCAGCCCGCGCCGGCACCGCTCTTCGCATTGTCAACGGCACAGCCCACCCCCCGGTTCAAACGGACATTCACGACAGCCGAACATCGGCGTGTCATCGTCTGTGTCGCGTCCCTCCGTCCACGGGCTACCGTCGTGGCATGGAACGTCTGGCCGGCTACGAACCGGATTCCCGCCGATAGTGGATCCCGCAGCGGAGATCATCCAGGAGCTGATCGACCTCGGGCCCGACCTGACGGGGGCGCGTGCGCAGCTGCGCGAAACGCTGTCCGAGACAACGGATGACCTGCGGGTGTGAACGCCGCGCGGGCATCGGCCGCCGGCGGCACCGTGTGGGTGTTGGCGGCGGACCCGGCCCCCCTCAACACTGCGGTGGCCGGGTCCGCCGCAGTGGGGTTACCCCGGGGTGATCGTTTCGGAAACCTTGGGCGCGGGTGATGTTGGGCTACTGGGGTTTCCGCAGGGTTGGGGTGGCATGCGGTGGGCCAGGAGGAAGCGCATCAGGTTGCGCTGGATTTCCAGGCCGTGGTCCTGCTGGACGAAGCCGGCGCCGATGGCGTGTTCGGCGAGGACGGGGAGGGTGAACTGGGCGAGTTCGCAGCCGGTGGAGCCAGCGTAGTGCTCGACGGTGAGGGGGATCGGTATTCCCGGGCCGACGGCGAGGACCTGGACGTCGGTGGGCAGAGCGGGGGCCGAGCCGGGGTCGGCGAGGTTGTCGGCGGCGAGCCATTGGGTCAGGTTGGTCCGGCCGATGACGATGTTGCTGATCTCGTCGAACAGGGTTTGCAGGAAGAAGGCCGGCATCGGGCGGGCCCGCGGGCCCATCGCCTCGATGATCGGCTGGGCTGCGAGCGTGGTCAGGTACGGCGCGCCCGCCATCGGGGCGATCGCCGCGTACAGGTCGGGGTAGGTGGCGCCGAGATTGGTGGTCATCGCGCCGCCGGCGGAGTAACCGCCCAGGTAGACCCGGGCACGATCGAGCCGGAGCTCATCGATGAGCGCCGCGGTGAGGCCCGCGATGATGGACGGCTCGCCCTCGCCGCGCCGCTGGTGCCCGGCCTTGTCCCAGTTCCAGCACAGGCCCTTGTTCGCCGCGCGATCCTGGATCGGATACGCGAGCACGAAATCCAGCTCGTCGGCGACCCGGGTGAGCGAGAAGCCGCTCGGCTTCGGGTGCGCGATCGGATCGTCGCAGCCGTGCAGGTACACCATCAGCGGCTTGCCCGCGGTCGCACCGGGCGGCGCATGGAGGTAGTAGCACCGGGTGCCCGCGCCGTTGGTGAAGCAGCGCTTGTCCAGTTGGGCACCGGCTCCCGGCGCACCGGCCAGTAGACAGCCGGCCAGCAGCGAGCAGACGGCGAAGAGGCGAAGCACGGTGACTCGCACACCAGGAGCCTAAACCACCCGCCGTGTATCGCGGGTCTCCCTGGGCGACGGACCCGACCCCTCATCGCCACTTTGGTCGCCGGGTCCGTCTCCGGGGCGGGAGTTACCCGCGGGCGATAGCCTCGAAGACCTTGGGGTCGACCAAGGTAGAGGTATCGCCCAGCTCGCGGCCTTCGGCGACATCGCGCAGCAGCCGGCGCATGATCTTGCCGCTGCGCGTCTTCGGCAGCTCCGGAACCAGATGGATCTCCCTGGGGCGGGCGATCGGGCTGATCTCCTGCGAGACCGCCGCTTTCAGCTCGGTGATCAGCGGATCGCCGCTGTTCGTCGCGCCCGCGGTGAGGATGACGAAGGCGACGATGGCCTGACCGGTGGTCTCGTCGCTGGCCCCGACCACCGCCGCCTCGGCGACCGCCGGATGCCCGACGAGCGCGGATTCGACTTCGGCGGTGGAGATCCGGTGGCCGGACACGTTCATCACATCGTCCACCCGGCCGAGCACCCACAGATCGCCGTCGTCGTCGAGCTTCGCGCCGTCGCCGGCGAAATACCAACCGGCGGAGGCGAATCGGGCCCAGTACGTCTCGCGGAAGCGCGCCATGTCACCCCAGATGCCGCGCAGCATCGACGGCCACGGCTGGTCCAGCACCAGCAATCCGGCTGCGCCACGGCCGAGTTCGGCGCCGTCGTCGTCGACCACCTTCGCCGAGATGCCGGGCAGCGGGGTCATCGCCGCGCCGGGCTTGGTGGCGGTGACGCCGGGCAGCGGGGAGATCATGATGGCGCCGGTCTCGGTCTGCCACCAGGTGTCCACGATCGGCGTGCGGTTGCCGCCGATGACCTCCCGGTACCAGCGCCAGGCCTCGGGGTTGATCGGCTCGCCGACGCTGCCGAGCAGCCGCAGCGAGGACAGATCGTGCGCGCCGGGGATCTCCCTGCCCCACTTCATGAAGGTGCGCACCAGCGTCGGCGCCGTGTAATAGATGCTGACGCCGTACTTCTCGATGATCTGGAAGTGCCGGTGCTCGTCGGGCGAGTTCGGCGTCCCCTCGTACACCACCTGAGTCGCTCGATTGGCGAGCGGTCCGTAGACGATGTAGCTGTGTCCGGTGACCCAGCCGATGTCGGCGGTGCACCAGTAAACGTCCTGTCCCGCTTTGTGATCGAAGACGTTGTGATGGGTGTAGGACGTCTGGGTCAGGTAGCCGCCGGTGGTGTGCAGGATGCCCTTGGGTTTCCCGGTGGTGCCGGAGGTGTAGAGGATGAACAGCGGGTGCTCGGCGTCGAACGCCTGCGCCTCGTGCACCGGCGACGCATCGGTGACCGTGTCGTGCCACCACAGGTCGCGCCCCTCGCTCCACGGCACGTCGATGTTGGTGCGGCGCACCACGAGCACGTGCTCGACCGTCGACGGCGCGCCGCCGAGCGCCTCGTCGACCGCCGCCTTGAGCGGTGCCGCCGTCCCGCGCCGCCACTGCCCGTCGGCGGTGATCACCAATCGCGCCTCGGCGTCGTCCACCCGCTGCCGCAGCGCGGTCGGGGAGAAGCCGGCGAACACCACCGAGTGGGTGAGCCCGAGCCGGGCGCAGGCGAGCATCGACACGATGGCCTCGGGCACCATCGGCAGGTAGATGGCGACCCGGTCACCCGCCCGCAACCCCAGCTCGGTCAGATAGTTTGCCGCCCTGGAGACTTCGTCGCGGAGTTCCGCGTAGGAGATATCGCGTGAGTCGCCGGGCTCGCCTTCCCAGTGAATGGCGATCTGGTCACCGTGCCCGGCGAGCACGTGCCGGTCGACGCAGTTGTAGGCGACATTGAGCTTGCCGCCGACGAACCACTGCGCGACCGGCGCGTCGCTCCAGTCCAGAACCTGCGTCCACGGCTGTTCCCAGTACAGCCTCCGCGCCTGCTCGGCCCAGAACTCCATCCGATCGGCCGCCGCCCGGTCATACAGTCCCGCATCGGCATTCGCCGTCGCGGCGAAGGTATCGCCGGGTGGGTAGGACACCGCAGCGGTGTCGCGGGAATCGGTGGTTGCGCTGGTCACGCGATATCTCCTAACGAGAGCACAAGGGGGACGACGACTATCGGTCTCGGGTCAGTGCACTACCGCCTTCTCGGCGCCGACGCCGGTCAGCGAGCGGACCTCCATCTCGGCGGCCTTGGCCGGGTTCTCGTCCGCCTTGCCGAGGAACGTGCCGACCACACCGAGCGCGAAAGCCAGTGGGATGGACACGATTCCGGGGTTGGACAGCGGGAACCAGTCGAAATCGGAGCCCGGCAGCATCGAGCTCGGCGTGCCGGACACGGCCGGCGAGAACACGATCAGCACGATGGTCGAGATCAGGCCGCCGTACATGCTGAACAGCGCGCCGGTGGTGTTGAACCGCTTCCAGAACAGCGAGTACAGGATCGTCGGCAGGTTCGCCGCGGCCGCCACCGCGAACGCCAGCGCCACCAGGAAGGCGATGTTCTGCCCGTTGGCCAGGATGCCGAGGCCGATCGCGATCAGGCCGATCACCACGGCGGTGATCCGGGACACCCGCACCTGCTTGGCGTCGTCGACCTTGCCGCGCTTGATGACTCCGGCGTAGATGTCGTGCGCGAACGAGGTCGCCGCGGTGATGGTGAGTCCGGCGACCACCGCGAGGATGGTGGCGAACGCGACCGCGGAGATGATCCCGAGCAGGACCACGCCGCCGAGTTCGAACGCGAGCAGCGGTGCCGCGGAGTTCTGCCCGCCCGCCGCCGCCAGGATCCGGTCCGGTCCGACGATGGCCGCGGCGCCGTAGCCGAGCACCAGGGTGAACAGGTAGAACGCGCCGATCAGCCCGATCGCCCACACGACTGATCGGCGCGCCTCCTTCGCGGTCGGCACGGTGTAGAAGCGCATCAGCACGTGCGGGAGACCCGCGGTGCCGAGCACCAGCGCCAGACCGAGAGACAGGAAGTTCAATTTCGAGGTGGCGGTGGCGCCGTATTGCGCGCCGGGCGCCAGCACGTCACGGGCGGCCACGCCCTTGGCCTTGGACCCGCTGACCTGCTCCTGGGCCGAGCCGAGGATGTCGGACAGGTTGAAACCGAACTTGGCGAAAACCATGACCGTCATCAGCGCGGCGCCCGCGATGAGCAGCACCGCCTTGATGATCTGCACCCACGTGGTGCCCTTCATGCCGCCGACCAGCACGTACACGATCATCAGCACGCCGACCACGGCGATCACGATGGATTGCCCGGTCTTGTCGGAGATGTCGAGCAGCAGTGCGACCAGGCCGCCGGCGCCGGCCATCTGCGCGAGCAGGTAGAACAGCGAGACCGCGAGCGTGGTCAGCGCCGCGGCGGTGCGCACCGGGCCCTGCTTGAGCCGGAAGCTCAGCACGTCGGCCATGGTGAATTTGCCGGTGTTCCGGAGCATTTCGGCGACCAGCAGCAGGGCCACGAGCCAGGCGACCAGGAACCCGATGGAGTACAGGAACCCGTCGTAGCCGTACACCGCGATGGCCCCCGCGATGCCGAGAAAGCTTGCGGCGGAAAGATAGTCGCCCGCGATGGCGATACCGTTCTGCGGACCGGAGAAGCCGCGCCCGCCGGTGAAGAAGTCGGCGGCGGTGGCGTTGTTGCGACTGGCGCGCACGACCACGACCATGGTGATCGCCACGAACACCGCGAAGATGGCGATGTTGGCCGTCGGGTTGCCGACCGTCGCGGCGGCGGCATAGGTGCTGACGCTCACGCGTGGCCTCCCTCGAGCTGGTTGCGGATGGCCGCCGCGCGCGGATCCAGTTCACGGTTGGCGAACCGGACGTAGAGCGCGGTGATGGCGAAGGTGGAGACGAATTGCCCGAGGCCGAGCAGCAATCCGACGTTGATGTTGCCGAAGACCTTGTGCGCCATGAAGTCGTGCGCGTAGGCGCCGAGCAGCACGTAGCTGAGGTACCAGAGCAGGAACAGGGCGGTCATCGGAAATACGAAGCGGCGCAACCTGGTTCGTAACTCGCGGAAGTCCGGGCTGCCCTGTACCTCGATGAATTCGTCTGCACTCGGCGTGCGCCGTGGGGCGGTGCCGTCGAGTTCTGTACTGGTCATGGTCGTCCTAGCTTGTGACATGGCTTACTTGTTCAGCACCGTAGCCAGCCCCGCATGAGGAAACGATGATGTGGCGTGGGTCACTCCGGGAAGGACGCCGATTGTGCGGTGAACGGTCGGTGTGACGCGACGAACGGTTGAGCGTCGACGGCGGCCGGACGGCTCAGTTCGAGCGCAGACTGCCCTCGCGATCGGCGCCCATGCCGAGCCGTTCGGGGGCGTGCATGCGGACGAAGATGCGGCCGACCCGCCGGGTGCCCGGGCCCTGAGTCACCTTGCTGACCAGCACCATTGCCGCGAACGCCAGCGGGACGCTGATTGCCGCCGGATAGCCGATCAGCGCGGCGGGCCACCCGTCGGCTACCTCGCCGGACAGCCCGCCGGTCACCGACACCACGGTCGCCCCGCCGGCCGCGAGCCCGCCGGCGATCAGCCCGGCGCCCGCCCCCGCCGCGGTGAGTCCGCGCCACCAGATGCCGAGCACGAGCAGCGGGCACAGGGTGGAGGCGGCCACCGAGAACGCGAGGCCGACCGTGCGGGACAGGTCGAGCGAGGCCACCGTGAGCGAAAGGGTAAGCGGCACCGCGCCTGCCACCACCGCCGCCGCCCGGAAGTCGCGAATCCGCCCGCGCAGCATGTCGGTACTGAGCACGCCCGCGATGCTGACCAGCAGGCCGGACGAGGTGGACAGGAACGCGGCGATCGCGCCCGCCGCGACGAGGGCGGCCAGCAATTGGCCCGGCAGGCCGAGGACCACCGAGGCGGGCAGCAGCACGACCGCCGCGTCGGAGGTTCCGGTGATCAACAGTTGCGGCACGTAGAGCCGCGCGAAAACCCCCAGCAGTATGGGGAACAGGTAGAACACCCCGACGAGGCCGATGACCGCCGCCGCCGTCGCGCGCGCGGCCCGGCCGTCCGGATTCGTGTAGAAGCGCACCAGCACGTGCGGCAGCCCCATGGTGCCCAGGAAGGTCGCGATGATCAGCGAATACACCTGATAGGTCGGGTGCGCGCCGCCGAAGCCGACGCCCGGCTCCAGCCATTCGGCGCCGTTCGCGGGTGCGCCGGCCACCACCGGCACCGTGGCACCCGCCTCCAGCACCAGCTCGGTGCCCGGCGACAGCTCGTGCTTGCCCGGGGGCAGCAGCACGTGCCCGCCCACCGGACTGCCGTCGAGCGTTCCGTTGATCGAAACCTGTTGCGCCGCAGCGACCTGCACCACCACCGCGGTGCGCACGTCCACCACCGTGCGCTCGGTGACCACCGGCGGAGCCGGCGCGCCGAGCTGCTGATCCTCGGCCAGAAAGTGCCCGAGCAGCACCAACGCCGGGATCGTCACCGCGGTCAGCTTCAACCAGTATTGGAACGCCTGCACCAGCGTGATCGACCGCATTCCGCCGCCGGCCACGTTCGCGATCACGATCGCGCCCACCGCGGCCGCCCCCACCCAGTCGGGCACGCCGAGCAGCGTGTGCAACGTCAGCCCCGCGCCTTGAAACTGCGGAATCAAATACACCGCGCACACCAGCACGACCACCGTCGCCGCCAGTCGGCGCAATCGCACGGAGCCCAACCGGAATTCGGCGAAGTCCGGCACTGTGTAGGCCCCGGATCGGCGCAGCGGCGCGGCGACGAACAGCAGCAGCGACAGGTACCCGGCGGTGAACCCCACCGGATACCACAGCGCGTCCGCGCCGTACTTCGCGATCAACCCCGCGACGCCCAAAAACGAAGCCGCCGAGAGGTACTCACCGGAGATAGCGGCCGCGTTCCATCCGGACCGGACACTGCGCGAGGCCACCAGGAAGTCGGAGGTGGTGCGCGCCAACCGAACTCCGTAGGCGCCGATCGCGACGGTCGCGAGCGCGGCGGACAACAGCGCGAACACGGTCAGCAGCGGCACCGACCCCGCGGTCATCGCACTCCTCCTCGGCGCGCCGTCGACCCGCTGCGCGCGACCGCGCATCGGGCACCGTGCCGCCTTCCGCTGATGGCCAACCCCCGTCGCGGACGCTGGGGCACGGATCCGTTTGTGCCGCCACCGTTTCGGTGTGCCGCGCGCGAGACCGCCGGGAGTTTCGTGCGCGGCGGGCCGAACGGTATGCGGCGAATGGTGGTCGGATCGGTTGTGGCGCGGCGGTTCACGTCAGTCCTCGGCCAGGTCGAGGAAGTCCTGCTCGTTGTGCTCGGCCAGGCGGACGTACAGGCGTCCGACCAGGTAGAGGAGCGGGTAGACGGCGACGCCCAGCAGGAGCCACGGCAGGCGGAGGCCGAAGACGACCGTCGAGCCGACGGTGCCGATGCCGAAAAGCACCGGCAGCGAGCACAATACGACGACGATGATCGAGCCGAGGCGCAGCGCGAGACCTAGCTGGGCGCGGATCAGGCCGCCGATCAGGGCCTCGCCGATCTCGGTCTGCTCGGCCACTTCCATGCGGGTGCGGACGCGGCGCGCGCCGCGCCGTTCCGACAGCACGACGCGCTGTCTGGCCGGGCGATGCTGCGGTCCGGTCACTGGCCGGTCCACTGCTGCCGCGGGCCGTGCACCAGACGCTGTTTCAGCTCGCGCACCTGCCTGCGGCTGACCGGCAGTTCCACCGCCGCGGTATTGCCGTCGGCGCGCAGGCACACCACCGTTCCGGTGCCGACCGTGCGCAGCCCGGTCACCAGTCGCAGCGCGACCAGGTAAGAACGATGCACGCGCAGGAATCCCGCATCCTGCCAGCGGGACTCCAACGCGGACAACGGAATCCGCACCAGGTGGGATCCGTCGCTGGTGTGCAGGCGCGCGTAGTCGCCATCCGCCTCCACCCAGCTGACGCTCGACCGGGGCACCAGCGTGGTGACGCCCCCGAGCTCGACCGGAATGACCTCGCTCGGATCAGCCCGCGGTTCGTCGACCACCGGGGCGGGCGTGCCTCGGGTCGAGGCGATCCGGCGCACCGCCTCGGCCAGCCGGGCCTCGCGCAGCGGCTTGAGCAGATAGTCGACCGCGCCCAGATCGTAGGCGGCCACCGCGCGATCATCGTGTGCCGTCACGAACACCACGGCGGGCGGGTTCGCGAACTCCGACAGGATGCCCGCCAGTTCCATCCCGTCCAGCCCCGGCATGTTGATATCCAGGAATACCGCATCGATGGAATGCGCGCGCAGCACCCGCAAGGCGGTGGTGGCATCGGCCGCGTCGTGTATCTCGCCGACCCCGGGCTGTGCGCGCAACAGATACACCAGCTCGTCCAGAGCAGGCTTTTCATCGTCGACAGCCAGCACCCGCAGGGTGCCGCCCGCACTATCGGTGGTCCGCGTCACAACCGCTCCATCGTAAGCAATCGGCCCGGCCGCCCGACCCCGGATCCCACCGGGTGGCGCATCACCGCGAGACCTTTCGCCACTGCGCCCAGATCCGGCTCGCGGCGCAGGGCGAGCGGTGTGCCGGGCCGAGCCACGGTTCAGGCCTGGATACCGGCGCGGAACTTCGGGACGCGGAGGGAAACCTTGGTGCCCGCGCCCTGGGCGGTCTCCACGATCAGGCCGTAGTCGTTGCCGAAGGCGGCGCGCAGCCGGTCGTCGACGTTGGCCAGGCCGACGTGTGCCGATTCGCCGGAACTCGCACGGCCGCTGCCGGTTTCGACGGCATCGAGGGCGCCGGAGCGGAGCAGTTCGGGGTCCATGCCGACGCCGTCGTCCTCGACGCTGATCAGGCAGTCGGTGCCCGCGTCGGTGGCGGTGATGCTGACGGTGCCGCCGCGGGTGGCCCCGGCCAGGCCGTGCCGGACCGCGTTCTCGACGAGGGGTTGCAGCGCCAGGAAGGGCAGGACGACGCCGAGCACCTCCGGTGCGATTTGCAGGCGGACGTCGAGGGCATCGCCGAAGCGGGCGCGTTCGAGGGCGAGGTAGCGCTCGATATTGCGCAATTCGTCGGCCAGCACGGTGAATTCGCCTGCGGCACGGAAGGAGTAGCGGGTGAAGTCGGCGAATTCGAGGATGAGTTCGCGGGCGCGGTCGGGGTCGGTGCGCACGAACGAGGCGATCGTGTTGAGCGCGTTGTAGATGAAATGCGGGCTGATCTGCGCCCGCAACGCCCGCACCTCGGCGCGGTCCAGCCTGGCCCTGGAGGCGTCCAGCTCGGCCAATTCGAGCTGCCCGCAGGCATACCTGGCCACCTCGGCCACCGCCCCGAGCCAGCCCGGCCCCGGTTGACCGGTGGTGACCACGCCGATCGCCCCGGCCACCCCGGTGCTGTCGATCAGCAGCGGCTGCGCGATGAGCGCGCGGCCCGCGTGCTCGCCGCTGCCCGGTCCGGACACGAGCACCGGCCGCTCGCCGGCGACGGCCCGCTTGGCCGCCTCGGTGAAGTGCTCGGCGAGTTCGGCGTGCGGCCCATCCCAGGCGAGCAGCACGCCGTCCGGATCGGCCACGCCGAGCGCCTCGGCCCCGGTCAGCGCCCGCAGGTGCGGGGCCGACTCCTGCGCCGACTGCGCGGTGAGCCCGCGCCGCAACGGAATCGCCGCCAGCGACGCGGTATGCAACGCCGAATGCACCGCCCGCTCGGCGGGCGTGGTCACCACGCGCCGGGTTCGCGGCCAGATGACCAGCGCACCGGCGATCAGCGCCGCCGAGACGACGATGGCCACCACGGTCGTCGTCATCGTGGTCCCGGAAACCGGTAGGGCGACAGCGCATTCATCCGCCGATTATCGCGCCGGCGGCCGAATCGCCGGCGGATTCACCACGCACCGCACGGGTGCGTCCGGCTCATCCCTGATAGGGGTCCACCCGGAATTCGACCGTGCCCGGCTCGGGGATGTGGGCCGCGCCGACGGTCATGGTGCCGGTGAATTTGCCGATGCCAGGGTGGAACAGCGCGGAATAGCCGCTGTTGCCCCAGTATCCGGGTCCGTGCGCGGTCACGGTGAACGCGCCGGTCTCGCCGGTCTCGATATTGCGCCAGTTCAGCGTGAGTGCCAGGGTGCAGCCACCCACGCCGAACATGGTGGTCGCCACGCTGAACGCCGCGTGCTCCGGATAGGCGTTGCTGGTCACGGCGGAGCTGACCTGCGCGACGCAGAGTCCATCGGTGAGTGAATAGAAACTGTCGAACTGGTCCACGATCTGGGCCGCGGCGGGCGCCGAGGTGGCGACCATGGCGGCCACGGCGACGGCGGGTACTGCGGGAATCGCGAACAGTGCCTTGAGCGAATTCATCGAACACCTCGGCGGGTTTCGGTACTCGGGTCTGTCGTATGCCCCGACTATGCCCCTTCCGCGCGGTGCTGTCCCCGATTCGATGCCCTCGATTCCGGGGGCACCGCCGCAGGCCGCCCGCGCGATCGGCCCGGTGTGAACGTCGTCTGGCGGAAGAAAATTCGGCCGTGTGTGTCGCGGCCGACTGCCGTAACTGGCGCGAGCGCGCCAGAGTAGGGTCAACCGGTCCCGCGACCGACGTCACTCGCGGAAATCAGACATCTCCAGGGCGACTCGCCAGACGCGCCGGTGATCTTCGACACCGACACGCCGGGGCCTCCTGGGACGTCTCGTTGCGCGCCGCGCGCCTCGGAAAAAATGTCGTACCGACGTGCCTAGAATCGCTAGGCCAACCCCCGTCGAGACCTTGGGAGGAAGGACCGTCTTGGCCGCCTCGTCCGGATCGTTCGTTCACCTGCACAACCACACCGAGTACTCCATGCTCGACGGTGCGGCTAAGATTTCGCCCCTGTTCGCCGAGGCGAAACGCTTGGGGATGGACGCGGTGGGGATGACCGACCACGGCAACATGTACGGCGCCTCCGAGTTCTACAACTCGGCGAAGAAGGCCGGCATCAAACCGATCATCGGCATCGAGGCCTACATCGCGCCCGCGTCCCGGTTCGACACCAAGCGTGTGCAGTGGGGCGATCCGAGCCAGAAGGGCGACGACGTCTCCGGCTCCGGCGCCTACACCCACATGACGATGGTCGCGGAGAACGCGACCGGGCTGCGCAACCTGTTCAAGCTGTCCTCGCTGGCGTCGCTGGAGGGCCAGCTCGGCAAATGGGCGCGCATGGACGAAGAGATCATCGCGCAGTACGCCGAGGGCATCATCGCGACCACCGGCTGCCCATCGGGCGAGGTGCAGACGCGATTGCGCCTCGGCCACGACCGCGAGGCGCTGGAGGCCGCGGCCAAGTGGCAGGAGATCTTCGGGAAGGACAACTTCTTCCTGGAGATCATGGACCACGGGCTGTCCATCGAACGCCGGGTCCGCGAGGGCCTGCTCGAGATCGGCAAGAAGCTCGGCATTCCGCCGATCGCGACCAACGACTGCCATTACGTCACCAAGGACCAGTCGACCAATCACGAAGCGCTGCTGTGCATTCAGACCGGCAAGACGCTGTCCGACCCGACCCGCTTCAAGTTCGACGGTGACGGCTACTACCTCAAGTCCGCCGAGGAGATGCGCGCGCTCTGGGACGCCGAGGTGCCCGGCGCCTGCGACAACACCGTGCTCATCGGCGAACGCGTGCAGTCCTACGACGACGTGTGGGCCTTCAAGGACCGGATGCCGGTGTTCCCGGTGCCCGAGGGCGACGACCAGAACTCCTTCCTGCGCAAGGAGGTCGACCGCGGCCTGGCCCGCCGGTTCCCGGACGGGGTGCCGGAGGAGTACTACACCCGCGCCTACTTCGAGCTCGACGTCATCAAGCAGAAGGGCTTCCCGGCCTACTTCCTCGTCGTCGGCGACCTCGTGTCGCACGCGAAGGAGGTCGGCATCCGGGTCGGCCCCGGCCGTGGTTCGGCGGCCGGTTCGCTGGTCGCCTACGCGCTCGGCATCACCAACATCGACCCGATTCCGCACGGCCTGCTGTTCGAGCGGTTCCTGAACCCGGAACGCCCGTCCGCCCCCGATATCGATATCGACTTCGACGATCGCCGCCGCGGTGAGATGGTCCGCTACGCCACCGAGAAGTGGGGCAGCGACCGGGTCGCCCAGGTGATCACCTTCGGCACCATCAAGACCAAGGCCGCGATCAAGGACTCGGCGCGCGTGCTGTTCGGTCAGCCCGGTTTCGCCATCGCCGACCAGATCTCCAAGGCGCTGCCGCCGCCGATCATGGCCAAGGACATCTCGGTCGCTGGCATCACCGACCCGGACCACGAGCGGTACAAGGAGGCCGCCGAGGTCCGCGAACTCATCAGCAGCAACCCCGATGTCGCCAAGATCTACGAGACCGCCCGCGGCCTCGAGGGCCTGATCCGCAACGCGGGCGTGCACGCCTGCGCGGTGATCATGTCCTCCGAGCCGCTCACCGACACCATCCCGGTCTGGAAGCGCGCCCAGGACGGCGCCATCATCACCGGCTGGGACTACCCGTCGTGCGAGGCCATCGGCCTGCTGAAGATGGACTTCCTCGGCCTGCGCAACCTCACCGTCATCGGTGACGCGATGGAGAACATCAAGGCCAACCGCGGCATCGATCTCGACCTGGACACGCTGCCGCTGGACGACAAGGCCACCTACGAATTGCTGTCCCGCGGTGACACGCTCGGCGTGTTCCAGCTCGACGGTGGTCCGATGCGCGACCTGCTGCGCCGCATGCAGCCGACCGGCTTCAACGACATCGTCGCGGTGCTCGCGCTGTACCGCCCCGGCCCGATGGGCATGAACGCGCACAACGACTACGCCGACCGCAAGAACAACCGGCAGCCGATCAGCCCGATCCACCCCGAGCTCGAGGAACCGCTCAAGGACATCCTCTCGGAGACCTACGGCCTGATCGTCTACCAAGAGCAGATCATGTTCATCGCGCAGAAGGTCGCCTCCTACTCCATGGGTAAGGCCGACGCGCTGCGCAAGGCCATGGGTAAGAAGAAGCTCGAGGTGCTGGAGGCCGAGTACAAGGGCTTCCACGCGGGCATGACCGCCAACGGGTTCTCCGAGGCCGCGGTGAAAGCCCTGTGGGACACCATCCTTCCGTTCGCCGGTTACGCGTTCAACAAGTCGCACGCCGCGGGCTACGGCCTGGTCTCGTTCTGGACCGCCTACCTCAAGGCCAACTACCCGGGCGAATACATGGCCGGGCTGCTCACCTCCGTCGGTGACGACAAGGACAAGGCCGCGGTCTACCTGTCGGACTGCCGCCGCCTCGGCATCACCGTGCTGCCGCCGGACGTCAACGAGTCCGAGCTGAACTTCGCCTCGGTCGGCAAGGACATCCGGTTCGGGCTCGGCGCGGTGCGCAACGTCGGCGCGAACGTGGTGTCCTCGATCATCGCCGCGCGCAAGGAGAAGTCGAAGTTCACCGACTTCTCCGACTATCTGAACAAGATCGACGCGGTCGCCTGCACCAAGAAGGTCACCGAATCCCTCATCAAGGCAGGCGGATTCGACTCGCTGGGGCACCCGCGCAAGGGCCTGATGCTGATCCACTCCGACGCCATCGACGCGGTGATGTCGACCAAGAAGGCCGAGGCGATCGGGCAGTTCGACCTGTTCGGCGGGGTGGACGCGGACGAGTCGGTGTCGTCGGTGTTCAACGTGAAGGTGCCCGACGACGAGTGGGAGTCCAAGCACAAGCTGGCGCTCGAGCGGGAGATGCTCGGCCTGTACGTGTCCGGCCATCCGCTCAACGGCGTCGAGCATGTGCTTGCGGCGCAGGCGGATACGCAGATCCCGGCGATCCTCGAAGGCGACATCAAGGACGGCACCCAGGTGACCGTCGGCGGCATTCTCGCGTCGGTGAACCGGCGGATCAACAAGAACGGCCTGGCCTGGGCGTCGGCGCAGCTGGAGGACCTGGCCGGTGGCATCGAGGTGCTGTTCTTCCCGCAGGCCTACTCGGTGTACGGGATGGACGTGGTCGAGGACGCGGTGGTGCTGGTCAAGGCGCGCGTCTCGGTACGCGACGACCGGATCTCGTTGATCGCCAACGACCTCGCGGTGCCGGACCTCTCGTCCATCGGTGTGGCCAAGCCGCTCGCGGTGGTGATGTCGACCCGGATGTGCACGCCCGACAAGATCGGCGAGTTCAAGCGCATCCTGTCCCGGCATCCCGGCACCGCCGACGTGCACATCCGGCACGTGGGCGCCAGGGAGAAGACGACGCTGCTGAAACTCGACGACAGCCTGCGGGTTACGCCGTCGTCGGCGCTGATGGGTGACCTGAAGGCGCTGCTCGGTCCCGGATGCCTGGCGGTCTGATCGCCGCCGGGTCCGCTGTCGGCGGAAGCGACAGGATTCGAACCTGCACGGGCAATGCCCAGCCAGCTTCGCGCTGACCCCTTTTCCACAAGGCACGCTTCCGGTTTCAGTATGCGAGCCGGTGGGCCGGCGGGCGGTGCTTCCGGGAACATCCTGCGGGTGGGCCGTTCGACGCGAAAATCTCCGGCGGGGTCGCCCCGCCGGAGATTTTCTGATTGTGCTCAGTGCACGAGTTCGGGCTGTTTGCCGAGCTCCGACGTGGTGGCGGGGCGGCGGTTCAGGAGTTGCTCCCAGGTGACCGTGCCGAGGGCGGCCAGGCCGATGGCGGCGCCGATCCAGGCGACCGACGCGTAGCCGAGGCCCGCGCCGATGGCCAGGCCGCCGAGCCAGGGCCCGAGGGTGATGCCGATGTTGAACGAGGAGACGTTGAACGCCGGGGCGAGGGTGGGGCCGTCGGCGGCCAGGTTGAAGACTCGGCTGTTGAGGGTGGGGTTGGTGCCGAAACCGAAGGCGCCGAGCAGGAAGGTGAGCGCGACGACCGGTGCGGCATGTTCGGCGGTGAGCGCGAGCAGGATCGACGTGATGATCACGCCGGTGAAGCCGACGTACAGGGTGCGGATCGGGCGGGCGTCGGCGGTGCGGCCGCCGACCACGATGCCGAGGAAGCTGCCGAGCCCGTAGACCACCAGCACGATCGGGATCCAGCCGTCGGCCAGGCCGGTCGTTTTCGACAGCAGGGCGCCGAGGTAGGCGAAGGTGACCATCAGCGCGGCGGTGGACAGCGCGGTGGTGCCGTAGGCGAGCCACAGGCGGGGATCGGCGATGCTGCGCAGTTCTTTTCGGAGGTCCGGCCGGATTTCCGCGCGGTCGGCCGGGATCTTGGCGAGCACGCCGATCATGGCCAGCACGGACATGATCGCGACGGCCCAGAACGCGGCGCGCCAGCCGAGGTGCTGGCCGATCACGGTGCCCGCGGGCAGGCCGATGACGGTGGCGATGGTGAGGCCGCCGGCGACGATGCTCATCGCCTTGCCGCGCGCGTTCGCAGGGACCAGGCCGATGGCGGTGGTGGCCGCGACCGACCAGAAGCCGGCGTAGACGAACGCGCCGACCACCCTCGTCCCGAACAGCACCCAGTAGTCCGAGGTCAGCGCGCCGACGACGTGCGCGCCGACGAAGACCGCGAGGAAGGCGAGCAGGGCGCTGCGGCGGGGGAGGCGCAGGGTGGTGACGGCGAGGATCGGCGCGCCGATCAGCATGCCGATGGCGAAGGCCGAGATCAGCAGTCCGGCTCGGGGAATGGTGACGCCGAGATCGGTGGCGAGCTCGGTGAGCAGGCCGGAGAGCATCATCTCCGAGGTGCCCTGGGCGAAGATGGATAGGCCCAGGATGTAGACGGCGAACGGCATCGGGTACCTCTCTGGTTTTAGATCATTCAGTTCAAAACTGGAGCGTGCAGAGGGACTGTGGGCGTGGGGGATTCGGTCAGAGGGCGTTCAGTGCGGTCGCGGCGATGGCTTGCAGCGCGTCGCGGCCTGCGCCGCCGCGGGCGGCCACGCGCATTCCGCCGATGGTGGCGTTGATGAAGTGCGCCAGCTCGCGGGCATTCTTGGCCTTGTCGATTTCGCCTGCGCGCCTGCCGCTTTCGAGTACTTCGGTCAGGGCCGCGAGTCGCAGTTCCTGGTCGTCACGCAGTGTCGCGGCGACTTCCGGGTCGCGGGGTGCGAGTTCGATGATCGAGTTCACGACCAGGCAGCCGAGCGGGTCGTCGTCCGGGGCGTCGACGACCTGTTGCAGGAGGGCGCGCATCTTGGCCGGCGCGGATTCGTCGCCGTCCAGCAGGGCGAAGGTGGTGGCGTTCTTCGTGGTCATGTACCGGCGCAGTGCGCGCTCGAACAGGTCGTGCTTGCTGGCGAAGGTGTTGTAGATGCTGCTGCGGCCCAGTCCGGTGGCATCGCACAGATCCTGGGTCGAGGTCGCCTCGTAGCCCGCGGCCCAGAACGCGCGCATCGCGGCGTCCACTGCCCGCTCCTCGTCGAACTGCCTCGGTCGTGCCATGCGAAAGACGGTAACACAGTTTTGAACAGGTCGTTTCAAAACAATGTGATGCGATCAGCCGCATCACTACCTGATGCTTGATAGCGCATCTATATCGATGTAAGATCTGATGCATGACCAGAAGGACCACATTAACCCTCACTGAGCGGGAGGAACGCACCCTGGCGACGCTCAGTGATCGAACGGGAGCCGAGTGGGTGCTGTTCGAAACCCTCGCCGCTCACCTCGGGTACTCCCTGACTGCCGATGCCTCCGAAGCGACTGTCATCCGAGTCCTGATGTCGATCGGCGCGCAGGTACTGATCGATGAGGCGCTGGAGCAGGGCTACGCACAGGTCGCCGAAATCTGGCACGAGGTGCATGACGAGGACGAAGCCCGTGAATTCCGTCGCCGACGAAACGCGCGGCGGGCGAACGGTGGTGATAGCGAATGACGAATTCCGCGCCGGTCCGTGGGCAGATCTACCGCGTCGACGTCGGTTACGGTTTGAAGCCCTGGGTGGTTGTATCGAACAATCGGCGCAATCGGCTGCTGTCCGACGTGCTCGTAGCGCGAATTACTACCACCGACAAACACGGGATGCTGCCGACGTGGGTCGGTCTCACCCCGACCGACCCCCTTGTCGGCCACATTGTCACCGATTGTCTCGAGCAGGTCGATCGCGCCGACCTCGGCGCTTTGCTGGGGACGGTCAGTCCGGGCACCGTGATGGCCATGAACGCTGCCTTGAAGCTTGCGCTTGCGATTCCGTGATCTGATGTCAAGGCGCACATGCCCTTAGTTGCGTGTTGGTCTCCGGGCGATGCATGGAGTTCGTCGGTGTCGTGGCGCGAACAGCAATGCTGCGGAACAACGTGTGAGGTGATCGCGGTCCAGCAGCGCGTGATGCGGCTAGGGGGAGACGGCAATGCCGAGAGATTGGGCGGCGAGGAAGCGGGGGGCGTCTTCGGCGTAGAAGACGTCGATGTCTTGGATTTCGAAGCCGGAGGTGGTCAGCAGGGCGCGAATATCGCGGTTCAGGTGGCAGCCGCCGCAGAGGGTCTTCTGGATCGGGTTCAGGCGGTTCTGCCACACCTGGACCTTGCGGTCGGGGGCGAGGCCGTGCTCGACGAAGTGCAGGGTTCCGCCAGGGGCGAGCACTCGGCGGACCTCGGCAAGCGCGGTGGTCACGTCCGGGATGGTGCACAGGGTCCAGGTCGATATCGCGGAGTCGAAGGTGTTGTCCGCGAAGGGGAGGGACTGTCCGTCCAGCCCGGCCCGCTCGACCGGCACCTTCGACGCGGCCACGCGTTCGCCCGCCAGCCTCCACCCGAGATCGGCAGGCTCGACCGCGCTGACCGAATCCACCGTCTCCGGATAGAAAGGCACATTCAACCCGGACCCGAAACCGATCTCCACGACCCGCCCGCGCACCCCGGAGCACACCCGCTCCCGCAGCGGCTCGTTGAACCGCATCCCACATGCCACATCGACGATCCGCGGCACGATTCGATCTCCATAGAAGCCCACCAGGCCACTCTCCCAGCACCGACCGCGCGGCGCCACCGAGCGCGGGCACCTCGCCCCGATTGCCCGATTGCGCCGGCCGCGTCCGATGCTGTCGTGGCTGACCAGCGGCTCACCGCGCGGTCATCCCCGAACGAGCCGACCGGGATCGCACGCCGAAACGGTGCCTCCGGGTCGGACGGCCGCACACGGGTCCGGCTCCACCGCCTACCGGGTCTATCGCGCCCCCTTCTCGGGACACGGGTCGTTCGTTACTTTCACAGTTGTCGTGCCGATCGACTTTCCGCCGTCTATGCGGCTCATCCAGGCGATGGCCTTGATCTCGTGGGTGCCGGCGGTAGCCGGGGTCCACGTCACGGACCGGTCGCCACCCGGGCCGTGGGCGGGGCCGATGCCGATCTCGGTGCCATTGTCGTAGAAGTAGGTCGCCCAGCCGGTGGTGGGAGCCGGGACAGAGTGTGAGGTCAGGGTGACGGGGCAGCCGACCGCGACGGTTCCGCGGGTCACTTCCACCGTGGTGACCGAGGTTGCCGCCGCGGTGGGCGCCAACAACACCCCGGCCGCGAGTACGGCCATCCCCCCGCCTGTCGCCGCCATGATGGTCCGGGTGCTTGCGATCATTGCGCGTCTCCTCCTCGCTGTGTGCCGAATTACCAACCAGCGCTGGTGAATTCAGGATGCGCGCGACCGCGGCGGCGACGCGATACCCCGGTTCGCTGACCGGCACAGAAGTTGCCGCTCTCGTCGCGCCCGGCGCACTGGCGGGCGGTGCGATCGGGAACTGCGCCCTATAGCCCGGCGCAGGCTGCCGGAGGTGCGTCGGGCGCCTTCTCCGCGACCGTCCGCATGATCGGGCCGAGCGCGGGGCGCAGCCGAGACCAGGACACCTCCACGCAGGGGTAGCCGTAGACGTAGAGGCCGGTGTCGATGTAGATCTGAATGCCGGTGCGGGTGGGGACCCAGTTGGCGAAGTTCTTTTCCGTCGGCTGTAGCGCGGTGGTGATGGTGGGACTGTCGGCTAGCTGAGGATGGACCTGCTTGGTCGCTTCGATTGCGGCCACGGACAATTCGGCGATGCCTGCCTGGCGATCGGTGAACAGGTCGCCGAGCAGGACGGGCGCGGCGGCGTGGCTGTCGGTGGTGATGGTGGCGAGGATCTTGAACGGATGGGCCTCGCCCTGGTAGCTGATCAGACCGGAGATGACCTCGCTGATCGTGCTGTCGGTGACGGAGATCCTGCCCGTGGAGTGGACGGAGTGAGGTCGCGGGTCGTCGCTGTGACCGACCGCGTCCAGCTGTCGCTGGATGTACGTCCGCACCCCGCGATTGAACACCTCGGCCACCCGCGGATCGCCGCCGGACAATTCCAGCGACGCCGCGACGTCGGAGGTGCCGACGCCGTTGGGCACCTCCACCTTCCGGACCGTGTAGGTGGAACCGGCGGACTGGACCGTGGTCGGGTCCGCCGATTCCGCGCTCGTGATCGGCGGGGTCGAGGCACCGCCGGTCGCGGTCGCCGAGGCACTCGGGCGCTGCTGCGCGGCGCTGCTCGACTCGACCCCGTTCGAGCCGTCGGCCCCACAGCCGCTGAGCGCCACGGCCAGCGACAGCCCCAGCACCGCCCGCGACACCGTCATTGCCTGCCTGGTCACCGACCGCATCGTCAGACCTCCTCGTGACATCGAGTCGCACACATCATCGCGGTACGCGTGGTCCCGTGGGAAGTAGGCGCGCGCGGGTCGGGCACCTCGGCGGGCGACGGGGGAACGGGTTGCGGGGCGGCGGGACCCGACCCGTGGAATGCTGGCGAGGTGACCTTGTTCGAGGTGTGGGCGCCGCGGGTGGAGCAGGTGCGAGTGGACGTGGACGGTGTCGTCCATCCGATGGGGCGGTCCGGGGGCGGGTGGTGGCAGGCCGAGGTGGCCGCCGCCGACGGGGCGCGCTACGGGTTCCTGCTCGACGACGATCCGAAGGTGCTGCCGGATCCGCGGTCCGCCCGGCAACCGGACGGCGTCCACGAGCGGTCCGCGGTGCACAGCCTCGACCGGTCGGCGTGGACGGACTCGGCGTGGACCGGGCGGCCGTTGGCCGGCGCGGTGTTCTACGAGCTGCACGTCGGCACCTTCACCCCGGACGGGACATTCGACTCGGCGATCGAACGACTCGACTATCTGGTCGATCTCGGCGTCACCGTCGTCGAGTTGATGCCGGTGAACGCCTTCGACGGCACGCACAACTGGGGTTACGACGGGGTGCTCTGGTACGCGGTGCACGAACCGTACGGCGGCCCGGACGGATTGCAGCGGTTCGTCGACGCCTGTCACGCACGCGGGCTGGCGGTCGCGTTGGACGTCGTCTACAACCACCTCGGCCCCTCCGGCAACTATCTCCCGCGCTTCGCGCCCTATCTCACCGAGGGGCGCAACACCTGGGGACAGAGCCTGAACCTGGACGGCCCCGACTCCGACGAGGTGCGCGGGCACATCATCGGCAACGCCCTGCGCTGGCTGCGCGATTTCCACATCGACGCCCTCCGGATCGACGCCGTGCACGCGCTGGTCGACCGCACCGCGAACCATGTACTCGCCGAACTCGCCACCGAGACAACGCGTCTCGCCGCGCACGTGCGCAGGCCGCTCACCCTGATCGCGGAGAGCGACCTCAACGACCCGACGTTGATCACCCCGCGCGCCGCGGGCGGCTACGGACTGACCGGTCAGTGGAACGACGACGTGCACCACGCGATCCACACCGCGGTCTCCGGCGAACGCCAGGGCTACTACGCCGATTTCGGCTCGCTGCGCTGCCTGGCCTACACCCTGACGCACGGATTCTTCCACGCCGCAACGTTTTCCAGCTTCCGCGGGCGCACCCACGGCCGTCCGATCGATACCGCGGTGCTCCCGGCCAGCTCCCTGCTCGCCTACACCTGCAACCACGATCAGATCGGCAACCGCGCCATCGGCGACCGACCCAGTGCCAATCTCACCGACGGCCAACTGGCGATCAAGGCCGCACTGGTGCTGTGCTCGCCGTACACGCCGATGCTGTTCATGGGGGAGGAGTGGGGCGCGAACACGCCGTTCCTGTTCTTCACCTCGCACACCGACCCGGTGATCGCGGCCGCCACCGCGGACGGTCGCAAGGCCGAATTCGCCGAACACGGCTGGAGCACCGACGAGGTGCCGAACCCGCAGGACCCGCGGACGTTCCTGCGCTCGAAGCTGAACTGGGCCGAACTCGAACAATCCCGCCACATCCGGCTACATTCCTGCTACCGGAAGCTGCTCGCGCTGCGCCGCGAGCGGCCCGAGCTCACCGACCCGTGGCTGAGTCACATCTCGGTCGACTACGACGAGAGCGCGCGTTGGATCGTCGTGCACCGCGGCGCGCTGAAGCTGGTGTGCAACCTGTCCGAAGACCAGGTCACCGTGCCGGTCACCGGAATTTCGCTGCTGTCCTGGGAGCCGCCGACCCTGGGGCCGTCGGCGACGACGCTGCCCGCGTACTCGTTCGCGATCCTCGCCGACCACTGAGGACGCCCCGGTTGCGGGGAAGTCACGAGACAATACTGTCCGAGACAGATCCATTGCCCGGTGTCACCGCCGCCATTACCGTAGAAAGATGAGCAACGACGCTTCCGGGGATCCAGCGGCGATCCCGACCGGGATGGGTGGCCACGCCGCCGCCGAATTCGCCCCACTGGTGCGCGCTTTCGCCAGGACCTTCGGACACCGCCGCGGCGCGGGCGGCGCGCTCTCGGTGCACCTGCACGGTGAGCCGCTGCTCGACATCTGGACCGGGTCCGGCGGCAGCACCCCGTGGACGCGGGATACCGGGTCGATCATCTTCTCCGCGACGAAGGGCATCACCGCCACCGTCATCCATCGCCTCGCCGACCGCGGGCTGATCGACTACAGCGCACCGGTCGCGGAGTACTGGCCGGAGTTCGCCGCCAACGGCAAGGCGAAAATCACCGTGCGCCAAGCGATGACGCACAGCGCAGGCCTGTCCGCCCTCGCGCCGCTGGCCACCGGCCTGGACGACGTGCTCGACCACGAGCTGATGGAACAGCGCCTGGCCGCCGCGAAACCCGATCGCCTGCTGGGCGTTCCGGCCTATCACGCGCTCACCTTCGGCTGGCTGATGGCCGGTCTGGCCCGCGCGGTCACCGGCCGCGGCATGGGCGAGTTGTTCCGCTCCGAGGTCGCCGACCCGCTCGGCATCGACGGCATCCACCTCGGCGCACCGCCACCGGACGCCCCGACCAGCTACGCGCCGCTGGCAGGCTCCCAACTGAGCCTGATCGGAAAGCCGGTCAGCGCAATGATATTGGGCCGCAGCCATCGAATCCCCGGCGCGTTGGGCGCGGCCACCCGCTGCCTGTTCCTGCCCGGACTGGAATCCATCCTGGCCGGCGAGCAGCCACCGATCCTGAACACCGAGCTCGGCGCGGGCAACGGTGTCTGCACCGCGCCCGCGCTCGCCACCATGTACGGCGCGCTCGCCGATAACGGCACGGCCGACGGCCGTCAGTATCTCAGTCAGCGAACCATCAAGGCGATCAGGCGGATTCAGACCTACCGCCTCGACCACGCCCTGTTCTACACGCCCATGCTCTGGCGGCTCGGCTACCACTCGCTGCCGATGCCGGGCGCGCACGCCGGATTCGGCCACATCGGTCTCGGCGGTTCCTTCGGCTGGGCCGAACCGCGCCTCGGCCTTTCGGTCGGCTTCGTGCACAACCGGCTCTCGGTCGGCCAGATGTCCTACGACATGTCCGCGGCGTTCTGGATGCTGCCGATGCTGCTGAACTGCCTGCGCGCCACCCGGCGCATCCCCATGGCGGAGACGCGCGAGGCGGCCGCGTAGATCAGGTCAGATAGCGGTAGGCCGGCGAGCCCGGCTCCAGGCGTTCGCACTGGATCGGCGACTCGGCCATCCGTTCCAGCAACGCGCCCAACCCATCCGGGGCGCCGAGCTCGATACCGACCAGCGCCGAACCGGTTTCGCGGTTGTTGCGCTTGACGTACTCGAACATGGTGATGTCGTCGTCCGGCCCGAGCACCTCGTCCAGGAAGCGCCGCAGCGCGCCCGGCTCCTGCGGAAAGTCCACCAGGAAATAGTGTTTCAGGCCCCGGTGCACCAGCGAGCGTTCGATGATCTCGCCGTAGCGCGACACATCGTTGTTGCCGCCGGAGACCAGGCACACCACCGTCGACCCCGGCTCCACCGCCAGCTCGCTGAGCGCCGTCACCGCCAGCGCGCCCGCGGGTTCGGCGATGATGCCCTCGTTCTGGTACAGGTCGAGCATGGTCGTGCAGATCGCGCCCTCGTCGACCTGCATCATCCGGAAAGAGCTTGTCCCGGTGGGGGATTCGGTGGTGGTCAGTAACGGCAGCGAGGCGTGCGAGACCACCCGGCCGCCGAATCCGGCGATCGCCGCGAACGGCACCACACCGATCCGGCGCACCGCGGCACCGTCCACGAACGGGTCGATCTCCGGCAGGGTCACCGGTCCGCCGGCCACCAGTGCCGCGGTCATCGAGGCCGCGCCGGCCGGTTCCACGCCGAGGATCGAGGTGTGCGGCGACCGGTCGCGCAGGTAGGTGCCGACGCCGGCCAGGCAGCCGCCGCCGCCCACCGGCACCACGACCAGGTCGGGCGAGGTGCCGAGCTGCTCCAGGATCTCCGGCGCGATGGTGCCCTGACCGGCCGCGGTGCGCACGTCGTCGAACGGCGGCACCATGGTCGCGCCGGTGCGTTCGACGTCGTCGCCTGCGGCCGCCGCGGCGGCATCGTAGGTCTCGCCGACCGCGATCAGCTGCACGTATTCGCCGCCGTGCACCCGGATCCGGTCGCGCTTCTGCTTGGGCGTGGTGGTCGGGACGTAGATGCGGCACTTGATGCCCATCGCGTGGCAGGCGAACGCGACGCCCTGCGCGTGGTTGCCCGCGCTGGCCGCGACCACGCCGGCGGCGCGTTCGCTCGCGGTCAGCTGCATCACCAGGTTGTAGGCGCCGCGCAGCTTGTACGAGCGGACCGCGGACAGGTCCTCCCGCTTCAAGTAGACGTTCGCTCCGGTGAGCCGCGAGAGCCGCTCGCTGCGCTGCAGCGGAGTCGGCTCGATAATCTCGGCAATTCGCTTGGCAGCAGCGTCGATCTCGTCCGCGCTCAGCGCGGGACGAGAATTGGACAGTGCGTCGAGGACATCAAGCGGATTGGACACCCGAAATATGCTGCCACCCGCCGCGTCGGGCCGCTGCGGCGGGTGGCGGTGCTGCACAGAATTAGCTGTCGGTGCGTCGGATGATCCGACGCGTGGCTCAGTTCTGCGGAGTCAGGACGAAGACGGGAATGACCCGGTCCGTCTTCTTCGTGTACTCGTTGTAATCCGGCCAGACCTCGGCGGCCCGGTCCCACCACAGCTGCCGCTCCTCGCCGGTGACCTCGCGGGCGGTGTAGTCCTTGTTCACCGTGCCGTCGCGCAGTTCGACGTGCGGTTCGGCCTTGATGTTGTAGTACCAGACGGGATGCTTCGGTGCGCCGCCCAGCGAGGCGACCACCGCGTATTCGCCGTTGTGCTCAACCCGCATCAGCGGGGTCTTGCGCAGCTTGCCCGACTTCGCGCCCTTGGTGGTCAGCAGGATGACCGGCTTTCCCTGCAGCGTGGTACCGGTCTCGCCGCCGGACTGCTCGTACGTCTCGGCCTGCTTGCGAGCCCAGTCGGATGTACTCGGTTCGTATTCTCCTGTCAATGGCATGAACCAGGCAACGCCTGGGCATTCGACTGTGTTCCCGGCGACACCAAAGTTCGGTAGACCGAACTTCCTCGTCCGTATATCCTTACTAGATGGCAGTTGTTCACCCGTCGGCCCGCTCCGCGACCATTGAGATCGCCGGGAGCGCGTGGCCGCTGTACAAGCTCGAGGCGCTGGCCGCCGCGCTGGTGACCTGCCTGATCCTCGCGCTGATCACCGGATCGCCGCAGGCTGCGGTGCTGATCGCCGCGGCTGTCGGGGCGGCGCGCTGGCTGGTCGGCGTGGCCGTCGCGCGGCGCTCGGCCGACCGCGCCGCCTAGTCCGGGTCGAGCGGGAGATCCGCGAGTTCACCGCGCGACAGCACGCCCAGCTTCGGATACGCCTTGTACAGGTGGTGGCCGACCGTGCGTGGACTGAGGAACAACTGCGCGGCGATGTCCCGATTGGACATGCCCTGCGCGGCCAATCGAACGATCTGCAGTTCCTGCGGGGTCAACGCCGCCAGCACACCCTGCGCCGGGCGGGCGGCGGTGCCGACGCCGAGTGCCGCGAGTTCGGTGCGAGTTCGGTGTGCCCACGGGCCGGCGTCGAGTCGTTCGAAGGTTTCCAGCGCGGGCTGCAGCTGAGTTCGCGCATCCGCCTTGCGCCGGCTGCGGCGTAACCATTCGCCGTACAGCAGTTGGGTTCTCGCCTGTTCGAACGGTCGGCCGCCGGCGCGTAGCGCCGCGCGATAGTGCTGGTCGGCGTTAGCGTCATCGATCAGTGCTCGGCCGCGGGCGGCCAGTGCCACGACCCATTCCTGCTGCGAGACCTCGGCCCATTCGGTCAGCCGGTCCAGCGCGTCGTGCGCGCGGGCCGGATCGCCGAGCCGCACCGCCGCCTCGATCAGCTCGGGGAGCGCACGCCGCCCGGCCACGTGATGACGTGCGGGTTCGACGGTGAGCGCGGTCAACCGGGCCAACGCGCTGTCCACCTTGCCGAGGCCCAGCTCCAGCAGGCCGAGGGCGAGGTGCGTCCACGGCGCGCCGGCCGCGGTTTCCCCGCCGAACTCCTCGGCGAGCGCGCGGCCGACCAGTTCCCGGCAGTCGTCGGCCCGGCCCTCCAGCGCGGCCAGATACGCGAGGTAGGCCGACAGCTGACTGATCCACTGCCCGTGCCCGAGGTCGGTCGCGATCCGTAGCCCCTCGGTCGCGGCGACCCGGCCCTCACCCGGCCTGCCGAGGAACGCCTCGGCCTCGGCGCGGAAGAACAGCAGCGTCGGCAGCAGCGCGATCCGGCCCTGCTCGCGGCATTCGGCGATCAGCTGGCCGGCCAGCTCGGCGACCTGGTCGTCCTGCCCGACGACCAGCCCCATGCCGCACATCTGCACCAGGTCTCGCGGGCTGTCCGCACCCGCGTTCCGTGCCGCGGTCGCCGCCGCGCGCAGGTCTACGGTGAACCGCCCGTCGGCGGCCGCGACCAGATAGCGCGCGATGGGCGCGAGCGGTTCGCCGTCCGGCAGGGCGAGCGTGGCCAGCGAATCGACCACCTCCGCCAGCTCCGGCGCACCGAGATACCACGCCGTGTGCAGCGCCTGGGCGAGGATGCGCGCGGCCCGCGGCGGCTCGGCCGCGCGCACCGCCGCGGCCGCGTCGAGTAGCCGGCGGTGCGCCGAAAGTGGCTTGCCCGCACCGAATTCCGCGACGCCGCGGACGAGGTCCAGGCGTGCCAGCACCAGCTGATCGGTCGTCTGGGCGGCGGCGCGTTCGGCGAGCTGCCCGGCCAGGTCGGGCAATCCCGTCTCGCCCGCGGTCTCGGCGGCGAGCACCAGCCTGCGCACCCGGGCCGCAGGGTCGGTGCTCAGCCCGGCCGCGCGCTCGTAGGCGGCGACCGCACCGTGATGACCGCTGCGTCGGCGCGCGCGATCGGCGGTGTGCTCCAGCGCGGCGGCCGTGGTTTCCTCCGGACCCGTCGCCGCCGAGGCCAGATGCCAGGCGCGCAGGTCGGCGTCCTCGTCCGCGGTCAGCGCCTCGGCGAGCGCGCGGTGGACGGTGAGGCGCTGCGTCAGCGGCGCGCCCTGATAGACCGCCGAACGCACCAGCGGATGACGGAAGGTCAGCGTCCGGCCGTCGCTGTGCACGAGACCGGCGTCCTCGGCCGGCGCCAGGTCGGACAGCCGCGCGCCCAGCGCGGCGCCCGCCCGCAGCACCGTGGCGAGTTCGGCATTGCTCGCGGCGGCGGCGATCAGCAACAGCAGCCGGGTCGGCGCGGGCAGCCTGCTCGCCTGACCGTGGAACGCGACCTGGAGCCGCTGCGTCAACGGCAGCGGATTCGCCCCCGCCCCAGGCGATTCCGCCGCGAGCACCGCGGGCAGCTCGCGCAAGGCCAGCGGATTGCCGCCCGCCTCGCTGAGCAGCCGATAACGCAGCACCGGCGAGAGGTCGGGGTCGCGACTGTCCACCAGGGCGGCGGCCGCCTCCGGTGGCAGCCCGGTCACGATCAGCTCGGGCAGGCCCGGCGCGGGGAAGACGTCCACACCCTGGCGGGTCGCGAAGAGCATCACGACCCCCTCCGCGTCCAGCCTGCGCGCCGCGAACAACAGCGCCTCCGCGGTCGCGCGATCGAGCCAGTGCGCGTCATCGATGAGGCAGAGCAGCGGCCCGTCGGTCGCCTCCTCGGCCAGCAGGGACAGCACGGCCAGGCCGATCAGCAGCCGATCGCCCGGATCCGGTTGCGCCAGACCGAAAGCGCCGCGCAGCGCGTCGCGCTGGCGGTCGGGCAGGGTGTCCAGCAGCGCGATGCCCGGACGAACCAGCAGATGCAGGCCGGCGAACGGCAATTCGGCCTCGGATTCGATGCCCGCGCTGCGCACCGTCGGAATGCCCTGGGCGGCCGCGTAATCCAGCAGCGCCGTCTTGCCGATCCCGGGTTCGCCGCGCAGCACCAGCGCGCTGCTGCGCCCGTCGCGTGCCGCAGCGAGAAGCCGATCGATGTGTGCTTGTTCGGCTTGTCTTCCCTGGAGCATGTGCACACCGTATCGGTCAGCTGGACGGCCGATCAGCGGTCGGTGAGCGCATGCCGGTTATGCCGTGTCGTACGCGGATGATATAGCGATCGGCTACTAAGGTCTGGGGCTATGGGGTCGAATGTGAAAAGGACCGTCCAGGCATTGGCGGGCGTCGCCGTGACCTGCGCGTCCGTTGCTGCCCTCGCGCCGACGGCGACCGCCGAGGTGATCAGCATGCCCCCGCACGAGAAGTCCTTCGTCCCGCCGGGGGACGGCGCGAAGAAGTTCGTCATCGGCAGCCGGGAGGAGTACATCTACCGGATCCCGCCGTTGAACTTCATGGGCACCACCAGGGAGGCGCTGGTCAGTTCGATCGGCTACGGCTGGGTCGAGGGTGCCTCGGCGGGCAAGCTCCGGATCGGATACCACGTCGGCTGCGCGGTCACGATCGGCGCGGGTACCCTCGGCGCGACGCCCGACCTGGTTATCGGTCAGCAGCCCAGCGTCAATCCGAACCCGGTCGCCACCCTGAATCTCGCCCCGGGCGAGGTCGGCGAGGTGGCCATTGCGGAGAAGGACATGATCCCCGGCAAGTTGATCCAGCTCAGCTTCCGCGATTTTCACATCAAGGTGAATTCGTGCACCGGCCCGGTTACTCTCCGGCAATACGCTTACGTCGATTACAAATCCCCCGAGGTCGACGATTCCGGGGCGGTCTTCGGCGATCCCACCTGGCTCTGAGCGGCGGAATCTCTCCCGCCCGGCCCGGCCGGAAACGGCCTACCTGATTGAAACAGGCGTTGTTCATTAACGCCGTTCACCGCGCGCTCGATGATTCGAGTAGTCGAGTACGCGGGTTTCATCAGGAATCCGGCGGGAGGATTTGGTCCATGAAACGCCTGGTCGTATGTTGTGACGGCACGTGGAAAGCGGAGTCGAGCACCACGGTCTCCAATATCATCAAAATCGCGCAGACCATCCGCTACGACGCGGCGGGTCCGCTGGGTGAGACGATCCCGCAGTGGGTCACCTACGTATCGGGGCCCGGCGCCCGCGGCTTCCTGTCCGATCGGCTGCTCGGTGGCGCGTTCGGGCTCGGCCTGGAGGCGAACCTGTCCTCCGCGTACTGGCACCTGGCGCTGAATTGGCAGCCGGGCGACGAGATCTACATCTTCGGGTTCAGCCGCGGCGCGTTCACCGCGCGCAGCCTCGCCGGCCTGATCGACCGCATCGGGATCCTGACCCCCGAGGCCATGATCAACGGCAAGTACCCGGAGGCGCTGAAGATCCACCAGCAGGTGGCGCCGAAGAACGGGACGACTCCGCAGGAGTGGGTGGACTTCCGCAAGAACAACTGCCACCGGACGGCGCCGATCATCAACTTCCTCGGCGTCTTCGACACCGTCGGCGCGCTCGGCGTGCCGGGGTTGACCTCGCTGCGCTACCGGTTCCACAACGTCAAGCTCGCCCCGAGCGTGCACTGTGCGCGGCAGGCGCTGGCCATCGACGAGCGGCGGCGCAACTTCGAGCCGTGCCTCTGGGAGGTGCCGGTCGAGCCGAATGTGAAGTACCGCAGGGGATTCCAGCGGGTCAAGCAGGTGTGGTTCGAGGGTGTGCACAGCGATATCGGCGGCGGCTATGCCGAATGCGGGCTCTCCGACATCACGCTGCGCTGGATGGTGCGCGAGGCGGAATCGGTCGGCCTCGCCTTCGATCGGGACCGGCTCGAGGAGCTGTCCAAGGGCTGCCGGGCCGTGGACGCGGATCGGCACATGCGGCCGCATCCGTCGCTCGGCCTGGGCTACCGCATCCTGAATGTGGTACGCACCCTGCGGCATCCGCGCAGTCCACGGTTCTACCTCGACTCCTGGCGGCGCCTGGCCAACGGGCACGAGCAGGGCGTCCGGCTGGCCTCGGTGGTCAACGAGAACGGCGACTACTGCCCGCCGAACCTGCGCCGCTGGCGCGCCCGGTTCGGCGGGATGTTCCCGGAGGAGCTGCTGGAGAAGGTCAGCCCGGTCTCAGCGCACCAGCAGTGCGACGGGCAGCCGGCCGAAGAGCTTCTCCAGCCGCGCCCGGCCCTGGAAGGTGTGGCCGGTTAACCGGTCCGTCCAGGTCCCCTGCGGCAGGTCGAGAGTCGTGTCGCCCCACCCGGTTTCAGCGAGCTCGACGCTGTGCCTGGTGGCCGCGACGATCACCTCGGGCGCCGCACCGACGCGGCCCCTGGCGTAGGACACCAGCCTGCTCGCCTGCTCGCCGATGGCGAACAGCGGCAGGTAGGTGCCGCCGACGAAGCAGTCGGGGCGCTCCCGGCGCAACCACAGCGCGTACGCGACGATCCACATCTTCGCCGCCCCGGTGGTGTCCAGTGCCGGTGTGCCGGTGAGGGATTGCAGCATGCCGGTGCGGAACGCGAAGTCCACCGGACGCCGGTTGTCCGGGTCGACGAGCGAGTCCTCCCACAGCTCGCAGCCCTGGTAGATGTCCGGGATGCCGGGGCCGCAGAGCTGAAGCAGCTTCTGCGACAACGCGTCCGACCACGCGTGCGGGGCCAGCTCGTGCACCAGGTCGCCGAGTTCGGAGCCGACCGGGCCGTCGATCACCGCGTCGATCCAGGTGTGCACGGCGGTCTCGAACTCGGCATCGGGCTCCTCCCAGGAGGATTTGGTGCCCGCCTCGCGAATCGACTTCTCCGCGAACTTGTGCAGCCGCTCGCGCAGGCCGGGCACCGAGGCGGCCGGGCGGCCGTCGGCGGGCCAGACGCCGAACATGTTCTGCAACAAGAACAGTGTGGTCGCGCCGTCCGGTCCCGGGGTCGACTCCTCCCACGACTCGACGCTCTGCGCCCAGGTGTCGGCGGCCTGGGAGAGCACGCCGATGCGGGCGCGTACGTCCTCGCCGCGCTTGGTGTCGTGGGTGGACAGCGTGGTCATGGTGGCGGGCCAGCGCTGCGCGCGCTCGCTGTTGGACAGGTGGAATTCGTTGAGCGAGTGGGCGAACCGGGCCGGATTGCCGCCGACCTCTTGCAGCGAGACCAGCCGGGCGGCCTGGTAGAACATGGTGTCCTCCACCGCCTTCGCGGTGACCGCGCCGCAGACCTGGCTGAACCGCACCGCCGCCTCGCCGTCCGTGGCGAGCGCGGCCACCAGCACCGCCAGCGGCGCGGTGAGCTCGCTGTTGCGCTTCTCCACCTCGGCGATGACGGCGGCGACCATGCCGGCCAGCGGCGCGTAGTCGGCCCGGTACACCGGCATGAAGGCGAGCACCTCGATGGTGGCGTTGGTCATCGCCATGGTGTCGAAACTCTCGGCACCGGCGTCCCGCTTGATCGCCGCGACGAGCCGCCGAACCTCCGGCGCCAGAATGCTTTCCGCGACGGCGCGCTTGATCCGGTGCTCGGTCTCGCCGATCCAGGAGCGGTCGCTGCCGTGCCCGGCGATCTGCTTGGACAGCTCGGTCAGCGCCTGTTCGCCGTCCGGGTCGATGAGCACGCCGCCGAGGTCGGCGAGCGCGTCGTAGCCGGTGGTGCCGTCGACCGGCAGGGTCGAGTCCAGGGGCTCCCGATTGGCCAGGATTTTCTCCACCAGCAGCAGCCGGTTCGGGCCGATCAGCCTGCGCACCCGCGCGAGATAGGCGGCGGGATAGGACAATCCGTCCGGGTGGTCGATGCGCACGCCGTCGATCAGGTCGTGCTCGCACCAGGCGGCGAGCTCGCGGTGGGTGGCCTCGAAGACCTCCTTGTCCTCCTGGCGGATCGCGGCGAGGCTGCTCACGGCGAAGAACCGGCGGTAGGTGCACACGCCTGCCTTCCAGCTGACCAGGCGGTAGTGCTGCTTGTCGTGGATGCGCAGCGCGTTGTCGCCGTCGGTGCCCTGGGCGATGGGGAAGCGCAGATCGTGCAGGGCCAGCATCGGTTCGGAGCCGGACCGGTCGACCGTCAGCGCGGCCGGGTCGTTCTCGCTCTGCAACACCGGCAGGGCCAGGCGGCCGCCCGCGCCGTTGGCCGAGCTCCAGTCGATGTCGAAGTAGTGCGCGTACGCGGACTCGCGGCCGTTGCGCAGCACATCCCACCACCACGCGTTCTGCCGCGGATCGGCCACGCCGACGTGGTTGGGCACCAGGTCGACGATCAAACCCATGCCGCGGCTGCGCACTTCGTCGGACAGCGCCTTGAGGCCCGCGGGTCCGCCGAGCGCGGCCGACACCGTGGTGGGGTCGGTGACGTCGTAGCCGTGCGTCGAACCGTGCGCCGCGGTGAGGATCGGCGACAGGTACAGGTGCGAAATGCCCAGCTGCTGCAGGTATTCCGCGATGGTCCTGGCATCGCTGAAGGTCAGCGCGTCCGGTCGCAGCTGGAGCCGGTAGGTGCTGCGGACCGTGGTCGGCCTGGCCGGGATGCGGCGCATCGAGAGGGGATCGGTCACGTGCGTCTCGGTGGGTTCCGGTGTGGGCATGGACGTTCCGGTCATCCGGCGTGCCGGAGGACCAGCAGACAACGGGATTCGACCGGCAGGGTGGCCGCCGCCGGGTAGCTCGCGTCGGTCAGCCCGGTCGGCGTCGAGCAGTCGAGCGCGACCTCCCACCGAGTTCCGTAGCCGGAGTCGGGCAGGGTGAAGTCCATGGCCTCGTCGTGCGCGTTGAAGCACAGCAGGAACGAGTCGTCGGTGATCCGCTGGCCGCGCGGGTCCGGTTCGTGGATGCCCTTGCCGTTCAGGAAGACCGTGAGCGACTTGCCGAAGCCGCTGTCCCAGTCCGCGGTGGTCATCTCCGCGCCCTCCGGGGTGAGCCAGGCGATGTCGCGCGCGCGGTCCTTCGAGCGCACCGGCCTGCCGTCGAGGAATCGGCGGCGCCGGAAGACCGGGTGCTCGGTGCGCAACGCGATCACGTTGCGGGTGAATTCGAGCAGGTCCGAATTCTTCTGCATCAGTGACCAATCCATCCAGGCCAGCGGGGAGTCCTGGCAGTAGACGTTGTTGTTGCCGTGCTGGGTGCGGCCCATCTCGTCGCCGTGCGCGAGCATCGGCACGCCCTGGCTGAGCACCAGCGTGGCCAGCAGGTTGCGGCTCTGCCTGGCCCGCAGCGCGAGGATGTGCGGATCGTCGGTGTCGCCCTCGACCCCGCAGTTCCAGGACCGGTTCCAGCTTTCGCCGTCGCGGTTGTCCTCGCCGTTGGCCTCGTTGTGTTTCTCGTTGTAGGACACCAGATCCCGCAGGGTGAATCCGTCGTGCGCGGTGATGAAGTTGATGCTCGCGCTCGGCCTGCGGCCGGTGGCCTCGTACAGGTCCGAGGAGCCGGTGAGCCGGGAAGCGAACTCGCCGAGGGTGGCCGGCTCGCCGCGCCAGTAGTCGCGCACCGTGTCGCGGTACTTGCCGTTCCACTCGGTCCACAGGCCCGGGAAGTTGCCGACCTGGTATCCGCCCTCGCCGACGTCCCACGGCTCCGCGATCAGCTTGACCTGGCTGACCACCGGATCCTGTTGCACCAGATCGAAGAACGTGGACAGCCGGTCCACGTCGTGCAGCTCGCGGGCCAGCGTGGCGGCCAGATCGAAGCGGAAGCCGTCGACGTGCATGTCCAGCACCCAGTAGCGCAGCGAGTCCATGATCAGCTGCAGGGTGTGCGGGTGCCGCACGTTCAGGCTGTTGCCGGTGCCGGTGTAATCCATGTAGCGCGACGGGTCTTCGTCGAGCACGCGGTAGTAGGCGGCGTTGTCGATGCCGCGGAAGCCGATGGTCGGCCCGAGATGGTTGCCCTCGGCGGTGTGGTTGTAGACCACATCGAGGATCACCTCGATGTCCTCGGCGTGCAATGCGCGCACCATCGCCTTGAACTCGGTCACCGCGGAGTCGGCGCGTTTGATCGCGGCGTACTCGTTGTGCGGGGCGAGGTAGCCGAAGCTGTTGTAGCCCCAGTAGTTTCGCAGGCCCTGATCGAGCAGCACGCTGTCGTGCAGGAACTGGTGCACCGGCATCAGCTCGATCGCGGTGACGCCAAGGCCTTTCAGGTGTTCGATGATCGCCGGATGCGCGATGCCGGAATAGGTGCCGCGCAACTCTTCCGGGACGTCGGGGTGGGTCGCGGTCATGCCCTTGACGTGCGCCTCGTAGATCACCGTCTCGTGGTACGGGCGGTTCGGCGCGCGGTCGGTGCCCCAGTCGAAGTAGGGGTTGATCACCACGCCGGCCATGGTGTGGCCGAGCGAGTCCAGGCCGTGCGTGTACAGCGACGGGTCGTTGTCGAATTCGCCGTCGAACGCCTTGCCGTACGGATCGAGCAGCAGTTTGCTCGGGTCGCAACGTAATCCGTGGTCCGGGTCGTAGGGACCGTGCACCCGGAATCCGTAGCGCTGACCGGGTCCGACCGCGGGCAGGTAGGCATGCCACACGTATCCGTCGACCTCGTCGAGCGGCACCCGGGATTCGGTGCCGTCCCGGTCGATGAGGCACAACTCGACGGCGTCGGCAACCTCGGAGAACACCGAGAAGTTGGTGCCAGCCCCGTCGTATGTCGCGCCGAGCGGGTAAGCGGTGCCGGGCCATACACCGAGTGGTGTCGCGTCACCGGACGCTGCGTCGGGCTGAGCCATAGCAACGACATTAGCGGCAGCGGCCCCTCACCCGGAGCGGGTGGTTGCGACCAGGCGGGTCAACCGGGCCTGGTCAGGTGTCCAGCCAGTGCCTCGGATGGCCCGGCGCGCCGCCCCATCGGGCCGGTCCGCCCGGCACGGCGCCCTGGAGCGGGTAGGTGGATCTATTCGGGCTGCCCGAGTGAGCGGCGCCACGTCTGGCCGATCAGATCGGCGCCCCAGCTGTGGTGCGGGCTCTCCTCGGCCAGCTCGAATCCGGCGCGCTCGTAGATGTGCCGCGCCGAGGTGAGGACGTCGTTGGTCCACAGCACCATCTCCCGGTAGCCCGCGGCGGTGGCGAAGCGCAGGCACTCCTCGACCAGCGCGGCGCCGATGCCGAGGCCGCGCGCGGTGGGCTCGACCAGCAGCAGGCGCAGGCGCGCGGTGGTCTCGTTCTCGGCGACGCAGAAGACGCTGCCCACCGGTTCGCCGCCGGATTCGGCGATCCAGGCGCGCTCGCGCGCGTCGTCGTGGGACGCGAGGTAGTCGGCGACGATGCGCACGATCAGCTCCTCATACGTTCCGTCCCAACCGTATTCGTCGGTGTAGAGCCGGGCGTGCCGTTCGATCACCCAGCCGTAGTCGCCTGCCTTCGGCTCCCTGAGCAGAAAGGGCGGCGCGGCCACCGCGTTGGCCGGGTGGTCCAGGATCTGCTGGATGGTCTGCATGGCGGTGACCAGGCGGGTGCGCACGGCCTGCGGCTTGGCGTTGAGCAGGTAACCGATCTCGGCGTCGGAGCGTCGGTCGAGGACCGCGGCGATCTCCTTGCCGCGGACGGTGAGTCGCACCTCTTGGCGGCGGCCGTCGGTGCTCGACCGGTTGCGCTGGACCAGGCCCGCGTCCTCGAAGCTGGCCAGGATGCGACTCAGGTAGCCGGCGTCGAGATCCAGTGTCTGGCGCAGGGTTACCACCTCGACGGTCCCTGAGTTGGCCAGTTCGAACAGGATTCGCGCCTCGGTGAGCGAATACTCGCTGTCCAGCAGGCCTTCGCTGAGCACGCCGATGACCCGGGTGTAGCGGCGGTTGAATTCCCGGACTGCGGCGATGTCCGTGGCGGCGACGGTGGTCACGACGGCTCCATTCGTGCGATGATCGTTGACTCAGTCAAAGAATAGCTCGGATGGCCGCCGGGCGGCGGAAATCGGCGCGGAGATCTTTCGCGCGCAGCTCCGGTGGTAACTTGAACGGCGTTCAAGCCTGCCGTTGTTCGACCGCGAGGATTCCTGTGGCACTGACCCGTGACGAGATCGCCGCCCTTGATGCGAAGCATGTCTGGCATCCCTATGGCGGGTTTCCCGCGACGACCGAGCCGCTGGTCGTCGCCGGGGCCTCGGGCACCCGGCTGACGCTCGCCGACGGGCGCGAGGTGATCGACGGCATGAGTTCGTGGTGGGCCGCGATTCACGGCTATCGCCACCCGGTCCTGGACGCGGCGTTGGTGGCGCAGTCGCAGCGGATGAGCCACGTGATGTTCGGCGGACTCACCCATGAACCCGCGGCGCGGCTGGCCGAACTGCTGGTCGAGCTGACCCCGGGTGGTCTGGACAAGGTGTTCCTGTGCGACTCCGGCTCGGTGTCGGTCGAGGTCGCGGTGAAGATGTGCCTGCAATATTGGCGCGCGCTCGGCCGACCGGGGAAGCGGCGGCTGCTGACCTGGCGCGGCGGGTATCACGGCGACACGTTCACGCCGATGAGCGTGTGCGATCCGACGGGCGGCATGCATTCGCTGTGGACCGATGTGCTGGTCGACCAGGTGTTCGCGCCGATGCCGCCGCGCGACTATCGGGCCGAATATGTGGCCGAGCTGGAGCGCATGATCAGCGCCAATGCCGACGACCTCGCCGCGGTCATCGTGGAACCGGTCGTGCAGGGTGCGGGCGGGATGCGCTGGCATCACCCGCGGTACCTGACCGATCTGCGCAGGCTGTGCGACGAGCACGGGGTGCTGCTCGTCTTCGATGAGATCGCGACCGGATTCGGCCGCACCGGAACGTTTTTCGCGGCCGATCAGGTCGGGGTCGGCCCGGACGTGATGTGTGTGGGCAAGGCGTTGACCGGTGGTTACCTCACCCTGGCCGCCACGCTGTGCACCGCGTCGATCGCCGAGACGATCAGCGCGGGGCACGGCGGTTTGATGCACGGCCCGACCTTCATGGGCAACCCGCTGGCCTGCGCGGTCGCGGTGGCCTCGCTCGAACTGCTGACGGCGGGGGATTGGCGGGGCGATGTGGCGCGAATCGAGTCCGGGCTCGAAGCGGGGCTCGCGCCGTTACGCGGGCTGCCCGGCGTGGTCGAGGTGCGGGTGCTCGGCGCGATCGGTGTGATCGAACTCGACCGGCCGGTGGACATGCGCGCCGCGACCGACGCCGCCGTCGGCGCCGGGGTGTGGTTGCGGCCGTTCCGGAACCTCGTCTACACCATGCCGCCGTTCATCAGCACCGCCGAGGACGTCGCGGCGATCACCGCCGGGATGCGCGCCGCGGTCGCCGCGCAGCCTCGAATCGCGGTGTAGCTCAGGTGCCCAACCGGTTCGGCGGGGGCCGGGCGTATGCGCCTTGAACGGTGTTCAAGTATGCTCCGGAGCTGTGACTACCGATCCATTGAGTTGGTTGGACGAACGTGCGTCCGCGCGGGTGGCCGCCGGGCTGCGCCGGGAACTGCGTCCCCGGGCCGCGCGGTCGTCGTCGATCGACCTCGCCTCCAATGACTACCTCGGGCTGGTTCGGCATCCCGAGGTGATCGACGGCGCGATCGAGGCGGTGCGACGGTGGGGTGCCGGGTCGACCGGGTCCCGGCTCGTCACCGGAACCACGACCGAGCACGCGCGGTTGGAGGCCGAGCTGGCCGAATTCGTCGGCGCCGAAGCGGGTCTCGTGTTCGCCTCCGGATACGCCGCCAACCTCGGCGTGGTCACGGCGTTGGCCGGGCGCGGGGCGTTGGTGGTCTCCGACGCGGGCAGCCACGCGTCACTGGTGGACGCGTGCAGGCTTTCTCGGGCTCGGGTGGAAGTCGCCGCGCACGGAGACGTCGAGGCGGTCGACCGGCTGCTCGCCGCGCGGACCGAGGAGCGGGCGCTGGTGCTCACCGATTCGGTGTTCAGTGCCGATGGTGATCTCGCGCCGCTGGTCGAGTTGCACCGGGTTACCCGGGCGCGGGGTGCGGTGTTGATCGTGGACGAGGCGCACGGGATCGGGGTGCGTGGCGCGGGCGGGCGCGGGCTGGTGCACGAGGTCGGCCTGGCCGGCGCGCCTGATCTGGTGATCACCGCGACGTTGTCCAAATCCCTTGCCGCACAGGGCGGAGTGGTGCTGGCCGACGAGCGGGTACGCGCGCATCTGGTCGATTCCGCGCGGACCTTCATCTTCGATACCGGGCTCGCGCCTGCCGCCGTCGGTGCCGCGCGCGCGGCACTGCGGGTGTTGCGTCGCGAGCCGGAACTGGCCGGCCGGGTGCTGGAACGTGCCGCCGACATCGCGCGGATCGCCGCTGTGCCCGTGCCGGATTCGGCGGTGGTGTCCGTGGTGCTCGGCAAGGCGCAGATCGCTTACGACGCGGCCCAGGCATGCCGGGCGGAAGGGCTCGAGGTCGGTTGCTTCCGACCGCCGTCGGTGCCGGAGGGCACCTCGAGGCTGCGGCTGACGGCCCGCGCCAACCTGACTCCGGCTGAACTCGACGTCATTGCAACGGTTCTCGGTCAGGTGCTGGCAGCGGCGCGTGAATCGGAAGTGGTGCGCGCGTGAACAGCGGCGGTGATACCGAGACAGCAGGGTGGAATGCGCGGCGCGGCAGCATCCTGCGGATGCGGTGCGCGTAAGGATATGGACGGTGGAGCGGCGGTCGTAGCAAGGGCAGCGGACTCGTGAGTGTGGTTCCGGTGCAGGTGATTATCGATGACAGGGCGATCTCAGGAGGTCGCAGGGTGCAAGAGGTGGCGGTATGAGCGTTCTGTTGGTGACCGGAACTTCCACGGAGGTCGGCAAGACCGTGGTCACGGCGGCCGTTGCCGCGCTGGCCCTGGCCGAGGGCAGATCGGTGGCGGTGTGCAAACCCGGTCAAACGGGGGTCTCCCTGACCGAACCCGGCGATCTCGCCGAGATCGAGCGCCTCAGCGGCGTCGCCCGCACCGTCGAGCTCGCCCGCTTCCCCGACCCGCTGGCCCCCGACACCGCCGCCCGGCGCGCCGGACTGCCCGAGCTGACCTTGGCCGAAACCCTCTCCGGGATAGCCGAACTCGCCGACGCGGACCTCACCCTGGTGGAGGGCGCCGGCGGCCTCCTGGTCCGACTCGGTGACTTCACCCTCCTCGACCTCGCCCAAAAACTCGACGCACCCGTACTTCTGGTGACCGCCGCCGGTCTCGGCACCCTGAACCACACCGAACTGACCACCCGTGCACTGCAATCGGCGCGCGTACGGTGCGCGGGCCTGGTCGTCGGCTCCTGGCCCGCCGAACCCGACCTGGCCGCCGAATGCAACCGCGTCGACCTCCCCCGCGTCACCGGGGTAGACCTGGTAGGCGCCGTCCCCGCCGGCGCCGGCGCCTGGGACCGCGACCGCTTCACGACAGCAGCACCGAGCTGGTTCGCGCCGACCTGGTCCCCGTTCACCTGACCTCCTGCCGGACCGCATCCGCAACGCCGCGCTGTCTGGGTGACGTTCGCGTCGCCGATTCATGCGCGGGCGTTGCGGCCTCACGGGCCTGGCGTCTAGGTGTAAGTCCGCCGCATCCACCTGGTTCGCGCCAGGACGGTCACCGTTCGCCCGGCCTATTGCCGGTTGCCGGGTTCTGCGTTCGGTTTCCGTGCTGTCCGGGTGACGTTCTTGTCGCTGATTCATGTGTGGCGTGCCGATGCGGTAATACGTGCTCGGCGGCGTCCGGGTTTAGTCCGCCGCCCCGTGGTGTGGCACGAATGGACAGGGCTTCGCTTCGTCCGCTGGGTGCGCCCCGACTCGGCGCAGGACTCCGAATCCGGTGCGGCAGTGAGGCACCGCGTGCGGATGCGTCGGTGCCGGGGCGCGTCGCTAGCAAACTGAGGCCGACCCACGTGCTGTTGCCTGGTGTGTCGCGCACAGCCCGCTTACCCATGCATTACCGATGAATCGGTGCGCAGCCTGAGGTCCGGAACGTGGATCGAGCTGAGGCAGTGGCATTGGATGCCCGGCCGCGGATGGGCTGACCGGGCCGGCGGGGGATCTATCGTTGTCGGGTGACCACGACTCGGATTCGATGGCATGTGCGGGCGCCACGGGCGAACGTCTATCGGCTGCTGCTGGACGCGGAGGCGGTGCGGCGGTGGATGGTGCCGACGGGGATGACCAGCGAGGTGCATGAGTTCGACGCGCGGGAAGGCGGGGTGTTCCGGATTTCGCTGAGCTATGACGAGCCGACCGGCACCGGCAAGACCAGCGCGCAGACCGATACGTTCCACGGACATTTCGCGCGGCTGGTGCCGGACCAGCAGGTGGTCCAGCTCGTCGAATTCGAGACCGACGATCCGGCGGTGCGCGGTGAGCAGACCATCACCTACACGCTCATCGAGGCCGACGGTGGCACCGATGTCGATGCGGTGCACGAGAATCTGCCGGCCGGGGTCGCGCCGGAAGACAACGACCTCGGCTGGCGTATCTCGCTCAGCAAGCTCGCCGCCCTCGCGGAGGGCGGCTCCATTCGCTGATGTCGTTCTCGAGCGGGCTGCCCGCCGAGCGAAATCGCCGGCGTGAGTGTGTTCGGGTGTGGCGCGCACCCGCTGGGCCGGCACCGATTTCGCTCGGCGCGCGCCGAATCACAGCGAAGTTGCTGCGCTGCAGGCGATTCGGCGCGCAGCCGGTTGGTCAGCGGATGGTGTCGTCGGCTTTGGGCTCGATTGTCGAGGCGGGGACCAGGTTCCAACGTTCGAGTTGCTTGCGGATCTGTTCGGCGGCGTCGATGTTGAGCGGGCCGCTGGTCCACATGGCGTAGGGGAGGTTGAGGAAGCGCCCCTCGGTGACGGCGCGGAGCTGGTTGATGCCGGGCTTGGCGCGCAGCGCGTCGACCTTCTGCGCGAAGGTCTGCGGCGGGTAGTCGACGAACATGATGGCGTCGGGGTCGGCGGCGGCGAGCCGTTCCCAGGAGACCCTGGTCCAGGTGTCGGGAACGTCGCTGAGCGCGTTGCGCCCGCCCGCGGCATCCAGGATCGCCTGCGGCGCACCGAAACTGCCGCTGGACATGAGCGAGTCGGTGGCGCTGTCGAACAGGAAGATGGTCGGCTTGCGCTCGGCATGCGGTGCGCCGGACAGCGCCGCGAGCCGCCGATCCAGGTCGGCGGTGACCTCCTTTGCGCGGTCGGAGCGGCCGGTGATGGCGCCGAGGTTGGTCAGGTCGTCGCGCAGCGCCGTCCACGGCTCGACGATCCCGCGCGGGCGTTCGCCATTGTGCTGACGGCAGCTCTCGGTGAGCGTGTACGCGGCAATCCCCGCCTTGCTCAACGAATCCGGCGTCAGGTTCTTCGCCTCGTCATACCCGTAGCTCCACCCCGCGACCATCACGTCGGGTCCCTGCGCCAACACGGTCTCCCGCGAAGGATATTCCGGCGCAACAGATTTCAACTGATCGACCACCGGTCCATAGTGCCGGCGCAACGTATCCGCGTCCCGCTGCACACTCGACACCGCCACCACCTGATCCTGCGCCCCGAGCGCCAGCGCCATCGAGATCAAGTTCCCGTCATTGACGAACAACCGCTTGGCCGGCGCCGGAAACCGCACGTCCACATCGCAATTCCGAACCGTGAGATCCCCAGCGCCCCCCTTCTCCGCACCACACCCGGCCACCGCCGCAGCCACCACAACCGCCACCAACACTCGCACCACGTGCTTCATTCACTCGCCTCTCGAGATAACCAACAAGTTTCAAATACTGACCTGCCAACAGGACACGCCCCCACCAGACAAATGCGCCCCCGGTAGTGCCCCCTTCGCGAGCAGAGCACGCGCCAAACGGGACATGGCCGCGCAGAATCGCGAGTGAAAGCGCCATGGTGTCCCGTTCGGCGTTGGGGTGTGCGTCGGGTGGGACATGGCGGTGGGGTGGCCGTGGTGTCCCGTTCGGGGGTGGGGTGTGCGTCGGTGGGTATGTGTGACGACTTGATCTGGTGCCAGGGATGGCGAGTAATCCGCCGTGGTGGCTTGTTCGTGAGTAGTCGGAGCGGGAAATGCGCGCCGGGAGGGTGTCGATGCGGCGGGGTGGTGAGTAGGCCGTCGGCGGTGTCCCGCTCGACGAAGCTTCAGATCGCGAGCGGGGCTTGGCTGCGCTGAATCGTAGGGATGGCTGCCGTGGTGTCCCGCTCGCGGGCAGGGTGCGCGCTGGACGGGACTTGGTTGCGTGGGATTGCGAGTGGGGGCGGTGTGAGGTCCCGTTCGCTGCCGCTGCCGCTGCCGCTGCCGCTGCCGCTGCCGCTGCCGCTGCTGTCGCTGCTGTCGCTGCTGTCGCTGCTGTCGCTGCTGTCGCTGCTGTCGCTGCTGTCGCTGCTGCTGCCCCTGCTGTCGCCGCTGCCCCTGCCCCTGCTGCTGCCGATCTTGATTGGGACTTGGCTGTGTTGGATCGTGAGATGGTCTGTGGCGGTGTCTCGTTCGTGAACAGGGGTGGGCTTGGTTGGTGGGGGTGGGGCCGGCTGGGGGTGGGAGTCATAGGGTCAGCTCGCGGGGGGTGATCAGTAGGTGGGGGTCGCCGGTTTCCGGGTGAGGGACGCGGAGCGCGCGGACGCCGAAGACCTCGTCGATCACCGCCGGGGCCAGCGCGCTCGCGGGGGGTGCGAGGGGGCGGGCGGAGCCGTTGTCCAGCACCAGGATTCGATCGCAGTAACGGTCGGCCAAGGCCAGATCGTGCAGTGCCATGACGACGGTGCGGTTCAGCGTGCGGGTCAGGGCGAGGAGTTCGAGGCGATGGGTGATGTCCAGGTGGTTGGTGGGTTCGTCCAGCAGCAGGATGGGGGTGTTCTGGACGAGGGCGCGGGCGAGCAGGACACGTTGGCGTTCGCCGCCGGAGAGGCGGTGGACCGGGCGCTCGGCGAAGCCGGCGAGGTCGACCGCGGCCAAGGCATCCTCGACGACCTGTTGTTCGCGTGCGGAACCCGCGCCCCACGGGGGCAGGTACGGCGTGCGGCCCAGTGCGACAACCTCGCCCGCGCGCAGGTCGGCGGGTGGGCGTTCGTCCTGCGCCACCATGGCGACGGTGCGGGCTCGACGGCGCGGCGACATCCGGTGCAGCACTCGGCCGTCCGCGATCACTTCACCGCGCGCGGGCCGCCGCACTCCGGCCAGCGTCTGCAGCAGCGTGGTTTTCCCGGTGCCGTTCGGCCCGACGATGCCGATCGTCTCGCCGGCCCGAATCGCGAAGGTCACCTCGGTGATCACGGTCCGCCGGCCGGCGGCGCACGCGAGTCCGCGCACCTCCAGTACTCCGGCATCGCTTCGGGTTTCGACTCCACTGCCGAGGAGCTCGCCGCGTCCCGCGTCTGACCTGCGATCGAGTCGTGCTCGATGATCGTTGCGAAGGTTCATGATTCACCGAACCGATAGCGCCGACGCCCCATCAGGATCAAGAACGCGGGCGCGCCGATGAGCCCGGTCAGCACGCCGACCGGGATTTCGGTGGGGCGAACCAGGATTCGGGTGGCGGCGTCGGCGACGACGAGGAACAGCGCTCCGCACAGGGCGCAGGCGGGCAGCAGAGCGCGGTGGCGCGGCCCGACGAGCAGGCGGGCGGCATGCGGGACGACCAGGCCGACGAAGCCGATGCCCCCTGAGACCGCGACGAGCACCCCGACCAGCACCGCGAGCAACAGGAACAATCCGATCCGCAGTTGCTTGACCGGAACCCCCAGTGACGCCGCGGTATCCGCGCCGACGGTCAGCGCGTCGAGCCACCCGCTCGCCGCGAGCAGCGCAACCCCGGCGAGCACGACCACGCTGAGCGGCAACGCGATTCGCGTCCAGTCCGCCCCGGCGAGACTGCCGAGCAACCAGAACAGCACCGACTGCGCCGCGGCCGGATCGGGACGCCGGAAGATGAGATAGCTGCTCAACGCCGCGAACGCGGATCCGAGCACCGTCCCGGTGAGCACCAGCCGCAACGGCGTCAACCCGCCCTGTACCACCGCGATCAGGAACACCAACCCCGCCGCGACGAACGCCCCGGCCAACGCCCCGCCGGACAACGCCCACACCCCGGCACCGGCGAACAACCCCGAGGTAATGACCGCGGCCGCACCCACACCCGCGCCCGAGGACACCCCGAGCAGATAAGGATCGGCCAGCGGATTCCGCACCAGCGTCTGCATCGCCGCCCCAGCCAACGCCAACCCCGCCCCGACGATCGCCGCCAGCACCGTCCGCGGCACGCGCAGCTGCCACACGATGGTGTCGAGCCCGAAATCGGCGGGCGCCTGCCCGGTGACGCGCTGGCGCAGCACCTCCAGCACCGAGGACACCGGCAGCGTCTCCGCGCCGAACCCGGTGGCCAGCACCATCGCGCCGATCAGTAGCGCCCCGAGCAGGGGAAAGATGAACGCCGCGCGCACACGGCTCATCGGTAATGCTCCACAGGCAAGTCGCGGCCTCTCCAGAGTTGTCCTGGTGGGGGAGGTCTGACTCTCGCCGGGGAGGGCGATCACAGTGGCGCGACCGTTCCGGGATTGCACCGGATTCTCGCACCCGCCAGGGATGACGGAGAAACTCTACCGGTCGGTCGGGTTAACCCTGTCGCCAGGGTTGTGCGCGGAATGGCGACCATCCACACCCTTACGTACGGTGGGATAGATGTCGCCGTTCGATGACCGGCACCCGTCCACTGTCTCGGACTGGGACGACGCGCGACGCAAAGCCCGGCTACGGGACACCAGCCTGTGGCACGAGTGGAAGACGTTGCGCCGGACCAGGTCGGCAGTCCTGCGCGTGGTGGTATTTCTCGCTGCCGTCCTCGTCGTTTTCGCCCAGTACCTGAAATTCGATGTCGAACCGGAGCAGGCGCGCCTGGCGCGCACCGATCCCGCGATCCTGCCCGTCGCCGCCCCGGCCGATCCGAAGAACTGGGACACCGTGGTGGTGGACATGGTCGGCCTCGGCGGCCTGGACGCCAGCTCGACCGCCGCCGCGCTGCCCGCGTTGCGCGGGATGGGCGTGGTGTGGGCGATCCGCTACGACAACGAAGGTATCGACACCAAGGTGATCGCCGACCTGATCGTGCGCGCCGCCGAGCTGTCCGGCCTGAAGAACGTGGTGCTGGTCGGGCACAGCATGGGCGGCGTGATCGCGCTGGAGGTCGCCAAACACATCCACCTCGACAGCGACCGCCGCCTGGTCGGCGTGATCCTGGACTGCACGCCGGTGGACCTGAACGCGGTCCGGCCGGAAAGCCGCGGCGCGGGCGAGGACATGGTGCGCTGGATGCGCTGGCTGCCCGGTGCGCGCGAGAGCCGGCTGCTGCGGCTCGCGGTGGAAACCTATGCGCGCCGGGATCGCTTCCTCGCCCACGGCGGTGGCGGCATACCGCCCGGCATCCGCTTCGCCGAGCTCGGTGAGGTTCTCCGGGAGGTGTTGCGGGAGAAGATCTTCTCTCGTAACGCGGCGAGCAACGGCCTGATCGAGGCGCAGTTCACCGCGATCGTGGCCGGCGGCGCGACCGGTGATCTGCGCGCGCTGGCCGCGCCGACGGACGGAAAGCCGCGCCCCGCCATCGTTTTCATCCGGCCGCGCGATCCGGACCGGGATCGGGTGGTCGACGTCGAGTACTCGCATCGGGTGCTGATCGAGGAGTCCGGCGGCGTGGATGGCACGCTGTCGGTGGTGCTCGCGCGAAACACCGGGCACGCCAATCCGATGCAGCGGCCGGTGGAGTACAACACGTTCATCGATCAGCAGATCCTGCCGTTCATCCAGCGCTATCAGGCGCAGGTGCGCGACTCGGCGGTGGCGGCCGCGCCGCGCTGATACCGCATCGGGCGCCGCGCCGACCAGTTCGAACCAGGCTGAGACAAACGGTGTTCGGGCCGGTTTTGTCTTGTTTCAATCCGTCTATGTACCGACCACGCACGTTTCTGTTCGGCCGCCCAGGCCGCACCACCGCCGCATTGCTCGCCGTGGCAGCCGTTGCGACCCTCGGACTCACCGGCTGCGCGAACAGCGACAAGCCGGCCGGTCCCGTCGCCGCGGACACGCCACTGCCCGTTGAAGTTCCAGCTGGAACCAGTTTGGTCCTCGCCGACCAGTCCGAGCGCCTGCAACAGGTGCTCCGGATTTCCGGCGAGCTGGACAAGCTCCCGTTCAAGGCCGAGTTCGCCAATTTCGTCGGCGGCCCGGCCATTCTCGAGGCGTTCCGCGCCGAGGCCGCCGACGTGGCCTGGGTGGGCGACGTCCCGCCGATCCACGCGCTGATCGCCGGGCAGGACGTGCCGATCGTCGCGGCCTACCAGACCAGCCCCGCCGCGCTGAAACTCGCTGTCGCGCCGGGCAAATCGGTGAGCACGCTCGCGGATCTGAAGGGCAAGAAGATCGCCTACGCCGAGGGCACCGCCCAGCAGGCCGCGGTGCTGCGCGCGCTGGACAAGGCCGGGCTGAAAACCGGTGACGTGCAACTGGTCCGGTTGCAGCTGGCCGAGTTCCTCGATGCCGTGCGCACCGCGCAGGTCGACGTCGCCCCGCTGATCGAGCCGAATGTCACCCGGCTGCTGCGCACACCGGGCACCTCGCTGATCCCGGATTCGCAGACCGAAGGCATCTACGGCGGCCTCGGCTATCTGTACGCGCGGCGCGTGGTGACGCAGGATCCGGCCAAGGCGGCCGCGACCCGGGCCCTCGCCGCCGCTTTCGTGCGCGCCAACCAGTGGGTCAACACCCATCAGGACGAGTGGGCGCGAAAGTACTACGTGGACAACCAGAAGGTCAGCCCCGAGGACGCCAAGCGCATCGTCGACTCGCTCGGCCTGTTCACCTTCCCGCACCTGGACCAGGATCTCGTCGCCCGCCAGCAGGCCACCATCGACGCCATCGACAAGGCCGGTGAGCTGCCGAAGAAGGTGCAGGCGGCCAAGGGCTTCGACCTGCGCTACGACGCCGCGATCACCGAGGCGGTCACCCAGAGCGGCGCCGCGTTCGCACCGAAGGCACGCTGATGGCGACGGTGGATGCCGGGGTATGGCACCGGTTCGGCAACCGCACCGCACCGGCGCTGGCCAAGCGCAAGCCGGCCCGGCCGCGGCTCGGACCGGGACGGCCGATTCCGTTCGGCGCCGCCATCGGACCGACGCTGCTGGTCCTCGCCTGGGTGATCGGATCCGCCTCCGGCACACTGGATCCGGAGACCTTGCCCGCGCCGTGGACGGTCGCCTCGACCGCCGGTGAGCTGATCTCCGACGGCAGGCTGCAATCGAACCTGCTCACCTCGGTGCAGCGGGCGGGCATCGGCCTGGCCATCGGCGTGCTCGCCGGACTGGTGCTCGCGCTCGTGGCCGGCCTGAGCCGGATCGGTGAAGCGCTGGTGGACGGGCCGATTCAGATCAAGCGCGCGATTCCGACGCTCGCGCTGATCCCCCTGTTCATCGTCTGGTTCGGCATCGGCGAGGAGATGAAGCTGCTCGTCATCACGACGAGCGTGGCCATCCCGATCTACCTGAACACCCACGCCTACCTGCGCAGTGTCGACTCCAGGTATGTGGAACTCGCGCAGACCGTCGGTCTTTCGCGCTGGGGCTTCATCCGCCGGATCGCGCTGCCCGGCTCGCTGCCCGGTTTCTTCACCGGGCTTCGCCTCGCGGTCACCATCGCCTGGCTGGCCCTGGTCGTGGTGGAACAGGTCAACGCGACCAGCGGCATCGGCTATCTGATGACGCAGGCCCGCACCTACGGGCAGATCGACGTGATCGTGGTCGGGCTCGTGATCTACGGCCTGCTCGGACTTTTCGGTGATCTCGCCGTGCGCGCGGTGGAAAGGAAGGCGCTGTCATGGCGACAGACATTGGGGGACTGAACGTCGTCCGGACGCGCGAGTTGCGTCGCGGGTTCGGCGAGCGAGTCGTGTTGCAGGACATAGATCTCGACATCGCGCGCGGGGAGTTCGTTGCCCTGCTCGGTCGTAGCGGCTCGGGTAAGAGCACGTTGCTGCGGGCGCTCGCGGAGCTGGACTACGACGTGCCGGGATCGGGTGAGCTGACCGTGCCCGCCGAACGTGCCGTGGTGTTCCAGGATCCGCGGCTGCTGCCATGGACCCGGGTGCTCGACAACGTGATCCTCGGCCTGAACGGCGGCGGCGCCGCCGAGCGCGGTCGGGCCGCGCTGGCCGAGGTCGGCCTGGCCGGTCGGGAAAAAGCTTGGCCCAGGCAGCTTTCCGGGGGCGAGCAGCAGCGGGTCGCGCTGGCGCGTTCGCTGGTGCGGGAGCCGGAGCTGTTGCTGGCCGACGAGCCGTTCGGCGCGCTCGACGCACTCACCCGGATCAAGATGCACGCGCTGCTACAGGACCTGTGCGCCAAGCACCGGCCCGCCGTCCTGCTGGTCACCCACGACGTCGACGAGGCGGTGCTGCTCGCCGATCGCGTCCTCGTGCTCGACGAGGGACGCATCGCCGTCGACCAGCGCATCGATCTGGAACGTCCACGCAGGCACAGTGATCCGGGCTTCATCCGGCATCGGTCCCGGTTGCTCGCCAGCCTCGGCGTCGGTCCCAGCGACCGGCCGGGCCAGGAAGAAGAGAAGCAAGCCTCATGAGTACTCCGCGTCAGCTCAGCCTCAACGCGTTCATCTACCCGTCCGGTCACCACGAGGCGGCCTGGCGGCATCCCGACAGCCAGCCGGGGCGCATCTACGATGTCGACTACTACCAGCAGATCGGCCGCACCGCCGAGGCCGCGAAACTCGACGCGGTGTTCTTCGCCGACGGGCCGGCGCTGCGTACCAATGTCAAGCACAACGCGGGCTCCGGATTGGAGCCGATCACGCTGCTGACCGCCATCGCCACGGCGACAACGCATCTCGGGCTGATCGCGACCGCCTCGACCACCTACTACGAGCCGTACAACCTGGCCCGGTTGTTCTCCACGCTGGACCACATCTCGCGCGGGCGGGCAGGCTGGAACATCGTCACCACCGGAACCGACCTGGCCGCCGCCAACTTCGGTCTCGACAAGCATCCGGACCATGCCGAACGCTATGCGCGGGCACGGGAATTCGTGGACGCCGTGGTCGCGCTGTGGGACAGCTGGGAGGACGACGCGATCCTGCTGGACCAGGAGAGCGGGGTGTACGCCGACCCGGAGAAGATCCATCCGATCGACTTCGTCGGCGAACATCTCCGGGTGCGTGGACCGTTCAACGCGCCGCGCACGCCACAGGGGTACCCGGTGCTCGTGCAGGCGGGTGCGTCGAACGAAGGGCGCTCGTTCGCGGGCAAGTACGCCGAGGCGATCTTCACCGCGCATCAGCGGCTCGAGGACGCGCAGCGGTTCTATGCCGATATCAAGGCGCAGGCAACGGGTTTCGGGCGTAACCAGGAGCACGTCAAGATCCTGCCCGGGATCAGCCCGTTCATCGGCGATACCGAGGCGGCGGCCAAGCGGCTGGAGCGTGAGTTCAACGAACTCACCGTGCCGGAATACGGTCTGACCCAACTGGAGAACATCGTCGGCAAGAGTGTGCGTCACCTGCCGCTCGACGAGGCGGTTCCGGTCGACCTGTTCGACGACGCGGGCGATGTCACCGACAACGCCCGCAGCCGGTTGCAGGTTGTCGCGGGCATCGTGCAGCGGGAGCGGCCGACGGTGCGCGGGTTGCTGCACAAGCTGGCCGGCGCGCGCGGACACCGCGTATTCGCCGGAACGCCCGAGCAGGTCGCCGACACGATCGAGGAGTGGTTCCGCAACGGCGCCGCCGACGGTTTCAACGTGATGCCGCCGTATTACCCCGGCGGACTGGAAGTCTTCGCCGAGACCGTCGTCCCGATCCTGCAGGAGCGCAACCTCTTCCGCACCGAATACACCGGCACCACCCTCCGCGACCACTTCGGCCTCCCCCGCCCCGCAGGCCGAGCCGCCAGCCACCCGGCCCTGGCCCAGTGAGCCGGGGAGACGTCGAAACAGACTGTCCAGCAGTGGTTCATCGCCCGGCCGCGGCGCGGTGAGCGCGGAAGTCGATATCCCGCAGCCGGTTCGGTTGCGGTCGCTCACCTGGACCGTGTTCGTGCCGATGGCGTTGTACGGCACCGGAGCTGGGGCCGCGTCGCCGATGTACGCGTTGCGGGCGCTGGATCTCGGGGCCTCGATCGGGTTGGCCGGGTTGCTGGTCGCGCTGAGCGGGCTCGGCATGGTGGTGGCGGATCTGCCTGCGGGGCGGATCGTGGCCAGGATCGGGGAGCGGGGTGCGATCGCGGTCGGCTCGGTGCTCGGCGTGATCGGGGTGCTGTGTGCGGTTGCCGCGCCGACTGTTTGGTTGCTGGCGGTAGGTCTGCTGCTCAACGGTGCTGCGGCCGCGGTGTGGGGGCTGGCTCGTCAGTCGTACATCGTGGCGGTCGTGCCGGCGGCGGAGCGGGGTCGGGCGATGTCCACGCTCGCGGGCGCGCATCGGCTCGGGTATTTCTGCGGGCCCTTCCTCGGTGCCGCGCTGGTGCATGGCATGGGGCCGAGTGGTGCGTTGTGGTTGCAGTTGGTCACCACGGTGCTCTCCGGTGCCGCGATGGTCGCCATTCCGGCGCCGGACGGTGTGGATGCGGGTAAGCGCGGACACACCTTGCGGTCGGTGGTCGTCGAAAACATCGGAGTGCTAGGCACTCTTGGCTCTGCGGCGTTGCTGATGGGCGCCGTGCGCGCGTCCAGGGTCGCGGTGCTCCCGCTGTGGGCGGCGCACATCGGCCTGAGCGCGTCGACCACGAGCCTGGTGTTCGGCATCGCTGGCGCGGTGGACGTGCTGATGTCCTATCCGGCGGGCCTCTGGTTGGACCGGCGCGGCAGCCGAGCCACCGGCATCCCGGCAATGATGTTGTTCGCCATCGGATTCGGCGCGCTGCCGTTCACCTCGTCGATGCTCGGCATGGGTGCGGTCGCCGTGCTACTCGGCCTCGCCAACGGCGTGAGCAACGGTCTGATCATGACCGTCGGCGCCGACGTAGCCCCCGACGGCCGCCGCGCCGAATTCCTGGGCGCCTGGCGCTTGACCCACGACATCGGTATGTTCGCCGGCCCGATCCTGGCCGGCGCGGTGAGCGCCATCGCCCTCCTGAGCATCTCGTCCCTCGCCCTCGCCGCAGCGGCAACCGCCGGAGCGGTCGCCATCCACCGCTGGTTCCCCCACCCTCCACAACCCGAGAAAACCTGAACTCCCGCACGGTTTCCGATTTCCCGCACCTGAAATCGCATGCAATTTCAGGTGTGACACATCAGAAACCGTGCGGGACGCCAGAAGCCGTGCGGGACGCCAGAAACTGTGCGGGACGCCAGAAACTGTGCGGCGCGCCGGAGGGTGCGCGGGGCGTCGGAAGGGCGTGTTGGGTGGTGAACGTGGGCCGCGGCGGAAGGCGCGGGGTGCCGTTCAGCGGACTCGGGAGCCGAGGAGTTGGCGGACGCCGGCTATGAAGAGCTGGAGGCCGAAGTCGAAGCGGGCGGTGGGGTCGGGGGATTCGTCGAGGGGGGTTTCGTCGGCGGGGAGGGCGCCGGCGGAGTCCATTTGCATCCTGGACTGCTCGTCGACGGTCTGGCCGAGGACGTAGTACAGCAGCGTGAAGGAGGTCAGATCGGCTTCGGGGCGGGGCATGCCTGCGCGGATCGCGGCGCTGGACATGCGCTCCCTGCCCTTGCTGGTGGTCAACCTGGACGCATAGGTGGCGGAGACCAGTTCGGCGCCGTCGCGGTAGGCGAGCAGGCAGTCGCGCAGGCGGTGGGCCAGTTCGCTGAGCTGGCCGGACCATTCGGTGGCGGCGATCGGGTCGTCCATGGGCAGCAGGATCTTGTCCGCGACCGCGCCGAGCAGGGCCTGTTTGTTCGGGAAGTGCCAGTAGAGCGCGCCGGGTTGCACCTGAAGCGAGCCGGCCAGCCTGCGCATGGTGAGGTCGGCGAGGCCGTACTGGTCGAGGATCGCGATGGCGCCGTCGACCACGTCCGCTCTGTGCAGTTGCACCCGAATTCCTTCCCGTCCGAGGGCGGCGCTGGTGGCCGCCTTCGTGGTTACGCAGGCTACCGGTTCGGGCGCTGCCGCTCGCACGCCGCGGTGCTCGCCGCACGCCCCGATGAGCCGATGTGCGGCTGCGCACCCGGCTCCCAGTGTTTTGACTCACTGTCCTGTCTACCCTAGCCTGAACACCGTTCAAGTTGCCCGGCCACCTCGGCCGACCGAAGGGATTCGTGCAGTGACCCAGGCTTCCGTCGACACCTCCATTCTGTCCGTCGCCCGCGAGCAAGTCCTCGACCGCGGCGAAGGGCTCACCCAGGAGCAGACGCTCGAGGTCCTCCGCCTCGGCGACGACCACCTCGAGGAGCTGCTGGCCCTGGCGCACGACGTGCGGATGAAGTGGTGCGGCCCCGAGGTCGAGGTCGAGGGCATCATCAGCCTCAAGACCGGCGGCTGCCCGGAGGACTGCCACTTCTGCTCGCAGTCCGGCCTGTTCCAGTCGCCGGTGCGCGCGGCCTGGCTCGACATTCCCAGCCTGGTCGAGGCCGCCAAGCAGACCGCGAAGACCGGTGCCACCGAGTTCTGCATCGTCGCGGCGGTGCGCGGCCCGGACGAGCGACTGATGGCGCAGGTCGCGGCCGGCGTCGAGGCGATCCGCAACGAGGTCGACATCCAGGTCGCCTGCTCGCTCGGCATGCTCACCCAGGACCAGGTCGACCAGCTCGCCGCGATGGGCGTGCACCGCTACAACCACAACCTGGAAACCTCCCGCTCGCACTTCCCGAACGTGGTCACCACGCACACCTGGGAAGAACGCTGGGACACGCTGCGCATGGTCCGCGAGGCGGGCATGGAGGTGTGCTGCGGCGGCATCCTCGGCATGGGCGAAACCCTGGAGCAGCGTGCGGAATTCGCGGCGAACCTGGCCGAGCTCGAGCCCGACGAGGTGCCGCTGAACTTCCTCAACCCGCGTCCTGGCACCCCGTTCGGCGACCTCGAGGTGCTGCCCGCGGCCGACGCGCTGCGCGCGGTCGCCGCGTTCCGGCTCGCGTTGCCGCGCACCATCCTTCGCTTCGCCGGCGGTCGCGAGATCACCCTCGGCGACCTCGGCGCCAAGCAGGGCATCCTCGGCGGGATCAATGCCGTCATCGTCGGCAACTACCTCACCACGCTCGGTCGGCCGGCCGAGGCGGATCTCGATCTGCTCGGCGAGTTGAAGATGCCGATCAAGGCGCTCAACGAAACCCTGTGAGGGAGCGCCGGCGAATGAACCCGAAGGCACAGCGCGCCTGCGCGCGCCGGATCCGAGCGCTGGCGAGGCGCGGTCGGGCGCAGACCCATGAGTAAGGTCATGGGCATGGACGAGCGCTACAACCCGTTCACCGGCAAACGGATCGTGCCCGGCCTCGAGGATGCCGTGCCCGCGGCGGCCGCGCTCGGCCTGGAGCCGCCGCGGTTCTGCGCGCAGTGCGGCCGCCGGATGATCGTGCAGGTGAGCCCCGACGGCTGGTGGGCCAAGTGCTCGCGGCACGGCGTGATCGACGCGGCCAGTCTGGAACTGCGCTAGTGGGCGCGACGAGGAGCGCGCTGCGGGCGGCGGTGATCGTGGCCGTCGCGGTGATCGTGGTGAGCGCGCTCGGCGGCATCGGGTGGGGGCTGCTGGCGCCGACCGAGCAGCTGTTCGTGGTCGAGCCGGGGCGGGGCGCCGTGTTGACCGGCGAGAGCGTGCACCAGTTCGACGCGGTGGCGATGTTCGTGTGCTTCGGCGCGGTGGTCGGCGTGCTGAGCGCGGCCGCCACGTGGCGGTGGCGCAGTCAGCGCGGGCCGCTGTTGCAGATCGGCCTGCTGGTCGGTTCGCTGATCGGCGCCGTGGTGATGGCGCGGCTGGGGGAGCAGGTCGCCCAGTGGTACCACCCGCGGCCGCACGATCCGCCGGTCGGGCAGATCGTGGAGCTGCCGACCGAGGTGGGCACCTGGCTCGCGTTGGTCGTGCAGCCGCTGCTCGCGTCGCTGCTGGTGCTGTTCTTCGCGGCGCTGAACTCGGCGGAAGACCTCGGCACCGGCACCGCCGTCGAGCCCGGAAGCTACGATCCGGCAGGCGCGTTCGATCCGTACCGTGCCGCGTCGTACCCGGCGAGCGCCGGTCCGCTCCCTTACGGTGATTACGAACCGGCCAGGGAGGCCGGTTCCGGTTCGTCGCCGGAGACTCGTCCCCACCGCTGACGCGTTGTCCGAACCGTTGCCCGCGGGACGGCACAGGCGTACCAAATCAGCCTAGAATTGGGTAACACGCTGTGCGTTCAGAGAGGAACGAGTCGTGGCGTTCGTCGGTAGCGGGCTGGTGGTCGAGGAACTCGACGCCAAGTTCTGGCGAGTGGTCGAACCGCTCGTCTATCAAGGTGATTCCCAAGAATTCGTGATCCCCGCCGGGTTCCGGACCGACTTCGCCTCGGTGCCGCGGGCTTTCGTGTGGCTGGTGCCGCGCTACGGGGCATATACCCGCGCGGCCATCCTGCACGACTATCTGCGTAGCTCGGGCGCCGTGGGTGTCGCGGACGCGGACGGCCTCTTCCGGCGCTGCCTGCGGGAACTGGGCGTCACCGTGCCGCGCCGCTGGATGATGTGGGCGGCCGTACGTTTGACCAGTGGGCTGCGCGGCGCGACGCCCGGCGCAGTGTTCACCTGGGTGCTGATCGCGGTGCCCTCCGTGGTGTTCCTGGCGATTCCGGCCATCGTGGTGCAGGTATTCCTGGTGCTGTTCTGGTTGGTGGAGTTGCTCTCCTGGGGTATCGCGCGTCTGTTCACCCGCACCATGACCCCACCCCCGCAGCCCCAGATGAAGACCGCCTGATCTGGTCTCGAGGTAGCGTTTCAGGCGTGTTCGTATCACCGGTTCCCGGATCGCTGGAGCGCCCGTGATCGGCCGCCGCGGACGGGATCAACTGGTGGAACAGGTGCGCCGGCGGGTATCGACACTGCGGGTGCCGCAGCCGTGGAATCTCGCGGACTTCCTGGAACCGGTGACGGCCATGCTCGGCAAGGAAATTCGGCTCATGCCGCTGCCGAACGACACAGCGGCGGCTCTGCCCTGCGGGCTGGTGCTCGAACGCGCCGACGACATCGTGATCGCCTACGACGCACACAGTTCCGGGTATCACGCCGATCACATCGTGCTGCACGAGATCGGGCATCTGCTGCTCGATCACGCCGGCACTCCGGACCATAGAACCACCCGGGCGACCATCGAAAACCTATTTCCCAGCATGGATCCCGACAGTGTGCTGCGGGTACTGCAGCGCAGCGACTATACCGATGTCGCGGAACGGCAAGCGGAACTGTTCGCCTCGCTGGTCATGTCCGAGTCTCGAACGGCCACCGCGAGTTCGCCGTTGCGCAGGCTCATGTTCTTGGACTGAGCCGCGCCACATGGTGACCTCGTCCTGGCCGACCACATGGTCGTTGCCGCTGATCGGTTACGCCTGGATCTTGGTCATATTGCGCCTCAGCAGCTTTCGTGCGACCTTCCTCGATCGGCACGCGAATCTGGTGTTCGTCTCGTTCACGGTCGCGTCGACCATGCGTGAACCCACCACGCAGCAGTGGATCGTCGAACTGTGCGCAGGGCGCGTTTCCGGCGCGTCCCTGTTCCAATTCGCGATGATCCTCATGGGCGCGGCACTCGGGTTCAATGTGATGGCCGTCGCCACCGTTACCGGGCGGTCCTATCGGCCGGTGATCGTGCACGGTATAGCGGTGGCCGGTGCGTTGTCCGCGCTGTATTTCGGCACCGGAGCGCGAGCTCACGGCGTGCTGATCGAGGAGGAAACAGGGTGGGCGCCACTGGGTTTCTGGCTATCGATGCTGCCGATGGTCGGTTTCCTTGACTACTTGATCATCCAGGTCAGTGTCGCCGAGTTGCGCAGGCGGTCCGAGCCACGAGAGGTGCTGGCGTACGCGGCGTTTACGCTGTTTCCGTTGGTTCACCTGGTCGGATACGGTTCTGCGCCGGTCGCGACGATCTTCTTGATCCGTGGTGAGCACAACGTTTTCACCGCGATGCTGGCCGCCGCCGATCGGGACATCCTGCTGTATCAGACCGCGCTCTTCGCGATCGGAATGACCGTGCCGATGCTGTTTCGGCTCGCCGCGCCGCTCGGCCTGGACAGTGCGTCGCGCAGCCGAAAACGGTTGCTGCCGCTGTGGTCCGACCTGACCGCTGCCTGCCCGGAGATCGTCTATCACGATCCGACTCCCGAGCTCGGCAGCCGATTTCTTCTGCACCGCACCGTGATCGAGATCCGCGATTGCCTGCGCATTCTGTCTCGATACATCCCGGGCACGGTTTCCCTGACGGGTGATACGGACACCGTCCGCGACTACGCGATCCAGCTCGCGCACGCCTGCGTAGCCAAGTCCGCGGGTGCCGAGGCCTCCGCCGAGACGCTCACACTTCCCTCCACCGCGGGCGACGTCAGCGCTGAAACCGCCGAACTCACCGCCCTTGCCATGCACTGGAACGATGCGCGAACCATTGCGAACCTTCCGCTGCGCACGCAGGCTGATCAGCCATTGCGTGGAATAAATGGGTGGAGGGGGCGTTAGGGGTGGGGGTAGTTTCTTCGGGTTGGCCTTGGCGACTGGTGGAAGGGAGGTCCGGTGATGAACGGGGACAGGACGGCGGCGGATCTGCCGGTCGAGCAGGTGCGGGAGCGAGCTGATCTGGTGGCTTGGCGGCGGCGGGATGCGTTGCGGCGCAGTAGTGCCGCGCAGCCGGTGCTGAACAAGAAGCGGTATCGGCGGGGGAGTAAGCATCGGAACGCGAACGTCGACTCGTGAGTCCCGCGCGGCTCAGGTGGGCGGACGCAGGGCGGCGAATTCGTCGGTGACGCGGATGCCGGAGTCGGTGTAGCGGTAGACGGCGGCGGGACGGCCGCCGGCGCGGCCGGGAGCCCGAGTCTTGCCGGTGGGGGTGATTACCTTGCGGCGAGAGAGGACTCGTTGCAGGTTCGTCGTGTCCACATCGTAACCGAGTGCGGCACAGTAGATTTCGCGCAGCGTGGACATGGTGAAGTCGGCGGGGGCGAGCGCGAACGCGATGTTGGTGTAGGAGAGTTTGGCGGCCAGGCGGGTGCGGGCGTGGTCGACGACGGTGCCGTGATCGAAGGACATGGCCGGCAGCGCGGACAGCGGATGCCAGGCGGTGTCGTCCGGTAGCTGCGGGTCTGCCGTGAGCGGGACCAGGCCGAGATAGGCCGAGGCGATGCGGCGCGGGGCGGGAACGCGGTCGGGCGCGCTGAAGACCGACAGCTGCTCCAGATGGGCGAGCTCACGCACGTCGACCTTCTCCGCGAGCTGGCGGCGGGCCGAGGTGTCGAGGTCCTCGTCGTCGCGCAAACGGCCGCCGGGAAGCGACCAGGTGCCCTTCTGCGGGTCCAGCGCGCGCTCCCACAGCAGCACCGCCAATTCGGTCCGCTGCCCGGGTGGGCGCCGACCGATTACCTCGTTTCCGGCATCGGCAGGGCTCGGACCTGCGGCGATGTTCGCGGGGAACCGGCGAACCTGGAACACCGCGGTGAGCGATTCGTGGATGGTGCTACTATGGGCCACGTTTTCGATTATAAGTCGAAAACCTGGTTTGGTGCGAATCGGCGGAGTAGCCACTCGCACGACGAAGGGAGCCATCATGGCGACGATGGGTGCGAAACTGGCGCCTCCGCTGATGGGGCAGGTGTTCGACGGGCCGTCGGGGTTCAGTGGTGTCGAAGCAACCCCCGAGTGGGCGCAGGAGATCAAGCGACTGGCCCGCGAACGAAACGCGACAATCCTCGCGCACAACTATCAGTTGCCGGAGATCCAGGACGTGGCCGATCACGTCGGCGACTCGCTGGCGCTGTCCCGGATCGCGGCCGAGGCGCCGGAGGACACCATCGTGTTCTGCGGCGTGCACTTCATGGCCGAGACCGCGAAGATCCTCAGCCCCGCCAAGACCGTCCTGATCCCGGATCAGCGGGCAGGCTGTTCGCTCGCGGATTCCATCACCGCGGACGAATTGCGTTCCTGGAAGGCCGAATTCCCGAACGCGGTGGTGGTGTCCTATGTGAACACCACCGCGGAGGTGAAGGCGCTCACCGACATCTGCTGCACCTCGTCCAACGCGGTCGACGTGGTCGCCTCGATCGACCCGGACCGCGAGGTGCTCTTCCTGCCGGACCAGTTCCTCGGCGCGCACGTCAAGCGGGTCACCGGCCGGGAGAACATGCACATCTGGGCCGGCGAATGCCACGTGCACGCGGGCATCAACGGCGACGAGCTGACCGAACAGGCGCGCACCCACCCGGACGCGGACCTGTTCGTGCACCCCGAATGCGGTTGCGCCACTTCGGCGTTGTACCTCGCGGGCGAGGGCGCGTTCCCGGCCGAGCGGGTGCACATCCTGTCCACCGGCGGCATGATCGACGCGGCCAAGCAGGTGCGCGAGCAGCGCGGTCAGGCGACCCAGGTGCTGGTCGCCACCGAGATCGGCATGCTGCACCAGCTGCGAAAAGCCGCCCCCGGCATCGACTTCCAGGCCGTGAACGACCGGGCCTCGTGCAAGTACATGAAGATGATCACCCCCGCCGCCCTGCTGCGCTGCCTGGTCGAGGGCCGCGACGAGGTGCATGTCGACCTGGAAACCGCTGCGCGCGGCCGTAATTCGGTGCAGCGGATGATCGAGATCGGTACCCCGGGCGGCGGTGAATGACGCCGACCCCTGCCCGCGCGGCGGTGGTCGGATGGTGGTTGCGGAACGCACGGAGAGGCACGGGCGAATGACTCCGGTGTCGATCGACTGGGAGACCGAGGCCGATCTGGTGGTGATCGGCGGTGGCGTCGCGGGACTCACCGCGGCGCGCACCGCCTCGCTGCGCGGGTTGCGGGTGCTGACGCTCAGCAAGGGCGGCGCGACCGACACCTCCACCCAGTACGCCCAGGGCGGGATCGCTGTTGTCGCGCCGGACGGTGATTCGGTCGAATCGCACGTGCACGACACGGTCGAGGCCGGCGCGGGCCTGTGCGATGTGGACGCCGTGCGCTCCATCGTCGAGGGCGGGCAGGCCGCGGTCGCGGCGCTGACCGACCTCGGCGCGGTCTTCGATCTCGGCCGGGACGGGCAGATCTCGCGGACCCGCGAAGGCGGGCACAGCACCCGGCGGATCATCCACGCGGGCGGCGACGCCACCGGCGCGGAGGTGCAGCGGGCGTTGAACGCGGCGGGCCTGCCGGTGCTGTTCGGCGCGGCGGCGGGTGAGATCCTCACCGGCCCCACCGGTGTGCAGGGCGTTCTCGCGGTGTCGGACCGGGGATTCGGTGTCGTGCACGCGCCTGCGGTGCTGTTGGCCACCGGTGGGCTCGGGCAGCTCTACGCGCTCAGCACCAACCCGCCGGGTGCGACCGCCGACGGTGTGGGGCTGGCGCTGCGGGCCGGGGCGGCAGTAGCCGATCTGGAATTCTTGCAGTTCCACCCGACGGTGCTGTACACGCCGGGTGGGCTCGGGCGTCGTCCGCTGATCAGTGAGGCGGTGCGCGGCGAGGGCGGGATTCTGGTGGATTCCGAAGGAGATTCGGTGACCGCCGGGGTGCATCCGCGGGGCGACCTGGCGCCGCGGGATGTGGTGTCGCGGGCCATCGCGGCTCGGATGCGCGCGCTCGGTACGGACCACGTCTACCTCGACGCACGCGCGATCGACGGCTTCCCGCAACGGTTTCCGACGATCACCGCCTCGTGCCGCGCCGTGGGCATCGATCCGGGTACCGACCTGATTCCGGTCGCTCCGGCGGCGCACTATCAATGCGGCGGAGTGATGACCGACCCGCACGGTCGCACCGCGGTGCCCGGTCTCTACGCCGCGGGCGAGGTCGCGCGCACCGGTCTGCACGGCGCTAACCGGCTGGCGTCCAACAGCTTGCTCGAAGGCTTGGTCGTCGGCGAACGTGTCGGCGCGGCCGCTGCCGAACGGCTCGGTGAGCGAGGTCGAGTCACCGACCTGCCTACCCGGATCGTCGACAGCGCGGATCGTGCTGTGGTGCAGCGACTGATGACCGACCACGCCTCGGTGGTGCGGGATCAGGCGGGGTTGGACGAGGCGATCAAGCGCATGGAAGACGCAGTGACGCAACGCGAGACACTGCGCGACGCGGCACCGGGCGACTTGGCCGGATCGCCCCCGGGCGGCTCGTTCGAGGGTGCGACCGCTGCACCGGTCGCGCAGGCGGCTCCGGACGAGTTCGCCAGGCGCCTCGCGGGAATCGAGGATGCGGCGCTCACCCTGGCGGCACGCACCTTGTTGCTCGCCGCCTCCGCCCGCACCGAAAGCCGCGGCTGCCATACCCGTTCCGATCACCCCGAGCCCGACGCTCGCCTCCGCCACAGCATGCCGGTCGTGCTTGACGAGGACGGTCGTCCCCGGCTCGACCGATAGCCCGGCGAGTGGCACATGGCGGCGGCAAGCTTCTGCCCCGGTGTGCCACTCGACCCGGTCGCACGTACGAGTAGATAGAGGAGTGGTTGATGGCTCTGGACAGTGAATTGGACAGGGATGAGGTGGTTGCCCTCATCCGCACCGCGCTCGACGAGGACCTGCGCTACGGTCCGGACATCACGACCGCCGCGACGGTGTCCGCCGACGCTGTGGCGAAGGCGTCCGTGGTCCCGCGGCAGCCGGGCACGGTGGCCGGACTCGACGTCGGGCTGCTGGTGCTGGACGAGGTGATCGGCGCGGGGAACTACGAGGTCACCGGCCGCGTCGCGGACGGAACCCGGGTCACCCCTGGCCAATCCGTGCTCACCGTGGTCGCCCCCACCCGCGGCCTGCTCACCGCCGAACGCACCATGCTGAACCTGGTCTGCCACCTCTCCGGCATCGCCACCGCCACCGCAGCCTGGGTCGACGCGGTCGCGGGCACGGACTGCAAGATCCGGGACAGCCGCAAGACGCTGCCCGGTCTGCGCGCGTTGCAGAAGTACGCGGTCCGGGTCGGCGGTGGGGTCAACCACCGGATGGGTCTCGGCGATGCCGCGCTGATCAAGGACAACCATGTGGCCGCCGCGGGTTCGGTGGTCGAGGCGCTGCGTGCCGTCCGCGCGCTGGCCCCGGACATCGCCTGCGAGGTCGAGGTGGACAGTCTCGAACAACTCGATGCCGTGCTCGCGGAAAACGTGGAACTCGTCCTGCTCGACAACTTCCCGCTGTGGCAGACCCAATCGGCGGTGCAACGCCGCAACGCGGTGGCGCCACAGACGAAACTGGAATCCTCCGGCGGACTCAGCCTGGAGGTGGCCGCCGAGTACGCGGGCACCGGTGTCGACTACTTCGCGGTCGGCGCGTTGACCCACTCGGTGCGCGTGCTGGACCTGGGCTTGGACATGTAGCGGAACGATCTCCGGTGCCGATCAACGAGTGTGTTGTCTCGTCTTGATCGCATTACCGTTGTTACGCAATACATTCGCGTAGGCCCGTGCCACGATGCCGTAATGAACAGCGGGTGTCGCCTGCTTGCCTCGGTGCTGTCGATCATGACAATTCTTACGGTGTCGTGGGCCGGTGCGCCGCCGGCCTCGGCCGAGCCGGACTGCGGCGGCGGTGTCGCGGCCCGGCCGATCGCCGTCGCGGTCGACGGCGAGCAGTCGAACGGGTGGGCCTACGAGCCCTATCGGTGCGTTGCCGGTGACCTGCCGCCGGCGCGGCTGATCCTCGCGGTACACGGGTTCAACGAGAAGTCGTCCGACTATCCGGACGTCATGTCCGCGATCGCTCGGCGCAGCGGTGCGACGCTGCTGACGCTCGATCAGCGCGGCGGGGACAGCGAGTGGAAGACCGGGGAGTGGAATCCCTGGGCCGGTTGGCACGACGTGGTCGCGACCGCGCAGTGGTACAAGGGCGAGCATCCGACGGTCGGCAGAACTGTGCTGTGGGGGTGGAGCCAAGGCGGCATGACGAGCGGGCTGGCCTTGGCGTACGGCCCTGCGGGGTTGTTCGACTACTGGGTCGACACGGCGGGTCCGTCGAACACCGTCGACTACTGGAACGCGGGCACCACGCTGGGACTGCCGCAGGTCGCGCAGATCGAGCGCGACGCCGGTGACTGCACGCCCGCGGTCTGCCCGCAGGCCTACGCGGACCGGTCCACCGTGGCGCTCGCGGCGAAGCTGCGCGCGCAGCGGGTGTTCCTGGTCCACGGCACCGCGGATCCGATTGTCCCGTACCAGCATTCGCTCGACCTGAAGAACGCGCTCGCGGCGGCGGGGGAGCCGTACTCGATGTACACGGTGGTGACGGGGCGCGGTCCGGACGGAGCCGTGCTGCCCGGCACGCACTGGATCGGACCGGTCTGGTTCCAAGGAGCCTGCGTGGTCGAGCGGCTGCTTACCGAGCTCGAGCCGGTGGACGGGCCCGCCCGCGAGTACGTCACCGATGTGCTGGCCGGAGTGGACACCGCCCCCGCCCCGCCACCAGGTGCGACCTGCGCCGCTTGATTCCGCGCGCACCCCATTCCGCGTGTGCCGCCCTCGTGCGATCCCCCGCGCCCGCGCTACGCGGTAGACCGGTCGTCGCCAGAATTGTCCGAATCGACAGGGAACCGGTGCTGGTCGGCTCTCGGTCGTTGCCTGCACCAGTTCCTTGTGATCATTTGACCAGGTGCTGTTGGGGGGTGTGCTCGAGTCGGGGCGGATTCCCGGGGGAGTGATGTGGACTACTTCGGGTAGGGGTTGCGGACTTTGGCTGTTAGCCGAGTATTTGCCATTGCTGGGTACCATGCGGCGATGATTGGTGGCCGGCGCGTGGTTGCGTGGTTGTTGGCGAGCGTGACCGTGGTGGTTGCGTCGGGGCTCGTTGCGCCGTCGGTGTCGGCTGAACCGGGGTGTCCCGGGGACGTGGCGGTGCGGACGGTCGCGGCGACGGTCGACGGGGAGCAGGCGACCGGGCGCGTTTATGAGCCGTATCGGTGTAGTCCCGGTGATCTGGCGCCGCGCGGTCTTATCGTGGCGGTGCACGGTTACAGCGAGACGGCGGCTTCCTATCCCGAGGTCATGGCCGGAATGGCCCGGCGCACCGGGGACGCGCTGCTGACGCTGGATCAGCGGGCCGAGGGCAGTGTGTGGAAACCCGGCGAGTTCAACCCGTGGGCCGGATGGCAGGACACGGTGGCGCTCACGCAGCAGTACAAGGGCGAGCATCCCTCCGTCGGCAAGACCGTTTTGTGGGGTTGGAGCCAAGGCGGGCTGACGGCCGGATTGGCGTCGGCGTACGGACCCGCCGGGCTGTTCGACTACTGGGTCGACGCCTTCGCCCCGACGAACATCGTCGACTACTGGAACCTCACCAGCGCGTTCTTCCCGGCACAGCGGGCGCAGATCGAGCACGACGCGGGCGGCTGCACACCGCGGCAGTGCCCGCAGGCCTATGCCGACCGTTCACTGGTCGCCATCGCGCCGAAGCTGAACGCCGAGCGCACCTTCCTGATCCACGGGCTCTTCGATGTCGATGTGCCGTACCAGCATTCGGTCGATCTGAAGAACGCCTTGGCGGCGGCGGGCAAGCCGTACTCGATGTACACGGTGATCACCGAGCGGACTCCGGACGGCGGTATCCAACCCGGCCTGCACGACGTCGGAGCGACCTGGCAGCAGGGCATCTGCGTCGTCGAGCGGGTGGCCGAGGGGCTGGAACCGGTGGACGGGTCGGCTCGGGACTACGTCATCAACGTGCTGGGCGGCGTCGACACCGCGCCGCCGCCACCGCCGGGCGCGACCTGCACGGCGTGATCAGGCGGTGAGTTCGCGTTGCAGCGGGGTGCGGAAACGGGGGATCGCGCGCACGTCGCCGAACCACGCGGCGGTTCGCGCCGCCTCGGCCTCGATCAACGCGACGGCATCGGCGCCCACGTCTTCCAGTAGGCGATAGACGATTTCGCCGTCACCGCGCTGCGCCCAGCCGCCGACGATGCGGCCGTTCCACCACACCGTCGGTCCGATATTGCCGTTGGTGTCGAACAGGGCCGGCGCGTGCGGGCCGAGGTACCACTCGCGGGACTGCCAGCCCATCGGGGTCGGATCAAGGCAGGGCAGCAGCGCGGCCCAAGGTTCCGGTGCGGCAACGGGTTCCACGTCATCGGCGAGCAGCAGGCCGGTGCCGCCGTCCAGATCGACCTCGACCACGTCGAGATCGGTGAGCGCCTTGCGCACTTCGCCGAGACCCCAGCCGGTCCACCACTTGAGGTCGGTGATCGGGGCCGGGCCGAAGGCATGCAACCACCGCCGGAGCAGTTCGGCACGCGCCCGCTCGGCCGGCATCGACGGAACCCCTTGGGGCAGCCAGGATTCGATGGGCTCCCAGGTGTATTGGCTGCTGGCCCAGCTGCCGTTCGGGCGGCCGCGCACGATCCGGCCTTCACAGCCGAGGGTCACCAGCACCCAGGTGGTGATGTTGGTCGGGCGCGAATACGGCTTCCCCGGAGCGGGATCCACCTGGGTGCGCAGCCGGGGCACGTCCTTGCTCAGCTGCGCGCCGGTGGCGGCACCCCTGGCCAGCAGCGCGTCGTGGGTCTCGGTCTCGACCTCGTCCAGCCAGCTCGCGACGTCGCCCTCGACCGCCCCCGATTGCTCGATGAACTTGCGGTAGGCGCGACGCTGCTTGTGCGCCAACGCATCCGCGCACGACGCCTGCAAGGCCGGGACCAGGTCGAGCGGCGCGACGAACATGGTCCGCCGCATCGCGAGCATGCGCAGCAGCGTCCGGTCGTCGTAGAGCGCCTGCTCGACGTCCGCCGGGATGAGAGTGTTGCTGCGCGACCCGACGGACAGGACCACCGTGGCCGGATCGGTCGCGTGCAGCACCACCATCGACCGGACGATCTCGGTCACCTGATCGGACCGGTTCGCCGCGGCCAGCCGATGCCGCACCGCGAGGCGGGCCCGCCGCTCGGCCACATCAATCGAACGCATCAGCGAAGCCTAGCGTTCGCGGGTGCGGTTCAGAGGCCGAAGTCTTGCGGGTTCAGGTTGAGGGTCTGGCAGGCCTCGCGGACGGCGGCGATCTCGGTCCGGTCGAAGTCGCCGTCCGCGTTGCCGATCATGATGCCGATCCGGATCACCGCGTCGGCCTCGGTGGGCTTGCCCGCGGCCTTGCCGATCTGCTGGAGCACGTAGGCGCGGCCGAAGGCGGGGTCGCTGGTCAGGCGGTTGCAGTTGTCCTCGAACCGGGCGCGCAGGTCGTCGATGGGGAAGTTCCGCAACACCTGATCGGCGGCGATCAGGTTGGCCACCTTCATTCGTTCGGCCGGGTCGACGCTGCCGTCGGCGGCCGCGACCAGGGCGCAGATGCCCATGCTCGCGTCGCGGAAGGAGCCGCCGCGCAGGTCGTTCTTCTTGGCCAGCAGTTGCGCCTGCCATTTCGGCGCGTTGTCCACCAGCGTGCTGATCAGGTTCGCGTTGGACAGCAGGCGGTTCAAGAAGGCCATGCGCGGGAATTTAGCAGACCCGCGCCGATCGTTCCCGGCGGCAACAGGATCCGTCGTCAGTGCCCCGGTTCCCAGGCGCGGACCAGGTCGAGCAGGCCGGGGAAGCGGGCCTCGAGATCGTCGATGCGGACCTTGCTGCGACGCTCCAGACCGTAGCGCTGCTGGCGGGTGACGCCGGCCTCGCGCAGCACCCGGAAGTGATGGGTGAGCGTCGATTTCGGGCGGTCGATGTCGAACCAGCCGCAGGAGCGGTCGGTATCCGGGGATTCGTTGAGCAGCTTCTGAATCATGGTGAGCCGCAATGGATCGCTGAGCGCGGCGAGCACGTGATCGAGGCGTAGGTCGGCCCGGTCCGGCTCGGGCAGCCGGGTGTCGGGGACTCGGGTAGTCGATGACATCGCTGGACTCCTGAGGGTGTGGGCGCCCTGTACGTGTTTTATCGTACTAGATGCTAAGTTCGACTCCGTTCGTATCGGTACGAGAAAAGTCGAACTAATGGAGGTGGGGATGGCGACGCTCACTGCGCACCGGGTGAACCGGAGCGGGCTCGTGTGGCCGGCGGCATGGCCGGTCATGGCGGTGTTCGTGCTGTCGAACGCGGCCACGCCGCTCTATGTGGTGTGGCAGCGCGAGCTCGGGTTCTCCGCGGGCACGCTGACGGTGATCTTCGCCAGTTACATCGTCGGGCTGCTGGGTGCGCTGCTGGTCGCGGGTGTGGTGTCGGATCGGGTGGGGCGCAAGCCGGTGCTGATGCCCGCGATCGCACTGGCGGTGCTGGCGTGCGTGCTGTTCGCCACCGCGAGTTCGGTTGCGGTGCTTGCGGTTGCGCGGTTGCTCACCGGTATCGCGGTGGGTGCGGCGGTGTCCGCGGGAATGGCGGCGGTGACCGATGTGGGTGGGCCGGAGCGCAAACGGCTGGCGGCGCTGGCCGCTTCGTCGGCGATGGTGCTGGGGGCCGGGCTCGGGCCGCTGTTGTCCGGCGTGCTGTCGGAGACCGTGCCCGGTCCGACGGTGACCATCTTCGTGGTCGAGATCGTGCTGCTCCTCTCGGCTTTCGTCGTGATCGCCCGGCTGGATCTGCCGAAGGGCGCAGGCGGGCGGGGCCCGTGGATTCGGATTCCCGCGGTGGCGCCGGGTGGGCGGACGGCGGTGCTGCTCGGCATCGCGGTATTCGCGCCGGGGATCACCTCGACCTCGTTCGTGCTGTCGCTGGGGCCGTCGCTGCTCGCGCATCTGCTCGGCGCCACCAACCGGGTGATCGCGGGCGGTCTGGCGTTCGCGATGTTCCTGGGCGCCACCGGCATTCAGTTCGCCGCGCGCCGCCTACGGGTGCGCACGATCCTGCTCGGCGGCGCGGTCGCGACCACGGCGAGCATGTCGACCCTCGTCCTGTCGCTCCAGCTTTCCTCGCTCACCCTCTTCGCGACCGCCGCCGTGCTCGCCGGAATCGGCCAGGGCCTCGGCCAATTCGGCGGGCTCACCGCGATCAGCGCCACCGTCCCCGCCGCCCGCCTCGCCGAGGCCAACGCCGCCCAGAACGTCGGCGGCTACCTCCCCGCCGCCGTCCTCCCGTTGATCGCCGGATTCCTCAGCGACGCAATCGGTCTGACCGCCGGTGCAACCACCTTCGCCGTCGTGGTGAGCGCAGCTGCCACCGCAGGCGGCGTGCTGGTCATCCGCCGCTCGTCCGGCACATGACGCGGGGCGTGTGCGGCTGCGGGTTGGGTTCGGCATGGGTTGGTTGGCTGGGGGTGGTGGCGTGTCATTATTCGGGGATGAGGCGCGGATATGTCCTGGTGGCAGTGGGTGCACTGTTGGTTGCGCTGGTAGGTGTGACCGCGCCTTCGGGTTCGGCTGAGCCTGGATGCGGGACGGGGGTGGTGGTGCGGCCGGTGACGTTGACCGTCGACGGCGAGGACGCCACCGGGCGGGTGTACGAGCCGAGCCCGTGCGGGGCGAGTGCGGCCGGGCCGACGGATCTGGTGGTCGCGGTGCACGGGTACGACGGGTCGTCGAGCGACTTCGAGGGGTATCTGACGTCGATCTCGCGGCGGACGGGGGCGCCGGTGCTGTCGATGGATCTGCGGTCGGCGAGCAGTGTGTGGCGGACGGGGGAGTGGAATCTCTGGGCCGGTTGGCGCGACATCGTCGCGGCGACCCAGTGGTACCGGGGCGAGCATCGTTCGATCGCGCGCACGGTGCTGTGGGGCTGGAGCCAGGGCGGGATCATGAGCGGGCTGGCGGCGGCGCACGGACCCGCCGGGCTGTTCGACTACTGGGTCGACAATTACGGTCCGGCAGACGATTTCACGATGTGGTCGCTCTCGGCGACGATCGATCCGGCACTGCCCGCGCAGATCGAACGGGACGCGGGCGGGTGCACGCCCGTCGTCTGCCCGCAGAACTATGCCGAGCGCTCGCCCGCGCTGCTCGCCGGTCGGATGAGCGTGCGGCGGGCGTTCCTGATCCACGGCACCGGCGACACCGTGGTGCCGTATCCGGCCACGCTGGAGATGCGCGCCGGGCTGCTCGCCGCGGGCAAACCCACCTCGATGTACACCGTCGTCACCGGCCGCGATCTCTACGGCGCCGTGGTCCCCGGCGATCACAGCATCGGACCCGCCTACTTCGAGGGCGGCTGCGTGGTGGAGCGGCTGCTGCTCGGCATCGAACCCGCGGACGGCCCGGACCGCGACTACCTGGTCGACGTCGCCCATGGCATCGCCACCGCACCGCCCGCCCCGCCCGAGGCCAAGTGCGCCGCTTGAGCGGGTGGCGGGCGCCGATGATCCCGGCCGGGAACAGGATCGCGATCACCTGCGGTTGTGGTTGACGACATCGACGACGAAGTGAGGACGAGATGAGCAAGCCGACGGACCCGGCGTATCACTGGAACGGCGCGGAACTGGACCTGGACGGGTACTTCGCGCGCATCGGGTTCGCGGGCGAGCGGGCGCCGACGGTGGCGACGCTGCGCGAGCTGGTACGCGCGCACACCACCTCGATCCCGTTCGAGAACCTGGAGATCCTGCTCGGCCGCCCCATCCTGCTCGACCTGGAGTCGTTGCAGAACAAGCTGATTCGGCAGCGCCGCGGCGGCTACTGCTACGAGCATGTCGGCCTGTTCGCGGCCGCGCTGGAACGCCTCGGGTTCGGCATCACCGCGCTGAGCGCCCGGGTCACCATGGGCGCGGACGAGGGCGTGCGCCCCGCGACGCACGCCCTCCTGCGCGTGACCACCGAGGACGACGACCGAGTATGGCTGTGCGACGTCGGTTTCGGTTCCGGCCCGCTCGAGCCCTTCGAACTGTCTACGGAGACAAACGAATTCACCGCGGGCGCGTGGAAGTTCCGGCTCGAGTACACCCGCGGCGAGCTGGACAGCGACCTGTGGGTGCTGCATCAGTTCGGCAAGGACGGCTGGATCAGCCGCTACACCTTCGCGACCACCCCGCAGTACCGCATCGACTTCGCGGTCGGCAGCCACTTCGTCTCCACCTCGCCGCGTTCGCCGTTCACCACCCGCCCTTACGTGCAGCACTTCGCCCCGGACGTGCACCTGACCGTCGACGGCACCACGCTGATCACCGAACGCCCGGACGGCACCGGCGAAACCCGCCTCATCGAGGCGAGCGAACTGCCGAAGATCCTGTCCGAGGAGTTCGCCATCGACCTCACCGAAACCGACGCCGCGGCCCTGGTCACGGGCTCGTGGCGGACCGCATGAACCAGGCCGCCCCGGCATAGCCGCGCCCACCCCGCCGAGACCGCCAGATACAGTCGGCGGGGTGCGTACCCACCGGAATTACCTCGTCCTGTTCGCCGCACCCGCGCTCGTGCTCGCCGCCTGCTCGTCCGGTCCGGACCAGCCGGACACGGTCGCAGGCCAGTTCGCCGACGCGCTGAACCGCGACGATGTCGCGGCCGCGGCCGCGCTGACCGACGATCCGGCGAAGGCCGCCGACGCCCTCGGCAAGCTCTACGACGGTCTCGGCAAAGAGGTCCGCTTCGACGTCCGCTCGATCGACAAGAACACCTTCACGCTGGCCGCCACCTGGAAGCTGGGCAAGGACGGCAAGGCCGAGTGGACCTACACGACCACCGGCACCGCGAACGACAGCGACGGCTGGAAGGTCAAGTGGAACCCGGACACGGTCGCTCCCGGCCTGGCCGCGGGCCCGCTGAGTTACAGCGCGGTCTACCCGCAGCCGTCCCGCATCCTCGATTCGACCGGCGGCGAGTTGATGACCCAGCAGGTGGTCACCCTGGTCAACGTGAGCCCCGGCGCCGACCTCGTCGCGCTCGCCGGTCTGCTCGGCCCGATCTCACCCGGCATCACCGCGGCCTCGTTGCAGTCGGAACTGGCTGCGGCGCAGGGCAAACCGGTCACCGCGATCAGCCTGCGCGACGCCGATCTGGCGCCGATCCAGGCGCAGCTGTCCGGCCTGCCCGGCGTCACGCTCGCCCCGCAGACCAGGCTGCTCACCAACGACAAGTCGCTCGCCTCGCCCACCCTGTCCGGGCTGGCCGAGCTGTGGCAGAAGAACGCCGACGACAACGCCGGCTGGGCGGTGCGCGCGCAGACCGGCGACGGCACGCAGCGGGTGGGCGGCGCGGATCCGAAGCCGACCGCCGACATCGCGACCACGCTGAACATCGACCTGCAACAGGCGGCCGAGGCGGCGCTGGCGCCGATCCCGCAGCCCGCGGCGATCGTCGCGTTGCAGCCGTCCACCGGCAATGTCGTCGCGGTCGCGCAGAACGGCGCCGCCGACGCGCAGGGCCCGATCGCGCTCACCGGGCTCTACCCGCCGGGTTCGACGTTCAAGACGGTGACCGTCTCGGCCGCGCTGCAGGCGGGCACGGTCACCCCGGACACGGTGCTGCCCTGCCCGGGCGTGGCGAACATCGAGGGCCGCAAGATCCCCAACGACAACAATTTCGACCTCGGACAAGTCCCGCTACATACCGCGTTCGCGCGTTCGTGCAACACCACGATGGGCGAGCTCGGGGTGAAACTGCCCGCCGACGCGCTGACGAACGCGGCCGCGCAACTCGGTCTCGGCATCGACTACGTCACACCCGGGCTGACCACCGTCACCGGCAAGGTGCCGCCCGCGGACACCCCGGCGCTGCGCGTGGAATCCGCGATCGGGCAGGGCCAGGTGACCGCGACGCCGTTCGGTATGGCGCTGGTCGCCGCGTCGATCGCGCGCGGCTCGGTGCCCGCGCCGACGATCGTCAAGGGTCTGCCCGGCACACCGGACAAGACGCCCGCCCCGCTGCCCGCGACCGTTGCCGACCAGGTCAAGGCCATGATGCGGGAAACCGTCACCGCCGGAACCGCCACGCAGCTGCGCGACATCCCGGGCTTGCTCGGCAAGACCGGCACCGCCGAATTCATCGACGACAAGCACGCGCACGGCTGGTTCGTCGGCATCGTCGATGACCTGGCATTTGCCGTATTCATCAACGATGCCAACAGCTCTGGGCCCGCGGTGGACGCGGCCGGACGGATGCTGCGAGCGGCGCATTAGTTCCGGCGCGCCGATGTGGGCGGAGAATATGCCCGTGCTGGCGCGGACCGAAGTCGCGCGGCCCGCTACACTCGTCCCCGGACCGCGTCTGTAAGCAATATGCGGGATGTCACGATTTCGAGAAGGTTCGGAGTAGGCGCCATCGATACCGGTCAGTTGATCGCGGAGCATTACCGCCTGGTCGAGCGGATTGGTAGCGGCGGCACAGGCGTGGTTTGGCGTGCCATCGACGAGCGTCTGCAACGCTCGGTGGCCGTCAAGCAGATCCACATCAAGCCGAGCCTCCCCGAGGCCGAGCGTGATGTGGTGCGCCAGCGTGCCATTCGCGAGGCCCGCAACGCCGCTCGTTTCCAGCATCCGAACGCCATCGTGGTGTTCGACATCACCGAGCATCAGGGTGATCCCTGCCTGGTGATGGAGTACCTGAAATCCAACAGCCTGGCCGGCGTGCTGTCCGCGCAGGGCCCGCTGCCGCTGACCCAGGTGGCGCGGATCGGCGAACAGGTCGCCTCGGCGCTGATCGCCGCGCACGACGCGGGCATCGTGCACCGGGATGTGAAGCCGGGCAACATCCTGCTCGACGACCACGGCACGGTGAAGATCACCGACTTCGGCATCTCCCGCGCCGCCGGTGACGTCACGCTCACCGAGACCGGGCTGATCTGCGGCACCGCCGCCTATCTCGCGCCGGAGATGGCGCGCGGCGCGGACCCGACGCCGGCCTCGGACGTATTCGCCTTGGGCGCAACTCTTTTCCACGCGCTGGAGGGCGAGCCGCCGTACGGCGCGAACGCCAACCCGCTCGCGGTGCTGTACGCCGCGGCCAACGGCCAGGTCAGCGAGCCGCGAAACGCCGGTCCCGCAACGGATTTCCTGCTCGACCTGCTCAGCCCGGAACCGCAGGACCGGCCGACCATGCGGGCCGCCCTCGACCACCTGGCCGCGTTCGCCGACTCCGGCCCCGCGCCGGTGGCCGCCGGATTCGTGCCCGCCAGTGAGGCTTTCGTGCGCCGCCGCAACGGCGCACCGGAATCGGCGACGCGTGCGCTGCGCCCGTCGGCGGTCTCCGCGCCTGCGCATCAGCCCGCCGAACGGCAGCCGCGCCAGCAGCAGCCCGCGCCGCGCCCGCAGCACCCGCCGCGCCGCCCCGCCCAGCCGAACACCGCCACCCATCCACGTACGCAGGCCCAGCCGCGCCCGGTGCCGCGCAAGTCCGGTGGCAAGAGCAAGGCCATCATCATCGGCGCCGCGATCGGCGCGGTTGTGGCGGTAGCCGCGATCCTGATCGGCGCGTTGAGCCAGAAGGACTCGAATTCGCCGACGGTGAATGCGGGCCCGCCGGCCACGAGTGCGGCCAGCGGTGGGCCGAGTTCGGCTCCGCCGACCGGAACGCCGGGGAAGACCACCAGTGATGGGAAGGTCGCCGAGGGCCCTGCGGCCGCGCTGGTGAAGCGGTTCTACGACGATGCAGCCGGATCGTGGTCCATCCTGACGCCGGCGGCGCAGAAGGTCTACGGCACCGAAACCGGGTTCCGCCAGTACTGGGACGCGCACACGGTCGAGAACTTCACCAGCATCAAGAAGTACGGCGACAGCGGCGCGGACGGATCGTTGGATATCAAGCTGGACAGCCTGATCATCGACGGCCAGGACAAGCCGCTGGTCCTGCGGGTGATCAGCTCCGGTGGGAAGCTGCTCATCGACAGCGACACGCGCTTCCCGAACCTGTCCTGATCTCGGTGGCAGCCGGCCGGCGCGCCGACGTCCGCTGATCACCGGTTATCGCGGTAACTGAGCTGGTCGGCGCCGGTGCCGTGCGCTGCCGGTGAGCCGCGGGGCGCAGCCGGGCGGACCGTGCGGATAACCGTTGGCGGTGGGCGGATAGGCTGGTAGCTGCAACTTTCCTGTTGCGGAATCGGCTGAGGACAAGGATCGACACCACATGACTACCCGCATCGAGCTCGCCCGCGTTGATCTGCGCGGTCGCACTCCCTCCGTTGCCGAGCTGCGCGCCGCGCTGCCGCGCGGGGGAGTCGACGTCGACTCGGTGCTGCATCATGTGCGGCCGGTGGTCGAGGCGATCCGGGAGCGCGGCGTCGCGGCGGCTCAGGAGTACAGCGAGCGGTTCGACGGGATCAGCCCGGCGACGGTGCGGGTACCCGCGGCCGAGCTGGAAAAGGCGCTCGACGAGCTGGATCCCGCGGTGCGCGCGGCGCTGGTGGAGTCCATCGCCAGGGCCAGGAAGGTGCACGCCGATCAGCGGCGCACCGACAAGACCACCGAGGTGGTGCCCGGTGGCACGGTGACCGAGCGGTGGGTGCCGGTGGAGCGGGTCGGGCTGTACGTGCCCGGCGGCAACGCCGTCTACCCCTCCAGCGTGGTGATGAACGTGGTGCCCGCGCAGACCGCGGGCGTGGGCTCGCTGGTGGTGGCCTCGCCGCCGCAGGCGCAGTTCGGCGGCCTGCCGCACCCGACCATCCTGGCTGCCGCGCAGTTGCTCGGCGTCGACGAGGTGTGGGCGGTCGGCGGGGCACAGGGCGTCGCGCTGCTGTCCTACGGCGGCGTCGACACCGACGGCGCGCAGCTGGAGCCGGTGGACCTGATCACCGGGCCGGGCAACATCTACGTCACCGCGGCCAAGCGGCTGTGCCGCGGGCTGGTCGGCATCGACGCCGAGGCGGGCCCGACCGAGATCGCGATCCTGGCCGACGCGACCGCCGACCCGGTGCACGTCGCCGCGGACCTGATCAGCCAGGCCGAGCACGACGTGCTCGCGGCCAGCGTGCTGGTCACCGACAGCCCGGAGCTGGCCGACGCGGTGGACGCGGCGCTGACCCGGCAGCTGACCGTGGTGAAGCACGCCGACCGGGTGACCGAGGCGCTGCACGGCAAGCAGTCCGGGACGGTGCTGGTCGACGACATCGAGCAGGGCCTGCGGGTGGTGAACGCCTACGCGGCCGAACACCTGGAGATCCAGACCGCCGAGGCCGCCGCGGTGGCGGCCCGAGTGCGCAGCGCCGGTGCGATTTTCGTCGGCGCGTACGCCCCGGTGAGCCTCGGCGACTACTGCGCAGGCTCCAACCACGTGCTGCCGACGGCCGGATGTGCCCGGCACTCTTCGGGTTTGAGCGTGCAGACGTTCCTGCGCGGCATCCACGTCGTCGACTACACCGAGGCGGCGTTGAAGGACGTCGCCGGGCACGTGGTCGCGCTGGCCAACGCCGAGGACCTGCCCGCGCACGGCCAGGCCGTGCAGGCGCGTTTCGAGGCGCTGTCATGACCCGCCAGGCCACCGTGCCGGGCGCGGACATCAGCCTGGACGACCTACCGCTGCGGGACAACCTGCGCGGCAAGAAGCCTTACGGCGCACCGCAATTGACCGTGCCGGTGCAGCTGAACACCAACGAGAACCCGCACCCGCCGAGCCGGGCGCTGGTCGACGACGTCGCCGAATCCATTCGGATCGCCGCCGCCGACCTGCACCGCTACCCGGACCGGGACGCGGTGGCGCTGCGCGGCGACCTGGCCGAATACCTGACCAGGCAGACGGGTGTCGCGGTGGACGCCGACAATGTCTGGGCGGCAAACGGTTCCAACGAGATCCTGCAGCAGCTGTTGCAGGCGTTCGGCGGACCGGGCCGCAGCGCACTGGGTTTCGTGCCGTCGTACTCGATGCACCCGATCATCTCCGAGGGCATCGACACCGAGTGGGTCGAGGCCAAGCGCAACGCGGACTTCGCCCTCGACATCGACTACGCGGTGGCCGCCATCGCGGAGCGCTCGCCGAACGTGGTGTTCGTGACCAGCCCGAACAACCCGACCGGGCACAGCATTCCGCAGGATGACCTCGCGCGGATCCTCGCGGCGGCGCCGGGCATCGTGGTGGTCGACGAGGCGTACGGGGAGTTCTCCGCGCAGCCGAGCGCCATCGAGTTGATCGACCGGTTCCCGGCGAAACTGGTGGTGACCAGGACCATGAGCAAGGCGTTCGCCTTCGCCGGTGGGCGCCTCGGTTACCTCGTCGCCGCGCCCGCGGTGATCGAGGCGATGCTGCTGGTGCGGTTGCCGTATCACCTGTCGGTGGTCACCCAGGCGGCCGCGCGCGCGGCGTTGCGGCATGCCGACGAAACCCTCGGCAGCGTCGCGGAGCTTGCCGCGCAACGGGATCGGGTCGCGGCGGCGTTGGCCGAGATCGGCTTCGAGGTGATCCCGAGCGACGCGAACTTCCTGCTGTTCGGCCGGTTCACCGACGCATCCGCGAGCTGGCAGCGGTATCTTGATCATGGCGTGCTGATCCGCGATGTCGGCATCCCCGGCTACCTGCGCACCACCATCGGGCTGGCCGCGGAGAACGACGAACTCCTGAGAGTCAGCCGCATTCTGGTGCACACCGACGTGACGCCCCGATGAATCCGCCTGTGGAGGAACCAATCATGAACCGAATCGCGCGGGTCGAGCGTGTCACCAAGGAGTCCAGCATCGTGGTCGAGCTGGACCTGGACGGCTCCGGCAAGACCGAAATCGCCACGGGCGTACCGTTCTACGACCACATGCTGACCGCGCTGGGCGCGCACGCCAGCTTCGACCTCACCGTGCGGGCCGAGGGCGACACCGAGATCGAGGCCCACCACACGGTGGAGGACACCGCGATCGTGTTCGGCCAGGCGCTGGGAAAGGCGTTGGGGGACAAGGCCGGCATCCGCCGGTTCGGTGACGCCTACATCCCGATGGACGAGACGCTGGCGCACGCCGCGGTGGACGTTTCCGGCCGGCCGTACTGCGTGCACACCGGCGAGCCGGAGCACCTGCTGCACGCGGTGATCCCCGGGTCCGGTCCCGGCGCACCATATTCCACCGTGCTCAACCGCCACGTCTTCGAGTCGATCGCGTTGAACGCGCGCATCGCGCTGCACGTGCGCGTGCTGTACGGCCGCGACCAGCACCACGTCACCGAGGCCGAATTCAAGGCGGTGGCAAGGGCTTTGCGGGCCGCGGTGGAACTCGACCCGCGGGTGCACGGGGTTCCCTCGACGAAGGGGACGCTGTGACCGTGAAGTCTGTCGCGCTGCTCGACTACGGCTCGGGCAACCTGCACTCGGCCGAGCGCGCGCTGGTGCGCGCGGGCGCGAAGGTCGAGGTCACCGCCGATCCGGAGATCGCCTTGGCCGCCGACGGTTTGGTCGTGCCCGGCGTCGGCGCGTACGCCGCCTGCATGGCCGGACTGCGCGAGGTGCGGGGCGAGCGGATGATCGGCCAGCGCCTGGCCGGTGGCCGTCCGGTGCTCGGCATCTGCGTCGGCATGCAGATCCTGTTCGAGCGCGGCGTGGAGTTCGGCGTGGAGACCGACGGATGCGCGGAGTGGCCCGGCGTGGTGGAACGGCTGTCCGCGCCGGTGCTGCCGCACATGGGCTGGAACACCGTGTCGGCGCCGCAGGACAGCGTGCTGTTCGCGGGCATGGACAAGGACACGCGGTTCTACTTCGTGCACTCCTATGCCGCCCAGACCTGGGAGCTGCCGCCGGGCGAGCACTTCGCCGCGCCCAAGCTGACCTGGGCCGAGCACGGCGTGCCGTTCCTCGCCGCGGTGGAGAACGGGCCGCTCTCGGCGACCCAGTTCCACCCGGAGAAGTCCGGCGACGCCGGAGCCCAGCTGCTGCACAACTGGGTGCGGTCGCTGTAAGCGCAACCGGTCTATCGGGTTTCGGCCCGGTTGACCAGCCAGCGGCCGCTCACGTTCTCGACGGTGATCAGCAGCGACATCTTGTTGGTCTTCGGCAGGCCCGCGGTTTCGTCGCTGGTGGTCGTCCGCACCACGTCCACGGTCACGTCCGCGCGCGCCTCGTCGCCGGAGACGACCCGGCAGTCCACCGAGTCGACCGTCGCGCGGGTGTGGCTGGCGATGGCGTTGGCCTGAATGGTCGGGCGGGCCTCCTCGAACTCCGCGCGGAACATCCCGGTGGTGATGTCGAGCATCTTGCCGGCGTGGTCGTCGAACCGCGCGTAGTCGTAAGTCCCCGCCACGGTGCCGAAATCGCAGCCGGCCAGTCGCGCCTCCTCGGGCGGGGCCGCCGCCGCGGTCTGCGCGGTGGCCAGCACCGCGGTGCAGGTGGCGGCCGAAATCAGGAGCACGGCAGGCAGGGTCGAGCGCGACATACGAGATCCCTAGGGAGAGAGCGGAGTCGGCGATCGGTGTGATCGCCGTGGCGAGACACTACCGGCGATTCCCCGGTCACGGGGGCTGCTCCCGGAGGGCGACTCCGGGTAGACCCTGACTCGTCCGCGCGCGATATCCGGGTTGCCACCGGATTCGCTTGCGGCGGCGCGGATCTACGGTCGATCCGAGGAGGCCGCTATGAGGAGCGTCACAGTACCGTTGATCGTGCTGACCGGGTACGCGGTGGTCGCGTGTTTCGTGCTCGGCACCGCGGCGGCGGAGACATTGCTGTTGTATCCCAACATCTTTCGGGATGTTCCGGCGTCGCTGGAGATGTCCCAGCGGTTCATGAGCGTGGTCAGCGTCGGCGACGTGATGCGGCCGCTCGGCGGTGTGCTGACGCTGTGCGCGGTGGCCGCGCTCGTGGCGGCGGTGCGCTATCGGGTCGGGTTGCGCTGGACCGGGCTGTCGCTGGTCTCGTTGGTCAGCGGGCAGTTCCTGCTGTCGGTGCTGTACGAGTGGCCGCGGGCGAGGATCCTGTTCGACGATCGGGACAACCACACCCTCGCCGAGATCGAGCGGGCGGCAACGGAATTCCAGATCGGGGAGGGTCTGCGCATCGTGGCCGCGGCGCTCACCGCGCTGTTCGCGGTGGCCGCCGCCCTGGTCTGCTACCGCCGCCGGGTGCTGGCCACCCGGGCCGACCCGCGATAGTCGCGGTCCGCTCGAATCGGCAGAGCTCGCTGAGGGGGCCTGGGTCGCTCACCATATTGTGGGTGTGACCAACAAGAGTTAGATTGCTGCCATGGAGATCTCGCAGCAGGGTGCTCCCGCCAGACTGCGGGCGCTCCCGACCCGCCTGGTCACTCAGGTCGCCCTCGTCGCCAATCGGGCGACCGAGCGGGCGCTGAACGCCACCGGCTCCCGGCGCTACCACTACGCCCTGCTCGCCTCGCTCGGCGAGTTCGGCGCGATCAGCCAGGCCGACCTGGGCCGGCGCACCCGGATCGACCGCAGCGACATCGTCGCCACGGTCAACGAGCTGGCCGAACGCGGTTTCGTCGAGCGCAGCCCGGACGAGGGCGACCGCAGGCGCAAGATCGTCACCATCACCGACGCGGGCACGGCCCACCTCGCCGAGCTGGACGAGCGACTGGCCGGCGCCCAGGACGAACTCCTGGCCGGTCTCGACCCCGCCGAGCGCGCGGAACTGGTCCGGCTGCTCACGCGCATCCTCGATCGGTGATCCAGCTCCTATATGCGCAGGCCGGAGACGGGCCGGACGAACGGAACCTCTAGGGTGTACGCGTGAGTGAGCGCAGCGAACGAACCATCAGCACAGCGTCAGGGACGGCGACGGAGCCGAGCGCCAGCGAGGCGCAGTCGTGAGTCTTGTGCTGCTACCCGCCGTCGATGTCGCCAATGGAGAGGCTGTGCGCCTCGTGCAGGGGGAGGCCGGCAGCGAAACCAGCTACGGCTCGCCGCGCGACGCCGCCCTGGAATGGCAGCGCGCCGGCGCGGAGTGGGTCCATCTGGTCGACCTGGACGCCGCCTTCGGCCGTGGTTCGAACCGCGAGCTGCTGGCCGGCGTGGTCGGCGAACTCGACGTCAAGGTCGAACTGTCCGGTGGTATCCGTGACGACGAGACCCTGGAGGCCGCGTTGGCCACCGGGTGCGCCAGGGTGAACCTCGGCACCGCCGCGCTGGAGGACCCGACCTGGTGCGCCAAGGCCATCGCCAAGCACGGTGAACGCGTCGCGGTCGGCCTGGACGTGCGGATCATCGACGGCGACTACCGGCTGCGCGGCCGCGGCTGGGTCAGCGACGGCGGCGACCTGTGGGAGGTGCTCGAGCGCCTGGAGCGGGACGGCTGCTCGCGCTACGTGGTCACCGACGTGACCAAGGACGGCACGCTGACCGGCCCGAACCTGGACCTGCTGCGCGAGGTGTGCAACGCCACCGACGCGCCGGTCATCGCCTCCGGCGGCGTCTCCACCATCGAGGACCTGATCGCGATCGCCGAACTGGTGCCTGAGGGCGTCGAGGGTTCGATCGTCGGCAAGGCGCTCTACGCGGGCCGGTTCACGCTGCCCGAGGCGCTGGCCGCGGTGAGATGAGCCAGGACCTATCGGCTCTGCTCGCGGTCGCCCGCGAGATCCTGGACTCGGTCACCTCACGGTTCATCGAGGGTGTCGGCGCGCCGAGCGCGGTGACCAAGGGGCGCAACGACTTCGCCACCGAACTCGACCTGGAGCTGGAGCGCACCATCTCCGCCGAGCTGGAGCAGCGCACCGGAATCAAGGTGCACGGTGAGGAATTCGGCGGACCGCAGCTGGCGTCCGGCACGGCGTGGGTGCTCGATCCGATCGACGGAACGTTCAATTACTCGTCCGGACACCCGCTTTCGGGCATGCTGCTGGCCCTGGTGCACGAGGGAGAGCCGGTGCTCGGGCTCACCTGGCTGCCGCTGCTCGGGCAGCGCTACGCCGCGATCACCGGCGGACCGGTGCAGCTCAACGGCCAACCGCTGCCGCCGTTGCCGCACGGCAAGCTGGCCGAGGCGATGATCGGCTTCGGCGCGTTCAATGTCGATGCGCGGGGCCGGATTCCGGGGCAGTTCCGGTTCGATCTGCTCGGCCCGCTCAGCCGGCTCTCCTCGCGCGTGCGGATGCACGGGTCCACCGGCATCGACCTGGCGTTCACCGCGGCCGGCGTGCTCGGCGGCGCCATCGTGTTCGGCCATCACCCGTGGGACAACGCGGCAGGCGTCGCGCTGATCCGGGCCGCGGGCGGCGTGGTCACCGACCTGGCCGGCGCGCCGTGGACCATCACCTCGGGCTCGGTGCTGGCCGCCGCGCCGGGCGTGCACGAGGAGCTGCTCGAAATGATCTGCACGGTGGCCGATCCGGCCACCGCGGAGGAAGGGTGAGGCAATGACGTTGGCGGTACGCGTGATTCCGTGTCTGGACGTCGACGCCGGCCGGGTGGTCAAGGGCGTGAACTTCGAAAACCTGCGCGACGCGGGCGATCCGGTCGAGCTGGCCGCGACCTATGACGCGCAGGGCGCCGACGAGCTGACCTTCCTGGATGTCACCGCCTCCACCGGCGATCGCGGCACCATGATCGACGTGGTGACCCGCACCGCCGAGCAGATCTTCATTCCGCTCACCGTCGGCGGCGGGGTGCGCACGGTCGACGATGTCGACCGGCTGCTGCGCGCCGGCGCGGACAAGGTGTCGGTGAACACCGCAGCCATCGCGCGGCCCGAGGTGCTGCGCGAGATGTCGGAACGCTTCGGCTCGCAGTGCATCGTGCTGTCCGTGGACGCGCGCACGGTGCCGGACGGACAGCCCGCGACGCCCTCCGGCTGGGAGGTCACCACGCACGGCGGCAAGCGCGGCACCGGTATCGACGCCGTCGAATGGGCCACCCGCGGAGCCGAATTGGGCGTCGGCGAGATCCTGCTCAACTCGATGGACGCCGACGGCACCAAGGCGGGCTTCGACCTGCGGATGATCCGCGCCGTGCGCGCCGCGGTCTCGGTTCCGGTCATCGCCAGCGGCGGTGCGGGCGCGGTCGAGCACTTCGCCCCGGCGGTGCAGGCGGGCGCGGACGCGGTGCTGGCGGCCAGCGTCTTCCACTTCGGCGACCTCACCATCGGCCAGGTCAAGGACTCGATGCGCGCGGAGCACATCGTCGTCCGCTAGTCGGCGGGAATCGGCCGCGCCGGAATGCGATCGGCGGCGGTAGGCGTTGGCCGGGGGATGAGCATCGGTATCGCGTTGTCCCCCTTCCGCCTCGATGCGACCGACAACGCGGTGGATGCCGCGGTCGCCGCGGGCAGGCAAGTCGCTGCGGCGGGGTTGAGTTCGCTGTGGTTCGGTCAGACCTTCAGCCACGACAGCATCGTGCTGTCCACGGCGGTCGGACGGGAGGTGCCCGAGCTGGAACTGGGTACCTCGGCGATTCCGATCCCGGCGCGACATCCGCTGCTGATCGCCAGTCAGGCGCAGACCGCGCAGGCGGCCACGCACGGCCGGTTCACGCTCGGCCTCGCCCTCGGCGCGCGAGCCTTCACCGAGTCCGCCTTCGGTGTCCCGTACGACCGGCCGATCGCACGGTTGCGCGAGTTCTTGACCGCGCTGCGCGCCGTACTCGACACCGGCACAGTCGATTTCCAAGGTGAGTTGCTCACCGCGGTCGCGCCGCTGCCGGCCGCGGTGGCGGGCGCGAAGCCGGCGGTGCCGGTGCTGGTCGCCGCGATGGGGCCGCAGGCGCTGCGGGCCACCGGCGAATTGGCCGACGGCACATTGCCTTTCCTGGTCGGCCCGAAGGCGTTGGCCGAACACGTCGTCGCGCCGATCACCGAAGCCGCTGAGCGAGCGGGCCGTTCCGCGCCGCGCATCGTGGTCATGGTCGCGGGGGTGGTCACCGCCGATGTGGCGGGCGCTCGCGCGGCGGCCGAGCAGTCGACCGCGTTCTACGACGACATCCCCTCCTATCAACGGATCATCGAGCTGTCCGGCGCTTCGCGGGCCGCCGATCTGGTCGTCATCGGCGACGAGCAAGCCATCGCCGACCGCGTCGCCGAGTACTTCGAGGCCGGCGCCACCGACGTCGTCTTCAGCCAAACCGACCTGAGCACCCCCGCCGACGAACAGCGAACCTGGCAACTACTGGGCGAACTGAATCGCGCCGCCTGACCGGGAATCGTGCGGCCGCCGGGAATAGCGGCCATGCCCGGCTGTTATAACCGTGTTATGACTCTCGACCCCACCATCGCCGCCCGGCTCAAGCGCAACGACGCCGGATTGGTCGCCGCCGTCGCGCAGGAGCGCGGCACCGGCGACGTGCTGATGGTCGCGTGGATGGACGACGAGGCGCTGGCCCGCACGCTGGAAACCCGTCAGGCCACGTACTATTCGCGTTCGCGCCGGCAGTACTGGGTCAAGGGGGAGACCTCCGGCCACACCCAGTATGTGCACGAGGTCCGGCTCGACTGTGACGGCGACACCATCCTGTTGGTCGTCGATCAGACGGGCGCGGCCTGCCACACCGGAACCCACACCTGTTTCGATACGGACGTGCTGCTGGCCGATCAGGCCTCGGCGGGCGGATCCGCCTGAGTCGTCCCGGCCGACCGGCCCAGCGCGTCGGTGAGATGGTCGGCGAGCAACTCGCTCAACTCCGCCAGCTGGGCGGTCTGTTCCGGCTCCATGCCGTCGAAGACGAAGCGGCGCACCGCATCCAGATATCCCGGGGCCGCCTCGACCACTTTGTGGTAGCCGTCGTCTGTCAGTACCGCCTGCACGCCCCGGCGCCCGGCGGTAGCCGAGCGCTCGGCCCAGCCCATGCGTTCGAGCTTCGAGACGACGTGCGACAGCCGTGATAGCGATGCATTTGCCTTGTGGGCGAGGTCACTCATCTGCAAGCGATGGCCCGGCTCCTCGGACAGCAGGGTCAAAACCCAGTACTCGAAATGGGTGACCCCGGACTCGCGCTGCAGCTGGGTATCCAAAGCGCCTGGTAGGCGGGTCATCAGCGCGACAATCGCACGCCAAGCTCGTTGTTCTACGGGGTCGAGCCACTTCGTCACTGTGTGCCTTCTTTCAAGCCAAGTGACGTGGTTTTGTTAGGTAGCCTACCGATTATTGAAAAGCATGTTCACAGTCACCCGTGGCTTTGAGTTTGCCACGACTTCGCTCGCTCGTCATGCAGTTGCTGAGTAGCGTGAGTTCACTCACAAACCGTCGGGCCGGGTCATGGCCGGATCGGCGGTGGTCGCGGGCGGTGTTGCCGCGCCGCGCTGCTTCGGATGCCTGCGCCGCCACCACCGCATGACGACCAGCACGAGGGCCGCGAGCCAGATCGCCGCGGCGGCGATCGCGCCGGCCATCGTGGCGCCGCGGAAGGCGGGCGCGTCGACGTCGAGGATCCGCTGCCCGGCATGGGCCGCGTTGCTGCCGCCGAGCACGATGGTCAGCGTCATCAGATTGGGGATCGCGACGAGCACGGCGATCACCACGGCGGCGCCGGCCATGAACCGGCCGCCGCGGCGGCGCCACACCCGAACCGCGAACAGCAGCAGGAACAGCGGGATGACCGTGCACACGCCGCCGAAGACCAGACCCCAGCCGATGCCCTTGGCGAAGCTGCCGTTGACCATCTCCGCGATCCGCTGCGCCCACCAGCGTGGGATGAACGCGGACAGGATGAAGTACGCGATGAACAGGACGGCGATCACCGCCAGTCCGCCGACCAGCCAGGTCTTCCAGGCCGGCCCGGTCGATTTCTGCTGCAGCTGTCCGTCGGTCGCAGTCATGACCTCAGGGTAAGCCGGGTGCGCGGCGGAAACGTGGTGATCGCCCCGGCGTTTCCGGTACGACCGTGCCGGGACCTATTGCGCGCGCTCGCGCAGGAACTGCAGCGCCTCGTCGGCGTGCACGTTGGCGCGCAGCTCGCCGGTGATGATCTTGCGGACGGTGCGGTCCTGGTCGATGACGAAGGTCTGGCGCTTGACCGGAGCCAGCTTGCCGAGCAGCCCGCGCTTCACGCCGAACTGCGCGGCGACCTTGCCGTCGGGGTCGGAGAGCAGCGGATAGCCGAGGCCCTGCTTGTCGGCGAAACCGGCCTGGGTATCGACGCCGTCGGCGCTGATGCCGACGCACGAGGCGCCCAGCGCGGCGAAGTCGCCGGCCACGTCCCGGAAGTGGCAGGCCTCCGCCGTGCACACCGGGGTGTTCGCGGCGGGATAGAAGAAGAGGACCAGCGGACCGTCCGCGAGCAGCGCGTCGAGCGAACGGGGAGTGCCGGTCTGGTCGGGGAGCTCGAACCGGGGGGCGAGCTGTCCTGTCTGCATGGAAAGGGACAGTACCGGGCACGTGTCGCACCCGGTACCGGTCCGTTCCGGCTCATGTCGAACCTCCGTCTGCATTCCGATGACACGCGGGCTGAAGACGGACGACGTGGTTACGTCCTAGATCCCGATCAGTGCCGCGACTTCGGGGTTCTTGATCTGCATGACGTCGAGAATGCCGTGCGCGCGCAGGAACGGCTTGAGTTCCTTGATCCGATCGGCGTGCGTGGCGTACTCGTCCGGGAAGTGGTTCCGGTCCAGGGATTCGAGCGCCTTCGCGTAGGTGACGAAGGTGGCTAGTGCGTTCGGGGCACCCTGTTGGCCTGCCTTCGACTGCAGACCGACCATCCGTGGGGCCTGGCTCGGCGCACCGCCCGGGGCGGCGTGCCTGCCCTCCGGTTGCGAGGGGTACATCAGTTGTCTCCTCTCGATCATGGATACCGCGTGCGAGATGGAACGGAGCGAGCATAGAGACGCCCGTCACAGCGTCGGCGAGGGCATGAGAACCGGGCGGTCGTGTTTGTGACGGATGTGACTCGCGCGCGGCGCTATCGGCTCGTCCGGGGTGCGCCGCGTGGGGTGTCGGTGCCCCCTGGGATGATGTGACCATGCAAGGCGCGTCGACTCCCACCACCACGACCCGGGCCCAGTTCCATCTGCTGGCCGCGGAGCATCGAGTGGTCCCGGTGACCCGAAAGGTGTTGGCGGACTCCGAAACCCCGCTTTCCGCCTACCGCAAGCTGGCCGACGATCGGGCGGGCACGTTCCTGTTCGAGTCGGCGGAGAACGGACGATCGTGGTCGCGCTGGTCGTTCATCGGCGCTGGTAGTCCGTCCGCGTTGACCGTGGTCGACGGCGAGGCCGCCTGGCTGGGCAACATTCCGGTGGACGCGCCCGCGGGCGGCGATCCGCTGCTCGCGCTGCGCGAAACCCTCGAACTGCTGAAAACCGAGCGGCTGCCCGGACTGCCTCCGCTGACCGGCGGCATGGTCGGCTACCTCGGCTACGACGCGGTGCGCCGGATCGAGCGACTGCCGAACCTCGCGCACGACGATCTGCAACTGCCCGAGATGGTGCTGTTGCTCGCCACCGACCTGGCCGCGTTCGACCACCACGAGGGCGCGATCACGCTGATCGCCAACGCGGTCAACTGGAACGGCACCGCCGAGCGGGTGGACGAGGCCTACGACGACGCGGTCGCCCGGCTGGACCGGATGACCGAGGCGCTCGCCGCGCCGGCCGCGTCGACCGTGTCGGTCTTCGATCGGCCCGAGCCGGAGTTCCGTCGCCGTCGCACCACCGAGGAGTTCGGCGCGGGCGTGCGCCGCCTGGTCAAGGAGATCGAGGCGGGCGAGGCGTTCCAGGTGGTGCTCTCGCAGCGCTTCGAAATGGACTACGACGGTGCGCCGCTCGATCTCTACCGGATGCTGCGCGCGTCGAACCCGAGCCCGTACATGTACCTGCTGCATGTCCCGGACGGCGACGGCGGCACCGCGTTCTCCATCGTCGGCTCCAGCCCGGAATCCCTGGTCACGGTGAAGGACGGGGTGGCGACGACGCATCCGATCGCGGGCACCCGCTGGCGCGGGGCCACCGAAGAGGACGACCTGCTGCTGGAGAAGGGCCTGCTGGCCGACGAGAAGGAGAACGCCGAGCACCTGATGCTGGTCGACCTCGGCCGCAACGACCTCGGCCGGGTCTGTCAGCCGGGCACCGTGCGGGTTACCGAGTATCGGCACATCGAGCGCTACAGCCATGTGATGCACCTGGTTTCGACGGTGTCGGGCCGGCTCGCCGCGGGCAAGATCGCGCTCGACGCGGTGCGCGCCTGTTTCCCGGCGGGTACGCTGTCCGGCGCGCCGAAGGTGCGCGCGATGGAGCTCATCGAAGAGCTCGAGCCGACGCGGCGCGGCGTCTACGGCGGCGTCGTCGGGTATCTCGACTTCGCCGGCGACGCGGACACCGCGATCGCCATCCGCACCGCGCTGCTGAAGGGCGGCACCGCCTACGTCCAGGCGGGCGCGGGCATCGTCGCCGACTCGGACGCCGAGTACGAGGACGTCGAAGCCCGCAACAAGGCGATGGCGGTGCTCAAGGCGGTCGCCGCGGCGAAGACCGTGCGCGCGTACGGCGCGAAGGGCGACGACGCATGACGGCGGGTTCCAGCGAAGGCGACCACACCCCCGACCCAGACCTCGTCACTCCGGACACCGAGCCGGGCGAACCCGCCCCGCGGCGCAGGTCGCCGGTCGGCGCGCTGGTGCTGCTCGCGCTCGCGGCCGGCGCACTGTGGGCCTCCTCGCGGATGACCTGGGTGACGGTCGCGTCCACCGACGGCCTCACCGAACCCCGCACCGACCGGCTCAACGGCGGCGTCTGGTTCGGCGCGCTCACCCCGTTGGCGCTGGTGCTGCTGGCGTCCATCGCGGCGGTGCTGGCCACTCGCGGCTGGCTGCGCCGGGTGCTCGGCGTGGTCATCGCCTTGATCGCCGCGGTGGCCGCGGTTCCGGCCTTCGCGTTGCTCACCAACTCCGGCAAGATCGCCGAACGCGCCGCCGCGCTCGCCGAACTCCCGGCCAGAGCACAGGTGGGGGAGGCGACCACCTCGATCTTCCCGGCCGTGCTCGCCTTGCTCGGCGCGCTCGCGGCGTTCGCGGCGGGCGGACTGCTCGCCCGGATGCCGCAGGAAACCGCCCGCATGTCCGGCAAGTACGACAACCCGGTCTTCCGGCGCGCCGCCGCCTCCGCACAGGTGACCGAGCAGCGCGCCGGGGCCGGTGCCGAGCCTGGTTCGGCACCGCTCTCCGAACGCGTGCTCTGGGACGCCCTGGACGCGGGCACCGATCCGACCGAGGACGCCGTGAACACCGGTGGGCGGGCCGACGATCCGGACATCGGCGAGGCGGGCGGACGTGTCCGCTGAGCGATTCGGCCCTGGCGACTGTGGTGGCGCACACCTTGCGCACGGACTGGTTGCCTGGTCCACAACACGACCCGGCGCAAACGCGGCCGGTAGGTCCATTTATTCTTGGTCAGCATCGGTGAGACAGCGCCTGGGGAAATTCTCAGGCAGCAAGTCCGTCTCCCCAGAAAGGATTCGAGCCAGATGACGGTACTCGACTCGATTCTCGACGGGGTCCGCGCGGATGTGGCCGCTCGGGAAGCCCTCCTCGATTTCCAGGCGATCAAAGCGGCCGCGAAGGCGGCGAACAGCCCGCTCGACGCGCGCGCGGCACTCCTCGAAGACGGCATCGGCGTCATCGCCGAGGTGAAGCGCGCCAGCCCGTCCAAGGGCGAACTCGCCGATATCCCGGACCCGGCCAGCCTGGCCAAGGCGTACGAGGACGGCGGCGCCCGGATCATCAGCGTGCTGACCGAAGGCCGCCGCTTCCACGGGTCCCTGGAGGACCTGGACGCGGTGCGCGCCACGGTGAACATCCCGATCCTGCGCAAGGACTTCGTCGTCGGGCCGTACCAGATCCACGAGGCTCGCGCGCACGGCGCCGACGTGATCCTGCTGATCGTCGCGGCGCTGGAGCAGGACGTGCTGTCCTCGCTCATCGACCGCACCGAATCGCTCGGCATGACCGCGCTCGTCGAGGTGCACACCGAGGAGGAGGCCGACCGTGCGCTCGAGGCCGGCGCCTCGGTGATCGGCGTGAACGCCCGCAACCTCAAGACCCTCGAGGTCGACCGGGACGTGTTCGCCCGGATCGCGCCCGGCCTGCCCACCGAGGTCATCCGGATCGCCGAATCCGGCATCCGCGGCACCGCCGACCTGCTCGCCTACGCGGGCGCGGGCGCGGACGCCGTGCTCGTCGGCGAAGGCCTGGTGACTAGCGGTGATCCGCGCGCCGCCGTGTCCGAGCTGGTGACCGCGGGCACCCACCCGTCCTGCCCGAAGCCGGCGCGGCGGGGCCGGTGACCGGGGTGACCGAACTGCCCAAGGCCAGCGACGGCGTCGCCCACCGCAGCCCGCACGAGCCCGACGCAGGCGGCCACTTCGGCGTCTACGGCGGCAGGCACGTGCCCGAGGCGTTGATGGCGGTCATCGAGGAGGTCACCGCGACCTACGAGAAGTCCCGGCTCGACCCCGACTTCCTGAACGAGCTGGACCGGTTGCAGCGCGACTACACCGGCCGTCCGTCGCCGGTGTTCGAATGCACCCGTCTCGCCGAGCACGCGGGCGGCGCGCGCATCCTGCTCAAGCGCGAAGACCTGAACCACACCGGTTCGCACAAGATCAACAACGTGCTCGGTCAGGCCCTGCTGGCCAAGCGCATGGGCAAGACCCGGATCATCGCGGAAACCGGTGCCGGCCAGCACGGCGTCGCCACCGCCACCGCGTGCGCGCTGCTCGGCCTGGACTGCGTCATCTATATGGGCGCCGTCGACACCGCGCGGCAGGCCTTGAACGTGGCCCGGATGCGGCTGCTCGGCGCCGAGGTCATCTCGGTGACCACCGGCTCGCAGACGCTCAAGGACGCGATCAACGAGGCGCTGCGCGACTGGGTCAGCAACGCCGACGACACCTACTACTGCTTCGGCACCGCGGCGGGCCCGCATCCGTTCCCCATGCTGGTGCGCGACTTCCAGCGCGTCGTCGGCCTGGAGGCCAGGGCACAGGTGCAGGAATCCACCGGCAGGCTGCCCGACGCGGTCGTCGCCTGCGTGGGCGGCGGCTCCAACGCCATCGGCATCTTCCATCCCTTCCTCGACGACACCGACGTCCGGCTGATCGGCTACGAGGCGGCCGGTGACGGCGTCGAAACCGGCAGGCACGCGGCCACTTTCACCGGCGGCACGCCCGGCGCGTTCCAGGGTGCCTACTCCTACCTGTTGCAGGACGAGGACGGCCAGACCGTCGAGTCGCATTCGATCTCGGCCGGTCTGGACTACCCCGGCGTCGGCCCGGAACACGCCTACCTCAAGGACATCGGCCGCGCCGAGTACCGTCCGATCACCGACACCGAGGCGATGGACGCGCTGCTGCTGCTGTCCCGCTCCGAGGGCATCATCCCGGCGATCGAGTCCGCGCACGCGGTAGCCGGGGCGCTGCAACTGGGCAAGGAGCTCGGCCCGGGCTCGATCATTCTGGTGAACCTGTCCGGTCGCGGCGACAAGGACATGGATACGGCGGCGCGGTGGTTCGGGCTGATCGATGAAGGGGCGGTGCAGTCGTGAGCCAGCAGTCTCGTCTTGCCAATACGTTTGCCGCTACTCGCGGTGAAGGGCGTGCGGCGCTCATCGGCTACCTGCCCGCGGGCTACCCCGACCTGGCCGGCTCCATCGAGGTCGTCCGCGCCATGGTCGAATCCGGTTGCGACATCATCGAAGTCGGCGTCGCGTACTCCGATCCGGTGATGGACGGCCCGACCATCCAGGCCGCTGCCGATCAGGCGCTGCGCGGCGGGGTGCGGGTGCGCGACGTGTTCTCCGTCGTCGAGGCGATCACCTCGGCCGGCGGGCAGGCCGTGGTGATGAGCTACTGGAACCCGGTGCTGGCCTACGGTGTCGACCGTTTCGCGCGCGATCTCGCCGGTGCCGGCGGCGCGGGCATCATCACGCCGAACCTCATTCCGGACGAGGCCGACGACTGGTTCGTCGCCTCGTCCACGCACAACCTCGACCGCATCTTCCTGGTCGCGCCGTCCTCCACCGAGGAGCGCCTGGTGAAGACCCTGGAGGCCTCGCGCGGATTCGTGTACGCGGCCTCGACCATGGGGGTCACCGGCGCCCGCGATGTGGTGTCGTCCGCGGCGCCCGCGCTGTGCGCGCGGATCCGGACGCACTCCGACATCCCGATCGGCGTCGGGCTCGGCGTTCGCTCGGGTGCGCAGGCGGCCGAAATCGCCTCCTACGCAGACGGTGTCATCGTCGGCTCGGCCCTGGTGACCGCCGCGGGCGAGAGCCTGGACGCGGTGCGCGCGCTGACCACGGAGCTGGCCGAGGGCGTGCGGTCGGCGACCGTCGCCTCGTAAGCCGACTTGACCCGCCCGGCGAACCCGGCGCTGCCCGGCGTCGTATCCATGGTCATGAGTACTTCGCAGCGGTCATCCGGTTGGGCGGCCCCCACAGCGAGCGTGGTCGTATTCTGCACGCTCGCACCACTGGTCGGGATCATGACCCGCGAACAACCGATCCTGATCGCCGCGCTCGGCGTGCTCGGCGTCGCGATACTGAGCCTCTCGGCGGCTTCCACGGTGCGGTGGTTCCAGCGTCGCTGAGGTTCTCCGCTACGGTGGCCCCGTGACCTTACGAGTCCTGGCGTACATACCCAGCCCCCCGCAGGGCGTGTGGCACATCGGCCCATTCCCGCTGCGGGCCTACGCGCTGTGCATCATTCTCGGCATCATCGTCGCCATCTGGTGGGGCGAGCGCCGCTGGCGCGACCGCGGCGGCCAGCAGGGCGCGATCCTGGACGTCGCGATGTTCGCGGTGCCGTTCGGCCTGGTCGGCGGCCGGCTCTATCACGTCGCCACCGACTGGCAGAAGTACTTCGGCCCGGACGGTGACCCCAAGGCCGCGCTGGAGATCTGGAACGGCGGCCTCGGCATCTGGGGCGCGGTGCTGCTCGGCGGCGTCGGCGCCTGGATCGGCTGCCGGGTGTATCGAATCCCGTTGCCCGCGTTGGGCGATGCCATCGCCCCGCCGATCCTGCTCGCGCAGGCCATCGGCCGGCTCGGCAACTACTTCAACCAGGAGCTCTACGGCCGCACGACCGACCTGCCGTGGGGTCTGGAGATCTTCTTCCGCTACGACGACAACCTGAAGCCGGACGCGATGAACGGCGTCTCCAACGGCGTCGTGGACAAGGTCGTGCACCCGACGTTCCTGTACGAGCTGATCTGGAACGTGCTGATCGTCGTGCTGCTGGTGCAGCTGGACAAGCGCTACCGGATCGGGCACGGGCGGCTGTTCGCGCTCTACGTCGCGGGTTACAGCTTCGGCCGCTTCTTCGTCGAGCTGATGCGCGACGACGAGGCGACCAAGATCGCCGGCATCCGGATCAACTCGTTCACCTCGGCGCTCGTATTCCTCGCGGCCATCGCCTATTTCGTGTTCGCGACGAAGGGGCGCGAGACCGCCGAGCAGTTGCAACCGAGCAAGGAGCAGCGCCCATGGCCGTGGCAGATCGGCGCGTTGCGCGCGGCGGGCGCGGCGAACGCGACTTCGGACACGGTTGTGCTGGAGGGGGATTCGGCCACCGAGACCGACGGTGCGACGGCCACGGACAAACTGGAGACCGACGAGTCCGGTAAAACGACGGATGCGGAGCCGGACCAGGACGCCGATTCCACGCCCGACGCCGACCCGACCGCCGAAACCAGCGCCGACGCGGACACCGAGCGCACCACCGAGTTGACGAAGAAAACCACGGACTCCGACAAGTCCTGAATACACCGGTGCCGCCGCGAATTACGCGGCGGCACCGCTGTCTCCGCCGCCGGTTTGCTCCGAATTTCCCGCCGCCGATAACAATGCCGCATCACCCGCGATAATCCGGGAGAATGCCGAACGTTACGGGGCGACAAATCCCAGCGCTCCGACCACAATGTCTCGTGATCGTCGCGAGCGTCCCCCGCTCGGCAGATCGATCAATGCCGGGCAGTGGGTGCCCAGCACGAATGATGGAGGACATTGGTGACCGACCCCTACCAGCAGAACAACCCAGGATTCGGCGGGCCGCAGTACGGTCCGCCCGGCACGGGGCCGGATCTGAACAAGCCGCAGGACACCGCGGCCATGCCGCAGCAGTACGACGCGCAGCCCTACGCCCAGCCGTCGGACCCGTACGCCCAGCAGCCGCAGTACGGCCAGCCAAACCCGTACGGCCAGCAGCCCGGTGGCTACCCGCCGGCCGGCTTCGGCCCGCAGGGCTACAACCCGAACGACCCCGAGGCCCCCTGGGGCCGCGACCAGTTCGGCGCTCCGTTCTCGGACAAGCAGAAGCTGATCGCGGGCCTGCTGCAAATCTTCCTCGGCAGCTTCGGTGTCGGTCGTTTCTACACCGGCCACACCGGCATCGCCATCGCCCAGATCGCCGTCACCTGGCTGACCTGTGGCTTCGGCTTCATCTGGCCGCTCGTCGACGGCATCATGATGCTGGTCGGCAAGGTGCCCGACAGCGAAGGCCGCCCGCTGCGCGACTGAGCACACCGATAGCCGACGGGCATCGCCGATCCGGCGGTGCCCGTTCGTCGTTCCCGACCCATCTCCGCGATGGAACGGCAGGTCAGAGCCCCGAGAAATAGGGGCGGCGCCGTGCGACGCGCGCTCGAATTCGGCGAGTACAACCCTTTCGCGCACCATGATCGATATAGGGTCCATCGGATAAGTCCCGGCGTAGCATGAGCCGGATTTGCGTGTTGTGCGTGGGATGTCCGCGTACCGAAGAGAGGGAACCCGTGCGTCGCAAGCTGTTCGCCGCCGCCATGCTCGCCATCGTCGCCGCCACCGGGCTCACCGCCTGCGGGAGCAGCAGCGATCCGAACGTGTTGAAGGTCGGCACCGAAGGCACCTACTCCCCGTTCAGCTTCCAGGGCCCCGACGGCAAGATCACCGGCTACGACGTCGAGGTGGTCCAGGCCGTGGCCGACAAGCTCGGCAAGAAGGTCGAGTTCGTGCAGACCCCGTGGGACGCCATCTTCGCCGGCCTCGAGTCCAAGCGCTTCGACCTGGTCGCCAACCAGGTGACGATCAACGACGAGCGCAAGAACAAGTACGCGCTCTCCGCCCCGTACACCACCTCCGACGGCGTGATCGTCACCCGCGCCGACAACAACGCCATCACCACCCTCGCCGACCTCAAGGGCAAGACCTGCGCCCAGTCCGCGACCAGCAACTGGGGCAAGGTCGCCACCAACGCGGGCGCGAAGGTCGAGGCGGTGGAGGGCTTCGTGCAGGCCATCCAGCTGCTGAAGAACGGCCGCGTCGACGCCACCGTCAATGACACCCTGGCCGTCGCCGAGTACACCAAGAAGACCGGCGACACCGGCGTGAAGGTCTCCGGCAAGACCGGTGAGACCAGCAAGCAGGCGTTCGCCGCGCGCAAGGACGACGCGCTGATCAAGGACGTGGACAAGGCGCTGACCGAGCTGCGCGCCGACGGCACGCTGGCGAAGATCTCGGACAAGTACTTCGGCACCGACGTCAGCAAGTAGCCGACGCCCTCCATGGATGCCGCTACCAGGGAACTGATCTGGCACAACCTGTGGCCGATGCTGCAGGCGACGCTGAAGATGACCATCCCGCTCACCGCGGTCAGCTTCGTCATCGGCCTGACGATCGCGCTGTTCGTCGCGCTGGCCCGGATGTCGCCGGTGTGGCCGTTGTCCGCGGCCGCCCGGTTCTACATCTCGATCATCCGGGGCACGCCGCTGCTGGTGCAGCTGTTCATCGTGTTCTACGCGCTGCCGCAGTTCGGGGTGGTGATCGATCCGTTCCCGGCGGCGGTGATCGCGTTCAGCCTCAACGTCGGTGGCTACGCCGCGGAGATCGTGCGCGCGTCCATTCTCAGCGTGGCGAAGGGGCAGTGGGAGGCGTCGCAGGCGCTCGGGCTGACGTATTCGCAGATGATGCGGCTGATCATCCTGCCGCAGGGGTACCGCATCGCGGTGCCGCCGCTGTCCAACACGTTGATCTCGCTGGTGAAGGACACCTCGCTGGCCTCGACCATCCTGGTGACCGAGCTGCTGCGCGTCGCGCAGCTGGCCGCCGCGCCGACGTTCGACTTCTTCGCGCTCTACGGCGTCGCGGCGATCTACTACTGGGTCATCTGCCTGATCCTCGGGTTCGGTCAGACCCGGCTGGAGACGCGTCTCGCGCGGCACGTGGCGACCTGACCCGACCCTCTCGTGCGAACCCCGGCCATCCGACATCGGTGGCCGGGGTTCTTGCGTGAGGGGCCACCCGCATCGCGAAAACCGGCACGATCCATGACACGGCAACATCTGAAACAGCGATGCTCCAGCTATCCGTTTTCGTGCGATTCGTCATCGAAAATATCTACCAACGAGTAACATTCGATTGCCGTTGTTTCAAATAGATGGCGCTGGCCAGGGATGTTGCGCGATGCGTAACGACTTGGAGGTTTCACCAAGTCGCGGTTCATTTTTTTACTAAGCTTTCACCTGGGGCACAGGCGGCCCCTGGCACCGGTCGGGACTAGGCTCTACCCGTGATGCGACGGACGAAGATTGTGTGCACGCTCGGCCCGGCTACTGCCTCCGAGGACCGTATCCGCGAACTCGTCGAGAGCGGCATGGACGTGGCTCGACTGAACTTCAGTCACGGCGAACACGCGGATCACGCAGAGAACTACAAGAAGGTGCGGGCCGCCTCCGATCACCTGGGCAGAGCGGTCGGCATCCTGGCCGACCTCCAGGGACCGAAGATCCGGCTCGGCCGATTCATCGAGGGCAAGACCGTCTGGGCGACGGGCGAAGAGGTCAGGATCACCGTCGACGACGTCGACGGCACCCATGACCGGGTTTCGACCACCTACAAAGAACTCGCGCAGGACGCGAAGGCCGGCGACCGGCTGCTGGTCGACGACGGCAAGGTGGGGCTCACCGTTATCCGGGTGGACGGCAACGACGTCGTCTGCCGGGTGACCGAGGGCGGACCGGTCTCCAACAACAAGGGCGTTTCGCTGCCGGGCATGGACGTCTCGGTGCCCGCGCTGTCCGAAAAGGACATCGAGGACCTGGAATTCGCGCTGAAGCTCGGCGTCGACTTCATCGCGCTGTCCTTCGTGCGATCGCCGTCGGATATCGAGTTGGTCCATGACGTCATGGACAAGGTCAACCGCCGGGTGCCGGTGATCGCCAAGCTGGAGAAGCCGGAGGCGATCGACAACCTGGAGGCCATCGTGCTCGCGTTCGACGCGGTCATGGTCGCCCGCGGTGACCTCGGCGTCGAACTGCCGCTCGAGCAGGTTCCGATTGTGCAGAAGCGGGCCATCCAGATGGCGCGGGAGAACGCCAAGCCGGTGATCGTGGCGACCCAGATGCTGGAGTCGATGATCGAGAACTCGCGCCCGACCCGGGCCGAGGCCTCCGACGTGGCGAACGCGGTGCTCGACGGCGCCGACGCGGTGATGCTCTCCGGCGAGACCTCGGTCGGCGCCTGGCCGATCGAGACGGTGCGCACCATGGCGCGCATCGTGCACGCGGTGGAGACCGAATCGACCAGGGTGCCCCCGCTGACCCACGTGCCGCGGACCAAGCGCGGGGTCATCTCTTACGCCGCCCGCGACATCGGCGAGCGGCTCAACGCCAAGGCGCTGGTCGCGTTCACCCAGTCCGGTGACACCGTGCGCCGCCTGGCCCGGCTGCACACCCCGCTGCCGCTGCTGGCGTTCACCCCGCTGCCGGAGGTGCGCAGCCAGCTCGCGCTGACCTGGGGCACCGAGACCTTCATCGTGCCGATGGTGGACACCACCGACGCTATGATCCACCAGGTCGATGTAGCACTGCTGTCCATGGAGCGATACCAGAAGGGTGACCTCGTGGTCATCGTGGCCGGCTCCCCGCCGGGAACGGTCGGTTCCACCAACCTGATCCACGTGCATCGCATCGGTGAGGAGGATCATTAACTGTGAACAGTTCTCTTGGAGGGTCGGTCGTCGATTCGTCGGCGGCCGGGAAGTCTGATCTGGACGTTTTGCTCGGTCTGCTCGATCTGCAGCAGATGGACGAGGACGTGTTCGTCGGGCAACATCCGGAGAAGGTGTGGAGCCGCACGTTCGGCGGCCAGCTCGTCGCGCAGGCGATCATCGCGGCGGGCCGCACGGTCGGTGACCGTCCGGTGCACGCGATCAACGCGCATTTCGTGCGCGGCGGCGATCCCAAGAAGCCGATCGAGTACCGGGTGGACCGGCACCGCGACGGCCGCGCGTTCGCCAACCGCACCGTCACCGCCCTCCAGGACGATCAAGAGCTGTTCGTGATGCTCGCGGCGTTCCAGGACTGGCACAAGGGCCTCGAGCACGGGCACCCGCTGCCCGAGGTGCCGGACCCGGAGACCCTGCCGCGCATCGAGGAGAGCTTCGTCGGCTTGGAAGACAAGCTGGAGATGTTCATCAAGGCGCCGCACCCGATCGACATGCGCTACACCAACGACCCGGCCTGGATCATGAAGGGCACGGGGGAGCGGCTCAACCACAACCGGGTGTGGATGCGCACCGACGGGCGGCTGCCCGACGATCCGCTGCTGCACGTTGCGACGCTGGGCTATTCGTCCGACACCACGGTGCTGGACTCGATCATCACCACGCACGGGCTGTCCTGGGGACTGGACCGGATCGTCGCGGCGACGGTGAACCACTCGATCTGGTTCCACCGGCCGTTCCGGTTCGACGACTGGGCGCTCTACGCCACCGAGTCGCCGGTCGCCTCCGGTTCGCGTGGGCTGGCGACCGGTCGCTTCTTCTCCCGTTCCGGGGAGCTGCTCGCGACCACCGTGCAGGAGGGGCTGATTCGGCACTTCCCGGCGCGGGGCAAGTAACCGATCCGCTGAACTTCGCCGCATCCGCTTCCCGAGCCGTCGGGAAGCCGGTGCGGCGCAGTCTTTTCCGGGGTCAGATCCGTTCGCGCTCGACGTCGAGGTCCAGGTCCGCGCGCTGCCTGGCGCGGATCGAGAACGGGATGTTCTGGCCCGGCTCGGTGCGCGCGGCGCCGTAGATCCCGTGCAGCAGTTGCTGTTCCAGGCCGGCCATGTCGGCGTCGGTGAGTTCGGCAGGCGCGCCGACCAGGCTGAGCGCGATCTCGTAGGTGCCGCGCTCGCCCGGCTCGTCGCCGGGATGCTCCATCCGCCACTGGGTTTCGAGGGTGACGTGGTTCGGATCGTCGGTGTCCACCGGGAGCGTGAAGCGCCACGCGAACACCTCGCGGTCCTGCAGGTGGTCGTCCACGACCTCGCGCACGGTCTCGACGACTCGTTCGAGGGTTTCCGGTGTCACATACACATGGAGCGAAACATCCGAAATGCGTTTCGGCATGTCTATTCCTGTCGTGTGTCGAACCAGCAACGGTGGAAGTTGGTGTCCGCGGGAGTGTAATACGTCCGGCCTGGAAATGGACATAGCAGCTCTGCATTGCTGTGTCGGAGATCGGTATTTGGGTCGAAAGACTACCTGATGCGGTGCGCCGCCAGAAAGGACGCCAGCGGTGGGGAAGTCTCGCCGGGCTCGATGACCAGGCCGGGGCGTTCGTCGGCCGCCGGGCGCGACTGCTCATGTGGGGCCAGCGCGAGCAGCAGCGGCACCAGCGCCTCCGCGATCCGGTCGCCGACCTCGCAGTAGGCCTGCTCGGACAGTCCGATCGGGTCGGTGATGTTCTCCCGGCCGACGATCGACAGATCGTTGCGCGCCCGTTGCAGTTCGGCGATCGAGCGGGCCCCGGTCACGTGCGCGATCCGGTGCGCCTCCAGGAGGGTGAAGGTGCGCGAGGCGACGCCGAAACCCATCTCGCTCACCGTGTCGCGGATCTGCTGGGTCATGGTCAGCACCAGATCGGCGTTGTCCACCATCTCGTCCCTGAGCCTGCGCGCCTTGAACCCGCTCGCGTCCGCGCCGAGCCCCTCGATCGCCTGCGCGGCCAGTGGTTCAGCCGGGAAGCCCACCAGGGCACGGGTTCCGGCGCTCTCCGCGGTCAGGTTCGGCAGGGCGTGTTCGACCGCGAGCGCGCGGGTGAGGCGCTCGGCAATCACCGAACGGCAAACATTGCCGTTGCAGACGAACAGGACGTGCATAGGAATACGGTAAACGTTCGATAACGCCGCCGATGTCCGAAAACCTCCGAAAACCACGGTCTAGACCAATATTTCATCTACCGGTCAGATGCCGTACACGAATGGCGGCGCACCTGAGGTGTGCGTCGCATTTACCGATGATCATGTTCGACTGTGTCCCTGTGCACTTACCCCACGCCGCAATCATCGAAACGCAATGTTGTGATTGCCCTGTGATAGGACAGTACAGCCGATCATGGGACGATCGGGTCGCTAGTCGAGTTCGCCGCTGTAGTAAGTCTTTTCGTCCACCACGGGTGCCACCTTGGACGGCTGGTCGTGCACGCGCCCCCGGGTGGAGAACATCCGCCCGCGCGAGGAGATCACCGGCGCGAACCGCGCCATCCCCGTCGAGCCGTCCATGTCGTCGTACATCGCGTCGATGCCGCCGCGCATGAAGTACGCCTCGTGCCAGAACCCGGTGCCGCCGGCGTCCTGCAGGAACTTCTGCCACCAATCCCGGTGCGGCGCCGACCGGGTCCACGCCTCCAGGCTGTCCAGATCCCGCCAGTACTGCCGCGCCCCCCAGTGCGGCGGAAACAGCGACCAGATCACGTCCTCGTGCGACAGCAACCCGTCCGGCCGATCCTGATGCGACCGATACAGTTTCGGCCCCAGCCCGAGCAGCCGCAGGATGCCGCGCGGCTTGCGCACCCGCATCCCGAGATAGATGACGACCAGATCCGGATATCCACCCAGATCCACCGTATTCCTGCTCACCCGCATCGCAACCTCCGCTGATTTGGGCGTCCTAGTGCCACCCTACGCGCGTGAATACGAGGCAGATCGCCGAACAGTTCGATGAGCAGCGGCCGCCTTTCTCGATCCATGCCGGAGCAAGCACGCCACACGCTGTCCGGTGTGTCCGATCCGGGCTACCGAGGTCTCCGAATGTGTAGTCGTACGGTGGATCGGATTGGCTGGTCCGCTTCTATGAATGGGAGCCCTTTTGCCTACTGCTCGAGCCCGACTCGCCTCGCTGGTCCAAGCTCGTACCCTCGTCTCCGCCATACTCGCCGTCACCGCCGGTCTGCTGCTGACCAACCCGATCGCCGTCGCCGCCGACCCGCCCAGGTTGTGCACCGCCGAGCAAGAGCGTGCGGCCGAAGGTAATGAAGACGCCGCCAGGGCCTGCAACGAGGCTCGCGCCGCCAGCGCCGCAGCCCGATACCGGGCCGTCCCGCTGAACGCGGAGCTCAAAGCTGAGTGGGTACGCCCCAATGCGCCCAAAAGTGATGTCGGAGTCAGCCCGCAAAAGAAGAAGAGTCTCTTCGGTTCGTTAGGGGTCTACGCGGAGCCCGCTAGCGACGCCTTCAAGGCCACCTGCCTGTTCGCCGCGAAGAAGGAGAAGGGCGAGCTGTGCGTGGACCACAAGAAATGTATGGCGTCGTCGAACGGTTCGGCTGGTTACTGCGACACGGTCGCCGGTGGTCGCCCCGACGACGGTGTCGAACGGGACGATTCATCGCTGCCGGAAAAGCTCCAGGATGTAAAGCGCACGGCCGTCGAAGCCGCTGACGCGGCCTCGGTGCTCGGCGGACACGACGATACCGCGGAGAATCGCATCGCGCTGGACGAGGTGGAAGAGGCGGCCACCGCGGCCGTCCAAGCTATTGGTTGGCTCAACTGACCTGCGCGCGGACCCCTTGCGCCGACGAAGGATTCGGCGGTGCGACATGACCTCTGCGGGCGCGGTAGACCGTTTTGGAACGCGGAAGAGGGCTGCTTTGGAACCCGAACCCTGGATTCTGGCAGTTTCGCCGAAAACCCCTGTGCACCAACCATTTCAGTCGGTGGCATGACGTAAAGTGCTCGACACCTCCAACCGAGGGGCGGTGGACATGGTCCAGACACCGCGCCCAGGAGGGAGGTGGTGGGGAATGGCGAAACATCGCCGGGCAAAGAGCAAGGCCCCGGTCGACTACGGCATCTTCTTGACAGCTGCTGCCGTAGTCGCCGGGGCGCTCATGCTGGTCCGCTGGTTGCGGGCTAGCTAAACCCACCAGGTGGGGCGTCGTCGTAAGCGGCGTCCCACCGCCCAGCATCACTCACGTGACACTCAGATAATACTCGACTACGAACAAACCGCCGCGATTCGAACCACAACGCGAGCTCAGCACGAGATCAACCCCAACGCTCCGCACCCGCCAGCCCTCACTACTCAGCTGTCACCCCGAAACCCCACATCCGCAAGGGTTTTGACATCCGCACCCGTGTCGCCCCGGCAAGTCGGCGTGCGAGAAACCAGAAGGCGTGCGCGAAATCAAAAGATATGCGGCATCCACCCCAACGCGAGACCCTCGATCGACCGCCCCCTGCCCAACCCCGCTGCCAAATATGCCAAGCATGCAGCTGACCAAACACCCCATGTTCGCAAACCCCCGCGACCGCAAACCCCCATGACCGCAACATCCCAACAAACGCAACCACTAGAAGGGGGGTTCGGGGGGCGAAGCCCCGCCGAGCGGGGCCCGGGGGTTGCACCCCCGGAAAAAACGACGAGACGACCCAGTTCGCGCCTACCGCGAACATGGATCGCCCATCGTCGAGTGCCGAGTGTGGGACTCGAACCCACACGTCCTTTCGGACAACGGTTTTTGAGACCGTCGCGTCTGCCAGTTCCGCCAACCCGGCGCACCGGGAGGAAATGATAGCGGGTGGGGCGGGCTGGTACCTAACCGGTTGCTCGGCAACCCGCGGCCGACCGGTTTGCCCTGGGTATATGCGTTCTATGCCGAAGTGAAAGGTACTCTTTACATCACTCGATAGCGCGGCGGTGAGGTCGATGGTCGGCTCGTTGGACCAACGTCCAGCCTTCGGCGTGTCGGGACAGGCATCTGAACCAGAGGGGTCTACCTATGAGCACAGCAGCAGGGGGCGCAAGCACTAAGCGCGACGCGGGGGCGAAGCGGGTCGTCGTCGCGGAGGATGAGGCGCTCATCCGCATGGATCTGGTCGAGATGCTGACCGAAGAGGGTTACCTGGTTGTGGGTGAGGCCGGCGACGGCCAGCAGGCGGTGGATCTGGCGGTGGAGCATCGCCCGGATCTGGTGATCATGGATGTGAAGATGCCGCGCCGGGACGGTATCGATGCGGCGGCGGAGATCGCGTCGAAACGGGTTGCGCCGGTGGTGATTCTGACGGCGTTCAGTCAGCGCGATCTGGTCGAGCGGGCGCGCGACGCGGGCGCGATGGCGTATCTGGTGAAGCCGTTCACCAAGTCGGATCTGGTGCCTGCGATCGAGTTGGCGGCGAGCCGCTTCCATGAGATCACCGCGCTGGAGGGCGAGGTGGCGAACCTGTCCGACCGCCTGGAGACCCGCAAACTGGTGGAGCGGGCCAAGGGCGTGCTGATGCAGACTCAGGGGCTTTCCGAGCCGCAGGCTTTCAAGTGGATTCAGCGGACCGCGATGGATCGCCGGACTACGATGAAGGCCGTCGCCGAGGTCGTGTTGGAGAACTTGGCGCCCAAGTGAGCGACCGGGTCCGCTGAGCGGACCCCGAAGGCAGGGCACGGCGTGTCGAAGGACTGCGTCCGTCTGAGCCGATTAAGCGTGGATTTTACGCGGGTGAAACGCAATCGTGAACAAAAATTCGACACGATGTCGCGTTCATGATCCGAATGTGATGCGGAACTAACGTATGGACGCTAAGTTCTGACCGGGTCGACGTGGTCGGCCTCCTCGGTGATCCCGGGGGAGCACAGGACTTAGAGGTGAAACGTGCTTAGTTCGACATGGCACAGTCGTACGACGCGAGGTGTTTTGGCTATCGGCGCTGCCGCCGCGCTGGTGCTGACCGGATGCAGTGACAAATCGACCAGCACCGGTGGGACGGACACGTCCGGCACCAGCGGCGCGGCCGGGCTGTCCATCCAGCCGGTGGCGCAGGTAGACATCAACGGCAAAGAGGTGCCGAAGACCGACCCGGCGAAGGCCGCCGACCCTGCCGGTGACGGCAAGGCGACCTGCCCGGCCGGCACGACCATCGCCTTCGCCGGCGCGTTGACGGGCCCGAATGCCGCGCTCGGGATCAACATTCAGATGGGCGTCAAGCTGGCGCTCGACCAGCACAACAAGGCCAACGCGGGCTGCAAGATCGAACTGAAGTCGTTCGACACCGAGGGCGACCCGCAGAAGGCCACCCAGGTCATTCCGCAGGTGGTCAACGACAAGTCGATTATCGGCCTGGTCGGTCCGGCGTTCTCCGGCGAGACCAAGGCGACCGGCAAGATCCTCAGCGACGCGGGCCTGGTCTCGGTGACCTCCTCGGCCACCAACGCCACGCTGACCCAGAACGGCTGGACCACCTTCTTCCGCGGCCTGGCCAACGATGACGTGCAGGGTCCGTCCGTGGCGAAGTACCTGACCGGCACCGCGGGCTACAAGAAGGTCTGCGTCGTCCAGGACAACAGCGACTACGGCACCGGCCTGGCCAAGAGCATCACCGACGGTCTCGGTTCCGCGGCCGACGCGGCCTGCTCGTCCAGCATCAAGACCGGTGACAAGGACTTCTCCGCGACGGTCACCAAGATCGCCTCGGCCAACGCCGACGCCGTCTTCTACGCCGGCTACTACGCCGAGGGCGCGCCGCTGGCCCAGCAGCTGAAGTCCGGTGGCTTCAAGGGCGTCTTCATCGGTCCCGACGGCGTGAACGACCCGCAGTTCCTGTCCCAGGCGGGCAGCGCGGCCAAGGGCGCGATGCTGACCTGCCCGTGTGGTCCGGCTCCGGAGAAGTTCGCCAAGGACTACCAGGCCTTCAACGGCCAGGCGTCCGGCGTGTACTCGGTGGAGGCCTACGACCTGGCCACGATCCTGGCCAAGGGCATCGACGGTGGCAAGGTCACCCGTCCCGACCTGCTCGAGTACGTGAAGTCCTACGACGGTGCCGGCCTTGCGCGCCAGTACAAGTGGAACGCCAACGGCGAACTGAGCAACGCGTTGATCTGGATCTACACGGTCAAGTAACCCACCCGAACGATCGCGCAGCACGTACCGGGGTTCGCGCGAATCCCAGTACGTGCTGCTGTGTCGTTAGGGGCGAATCTATGAGGGCGAATCGATGAGGGCGAATTAGCGAAATGACTTCAACGGCATTAACCGGCGCTGTACAACTCGCCGGCGGATCAATCGACTTCAACTATGAAGGAGTGATCCACGATTTCTGGCGACTGACCGTCGACGGATTGTCCTACGGTGCGATCTACGCGCTGGTTGCTGTGGGCTACACCCTGGTCTACGGCGTTTTGCGGCTGATCAATTTTGCCCATTCGGAAATATTCATGCTCGGCTTGTTCGGCCAGTATGTCGGGCTGATGTTGCTCGGGTTCTCGCCCAGCGGTGATGTCTACTCCCAGGGCATCATCCTCACCATTACCTATCTGGCGTTGGCCATGATCTTCGGCATGGCGGTGTCCGGCGCCGCCGCGGTCGGATTGGAGCGCGTGGCCTATCGGCCGCTGCGCAGACGCGGCGCCAAACCACTGATCTTTCTCATCACCGCGATCGGCGCCTCGTTCGTGATCCAGGAGGTGGTGCACTTCGTGCTGCCGAAGATCTGGCCGAACCTGGGCGGCACCAACGCCCAGAAGCCGATCATGCTGGTGGAGCCGACCAAGCAGTTCAGTTTCGGTGGCGCGGACATCACCAACGTGACGCTCGTGATCATCGGCGCCGCGGTCATTCTCGCGATCGCCACCGAACTGCTGATCAATCAGACCAAGTTCGGCCGCGGCATCCGGGCGGTCGCGCAGGATCCCGATACCGCGACGCTGATGGGCGTCTCGCGGGAGCGGATCATCATGCTCACCTTCCTCATCGGCGGCGTGCTCGCCGGTGCGGCGGCGCTGCTGTACGCGCTCAAGATCCCGAACGGGATCATCTATTCGGGCGGGTTCATCCTCGGCATCAAGGCGTTCAGCGCCGCGGTGCTCGGCGGCATCGGCAACCTGCGTGGCGCGCTGCTCGGCGGCCTGCTGCTCGGGCTGGCGGAGAACTACGGTCAGATCCTGTTCGGCACCGAATGGCGTGACGTGGTCGCGTTCGTGGTGCTCGTGCTGGTCCTGATGATCCGCCCGACCGGCATTCTCGGTGAGAGCCTCGGGAAGGCGCGAGCATGAGTGAGACGAAAACTGTTACCCCGCCGACCAAGCCGGAGCGGCCGATGCACGGCATCGGTGACAGCCTGCGCGCCTGGTGGGGCGGATTGTCCCGGCCCGCGCAGTGGGCCGTCGGCGTTCCCGCCATCATCGTGCTGGCGTTGCTTCCGTTGTTCCCGCCGCCGTTCCTCGACACCCCCGGTACCAGCTTCGGCGGCGTGATGGCGCAGTTCGCCATGTACGCGCTGCTCGCGGTCGGCCTGAATGTCGTTGTCGGACAGGCGGGTCTGCTCGACCTCGGCTATGTCGGCTTCTACGCCGTCGGTGCGTACACCGTCGGCCTGCTCACCAGCCCCAACAGTCCGTGGAATCAGACGGACGGCGGCTGGCTGAGCGAGGACTGGGCCTGGCTGGCCTGCCTGCCGCTGGCGGCGGCGGTCACCGCGGTCTCCGGCCTGATCCTCGGCACCCCGACGCTGCGCTTGCGCGGCGACTACCTGGCCATCGTGACGCTCGGCTTCGGCGAGATCGTCCGGCTGCTCGCCGACAACCTCGGCGACGTGACCAACGGCAGCCTCGGCCTGTCCGGCATCGCCTACCCGCACATCGGCGAGTCGGAGCACAAGCAGAACGGCGTGTTCTCCTCCGGCAATGTCGGAAACTCGGACACCTCCAACATCTTCGACAAGGCGAACGCGGGCACCTGGTGGTTCTGGGTCGGCATGATCCTGGTGATCATCGTCCTGCTGATCGTCGGCAACCTGGAGCGCAGCCGAGTCGGCCGGGCCTGGGTCGCGATCCGCGAGGACGAGGACGCGGCCGAGATCATGGGCGTGCCGACGTTCAAGTTCAAGCTGTGGGCCTTCATGATCGGCGCCGCGGTCGGCGGGCTCTCCGGCGCGCTGTACGCGGGTCAGGTGCAGTTCATCAACCCGACCGGGTTCAACATCATCAACTCGATGCTGTTCCTGTGCGCGGTGGTCATCGGCGGGCAGGGCAACAAGCTCGGCGTGATCGTCGGCGCGTTCATCATCGTGTACCTGCCGAACCGGTTGCTCTCGGTGCAGGCCGTCGGGCAGACCGCGGTCGGCTGGTTGCTGATCGTGTTCAGCATCGCCGTCGTGGTCGCGTTGATCGTGTTCTGGCGCAGGTGGGCTCGTGATCAGGAGCGACCGATCAGACTGGGGTATGTGGCCGGGTCGATCGTGGCGGTCGTGGTGCTGCTCGTGCTGCTCGGCAACGTGCTGAAGTTCCACGAACCGGGCGCGCAGTCGCTCGGCGACTACAAGTATCTGTTCTTCGGTATCACGCTGATGGTGGTCATGATCTTCAAACCGCAGGGCCTCTTCCCGGTCCGGCAGAAGCTGCTCGCCTACGGGCGTCAGGTGTACCAGGCCGTGCGCAGGCCGTTCGGCGACGACGCGATCGGGGCGACCCGATGACCGGCCCTGGCGCCGGTGGCGCACTGTTCGACAACGAGGACATGGCCGCGGGCTACGCGGCCGAACCCGAGACCGAGCCCAGTGCCGGCGTGGTCGATCTGACCGCGGTGATCCCGGACCTGGCCGACGCGGAGACGGTCGCGGAGGTGGTCGCCTCCAGCCGGGAGATCGAAACGGCCGTCGGCGCGCCGCTGTTGCGCACCGAGGACCTGACCGTGAAGTTCGGCGGCCTGACCGCGTTGGACGCGGTGAGCTTCGAGATCCGCCGCGGCGAGATCCTCGGCCTCATCGGCCCCAACGGGGCGGGCAAGACCACCTGCTTCAACGCGATCACCGGCGTCTACCGGCCCGCGTCCGGCACGGTGTACTTCGACGGCGCTCCGCTGACCAAGACCAAGCGCAACGCCATCACCCGGTTGGGCATCGCGCGCACCTTCCAGAACATCCGGCTCTTCGGCGAGATGACCGCGCTGGAGAACGTGGTGGTCGGCACCGACGCCAGGCACAAGACCTCCGTGCCCGGCGCCATCTTCCGGACCGCCCGGCACCGGCGCGAGGAGCACGACGCGATCGAGCGGGGCATGGCGCTGCTCGAATTCGTCGGCATCGCACCGAAAGCGGTGGAGAAGGCGCGCAACCTGTCCTACGGCGATCAGCGCAGGCTGGAGATCGCCAGGGCGCTGGCCACCGAGCCGAAGCTGCTCTGCCTGGACGAGCCCGCCGCCGGGTTCAATCCGAGCGAGAAGTCGGCGCTGATGGATCTGATCCGCAAGATCCGCGACGACGGGTTCACCGTGCTGCTGATCGAGCACGACATGCGCCTGGTGATGGGCGTGACCGACCGGATCGTGGTGCTGGAGTTCGGCCGCAAGATCGCCGACGGGCTGCCCGCCGATATCCGGGAGGACCCCGCGGTGATCGCCGCCTATCTCGGTGTGCCCGACGACGGCACCGAGTCGGGGACGGCAAGCGCGCACGGGACGGACGGGTAGGAGCAGCGATGGCATCGCACAGAGAACCGGATCAGCAGGCCGTCGACGTGACCAAGGGCGGCGGTTCCGACGCGCTGCTCGAGGTCACCGACATGGTCGTCAATTACGGCAGAATCCAGGCGCTGCACGGGATTTCGCTGTCCGTGGCGGCCGGCGAGCTGGTCACCCTGCTCGGCGCGAACGGCGCGGGCAAGACCACCACCATGCGGGCGTTGTCCGGGCTGCTGCCGCTGACCCGCGGCAAGATCATGTTCGAGGGTCGCGACATCACCCACATGAAGGCGCACGAACGGGTGGGCGAGGGGCTGATCCAGGCACCGGAGGGCCGGGGTGTGTTCCCCGGCATGACGGTGCAGGAAAACCTCGACATGGGTTGCTACGGAAGGCCGTTCAAGCAGAAGGCGGAATACGCCAAGACGCTCGACTGGGTCTTCGAGCTGTTCCCGCGGATGGCCGAGCGGCGCAAGCAGGTCGGCGGCACGCTCTCCGGCGGCGAGCAGCAGATGCTCGCCATCGGGCGCGCGCTGATGGCCCGGCCGCGGCTGCTGTTGCTGGATGAACCGTCGATGGGCTTGGCGCCCATGATCATTCAGCAGATCTTCCGGATCATCTCGGAGATCAACCAGCAGAGCACCACGGTGCTGCTGGTCGAGCAGAACGCCCAGCAGGCGCTCTCGCGCAGCGACCGCGCCTACATCATGGAGACCGGCGAGGTCACCAAGACCGGCTCCGGCCGGGAGCTGCTCACCGATCCGTCGGTGAAGTCGGCTTACCTCGGCGTCGGATAGTCACGGTGTAAACCCCAGTGCCGCAAGGCCGCCCTCGAGGCATGATCGTGACCATGAATGGTCATGATGAGCTGATAGGTCTGGCCGAGCGGTACTGGGACACCTTCCTGGAGGCCAAACCGAGCGACGCGACGTTGCTCGGCGATCGGCGGTTCGACGACCGCATCGAGGATCTGTCCGCCGCGGCCGACGAGCGGTTGCTCACGACCTGGCGCGAGTTGCTGGGGAAGGTCGACGCACTCGATGCCGGACAACTCGACGAGACCGATCGGGTCACCCGGGGCCTGTTGCGCACCGAATTGACCGGGGTGATCGACCGGCTGGAATGGCGGCCGCTGGAGCTGGCCTCCGATCAGATGGAGGGCGTGCACGCCTACCTGTTGACGCTGGCGCCGCAGACCAACGCGCCGACGCCGGGCAGCGCGCGGGCACTCGTGCTGCGCTTCCGGCAGTACGGCGACATGCTGGCGCAGGCGGTCGAACGGTTCCGCGCCGGCCTCGCCGCGGGTCGCACGCCGGCCCGGATCACCCTCGAACGGTCGCTGAACCAGCTCGACAGTTACCTGGCCTCGGAGCTGTCCACGGATCCGTTCGTCACCTTCGCCGGCCCGCCGGACTGGGACGGCGAGGCGTTTTGGCGGGCCGAATTGACCGATGTGGCAAGGGATATCATCCGCCCGGCGTTTCAGACGTATCGCGAGGTGCTGTTCGACGAGCTGCTGCCCGCGAGCCGCTCCGACGACCAGCCGGGACTGTGCTGGCTCGGCGACGACGGCGAGGACATCTACCGCCGTCAGCTGCGCTACCACACCACCCTGCCCGACCTTGGCGCCGAGGAGATCCACGAGCTCGGCCTGGCCGAACTCGAGGCGCTGCGCGAGGAGTACGCGACGGTCGGCGAACGGCTGTTCGGCACCGCCGAGCTCGGTCCGATCTTCGCCAGGCTGCGCGACGATCCGTCGCTGTGTTACGTCGACGGCGAGCAGATCATGTTCGACGCGCGCCACGCGCTCACCGCGGCGAACGCGGAGATGGGCAACTGGTTCGGCAGGCTGCCCAAGGAATCCTGCGACATCGTCGCGATGCCGGACTTCCTCGCCGCGGACGCGCCCGCCGCCTATTACTTCCCGCCCGCCGCCGACGGGTCCCGTCCCGGCACCTACTACGTCAACACCTATCACCCGACCGGTCGCGGCCGGTTCGAGACGGCCGCGGTCGCCTTCCACGAGGGCGTCCCCGGCCACCACCTGCAACTCACCATCGCGAACGAACTCGACCACCTGCCCCGCTTCCAGCGCCAGTCCTACGCGAATACCGCGTTCGTCGAAGGCTGGGCGCTCTATACCGAGCGTCTCGCCGAGGAGATGTCGCTGTACGAGGACGATCTCGGCCGCCTCGGCATGCTCGCCGGCGACTCCCTGCGCTCCTGCCGCCTCGTCGTCGACACCGGCCTGCACGCCAAGGGCTGGACCAGGCAGCAGGCCATCGACTTCATGGTCGCCAACGCCCCCGCCGGCCTCGCCGAGATCACCACCGAGGTGGACCGCTACATCGGCATGCCGGGTCAAGCCGTCGGCTACAAGGTCGGCCAACTCGAAATCCGCCGCCAGCGCCTCACCGCCACCGAACGCCTCGGCAGCGCCTTCGACATCAAGGCCTTCCACGACAAGGTCCTCGGCTCCGGCTCGGTCAGCCTCCCGGTCCTCCGCGAGCTGGTCGCTTCTTTGCTGTGATCCGGTGCGCCGCCCGCTTCAGGATTCGTCCTCGGGCGGGCGGCGGCGGATGCCCTCGGGGGTGAAGGAGAAAGACGCCGCGAACGGGCCCGCGCCGTGGCGGATCGCGACGAGGACCGGCTCGGGGTGCTCGTCACCGCTGCTCCACAGGTGAAAGAAGACCATTGGGTCTGATTTGTTGTCGGTCGCGTAGGCCAGCGTTTTCTCGTAGCGCGGGTTCGTGCCGCCGAACAGCGCGCTGGGGCGGCCGAACGCGTCGAGCACGTCGGTCCACGTGCGGTTCGTGGAGACGAACGATTCGATCGAGTCGACCAAGGTGGTGTGCTCGCCGACGGTGAGTGCCCGGTCGACGCGCAGCCAGCCGCGTTGCCGAGCTGCCTCGGCATACATCGACGGCAGCGCCGAGTAAAGGTCTTCGGGGAGGTGGCGTTTCAACGCGCCCTGGACGCCGGTCGGGGTGAAAGCATTGCGCGCGCGCCAGGATTCGTGCAGGTCAGCCACTCCGTTGTCGGCGTCTTCCAGAAAGAAGAGATGGTCGAACAGTGTCCACAGCGCCGGTTCACCGCCATACATCTCGAGTCGGCGCAGCATCAGATTGACCTGCTCGATCAGGTAGGCGTGCATGGCTTCGGCGGAACGGACCATCGGGATTCGTACTCCTCGTGACGCTCCGGCGGATTCGGATGCCGGACCGCCGGCACGGGCGAATGTTATCCGGGTCACTCGGCGAGGCGGGCGGTACTCATCCGCTGTGCACGGGTGTCGGCGTATCGGCTTGTCGGTGCTGGTCCCTACACTCTGTGGCGTGAGTTCACCCACGACTGCTCAGCGTCCTGCCACCGCGTCCGGCTCCAGCGATTCCGCGTCGGGTGACCGGCCGACTCTGCTGTTGCTGGACGGGCATTCGATTGCCTATCGCGCGTTCTTCGCGCTACCGGCGGAGAACTTCAAGACGGTGACGGGGCAGACCACCAACGCGGTGTACGGGTTCACCGCGATGCTGATCAACCTGCTGCGCGACGAGAAGCCGACGCACATCGCGACGGCGTTCGACGTGTCCAGGAAGACCTTCCGCACCGAGGCGTACCCGGAGTACAAGGCGAACCGTTCGCAGACGCCGGACGAGTTCCGCGGGCAGGTCGAACTCACCAAGGACGTGCTCGGCGCGATGGGCATCCCGGTGATGGCGATCGACGGCTTCGAGGCCGACGACCTCATCGCCACGCTGACCACGCAGGCCGTGGCGCAGGGTTTCCGGGTGCTGATCGTCTCCGGCGACCGCGACGCCATCCAGTTGGTCGACGAGAACGTGACGCTGCTCTACCCGCGTAAGGGCGTCTCCGACCTGACCCGCTTCACCCCCGACGAGGTGTTCGCCAAGTACGGTCTCACGCCCGCCCAGTACCCGGATTACGCGGCGCTGCGCGGCGACCCGAGCGACAACCTGCCCGGCATCCCCGGTGTGGGGGAGAAGACCGCGGCCAAGTGGATCCGCGAATACGGCGACCTGAACAGCCTGGTCGACAAGGTGGACGAGGTGAAGGGCAAGGTCGGCGATGCTCTGCGCGCCAACCTGAGCAGCGTCGTGCTGAACCGTCAGCTCACTGAGATGATCCGCGACGTGCCGCTGCCCTACACCCCCGATCAGCTGGCGCAGCAACCGTGGGACCGCAACAAGATTCACCAGCTCTTCGACGACCTGGAGTTCCGCGTGCTGCGGGACCGCCTGTTCGAGACCCTGGCGCCGAAGGAGCCGGAGGCCGAGGCGGGCTTCGAGATCAGCGGCGGTGCGCTGGAGGTCGGCGCGGTGGCCGGCTGGCTCGCCGAGCACGCGAAAGCCGGTGTCCGGCAGGGCGTTTCGATCGTCGGCTCCGGCACTCCCGGCAACGGTGACGTGCGCGCGCTCGCCATCGCGGCCGCCGACGGGGAGAGCGGCTACATCGATGTCGCCATCCTGACCCCGGAAGACGAAGCGGCCCTTGGCGCTTGGCTCGCCGACCCGGCCGTGCCGAAGGCCCTGCACGAGGCCAAGTCCGCCATGCACGCCCTGCGCGGTCGCGGCTGGACCCTCGGCGGTCTCACCAGCGACACCGCGCTCGCCGCCTACCTGGTCCGCCCCGGCCAGCGCAGCTTCAACCTCGACGACCTGTCCCTGCGCTACCTGCGCCGCGAGCTGCGCGCCGAGACCGACGAGACCCCGCAGCTGTCCCTGCTCGACGACGAGGACACCGTCGACGCCGAGGTCGCGCAGACCGAAATGCTGCGCGCCCGGGCCGTCGCCGACCTCGCCGACGCCCTCGACACCGAACTCCAGCAGATCGAATCCGTTCCGCTGCTGGAGGATATGGAGCTGCCGCTGCTCGGCGTCCTCGCCAACCTGGAGGACGCCGGCATCGCGGTCGACACCGACCAGTTGGAGACGCTGCAACGCCAGTTCGCCGACAAGGTGACCGAGGCGGCCAACGCGGCCTACGAGGTGATCGGCAAGCAGATCAACCTCGGCTCGCCCAAGCAGTTGCAGGTGGTGCTGTTCGACGAGCTGGACATGCCGAAGACCAAGCGCACCAAGACCGGTTACACCACCGACGCCGACGCGCTGGAATCGCTGTTCGAGAAGACCGAGCACCCGTTCCTGCAACACCTGCTCGAGCATCGGGACGCGACCCGGTTGAAGGTGACCGTCGACGGCCTGCTGAAGTGCGTCGCCGACGACGGCCGCATCCACACCACGTTCAACCAGACCATCGCCGCGACCGGCCGGTTGTCCTCGACCGAGCCGAACCTGCAGAACATCCCGATCCGCACCGACACCGGCAGGCAGATCCGCGACACCTTCGTCGTCGGCTCCGGCTACCAGTCGCTGATGACCGCCGACTACAGCCAGATCGAAATGCGCATCATGGCGCACCTTTCCGAGGACGAGGCGCTGATCGAGGCGTTCAACTCCGGTGAGGACCTGCACACCTTCGTCGCGTCCAAGGCCTTCGACATCCCGATCGCCGAGGTCACCCCGGAGCTGCGCCGCCGGATCAAGGCCATGTCCTACGGCCTCGCCTACGGTCTGAGCTCCTACGGTCTCGCGGCCCAGCTGAAGATCAGCACCACCGAGGCCAAAGAACAGATGGACGTCTACTTCGACCGTTTCGGCGGCATCCGCGACTACCTGTACGAGGTGGTCGAGCAGGCCCGCAAGGTCGGCTACACCTCCACCCTCTTCGGCCGCCGCCGCTACCTGCCCGACCTCGACTCCAGCAACCGCCAGCGCCGCGAAGCCGCCGAACGCATGGCCCTCAACGCCCCCATCCAGGGCACCGCCGCCGACATCATCAAGGTGGCAATGATCAACGTGCACAAGGCAATCCAAGAGGCCGGCCTGCGCTCCAGGATGCTCCTGCAAATCCACGACGAGCTCCTCTTCGAGGTAGCCGAGGGCGAAAAGGAAACCCTCGAGGCCCTCGCCAAGGAACAAATGTCCGCCGCCATCCACCTCTCGGTGCCGCTGGAAGTCTCGGTCGGCGTAGGCCGCAGCTGGGACTCCGCCGCCCACTGACCCCAGGCCCCCGCCTATGTCCCGTCCACCGCAAGGTCTCGCTGCGAACGGGACATAGGGGTGCCGAATCGGGAGAAAATCCACGGTGATGTCCCGTTGACGGCCACTGCTTCGCGCGGCCGGGACATGGCAGTGGTGAATCGTGGGAAAGTCTGCGGTGATGTCCCGTTGACGGCAACTGCTTTGCCCGGCCGGGACATGGCAGTGGTGAATCGTGGGAAAGTCCGCGGTGATGTCCCGTTGACGGTAACTGGTTCGCGCGGCCGGGACATGGCAGTGGTGGATCGTGGGAAAGTCCGCGGTGGTGTCCCGTTGACGGTAACTGGTTCGCGCGGCCGGGACATGGCAGTGGTGGATCGTGGGAAAGTCCGCGGTGGTGTCCCGTTGACGGTTACTGCTTTGCCCGGCCGGGACATGGCAGTGGTGAATCGTGGGAAAGTCCGCGGTGGTGTCCCGTTGACGGTAACTGCTTTGCCCGACCGGGACATCGCAGTGGTGAATCGTAGGGAAGCACCCGGTGGTATCCCGGTGGGATGTGCTGAGCGATGGATGCGTGGCGCAGGGCCATGGTCGTGCTGGATCAGGTGAATGCCTCGGTGGCGTCCCATCGGCGGTGGCCGTTCATCGTGGTCGGGACATGGATGTGGCAAAACGCGGATGGGTCCGCGGTGGCGTCCCGCTGGTGAGCGGACCGGGCGAAACTCGGATTGCCCGGGGACGCGCGGGGAAGTTCCGTGTGCCGGCGCACTAGGCGTGCGTGCACACCGTGCGAGGCACCGCGGATGCCGATCGCGAGAACACTCATGGCGACGGCCAATTCATGGCGCGCCAGCCAGCCGCCCCGACCAACCGCCCTATCCCGGCGATCCACCCGTGCTAAGCCCAGTCCAACCGGCCACCACCGCCAACGGGACATGATGCCGCCGAACCGCGGGAAACTCCACCGCGCTGTCCCATTGGCGACAGCCGCCGACGCCGAGCGGGACATGGTGGTGGCGAATCGCGGGTATGACTCCCGTGATGTCCCGTTCGCGGTGACTGACGGTCGAGGGGCGGGATGGGGATGGCGAGTTGGGGTGAGCGTATCGGTGTCCCGGTGGCGGCCACCGTTGATCGTGGGCGGGACATGGTGGTGGCACACCATGGGTGAGTTCGCCGTGATGTCCCGCTGGTGGTAGTTGCTCGCGCCGAGCGGGACGTGATGGGGGTGAATCGTTGGTATGGCTGTCGTGATGTCCCGTTGGTGGTGACTAACGGCCGCGAACTGAGGGCGAGGGTGGCGAATTGGGGGGCGCGAGGGTGGCGAATTGGGTGAGCGTGTTGTCGTCCCGGTGGCGGTCACCGTTGATCGGGGGCGGGACGTGGTGGTGGCGCGCCTTGGGTGAGTTCGCCGTGGTGTCCCGTTGGTGGCGGTTGCTTGCGACGAGCGGGACGTGGTGGTGGCAAATCACGGGTCTGACTGTCGTGATGTCCCGTTGGTGGTGGCTGACGGCCGCGAAGTGAGGGTGAGGGTGGCGAGTTGGGTTGAGTGTGTTGGTGTCCCGTGGCGGTCACTGTTGATGGTGGGCGGGACATGGTGGTGGCACGCCTTGGGTGAGTTCGCCGTGATGCCCCGTTGGTGGCGGTTGCTTGCGACGAGCGGGACGTGACGGGGGTGAATCGTTGGTATGGCTGTCGTGATGTCCCGTTGGTGGTGGCTGACGGCCGCGAAGTGAGGGTGAGGGTGGCGAGTTGGGTTGAGTGTGTTGGTGTCCCGTGGCGGTCAC